>NZ_JBLURD010000006.1:104791-300091 GCF_051209435.1 Klebsiella sp. HN106 | reverse complement strand
GCCCAGGACGGGTTCTGCGGGTTATGGTTCAGGAAATCACGCCACAGGACTTCGGCAATGTCAGCCATACCCATCGGGGCACCCGGGTGGCCGGATTTGGCTTTCTGTACTGCGTCCATGCTCAGCGCACGAATAGCGTTAGCAAGCTCTTTACGTGAGGACATTTTGACTCCAGATCGGATAATGAAGGCCATGCCCGCAGCGACTTGACGACAGCGCGTTTTGGGCTACGCCGGAAAAAAGTGTGAACAATGTAACCTAAGCGGCAAAGCATGTACATGGAGCATCCTTTTGCCGTTTAAGAAATCTCTGGAACACGTTGTGCTACGGCGTAATCCTCTCGCCCGCATTCTCATATAGTATTTATAATTTGCACAGGATACGGCAGGTCAGCCATCGCCGTTTTTTCGGATAAAGAACCATAAGATTGTGGATGATAAAAAAATGAAAATTCGCTCAGCTCTTCTTGCCCTTGGGATCGCAGCAACGCTTACCGGATGTCAGAACATGGACTCCAATGGTCTGCTTAGTTCCGGCGCAGAAGCTTTCCAGGCTTATTCACTCAGCGATGAGCAGGTCAAAGCCCTAAGCGACAAAGCCTGTCAGGAGATGGATGCGAAAGCGACTATCGCGCCTGCCAGCAGTGAATACAGCAAACGTCTGAGTAAAATCGCCGCCGCGCTGGGGGACAACATCAACGGCCAGCCGGTGAACTATAAAGTGTACCAGACCAAGGACGTTAACGCCTTCGCCATGGCTAACGGCTGTATCCGCGTTTACAGCGGACTGATGGATTTGATGAATGATAATGAAGTCGAAGCGGTTATCGGCCACGAAATGGGTCACGTCGCGCTGGGCCATGTGAAGAAAGGCATGCAGGTGGCATTAGGCACCAACGCGGTACGCGCGGCGGCGGCCTCCGCTGGCGGTATCGTCGGCAGCCTGTCGCAGTCGCAGCTGGGCGATCTTGGCGAGAAGCTGGTGAACTCACAGTTCTCCCAGCGTCAGGAGTCCGAGGCGGATGACTACTCGTACGATCTGCTGCGCAAACGCGGAATTAATCCTGCGGGCCTCGCGACCAGCTTCGAAAAACTGGCGAAGCTGGAAGCCGGACGCCAAAGCTCAATGTTTGATGACCACCCGGCATCGGAAGAACGCGCTCAGCATATCCGCGATCGCATGAAGGCCGACGGGATTAAGTAAGCCCCGGCGGACTCTCACTGTTTATAGTGAAGAGGAACGCCTTGCGGAGTCCCCCCTCTCCCGGTAAGGAGAGGGTTTGGGCCCTCTAGCCGGGCGTTTTCCCCGGAGGCGGCATGCGGGCTCGCCGGCAGATTAGTACAGCGTCTTTTGCGGCGGCCCGGCAAAACGCAGCGCGCCGATCTGGCCCATCTTCACTTCCACCACCGAGGGCCCCGGCATCGCCAGCGCTTCAGTCATCACCGCCTGGAAATCATCCGCCCGATCGACGCTCCACGCCTGCAGACCGATGGCCTGCGCCAGCAGCGTAAAGTCCGGCGTATGCAGCTCGTTATAATACTGGCGGCCGCCAAAGTACTTATCCTGAATACCGCGCATCACGCCGTAGCCGCCGTCATTCATAATCAGCAGCGTCACGTTAGCCTTCTCCTGTGCCAACGTCGCCAGCTCGCCGAGGTTCAGGCTCAGTCCGCCGTCGCCGACCAGCCCCACCACTTTACGCTGCGGATTAGCAATTGCGGTGCCGATCGCCATCGGCAGCCCCATACCGATAGCACCGGCCAGAGAATGAATATTCATCAGCGGACCGTGGGCGCGAAACAGGCGGCTCCCCCACAGGCTGCCGGACACGGTAATATCGCGAACCAGGATACCGTTCTCCGGCAGCGCCTGCGCGATAGCGTCATTTAATCTGGCGTAATCACCGCACTGTTCGCGCAGCCCCTGCTCCGCCATCGCCACCGCTTCTTTTATTTGGCTATCCCAGCGCGCGTCGCCCCATATTCGCCCCTGCGCTCGTTCCGCCAGCGCGTCTAAAAACGCGCTGCAGTCCGCCACCAGCGTATTGTCCATCAGATAGTTACGGCTGGCCGCCGCCGGGTCGATATCAATCTGTACCCGCGGCGCGGGCAGTTCCAGCGTCCATGAGCGCGTTTCGTTACTGCGCAGACGTGAACCAGCGACAAGTGTGAAATCACATTGTGAAATCAACGCTTCAACCGATGGGGAATTGTGAAATGCGCGCAGGCTGGCGCGGTGGCTATCCGGCAGAATACCGCGGCCATGGGTGCTGGAAATCACCGTCATCCCGGCATCGGCCAGCGTCTTCACCGCCTCGCAGCTCTCTAAAGCGCCGCCGCCGAGCCACAGCAGCGGCCGCTTCGCCTGCTTAAGCTGCGCCCACAGCGCATCAACCATTGCCTCTTCAGCTTCCGCCACCGGTGGCGTTTTCAGCGGCGCGGTCAGCAGCGAAAGCGGAATTTTCACGCTTTGAATATCGATCGGAATTTCAACCGAGACCGGACCGCACGGCGGCGTTTGCGCATCCTGAATCGCTTTATGCAGGAGCGCTACCGCCTGATTGGCGTTACTGATACGGTATGCGCGCTTTGAGCTGGCTTTCAGGAAGGTCAGCTGATCGCGGGTTTCGTGAATAAACCCGGTGTCGGCATCCAGCCAGGCCTTTTCGACCTGACCGGTCAGGTGCAGCAGCGGCGTGCCGGCGTTCATTGCCTCAACCAACGCGCCGACGGCGTTGCCCGCCCCGGCGCCGGTGCTGGTCAGCGCCACGCCGAGCCCGGAAAAACGCCCGTGGGCGTCGGCCATGGTCACCGATCCCGCCTCCCCGCGCGCCGGGACGAAGCGGATTTTTTCCCGCTGGCCGACGGCATCGGCGATCGGCAGATTGTGAATAGAAATGACGCCATATATGGCTTCAACGTGATACTGCTCCAGCGTTCTGGCGATGGCGTCGCCGACGGTTATCATTTCACTCATTGCTCACCCTTCTCTCAATCACACCAGTGGTTGACGCTATTACCCGTCGCCAGATAAATACTCTTCTGCTGCATCCAGGCCTTCAGGCCCTGGATACCTTTTTCGCGGCCCAGACCGCTCTCTTTAAATCCCCCAAACGGGGTGGAAATAGAGAAAACCTTGTAGGTGTTGATCCACACCGTACCGGCCTCCAGCTGTTCGCTCAGGCGCAGGGCGCGGCCGGTATCGCGCGTCCAGATCCCCGCGGCCAGCCCGAACACCGAATCATTGGCCTCGCGGATCAGCGCCGCTTCGTCGCGAAAGCGCATCGCCACCAGTACCGGCCCAAAGATCTCTTCCTGACAGACGCGAGCCCGGTTGTTGAGTCCCTCGACGATCGTCGGCAGGAAGTAGCTGCCCGCCGCCAGCGCCGGATCCGCCGGGATCTCGCCGCCGCACAGCACGCTACCGCCTTCGCGCTTCGCCAGCTCGACATACTCCAGCACGCTCTGGCGATGCTTATCGTTAATCAGCGGTCCGACGTGGGTATCCCCGCTAAACGGGTGGCCCACCCGCAGCCCTCGGGTTAATTCCAGCAGGCGGGCCATTAATTGCGGATAGACTTTTTCATCAATGAACAGACGCGATCCGGCGATACAGGCCTGGCCGCCGGAGCTGAATATGCCGTAGCAGATGCCCCGCGCCGCCTGTTCGATGTCGGCATCTTCCAGCACAATAGTTGGCGATTTTCCGCCCAGCTCCAGCGACGCCGGGATCAGCTTTTCCGCCGCCACGTGCGCCAGATGCCGCCCGGTAGCGGTACCGCCGGTAAAGGAAATTTTGCGCACCTTAGGATGGCGAGCCAGCGCATCGCCAATGACCGAGCCTTTTCCGGGCAGAACGCTCAGCAGCCCGGGAGGTAATCCGGCCTGTGCAAAAATCTTCGCCAGCTCCAGCGCCATCAGCGGCGTCGCTTCCGCCGGCTTGAGGATCACCGCGTTACCGGCGGCGATGGCCGGAGCCACCTTCTGCATTTCGCTGGCGATGGGCGAGTTCCACGGCGTAATCGCCGCCACTACGCCCAGCGGTTCATAGCGGCTCAAGGTCAGCAGATCCGCCTGACGCGGCGTCGGCAGCTCGCCTTCCAGCAGTTCGCAGGCGGCGGCAAAATAGCGCGCGGTGCCCGCCGCGCTCATGACCAGGCCCCGCGCTTCCGCCAGCGGTTTACCGTTGTCGCGGCTCTGTTTACGGGTTAACTCGTCAATTTGCGCTTCAATCAGATCGGCGACCTTATGCAGGATCTTTGCCCGCTGATGCGGCAGCATGGTCCGCCACGTCGGTTCCCGCCATGCGCGATCGGCGCAGTCGATCGCCTCCTGCAGGTCGTCCAGGCTGGCCGCATATAATGAAGCGTTAAGCGATCCATCCGCCGGAAAGCGGCTGTGCATCAGGTTGCCGCCGCCGCGCCGCCACTGACCGCCGATAAAAATGTCTAACTCGTCCATCTCAGCCTCTCTGCGTTATGTCAGTTCGCAGCAGGCGCGTACCGCGCTCAGTGCCGCCAGGGTCGACGTTTTGGGATTGCTGGCGAGCGGCAGACCGCTCAGCTCCAGGTGAAACTCGCCGAACAGTCCTTCGGCGTGCAGCGTATGGGTGTTGCGTTGGGTCGTCGGATCCACCATCAGCTGCACCCGGGTGGCATCGAGACCAATACCGCCCAGCGCCACGGTCGCCGCCACGTTGGCATTCGCCGGAAACAGCCGCGCCGCTTCGCGGGCGCTGCCTTCAAAGAAAATGCGCGTTTCATGTACCGCGCTGAGATCGATAAGCTGCTCAGCGTAGCTGCCGCGCCAGCTGGCCGGACTTTTACGCGACTGATAGGTCACGCGCTCAAGGCCGCCCTCTTTCGCCGCCGCCAGGCCATCAATACCGGCTATCGCGCCCGCCAGCAGCGTGAGCTTGCCGCCCGCCTGGCGAAGGCGCTGTTCCAGTTCGCTATCCGCCAGCGCGCCGGTGGAGATCACCGCCAGATGCCAGCCGCGGGCCAGCACCGCCTCGGCGTACTGCGCTACCGCCTGCTGGCTGGCGCATTCAAGCACCAGATCCGGCGTCCGATCGCACTGCTGCGGATCGCTCAGCGGCGTAACCGCCCCGGCAAACTGCTGGCGGATCGCCGCATGATGCGGCTCGCGAGCCACGATCCAGCCCAGCGACACCTGCGGCGGTAACCGCTCAATGACCGCCTGCGCCATCGCGCCATAGCCGATTAACATCACCTTTTTCATCATCTTTCCTTACAGGTGACGGCAAAAGCCGCCGGACACATCCAGCGCCGCGCCGGTGGTAAACGAAGCCAGCGGCGAAGCGAGAAACAGCAGCGCCTGCGCCGGTTCCTGTGGTTTGCCAAGCCGCGCCATCGGGATCCCGCGCTTACGGGCTATGTCGGCGGTCCACTCTGGCCAGCTCTGGCTCTTATCGCTGCGGTCTGCAAAACGGCGCTGCCACTGCCCGGATTCGACCATGCCCAGCAGAATGGAATTGACGCGAATCCCTTTGCCAATCAGATCCTTCGACAGGGTCAGCGTCATATTAAGCAGCGCGGCGCGGGCGGCTGAGGTGGCGATCATGTGCTCTTCCGGCTGCAGCGCCAGCAGCGAGTTCACGCAGGTAATTGAAGCGATGTCCGACCGTTCAAGCTGCGGCTGGAACGCCCTGACAGGATTAATCACCCCGAACAGCTTCAGTTCGGCTTCGTGCAGCCAGGCCTCGCGCGGCGTATCGGCGAAATGGGCGACATAGCCCTGGCCAGCATTGTTTATCAGCATGTCAGCGCCGCCAAATTGGGCCCCGACCGCATCTGCAAAGGCCTGAACCTCTTGTTCGTTCAGAACGTCGCAGCGCCAGGAAAACACGTCTCCTGCGGGATATTCGTTTAACAGCGCCGCGTGAGCGCTGGCCAGCCGGTCCGGGTTGCGGCCGCAAAAGGCGACTTTCGCCCCTTCGCCCAATAGCAGGCGCAGCGTTTCGAAGCCAATCCCTGACGAGCCGCCGGTGACCACCGCGACGCGTCCTTCAATTTGTGCATTCATCGCGCACCTCTTCCCCTATGCGTAAAAGCTGTTGGTTAAAAAACGTAGCGTTATCGAGATAGCTGGCGTGCCCGGCCTGCGGGATGGCGAGATACGGCATGCCGTAGCGTAGCGCCACCCCCTGCACCAGCTCGGGCTGGGTGATGGCATCCTGCTCGCCGCACCACACGGCGAAGCGGCCGCGGTACCCGGCAAGCCAGCGGTGGATGTCGTCGTGCGCCAGCATCCAGGCGGCGGCGAGATAGCCTTCACTGCGCAGCCTGCGCATGCCTGCCGCGACCGTCGCCACATCGGCTTCGCGCGCGCCGGCGCGCAGCAGCTTCGCCGCCCGCCCCTCGGCCATCGCCTCGCCGCCCAGAGCCATTTGCTGCTGACGCCCCTGCCAGACTTTTTCCCGCTGCGCGGCCTCCGCCTGGCCGTAGCCCTGGGCGACGTCGGCCAGCACCAGATACCGCACGCGCTGGGGATATCTGGCGGCGAAAGCGGCGGCGACCAGCGCGCCCAGCGAATGGCCGAGCAGAACGGTTTTCTGCACCCCGGCGCGGTCAAGCATCCGCGCCAGTGCATCGGCGTAGGCGCCGGCATCCGCCCTCGCCGTCGCAAGCATCGGGCTTTCGCCATAACCGGGCATATCCCAGGCCAGCACGCGGTAGCCGGGAAGCGCCATCTGTTTATGCCAGGAGGCCGCGCCGGAACTGATGCCGTGCAGCAGCGTCAGCGGCGTACCGCTTCCTTGTTCACGAAAACCCGTCATCATCCCCCCTTAGCTACGCTTCACTTTCGACAGCGGATGATCTTCCGGGTAGGTCGGAATATGCGGCTTTGGCGTACCGAGCATCACGCACATCAGCGCTTCTTCCTCGCCGTGGTTGAATAGCCCGCGATAAATCCCGGCAGGAACAGAAATCAGATCGCGTTCGCGCAGAACGGTCTCGGTATAGTTGTCGCCATCCTGAATCATCAGGGTGATCTGCCCTTTGAGCATGAAGAACACCTCTTCCACATCATCATGCAGGTGCAGCGGGCCTTCGCACCTGGACGGCAGTACCATGGTGGAGAAGGTAAAGTGTTCCGCCTGGACGGTATTGCTATCGCTGGCGACGCCGGTCGCGCCGGTGCCGATGTAGCGCATCTGCGCGCGACGATATTTCGGGTCGAAATCTGCCTGGAACTTCAGCGCATTCCAGTCGTATTTACGGCCTTCAAAGCGCGCGATACGCGACTCGACCCACTCTTCCATCGTCAGATGTTCAGGTTTGAGACTCAGTTTTGCAGTTACGGTTGAATCAGTCATCGTTTTATCCTCAGTAACGTCTTAGCAGCGGCAGTAACAGGACGCAGCCCACCGCCGCCATCACCGCCAGAAAAATCAGCCCGGAATCCATGCTGTGGGTGAAGGCGATCAGCGCGCCCATCACCGCCGGCGATAGCGCCCCGGCAAAGTTTCCCAGCCCGTTGAAAATCCCGCCCGCCGTGGCGCTGACTCGCGGATGGGTTGCCTTGGCCAGCAGCGCAAAAATATTCGGTGCGCCGGTCCCCCACATAAAGGTGCTAAAGCTCATCGCCGCAATCACCGGCAGCGGGGTGGTGAAATGCATCACCGCCGCCAGGCCAATGCCTGCGCCCGCCAGGGAAATAAAGCAGGCGGCGGCGCGCTTATCGACGCGGTCAGACAGCCAGGCGCCGATGATTTCGCCGAGCAGCATGGCGATAAACGGCATCGACGACAGCCAGCCGGCGTGTTCGAGATGAATGCCTTTACCCTTAATCAGGTAGCCGGGCAGCCAGCCGTTGATGCCCCACAGATAGGCGAGAAAGGCGATGTTGAAGATGCAGATCATCCAGAAGTGCGGGCTGACAAACAGCTCGCGGCGCGCGCTGCGGCGTGCCTCCTGCGACGTTTGCCCGCCGCTGGCTTTTGCCCCCAGCGTGATGCCGCGCAGCCCGATGCGCACAAAAATCAGTACCGGTACCGTCAGCATCGCCATCACAAAGAAGGTGCTCTGCCAGCCGAAGGTGTTAAGCAACCAAATCGACAGCGGGAAGCCAATCGCCGCGCCGACCGGCGTCCCGAGCAGCCAGAGCATGGTGGCGCGCGCCTGCAAATGCTGGGGAAAGGTATGGCGGACGATAGCGAACGCCAGCGGGAACAGCGGCCCTTCGGCGATACCCAGCAAAATTCGCAGCGTCACCATCAGCGTATAGTTATGGGTAAAGCCCATCACCAGCATCAAAACGCACCACACCGCCATCATTCCGGTAAGCAGGCGCAGCGGCGCAATACGGTCGCCCAGGCCGCTTAGCAGCACCGAAGAGAATCCATAGCTCAGCAGGAAAGCGCTCATCAGTATGCCCAGACGGGTGGTGTCGAAATCGATCCCCATCGCCTGCTGGAAGTGGCTATCGGAAAACAGCGCGGCGATGCTGATTTTGTCGAAGAACGCCAGCAGTACGCAGGCCAGCAGCGACAGCGGAATGGCCCAGCGAACCGCTTTTTCAGGCGTGCGGATGCCCTCGCCGCTCGCCTCAGCAGGCGCGGCGTTAGTCTCTAATGTGGTCATTTCTCCCCCTTAAGGGTGCGGGTTAGCTATCGCAACGACATCAGTGAAAAAGCCGGGTCGGCGAGCGGGACATCGGAAAGATCCCTCCCCGCCGCCATCCAGCGCTTCGCCAGCTTGACGGTGCGCGCATCATTAAACGCCACCAGCTGCGTCAGCCGCCCGTTTTCGTCCAGCGAGAAGTACAGCGAATCTTCACGCGCTATCGTTCTGCTGCCCGGCTGCGGAATACCGAGGATCTGGATATTGTGCTGATATTGATCCGACCACAGCCACGGCGCGTCGTCGTAGCCTGGCGCATCGGGGTTGAGCATCGCTTTTGCCGTCGCCACCGCCTGATTCTGGGCGAAGGCCCAGGACTGGATGCACAGGCCGTAGTGATGATGCTGCGCCACATCCCCGGCAGCAAAGATGAACGGATCCGACGTTCGCCCCTGGCTATCCACAACGATCCCGCGCTCGGTTTTCAGCCCCGCGTCGCGCGCCAGTTCGAGATTAAGAACGACCCCGATCCCCACCACCACCGCATCGAAGGTTTCCCGCCGGCCGTCGCAGTGCAGCGTTGGCAGAGCGTTATCCTCTTCCAGCTCCAGCGCGCCGCAGCCGCAGCGAATATCGACACCCTGCTCGCGGTGCATCTGCGCCAGCGCCTGCGAAACTTCCGCGCTCACCGAACGCATGCACAATGCTGGCTGCTGCTCATAAAGGGTTACGGCCACGCCGCATTTGCGCGCCGAAGCGGCAATCTCAAGGCCAATCCAGCCGCCGCCGACTATCGCCAGTTTTTGACTTGCCGCCAGACGACTTTTCAGACGCTGCGCATCCTGCCAGTGACGCAGGGTATAAACCTGGGGATGCGCCGCCCACGACTCGTCCGGTAGACGCGCTCGCCCCCCGGTGGCGATTAAAAGGACGTTGTAACTCAGGCGTTCGCCGTTACTTAAAATCACCGTTTTAGCTAGTCGGTCAATCCGCTCTGCACGCAGCGGACGGTACCAGGTCAGGTTCAGCGCCTGCTGCGCCTCGTGCGAAAACAAGCGCGGTAGCTGCGCATCGGTATCCAGCAACGCGGCTTTGGACAGCGGCGGCCGTTCATAGAAATCCCATTCCTCTTCCGCCACTACGCAAATCTCGCCCCCGAAGCCCTGGTCGCGCAGCGTTTTCGCCGCCCAGCCGCCCGCCTGGCCGCCGCCGACTATCACGATCCGCGCCGTCATACCGCCTCCGTTTTTTTCTGCTGGCGGCGGGTATCGTGGTCGATTCCGCCTTCCACCGCCCACTCGGTAAAGGAGACCAACGAGTGCTCCAGTTCGCGCGGCTGCCAGTTTTCCGTCAGATAATCATCGTTGGTGTAGTACTCGAAGGCGCCGCCGGTGGGGCTGTTGACGTACCAGAAGTAGGCCGAGGAGACCGGGTGGCGACCGGGGCCGATGAAAGTGCTCCAGGCATTTTTGTTCATCGCGATGCCGCCGCCGATCACCTCGTGAATATCGCGGACGGTGAAAGCAACATGATTCAGCCCGCGCTTACGGTTCGGCAGCTGCAGCAGGAAGAGGTTGTGATGGCCACCGCGCGCGCCGCAGCGCAGGAAGACCGCGCGGTTAATGTAGCGGTCTGACACCTGGAAGCCGAGCACCTCGCGATAGAAGCTTTCGACCGCCGCCAGCTCTTCAACGAAGAACACCACGTGGCCGACGTTGATCGGCTGCGCGCGGTCGTAAACCGGACTCGGCGTGTCGATACGACGAATATCGCCCCACTGATTAATTGGCTCGACGTTCAGCTCCACCGCCTTTTGCTGGCTGACCTGCACTCGCAGCGTCATGCCGTTCGGGTCGAGGCACTCCAGCGCGCCGTCGACCCTGCGGAAGCCAGGCTGACGTTCCAGCTTTGGACGCAGCGCTTCCAGCGCCGCCTGGTCGGCCACGCCCCAGGTCATACGGCGCAGCGTATTGCCGGTTTCAAAAGCCGGCGGCAGGTCGGCGGCCTCCAACGGGTTAAGCTCAATGCGCGCGCCGCTGAGGGTGGTGAACACGCGGCCTCTGGCGTCGCCAGCCAGGCCAAAATCGTGCATAAATTTGGCGCTATGGTTCAGGTCATCTACGCCAAATTCCAGCTTTTCAATTCCGGTAATACTCATTTTTCGTCGCCTCTTTACCGTTCAGTCGCCCGAATTTGGGCGTAAAACATGCCCGACGCACTCAAGCGCCTGCCGTTAAGTGTTTGATTTAACTTGCCTGAGACAAATATCCCAGGAAACCGGAAATTTTGTCCGCCGCCAGGCTGACGTCGTTCTGCAGCCGCTCGCGATCGCTTTGCGGGATCTCATCGGAGGGCACCAGGATACTGACGACTCCCGCCACCCGGCCGCTGCGGTCATACACCGGGTAGACAATCGACGAAATGCCGTGGCGAAAGAACGACTCGCCAATCACATAGCCGCGGGCTTTATCCTGCTGCACCATCTGCCACAGCGCTTCGCGATCGTGCAGCTGGCCCGGGGTGTTGCCCGGCAGCCGCTCGTTGGGGAACAGCTGTTCAAACTCGCTGCGTGAAACATCGGTCAGCAGCATGCGGCCCAGCGAGGTGCAGTGCACCGGCAGCCGGGTGCCGACGCTGACCTGGTTTATCCGCGAACCGGCCGCGCTGACGCGAGCGATGTAGATGATGTCCCGGCCATCGCGGATTGCCAGATGGCTGCTGCACTGGCTGACATCACGCAGCTGCTCGATAACCGGCTGACCTACCTGGGCGATATCCAGCGAGGCAATATATTCAAAGCCCAGCCGCAGCACGTTCATCCCCAGCGAAAAGGTATTGGTGCGCGCGTTGCGTTCGAGAAAGCCCATATACTCCAGCGTTTGCACCACGCGATAGGCGGTCGCTTTCGGCATATCCACCAGCCGGTGCAGCTCGGCGAAGGTCAGATCGCGATGCTGTTCGCCAAAAGCCAGCAGCAGCTGCAGGCCGCGCTCAAGCCCCGGCACCAGATACTTCACTTCCTGCTCGTTCGCCATACCGCCTCACTTATTAGTTAAAAACAAAACCGCCGTTGACCGGGATCAGCTGGCCGGTGATAAACCGCGACAGATCGCTGAGCAGCCAGACTACGCTGCCGGTGACGTCTTCCGGCTGCTGCGCGCCGCTGAGCGCGCGACCGTTTTCATACAGCTGATGGCGTTCCGCGGGCACGTATTCCGTCGCCTCAACGCGGGTCAGCCCCGGCGCGATGGCGTTTATGCGGATCCGTTTCTCCCCCAGTTCGCGGGCCATCGAGCGGGTCATCGCGATCACCGCACCTTTACTGGCCACGTAGGCCATCAGCCGCGGCGCTCCCCACAGAGCGGTATCCGAAGCGACATTGACGATCCCGGCCCCTTCACGCAGCAGCGGCACCGCCGCGCGGGTCACCAGCCAGGTGCCTTTGACGTTAACCGTCATCACCCGATCCCACAGATCCGGATCGTAATCGAGCATGTTTTTCCCGCCGACGCCGGTGGCCATCGCCGCATTATTCACTAACCCGTCGATCGCCCCCCGCTCGCCGATAGCGCTGAATACCCGGTCGATCGACTCGCTATCGGCGAGATCGATCTCATGGGATTCAATGCAGTAGCCCTTTTCCTGCAGACGATGAGCGCTTTCCGCCAGTTCGCCCCGCAGAATGTCGCACATCACTACCGCCGCTCCCTGCCCGGCACAGGCTTCGGCAAAGTGGTAGCCCAGGCCGCGCGCCGCGCCGGTGACGACGATACGTTTTCCGTTCAACAGACCGTTCATCAGGCGGCTCCCTGCTGCTCTTCCAGGGCCGCCAGCTGCTCTTTTGCCGCTTTCTGCATCATGCGGCGCAGGCGGGAAAGGCCGACGTCGTGCTGATAAAGATATTCGCGATCGCGGGCATTCGGCGCCAGGCTTTCCAGCACCACGCGATCCTGTTCGAGCACTTCCCAGTGCAGTTTTTCCAGGCGGTTGCGGTACATAAATCGCCATAGATCGCGCTGCCAGCCCTGTACGCCGCGGATGCGCCAGAAGAAGACGCGGCAGTTGTCGTTATCTTCCGGCACCACCATGCCGACAATCCAGAAGTGGCCGCCCGGCCCGAAGCGCTTTTTGTACGGAATAGAGAGGCGCATCCAGTAGGCCCCGCTGCTGCCCAGTTCGACCCAGTCGAAGTTAACGCCAACCTGCCCTTTTTTCTCAAAAATAAACCCGGTTTTCGTCGGCTGCAGCACCATGTCGGCTTTGCGATCGCCTTCCGCCATCGAGTGCGAGGAGGAGTGAAGATAGGTGCCGTGCATCGGGTCCATCACGTTTTCCAGCGCGTACTGGTAGTTGCATTTCCACGCTGCGGTACACAGGAAGTGGCTAAATTTGTCGCTATTGGCCAGCTCTTCCGGAAAGCTCAGCTCATCAGGCTGCTGGTCGGCGGTGACGCCAAACCACAGGAAAATGGCGCCATGCGCTTCCTGAACGCTGTAGCTGCGAACGCACTGCTGACCCACCAGCGGGCAGCGGTCAACCGCCGGGACGTCTTTCACTTCGCCGTTACCGGCCACTTCCACGCCGTGATACCAGCAGGCAATGCGATCGCCCAGGTTCCAGCCCATCGACAGGCGCGCGCCGCGGTGCGGGCAGCGGTCTTCCAGCGCCTGCACCTGGCCATCTTTATTGCGCCAGACCACAATCTGTTCGCCGAGGCGGGTAATCCCCACCGGCGCCGACTGCACTTCCCAGCTCGCCAGCACCGGATACCACAGGCCGCGTAATCCTTTATCAAGATAGTTCTGTACCGTTGTTGTCATCGCTGTGTCCTCAGTATCCGTTTACCTGCAGAAATGCCTGGAAGCTGCTCTCGCTCCACGGTTCCCCCTGCTGGTCGTGCATTCTGACGCCGTTCAGGCCGTTCACCAGCTCACCGAGGCTTTCTGCGCCCTGTTCAAAGAGCGTCTCGAGGGTGGCGATAAGCTGTAGCTCCCAGCTTTCCGGCACCCGGCTGCGGGTTTGCCAGATCAGATTGGTGTAGTCGCCGGGTTTGTGAATGTTGCCGTTTCCGCCTTCCGCCGGCGGCGTAAACTGACGGCTTTCCGGCAGCGCCGGGTTAAAGTCCAGGGTTTCGCTCATGCCACGTTCTCCTCGATAAAAGAAATCTGGATCTGCTTGTCGTATACCCGCACCGGGTAGCGATGCAGGTTGCGCCCGCCGGGGCCGTGCAGACACTGGCCGGTTTTGACGTCGAATACCGCTTCATGCAGCGGGCACTCCACCTTGCCATCTTCGACAAAGCCCTGGCTCAGCAGCGCATACGCATGGGGACAAACGTCTTCCAGCGCGTAATATTCGCCATCAATCAGATAGATACCGATTTCTTTACCATCGATACTGCCGCTATAGGGGAAATCTTCCTGTACTTGCTCCGCGTCACACACGCCAATCCAGCTCATCGCATTCCTCCGGGCTTTGTTTCATATATGAAACTCTGTTTCTTATTTAATACGGTCAATATAAAAGCGATGAATCTTTCGTCAAGCAGCAATGTGACTAATTTGTTAATGAATGGCTTTTTAATTAGCTAACTGTGGAATTGATCACGAAAAAAAGCAGCCAGATGAAATGATGATATTTAAAGCGCCCTTTCATTATAAAAAACGCTATCTCTTCAGAAACAAAATGCGCTATTGACTTCTTTTCATGAAGATCGTTAAAAATGAACAGGAAGGGAGCTTGCGGTGTTTCACATATGAAACAAAAAGAAAATTAAACCTTAATAAACAATGATTTTCATAGGTGAACCATTTTAGTTAAGTGATTATTTCTGGCGTCAAAAAAATAATAACCAAAATGTATTAAATTTAAAAAGAGGTAAATCATGGCGGCAAGATGGCAAGGTACTATCGCATTACTTTTGTTAATAATTATTTCTTACGTCGATCGGGTAAATATCTCAGTGATGATTCTGAACCCCGAATTTGCCGCTCACTTTCATTTAAATGAAAACAGAATGTTACAAGGCATGCTGATGACATGCTTTCTTCTTGGTTATGGTTTATCGGCTTTAATATTAACTCCCCTTATAGAAAGTAAGCTCAACTATCGCCAGGGGCTGTTAAGCAGCGTAGCGATATGGGCGCTGGTTTGCGCGGTTTCTCCGCTGCTGGGCTCCCTGCTGGGCATGTTAATCGCGCGCATCGTTCTCGGCGTTGCCGAGGGGCCGCTATTCTCGCTGAAAACCCGCTTTATCAGCGATAGCTTCGCCGCCGATGAGGTCGGTAAACCTAACGCCGTGACCGCTCTCGGCGTTTCGCTCGGGCTGGCGGCTGGCTTTCCGCTGGTCACCTGGCTGATGGCGCACGTCGGCTGGATGGGATCGTTTTACGCCCTGGCGCTGCTCAACCTGCTGCTCGGCGGCGGCTTAGTCTGGCGCTTTTTACCTGCTCCAGTCGTCAATGAACGCCGCGCCAGGCCCGGTATGATTACAACCTTGACCCTCGCCTGGCGCACGCCGCTGCTGGGCTGGATCCTGCTGGTGGAGATCGCCACCCTCAGCTATCTATGGGGCAGCAGCGCCTGGCTGCCGGCCTGGCTGCGCGACGAGCATCACTTCTCGCTACAGGCTACCGGCCTGCTGGCGGCGGTTCCGTTTCTGCTGAGCCTGGGTTCAAAATTTCTCGGAGGGGTACTTCTCGATAAAATGCGCCCGGAGCAGGCGCCGGTGCTGTTTATTATCGGCGGCCTGCTGACCGCTCTGTCGGTACTGGCGCTGATGCTCAGCCACCAGCAGGCGATGCTGGCGCTGTTTATGCTGGCGGCGAACGTTTTCTGGGGGCTGCAGGGCGCGGCGATCCCGGCGGTCTTGCAGCATCATGCGCCGCGCGAAGCGGTAGGCAGCGCCTATGGCATTATTAATGGCATCGGTAATATCTGCGCGGCGTTTATCCCGCTGCTGATGGGAATGGTCATGAAATCGGCGGGATCGGTAAGCTCAGGATTCTCGGTACTGGTGGTATCGCAGCTGATAACGCTTTGCGCAGGAGGCATGCTGCTGCTGCGCATGCGTCGCGCAGCAGCAGTCAGCGTCTGAGGCTTATTCGCCTTTTTTCGCCGCCTGAATGTAAAGCATTTCCAGCGCCAGCGTCGCCGCCGCCAGGGCGGTGATTTCGGACTGGTCATAGGCCGGAGCGACTTCCACCACGTCCATACCGACAATGTTCAGATCCTTGAGGCCGCGCACCAGTTTGATCGCGCGATCGGAGGTCAGTCCGCCGATCACCGGTGTACCGGTGCCCGGCGCAAACGCCGGATCCAGGCAGTCGATATCAAAGGTCAGGTACACCGGCATATCGCCGACGATCTGTTTCACCTGAGCGATCACGTCGTCGACGCTGCGGTCGTTAACCTGACCCGCATCCAGCACGGTAAACCCGTTGTCCTTATCAAACTCGGTGCGAATGCCGATCTGCACTGAATGGTGCGGATCGATCAGGCCTTCGTTCGGCGCGGTATAGAACATGGTGCCGTGGTCAAATTCGCAGCCGTTGGCGTAGGTATCGGTGTGGGCATCGAAATGCACCAGCGCCATTTTGCCGAAGTGCTTAGCATGAGCGCGCAGCAGCGGTAGCGTCACAAAGTGGTCGCCGCCGAATGAAAGCATGCGCTTACCTGCCGCCAGCAGTTTTTCCGCATGCGCCTGCAGCTTTTCACTCATTTCACGCGCATCGCCGAAAGCGTAAACCAGATCGCCGCAGTCCACGACGTTCAGCCGCTCGCGCATATCAAAGTTCCACGGGAAACGGTTATGCTCCCACGCAAGGTTAGTCGACACCTGACGGATCGCCGCCGGGCCATGACGCCCGCCCGCGCGTCCGGAGGTCGCCATATCAAACGGTACGCCGGTGATGACCCAGTCCGCATCGCTGTCGTACGGCATAAAATTCATCGGTAGACGCAGAAAGCCAAATGCGTTGGATACCAGGGAGTTATCGTATTGATGACCTAAGGTGCTCATGGTTATGACCTCTTTTACAGTCGTTGTATTGAAATACAAATATAAAAAAACCCCTCCGCGTCGTTAGGCCCGACGAGGAAGGGTTTGAATAAGTTTGCTGCTTAATTGGGCGAATTATCGCCGCAAATGTCTACGTGTTCAAGTGAGTCTGGCGAATGGCGTAATGAGCCTTCCCCTCTCTCTTCCCTCTCCGCTACGGAGAGGACGTATATCACTCGTCTTCCAGATAAGTGTAGCCGTATAAACCCGCTTCGAACTCTTCAAGGAACTGCTGCTGCAGGTCAGCGTCGAGATCGGTCTTTTTCACCTGATCGCGGAACTGCGTCAGCAGCGTGTTCGGATCCAGCTGGACGTACTGCAGCATATCCGCGACGGTGTCCCCCTCATCCGACAGCTCCACTTCGACGCTGCCGTCAGGGAAGACAAACACGTCTACGGCTTCCGTATCGCCGAACAGGTTGTGCATATTGCCCAGAATCTCCTGGTAGGCGCCTACCATGAAGAAGCCCAGCATCGGCGGATTTTCCGGATCGTATTCCGGCATCGGCATGGTGGTCGCAATGCCATCGCCATCGACGTAGTGGTCAATTGCGCCGTCGGAGTCGCAGGTGATATCCAGCAGCACCGCGCGGCGTTCCGGTACCTTGTTCAACCCTTCCAGCGGCATCACCGGGAATAGCTGATCGATACCCCATGCATCCGGCATCGACTGGAACAGAGAGAAGTTGACGTAAATCTTATCCGCCATACGCTCCTGCAGCTCATCGATTATCGGGCGATGCGCGCGGTTGCTGGGATCGAGCTGTTTCTGCACTTCATGGCACATATTCAGATACAGCTGCTCGGCCCAGGCGCGTTCCTGAAGATTAAAGGTGCCGGAGGAGTAGCCGATATGAATATCGTGCAGATCCATCTGGCTATCGTGCAGCCATTCGCGCAGCGAGCGGCGGTTGCCGGTTTCCTGCATCTCCAGCCAGGTTTCCCACATGCTTTGCAGCGGACGCGCGGCATCTTCCGCGGGCGGGGTCGCCTCGGTATATTCGTTACGCTCAACGCCGATGATGTTGGATACCAGTACGGTGTGGTGCGCGGTGACCGCACGGCCGGATTCGGTAATCACCGTCGGATGCGGCAGACCGTTCTCTTCACAGGCATCGCCAATTGCCCAGATAATGTTGTTGGCGTATTCGTTCAGGCCATAGTTCACCGAGCAGTCGGACTGCGAACGGGTCCCTTCATAGTCAACGCCGAGACCGCCGCCAACGTCGAAGCACTGAATATTCACGCCCAGCTTATGCAGCTCGACGTAGAAACGCGCCGATTCACGCACGCCGGTGGCGATATCGCGAATATTGGCCATCTGCGAGCCAAGGTGGAAGTGCAGCAGCTGCAGGCTGTCGAGATGCCCTGCGGCGCGCAGAATTTCAACCAGCTGCAGAACCTGGGTCGCCGCGAGGCCGAATTTGGATTTTTCGCCGCCGGAGGACTGCCACTTGCCAGAGCCCTGCGAAGCCAGACGCGCACGCACGCCAAGACGCGGCACCACGTTCAGCCGCTCGGCTTCTTCCAGCACGATGGCGATTTCCGACATTTTCTCAATGACCAGATAGACCTTATGGCCCATCTTTTCACCCACCAGCGCCAGGCGGATATATTCACGGTCTTTATAACCGTTACAAACAATCACGCTGCGGGTCATGCCGGCGTGCGCCAGTACCGCCATCAGCTCGGCCTTCGAGCCGGCTTCCAGACCCAGCGGTTCGCCGGAGTGGATCAGCGATTCAATCACGCGGCGATGCTGGTTAACCTTGATGGGATAAACCAGAAAGTAGTCACCGTTATAGCCATAAGACTCACGCGCCCGTTTAAAGGCGGCGTTAATCGAACGCAGGCGGTGCTGCAAAATCTGCGGGAAGCAGAACAGTGCAGGCAGGCGCTGCCCCTGAGCTTCACGCGCTTTCACCAGCTCGGCAAGGTCAACGCGCGCTTCCGGAACGTCAGGATCCGGGCAGACGCTGATATGGCCCAGTTCGTTAACGTCGTAGTAGTTATTACCCCACCAGGCAATATTGTAAGTACGTAGCATCTTGCTGGCTTCCTGGGAGCTCATCGCAACCTCCTGCATGGAACGTAGTACACCGTGATCGCCTGCTGACGAAGGCGAAGATAAAGACATGTCGTCAGACATAGCGAACCTCAAATTTTAGTAACAAGTGTAAAACAGTTGACTACTATCGCAATCCGAAGAAGCGATAACAACCCATAAACAGTCCGAAATCCCAGTAGATAGTGCTGGACTTGCGGCTGAGCGACCGGTTTCTTATTCATATCATCGTAAAACACGTACCCGAACGGAGTATGACAGTCCGGAGAAACCACGAGAAAACCCTTGCTATCGCAAGAGCGCCCTTGTTCAGTTTTCCTGTAGCCTGCCGGCCCTGGAATCCTGAGAAACGCCGAGATGGGTAGAACATCGGCTGGTTTGCATGAGAGAGATGCGGATTGAGGAATAGTGACGCGCGACGGAACGACGCGACGAGTCAGGCGAAAAACGTGGGTTCATTATCTGGTATCACCTCCACACTGCCCCGGTACGGGCCAGCGACAAGCCAAAGCTATAGGATCCGGACAGCCAGCAAAAAAGCCGCTGCGGGACTCTGTCAATACAGACTGCTTAACCCGGCTGGAAGTGGCGTCACGAGGTGAGTGCTCGTGCGCTGTTTTAATGAGCCGCGCGCGGCGTTTTATACCGATAAGCGGGGTAAAAAGCAAAATAAAAATATGCGCGTTGCCGGGCATTGTCAGGAAAAATTGCCACCGCCCTTTTTCTATAAATGCGACGAATATCAAAAAAGGCTGGAAATGGGGTCAAGAACTGCCCTAAAATAGCCGTCCAGAAGTTAATCCATCTATACTGATTAACACTCAGACTGCTCGTGTCACTACCTGCAAGCTTTGGTAGAGTCATCCGTCAAAGCCATTCTACACAACAGTATGAGCTACCCGAATCGTCCACAGGTGAAATAAAACATGGCAAAACACCTCTTTACGTCAGAGTCCGTATCCGAAGGGCATCCCGACAAAATTGCTGACCAAATCTCCGACGCCGTGCTGGATGCGATCCTTGAACAGGATCCAAAAGCGCGCGTAGCATGTGAAACCTACGTCAAAACCGGCATGGTTCTGGTGGGTGGCGAAATCACTACCAGCGCCTGGGTTGATATCGAAGAGATCACCCGCAATACGGTCCGTGAAATTGGCTACGTGCATTCCGATATGGGCTTTGACGCCAACTCCTGCGCGGTGCTGAGCGCTATCGGTAAACAGTCTCCGGACATCAACCAGGGCGTTGACCGCGCCGATCCGCTGGAGCAGGGCGCGGGCGACCAGGGCCTGATGTTTGGCTATGCGACTAACGAAACCGATGTGCTGATGCCTGCGCCGATCACCTACGCTCACCGTCTGGTGCAGCGTCAGGCTGAAGTACGCAAAAACGGCACCCTGCCGTGGCTGCGCCCGGACGCAAAAAGCCAGGTGACGTTCCAGTACGACGACGGCAAAGTTGTCGGTATTGATGCAGTCGTTCTCTCCACACAGCACGCCGAAAGCATCGATCAGAAATCGCTGCAGGAAGCGGTCATGGAAGAGATCATCAAACCGGTGCTGCCGACCGAGTGGCTGAACAGCGCGACCAAATTCTTTATCAACCCAACCGGCCGTTTTGTTATCGGCGGCCCGATGGGCGACTGCGGCCTGACCGGGCGTAAAATCATCGTTGATACCTACGGCGGCATGGCTCGCCACGGCGGCGGCGCGTTCTCCGGTAAAGATCCGTCTAAAGTCGACCGTTCTGCGGCCTACGCGGCGCGCTATGTGGCGAAAAACATCGTTGCCGCCGGTCTGGCCGATCGTTGCGAAATTCAGGTTTCCTACGCCATCGGCGTCGCAGAGCCGACCTCGATTATGGTTGAAACCTTCGGTACCGAAAAAGTACCGTCCGAGCAGCTGACGCTACTGGTTCGTGAGTTCTTCGACCTGCGTCCGTATGGTCTGATCCAGATGCTTGACCTGCTGCACCCGATCTACAAAGAGACGGCGGCTTACGGTCACTTTGGTCGCGAACATTTCCCTTGGGAAAAAACCGACAAAGCAGCTCAGCTGCGCGAAGCGGCCGGCCTGAAATAAGCCCCTGCTCTTCTCGCTCTTAAGGCCAGCCTCGCGCTGGCCTTTTTATTTTCAACCGTATAACCGCAGCCTCTGCATCCAGCCCTTTGCAAAGCTTCCTATGGAAGCGATTACATCCCATGTGCAACATCCTTTTCCTCGACGTGCGCGAAAAATGTAATAACCCTTGGCTTTGTTACACAATATTTCAGCAAACTCTGATTAGCGCTTTAAATTTCTTGAGCTAAACTTTATTAAAATGCTGATTTAAATAAATTAAATGTGATTACCTTTCTTTACGATAGTGTAACCGATTACACCAGCGTGATTATTATCACATTTTTTTACTACGCATTTACCTACCCTATGCCTCGACAGAATCAATAACTCAACCGGAGGGCGTTATGCCTGACAACAAAAAACAAGGGCGTTCAAACAAGACGATGACGTTCTTTGTCTGCTTCCTCGCCGCACTGGCAGGCCTGCTATTTGGCCTGGATATTGGTGTTATTGCGGGTGCCTTACCCTTTATTGCCAACGAGTTCCAGATAAGCGCTCATACGCAGGAATGGGTAGTAAGCTCCATGATGTTCGGCGCCGCGGTCGGCGCGGTCGGCAGCGGCTGGCTCTCCTTCAAACTCGGGCGTAAAAAAAGCCTGATGATTGGCGCCATCCTGTTCGTTGCCGGTTCCCTGTTCTCCGCCGCCGCCCCGAATGTGGAAGTCCTGCTCATTTCTCGCGTGCTGCTCGGCCTCGCCGTTGGCGTCGCTTCCTACACGGCTCCGCTGTATTTGTCGGAAATTGCGCCGGAAAAAATTCGCGGCAGCATGATTTCGATGTACCAGCTGATGATCACCATTGGTATTCTCGGGGCGTATCTTTCGGATACCGCTTTCAGCTACAGCGGCGCCTGGCGCTGGATGCTCGGGGTGATCATTATCCCGGCGGTGCTGCTGCTGATTGGCGTAGTTTTCCTGCCGGACAGCCCGCGCTGGTTTGCCGCTAAGCGCCGCTTTGTCGATGCCGAACGCGTTCTGCTGCGCCTGCGCGACACCAGCGCTGAAGCGAAACGCGAGCTGGATGAGATCCGCGAAAGCCTGAAGGTAAAACAGTCCGGCTGGTCGCTGTTCAAAGAAAACAGCAACTTCCGCCGCGCGGTGTTCCTCGGCGTCCTGCTGCAGGTGATGCAACAGTTCACCGGTATGAACCTCATCATGTACTACGCGCCGAAGATTTTTGAACTGGCGGGCTATGCCAACACCACCGAACAGATGTGGGGGACCGTCATCGTCGGTCTGACCAACGTTCTGGCGACCTTTATCGCCATCGGACTGGTTGACCGCTGGGGCCGTAAACCGACGCTGATCCTCGGCTTTATCGTCATGGCGCTCGGCATGGGCGTGCTGGGCAGCATGATGCATATCGGCATCCACTCCGCCACGGCGCAGTACTTTGCCGTCCTGATGCTGCTGATGTTCATCGTGGGTTTTGCGATGAGCGCCGGCCCGCTGATTTGGGTGCTGTGCTCCGAAATCCAGCCGCTGAAAGGGCGTGATTTCGGTATCACCTGCTCAACGGCGACCAACTGGATTGCCAACATGATCGTCGGCGCGACCTTCCTGACGATGCTGAACTCGCTGGGCAGCGCCAATACCTTCTGGGTCTATGGCGGCCTTAACATCCTGTTCATCTTCCTGACTCTGTGGTTGATCCCGGAAACCAAAAACGTTTCGCTGGAACATATTGAACGTAATCTGATGAAAGGCCGTAAACTGCGCGAAATCGGCGCGCGCGACTAGTAGGATACACGCTTCCTCCCCTCCGGGAGGAAGCTTCTTCTTGCTCTCCTCATTCCGCCGCACTATCCTCTGGCGCTATGAAAACACCCCGAATTCCCATTGCCCTTCAACAGGCCGTTATGCGCAGCCTGCGGGAAAATCTTGCCAAAGCGAACCTCAAGCTGGGACGACATTACCCTGAACCGGTGCTGGTTTATCAGCAGCGGGGAACCTCCGCCGGTACCGCCTGGCTGGAGAAAAACGAAATTCGCCTTAACCCGGTGCTGCTGCTGGAAAACCAGCAGGCTTTTATCGACGAAGTCGTGCCGCACGAGCTGGCCCATCTGCTGGTATGGAAACACTTTGGCCGCGTGGCGCCGCACGGAAAAGAGTGGAAATGGATGATGGAGAGCGTACTGGGCGTACCGGCGCTGCGTACTCATCGTTTCGAACTCGATTCTGTCCGTAAAAATACCTTCCCCTACCGCTGCCAGTGTCAGCAGCATCAGCTTACCGTTCGCCGCCACAATCGCGTGATGCGCGGTGAGGCCACCTATCGCTGCGTGCGCTGCGGCGACGTGCTGGTGGCGGAAAAGTAATCTACGGAAATAACTGGAAATTTTCTGATCTGACTGATTGCATCAGGCAATCACATTCGTTACGTTGCGGGCTCGTTTTGACACGGAGTTAACGATGTCCCGTATTTATATTTTTGCTGCCGCGTTTCTTAGCGCGGCGGCGTGTGCCCCGCTTGCTGCGGAGGGAATCAACAGTTTTTCTCAGGCCAAAGCCGCTGGCGTCAAGGTCAACGCCGACGTCCCCGGCGATTTCTACTGCGGCTGTAAAATCAACTGGCAGGGGAAAAAGGGCGTTATCGATCTGGAATCATGCGGCTATAAAGTGCGTAAAAATGAGAACCGCGCCAGCCGGGTAGAGTGGGAACACGTGGTTCCGGCCTGGCAGTTTGGTCACCAGCTTCAATGCTGGCAGGACGGCGGGCGGAAAAACTGCGCCAAAGACCCGGTCTATCGCAAGATGGAAAGCGACATGCATAACCTGCAGCCGGCGGTTGGCGAGGTCAACGGCGATCGCGCCAACTTTATGTACAGCCAGTGGAACGGTGGCGAAGGCCAGTACGGCCAGTGTGCGATGAAGGTTGATTTTAAAGATAAAGTTGCAGAGCCGCCGGCTCGCGCCCGGGGCGCGATTGCCCGCACCTACTTCTATATGCGCGACCGCTACCAGCTCAATCTTTCCCGCCAGCAAACCCAGCTGTTTACCGCCTGGAATAAGCTGTACCCGGTAACACGCTGGGAATGCGAACGCGACGCGCGTATTGCAAAAGTTCAGGGCAACCATAATCCTTACGTCCTGCAGGCTTGCCAGGCGCAAAAGAGCTAACCTACACTAGCGGCAATTGTTAATTTGCAGCTTCACGCTTCCCTCTTTAATGAGGGAAGACAATATCTGCGCGAAGAACGGAATATCAAGCATGCGCATCCCTCGCATCCATCACCCGGAACGCATCACTACGGGTAGCCAGATAGCCCTCTCCGACGACGCGGCCAACCATGTCGGTCGCGTTTTACGGATGGGTAAAGGCCAGGCAATCGAGCTTTTTGACGGCAGCAATCAGGTCTTCGAGGCGGTCATTGTCGAGGCAGGTAAGAAACATGTGCTGGTTGAAGTACAGAGCGGCAAAATCGATAACCGCGAATCCCCTCTCCATATCCATTTAGGCCAGGTGATGTCACGCGGCGAAAAAATGGAATTCACCATCCAGAAATCGATCGAACTTGGCGTAAGCCTCATAACGCCACTGTTTTCCGAACGCTGTGGCGTTAAACTGGACGCCGAACGTTTGCACAAGAAGATTCAGCAGTGGCAGAAAATCGCCATTGCCGCCTGCGAGCAAAGCGGCCGCAACGTGGTGCCGGAGATCCGCCCGGCAATGCAGCTCGAAGCCTGGTGCGCGGAGCAGGACGAGGGCCTGAAGCTCAATTTACACCCTCGCGCCAGCGCCAGCATCAATACGCTGCCGCTGCCGGTCGAACGCGTCCGACTGCTGATCGGTCCGGAAGGCGGGCTTTCGGCAGAAGAGATAGCGATGACCGCTCGCTACCAGTTTACTGATATCCTGTTGGGACCGCGCGTTCTGCGTACAGAGACAACTGCGCTCACTGCCATTACCGCCCTGCAGGTGCGTTTTGGCGACTTAGGTTGAAGCGTTAACGGAGAAGAACAATGATTAAGCTCGGCATCGTGATGGACCCCATCGCAACCATCAACATCAAGAAAGACACCAGCTTTGCTATGTTGCTGGAAGGGCAGCGTCGCGGCTATGAACTCCACTATATGGAGATGAACGATCTGTACTTAATCAACGGTGAAGCCCGCGCCCGTACGCGCAAGCTGAGCGTCGAGCAGAACTACGACAAATGGTACGAGTTCAACGGCGAGCAGGATCTGCCTCTGGCGGACCTGGACGTCATTCTGATGCGTAAAGATCCGCCGTTTGATACCGAGTTTATCTATGCGACCTACATCCTCGAACGCGCCGAAGAGAAAGGCACGCTTATCGTCAATAAGCCGCAGAGCCTGCGCGACTGTAACGAAAAGCTGTTTACCGCCTGGTTCTCCGAGCTGACGCCGGAAACGCTGGTCACCCGCAATAAAGCTCAGCTGAAAGCCTTCTGGGAAAAGCACGGCGATGTCATCCTCAAGCCGCTGGACGGCATGGGCGGTACCTCCATTTTCCGCGTGAAAGAGGGTGACCCTAACCTCGGCGTGATTACCGAGACCCTGACCGAGCTGGGCAGCCGCTACTGCATGGCGCAGAACTATCTACCGGCCATTAAAGACGGCGATAAGCGCGTGCTGGTCGTGGACGGCGAGCCGGTTCCTTACTGCCTGGCCCGTATTCCGCAGGGTGGCGAAACTCGCGGCAACCTCGCCGCCGGCGGCCGTGGCGAAGCGCGCCCCCTGACCGAAAGCGACTGGGCTATCGCCCGCCGCGTAGGCCCGACGCTGAAGGCCAAAGGCTTAATCTTCGTCGGCCTGGATATCATCGGCGATCGCCTGACGGAAATTAACGTCACCAGCCCAACCTGCGTACGTGAAATCGAAGCCGCCTTCCCGATTTCCATCACCGGGATGCTGATGGACGCCATCGAAAAGCGCCTCAATAAATAACGCGCTCATTCAGGCTATGGGCCAACGCCTGTAGCCTGAAGCTCGCTTCAGAGATTCACTTTCAGGCTCAGACAGGCAATGGCCGTGACGCCTGCAAGATAAAGTGAATCGACACTCTCTTGCTTTACCCGCATACTGGGTGCTGCTTTTTTGAACCAGGAACAGAACCTCTGACAATGAATTTACAGCATCACTTTCTGATTGCCATGCCTGCTCTCCAGGACCCGATGTTCCGTCGCTCCGTAGTCTATATCTGCGAGTATAACGATGACGGCGCCATGGGCATCATCATCAATAAGCCGATGGAAAATCTGCAGGTTGAAGGGATCCTGGAGAAGTTAAAAATCACGCCTGAGCCGCGCAATCCCGAGATCCGCCTGGATAAACCGGTGATGGTTGGCGGCCCGCTGGCCGAGGACCGGGGTTTTATACTGCACTCGCCGCCCTCTGACTTTTCTTCCAGCATTCGTATTTCCGATAATACGGTGATCACCACCTCCCGCGACGTGCTCGAAACGCTGGGCACGGATAAACAGCCGGACAACGTGCTGGTTGCGCTGGGATATGCCTCCTGGGAGAAAGGTCAGCTGGAGCAAGAGATACTGGATAACGCCTGGCTCACCGCGCCGGCGGATCGGAACATTTTGTTCAATACGCCAATAGCCGACCGCTGGCGCGAGGCTGCGAAGCTGATCGGCATCAATATCGTCACCATGCCGGCCGCAGCGGGGCATGCCTGATGAGCGGAACGTTTTTAGGCTTTGATTTTGGCACCAAAAGCATCGGCGTCGCCGTAGGGCAGCGCATCACCGGCACTGCCCGCCCCCTGCCCGCATTGAAGGCGCAGGACGGCAAACCTGACTGGAATATTATCGAGAAGCTGCTCAAAGAGTGGCAGCCCGAAAAGGTGGTTGTCGGCCTGCCGCTGAATATGGACGGCACGGAGCAACCTCTGACCGCGCGCGCGCGCAACTTCGCGAATAAAATCCATGGCCGTTTCGGCGTGCAGATAATCCTGCACGATGAGCGTCTGAGCACGGTGGAAGCCAGAGCCGGGTTATTTGAACACGGTGGATTCCGTGCGCTCAATAAAGGCAGCATTGATTCAGCGTCCGCTGTCATTATTCTGGAAAGCTACTTCGAGCAGGGCTTCTGATCCTGAATGCTGGCGCCACATCGCAGCGACAGGCGCCATCATCCTGATTCAGTTTTTAGTGACGCAGATGCTCATTTGCCCAGCTGACCGCCTGGGTTCGGTTCTTCACGCTTAGCTTACGGAACACGTTGTACAGATGGGTACGCACCGTGTTTTCGCTGATAAACAGCGCGCGAGCAATATCCATATTGGTCGCCCCGCAGCGAAGTTCATTAAGGATTTCACATTCGCGCTCGGTCAGCGGCGAACTTTCCACAGGCGCCGATTGATGATCCGCTGCGTACATAGCCGGGTGCATTACGCTCAATTCAGCCGTCTGTTCGCCGTTAAGCACAGCTTTAACGCCCTCAATTAAGCGCAATTCATCATCGTCGTGACGGAAAACGCCATAAAGCGCTGGCCACTGTGCCATTTCGTAGAGCTCATACTTTTGTGCGCTGTTGATAATCAATAAACGGGGGTTATCTACCTGCAGGCGAATAATATCACGCCACACGCTATTCAACTTTTTATTTGAAACCGCAATATCAAATAATATTACAGAATCTTTCACAAGTCGTTGCGCGAGGGGTTTGTTAATATTTTGCAGGATCACTGTAGCAGATAACCTGTCAGCCAGCCAGGTTGCAAATGCCTTGCTTTGAATTGAGGGGTGAGTAATAAAGGTAACCTGATGAGAAAGAACCGAATCCTCAGAAAAATTAATCACTTAAAACTCTCCTTAGTTGATACCCGCCTTCATAGCGGTTAAATGAATTAACAAGAATACCATCGCCGGTGTATTTATAAATAAAAACCAAATTTACACTTTGAAACAATATTCCATGGGAATTTTCCTATCCCTGTAAACAGCATAAATCGAATACCTTGAGAGAGTCAAAAGATTATCAAACTTTTTTCCTGGTTATGGGAGGTTTATGTCAATTCGTTTTTCATAGCCTACATTATTCGGCTTAATTCCATATGGTTCTTTGTAATATAAAATAATAATACCGAACATTAATAAAACATTATCATAACAAGCCATTGGTAAGATGTCTGAATATAAAAAATGCAGCTATAAAAGACCCGCTGCCGTACGTTGCTGAAAGCTTTGCGTAAATGTTTGCATGCCAGATTGCTGCCCGGTTTGCATCACGCCGGGCAGCTGATGCGTTTTTCCCTCCCGGATCAAATTCGCCACTGCTGGGGTATTAACTAAAAGCTCGTATAGCGCAACTCTGCCGCCTGCAGCATCCGGAAACAATTTTTGTGCCAGTACCGCGCACAAACTTCCCGCCAGCTGGCTGCGAACCTGCTCTTTCTCCTGGGCGGGAAAAACATCCACCAGCCTTTCAACCGCCTGCGCCGCGCCGCGCGTATGCAGCGTCGCCATAACCAGATGTCCGGTCTCCGCCGCCGTAAGTGCCAGGCGGATAGTTTCGCTATCGCGCAGTTCCCCTAACAGAATGACGTCCGGATCCTGACGCAGCGCAGCGCGTAACGCCGCGGCAAAGGAGGGGCAGTGGCGGCCGATTTCCCGCTGCTGGATCAGGCAACGCTCGCTGTGGTGAATAAATTCGACCGGATCTTCCAGCGTCAGGATATGACCATTGAGGCGCTGATTAAGATAGCCCACCATCGCCGCCAGGGTAGTTGATTTCCCGCTGCCGGTGGCGCCCGTGACGAGGATAAGCCCGCTCTCCTCATTGAGCAGATCGCTTAAGGCGGCTGGTACACCGAGCGCCTCCAGCTGCGGACAGGTTTCCGCCAGCAGACGCAGCGCCAGCGACAGACCGCGGCTGTGGGCAAATGCGCTGGCGCGAAGGCGTGGCCCGCCAGCCGGCGCTAAAGCGAAATCGACCTGCCCGCTGGCCTGCCACTGCGCGAGCTGCTCGGCGTTGAGCCAGTCATGGAGTATTTTGCTGATATCAGGGGAGGTAAAAGGCGCAGGCTCCAGCTTTCCCTGGCGACGCCAGCGCGGTGCTGAAGCATTGCACAGGTGTAGATCGGAGACGTTATGCTTTACACTAAGGGCCACTATTTCTTCCAGTTCCATAACTCATCCTCGGTATATGAACGATATTGCGCATAACCTGGCACAGGTCCGGGACAAAATCTCAGCCGCTGCCGCACGCTGCGGCCGTGCTCCAGAAGAAGTTACGCTGCTTGCAGTCAGTAAAACGAAACCTGCGAGCGCTATCGAAGAAGCGATGGCCGCAGGCCAGGTCGCGTTTGGCGAAAACTATGTTCAGGAAGGGGTGGAGAAAATCCGCTACTTTCAGGAGACCGGGGCAAGCGGGCTGCAGTGGCACTTTATTGGTCCGCTGCAGTCCAACAAAAGCCGCCTCGTGGCCGAACATTTTGACTGGTGTCATACCGTCGATCGACTCAAAATCGCCGCTCGCCTCAGTGAACAGCGCCCTGCCGACATGCCGCCGCTCAACGTGCTGATTCAAATCAACATTAGCGATGAGCAGAGCAAGTCGGGTATTCCGCCTGCAGAGCTGGACGCGCTGGCGGCAGAGATCGCTAAATTGCCGAATCTGCAGCTGCGCGGTTTAATGGCCATCCCCGCGCCTGAGTCAGAATATGTAAGGCAGTTTGCCGTCGCCCAACAAATGGCGGTAGCATTTGCGCGGCTAAAAACGCACTACCCTACCGTCGATACGTTGTCGCTGGGAATGTCGGATGATATGGAAGCCGCCATCGCGGCGGGAAGCACTATGGTGCGCATCGGAACCGCAATTTTCGGCGCGCGCGACTACAGCAAAAAATAAGGAATCTGAGGAACGCCATGAAGACGTTGACTTTCCTGCTCTCAACGGTCATTGAGCTTTATACAATGGTCGTGTTGTTACGCGTCTGGATGCAGTGGGCGCGCTGCGACTTTTATAACCCGTTTTCGCAGTTCGTGGTCAAGGCTACGCAGCCTGTCGTTGGGCCGCTGCGCCGCATTATCCCGGCGATGGGGCCGCTCGACAGCGCCTCCCTGCTGGTCGCCTTTATTCTCTGCGTCGTGAAAGCTATCGTCCTGTTTATGGTCGTCACCTTCCAGCCGATTATCTGGATCTCCGCGCTGCTGATCCTTATCAAAACCGTCGGCTCGCTGATCTTCTGGGTTCTTCTGTTAATGGCGATCATGAGCTGGGTAAGCCAGGGCCGTAGCCCGGTGGAATATGTTCTGATGCAGCTGGCAGACCCGCTGCTGCGCCCTATCCGCAGGCTGCTGCCCTCAATGGGCGGAATTGATTTCTCGCCGATGGTGCTGGTTCTGCTGCTGTACGTGATCAATATGGGTATCGCCGAACTGTTGCAGGCTACCGGTAACGTTCTGCTTCCGGGGCTGTGGATGGCGCTATGAGTGCTGTCCAGGCCTGCGCTGACGGTCTGGTCTTAAGGCTGTATATTCAGCCTAAGGCCAGCCGCGACAGCATCGTTGGTTTACATGGCGACGAACTCAAAGTCGCCATTACCGCGCCACCCGTTGACGGCCAGGCCAACGCCCATCTGGTAAAATTTCTTGCCAAACAGTTTCGCGTAGCAAAAAGCCAGGTGCTTATTGAGAAGGGCGAACTGGGTCGCCACAAACAGATAAAAATCATTCATCCGCAGCAGATCCCCGACGGGGTCGCTGCGCTGACAGAATAGACAGGATCTCTTATGCAAAAAGTTGTTCTCGCCACCGGCAATCCCGGTAAAGTGCGCGAGCTGGCCTCGCTGCTGGCAGATTTTGGCCTCGATATCGTGGCGCAAACCGAACTGGGCGTGGATTCCGCAGAGGAAACCGGCCTCACGTTTATCGAAAACGCCATTCTTAAAGCGCGCCACGCCGCGCAGATTACCGGCCTTCCGGCTATCGCCGATGACTCAGGTCTGGCCGTCGATGCGTTAGGCGGCGCGCCTGGCATCTATTCTGCCCGCTATTCCGGTGAAGATGCGACCGACCAGCGCAATCTGGAAAAACTGCTCGACGCGCTACGCGACGTGCCGGACGATAAGCGCCAGGCGCAGTTCCACTGCGTGCTGGTCTATCTGCGCCATGCGGAAGATCCCACGCCGCTGGTGTGCCACGGCAGTTGGCCAGGCATCATCGCTCGCCAGGCCGCCGGCAGCGGCGGCTTTGGTTACGATCCGATTTTCTTTGTTCCGACGGAAGGTAAAACAGCAGCGGAGCTGAGCCGTGAAGAGAAGAGCGCCATTTCCCACCGCGGACGAGCGCTGAAACTGTTACTGGAAGCCTTACGTAATGGCTAATTTGCCGCCCCTGAGCCTCTACATTCACATCCCGTGGTGCGTGCAGAAATGCCCGTACTGCGATTTCAACTCGCATGCGTTGAAGGGCGAAGTGCCGCATGATGACTATGTCCAGCATCTGCTGAACGATCTACGCGCCGACGCCCACTATGCGCAGGGACGTGAAATCGGGACGATTTTTATTGGCGGCGGTACGCCGAGCCTGCTCTCCGGCCCGGCGATGCAAACCCTACTCGATGGCGTACGCGCGGCTCTTCCGCTGGCGGCCGGAGCCGAAATCACGATGGAAGCCAACCCCGGCACCGTGGAAGCGGATCGCTTCGTGGAGTATCAGCGCGCCGGCATTAATCGCATCTCCATCGGCGTACAGAGCTTTAGCGAGCAAAAGCTGCAGCGTCTGGGGCGCATTCATGGGCCACAGGAAGCCAAACGCGCGGCAAACCTGGCAAGCGGTCTGGGACTGCGCAGCTTTAACCTCGATTTAATGCATGGTCTGCCGGACCAGTCTCTGGAAGAGGCGCTGGACGACCTGCGCCAGGCGATTGCGCTCAATCCGCCGCATCTCTCCTGGTATCAGTTGACCATTGAACCAAATACCCTGTTTGGTTCGCGACCGCCGGTCCTGCCTGACGACGATGCGCTGTGGGATATTTATGAGCAGGGGCATAGCCTGCTTAGCGCCGCGGGCTACCGGCAATATGAAACTTCCGCCTATGCAAAACCGGGATATCAGTGCCAGCATAATCTGAACTACTGGCGCTTTGGCGACTACCTGGGCATTGGCTGCGGCGCGCACGGTAAAGTGACGTTTGCGGACGGACGCATTCTGCGGACGGCGAAAACCCGCCACCCGCGCGGCTATATGGAAGGCCGTTACCTGGAGCGCCAGCATGATGTTGAGAACGCAGATAAACCGTTTGAGTTCTTTATGAACCGTTTCCGCCTGCTCGAAGCGGCGCCACGGGATGAATTCAGCCGCTTTACCGGCCTCGACGAGCGGACGATCCGCCCGCAAATCGATGCCGCTATTGCCCAGGGCTACCTGACGGAAGATGAAGGCTGCTGGCAGATTACCGAGCACGGCAAGCTATTTTTGAACTCCCTTCTCGAATTATTCCTCAGCGAATAAACCTCTCCCTGATTATCCCGTTATATAAATAGCGGGATAATTAATTATTCGTTTTTCCCGAAATATTAATATCGCAATTCCCGAAGAATCTCAGTTCAGCATTCTTAATAAAAATTAATTCACATTCATTTATAGAAAATAAATATAACCTAACGCACAAAAATACGCATTTCATCGTCTCATTGGGAAAAAGTGTGAGTCAGACAGCTTAAAGGTGTACGACAACCAGGATAATATGTCATACAGAAACAAAGAATGACTCATTAGATATTGACCAATTAACCTAAGTGCATGGAGCCGACTCATGAAAAAACTCTCGTTTTCTCGTTCTCTGGTATGTGTTTCTTTGCTTGCCCTGCTCTCAGCGGGCGCCAGCGCAGCTGAAAAAGTTACGTTAAAACTGGCACATAACCTTGAACGCAGCCACGTTGTTCATCAGGCGTTTGAGCAGATGGCGAAAGAGGTTAACCAACTTTCCAACGGCAATATGAAAATCCGTATTTACCCCAGTAGCCAGATGGGCAGCGCGCGTGAAACGATGGAGTTATTACAAAACGGCGCACTGGATATGACGAAAGGTTCCGCCAGCGACCTGGAGTCATTTGATAACGTCTACGCGATATATAATTTACCGTTCCTGTTCAAGGATCAGAATCACTTCAATAAAGTCGTCTTCGGTGAAGTGGGTAAAGAAATAATGGAGTCCACGAAAGATAAAGGATTCTTTGCCCTTTCCGCTTATGTTGCCGGGACCCGAAGTTTTTATGCTAAAAAACCCATTACTAAACCGGAAGATTTAAAAGGGCTGAAAATCCGCGTCCAGGCCAGTCCGACAACGTTGAAAATGATCGAATTAATGGGCGGTTCGCCAACGCCAATTTCGTTTGGTGAAGTCTATACCGCGATGCAGCAGGGCGTAGTGGACGGCGCGGAAAATAACGTACCTTCCTGGGTGCAAACGCGCCATATCGAAATCGCTAAGGTTTTCTCAGAAGATGAACATGCCTCCATCCCGGATTTCCTCGTTATCTCCAGCAAAACCTGGGACAAGCTGACGCCGGAGCAGCAGCAAATCCTGAACGAGGCGGCGAAAGCCTCAGAGGCCTATCAGCAAAAACTGTGGGACAAAATTGACGCCGACACCCGCGCGCAGGCCAAAGCCATGGGCGGCGAAATTATCAAAGTTGATAAAGCACCATTCCGCGCCGCCGTTCAACCGCTCTTTGATGACTTCAAAAAAGATCCGAAACAGGCGGCTCTGCTGGCCAAATTTGAAGCTGCTGCTGAATAACACTTAGCGGGCCAGCCGCTGGCCCCTTTCACCGGGAACTCAAAGATGATACTTAACCGCATAAAGCTGGCGGTGGACCGCACGATCGCCGCATTCTCCGTCGCCGTTATGATTGCGCTGGTGGTCTGCGTCGTCTGGCAGGTATTTAGCCGCTACGTGCTAAACCAGCCAAGCACCCTGACCGACGAACTGGCGCGCTTTTTAATGATTTGGGTCGGGCTGCTGGGTGCGGCATATACCGTCGGCGCCCAGCGTCATCTGGCTATCGATTTACTGGCGATGACGCTCCCTCCTCGCAGGCAAGCGCTTCTCAGCGTCATCATTAATCTGCTGATCTTTATTTTTGCTGGTTCAGTAATTGTGACCGGCGGCGTGAAGCTGATTGAGAAAACGCTATCGACGTCCCAGGTCTCAGCGGCGATGCAAATCCCCATGGGCTACGTGTATCTGATCCTGCCGCTAACCGGGATCATTATGATGTTCTACGCGTTGTGTTTTATCAGCACCGGACTGAAAAACATGAAGCACTCTGCAGCGGGGGCAAATTGATGGACAGCTATATCGCACTGATGCTATTTGGCTCTTTCTTTATTCTGGTTTTTATTGGCGTACCTATCTCCTTCTCCATTGGCATCGCTACCGTCGGTTCGATGCTGCTGATGTTCCCCTGGGATATCGCAGTGATTACCGTTTCTCAGCGCCTGGCAAACGGCCTCGATAACTTCGCGCTGCTGGCGATTCCATTCTTTATCTTTGCGGGAACCCTGATGAACAGCGGCGGGATTGCCATACGTTTAATCAATCTGGCCCAGGTGATGGTCGGACGCGTGCCGGGCTCTCTGGGCCACGTCAACGTGCTGGCCAATATGATGTTCGGCTCGATTTCAGGCTCAGCGGTCGCCGCCGCCGCCGCGGTCGGCGGCACGCTCAACCCCATACAGACGCAGAAAGGCTACGATCCGGCCTTCTCTACGGCGGTGAACGTCTCATCCTGCATCACGGGTCTGCTTATTCCGCCGTCAAACGTACTGATCGTCTTTTCCCTGACCGCAGGCGGCGTCTCGGTGGCCTCGCTGTTTATGGCCGGCTATTTGCCGGGCATCCTGATGGGCCTGGCTATTATGGTGGTCTGTGCCGTCATTGCTAAACGTCGCGGCTATCCGGTTTCCGAGCGTCCGACCTGCGCCCAGGCGGCAAAAGCGTTTTTCGATGCTCTGCCCAGCCTGCTGCTGGTCATCATTGTGATGGGCGGGATCCTTGGCGGCATTTTTACCGCGACGGAAGCCTCTGCTATCGCCGTGGTCTACACCTTTATCCTGTCGGTACTGATATATCGGGAAGTGAAGTGGCGCGATCTGCCGAAGCTGATTCTGGAATCGGTAGTCATGACCTCTATTGTGCTGCTGCTGATTGGCTTTTCCGTGGGCATGTCGTGGGCGATGACCAACGCCGACATTCCCTACATGATAAGCGACGCGCTAATGGGCGTTTCTGAAAACCCGGTGGTGATTCTGCTGCTGATAAATATCGTGCTGTTAATCGTCGGGATCTTTATGGATATGACCCCAGCGGTGCTGATTTTCACGCCGATATTCCTGCCAATCGCGCAGGACCTGGGGATGGATCCGGTGCACTTCGGTATTATGATGGTCGCCAATCTGTGTATCGGGCTGCTCACCCCACCAGTTGGCAGCGCGTTGTTCGTTGGCTGTTCTATTTCTGGCGTCAAAATTCAGCAGTTGATCAAACCGCTGCTGCCGTTCTACGCCGCCCTGCTGATCGCGCTGATGATGATTGTCTATATCCCGCAGATTTCGCTGTTTATTCCGCAGCTGCTGGGGCTGATGTAGCGTTATTGCCCTGGAAAGGAGGGGACGCATTCCTGAGGAAGAATGGGCGTTAGACCTTGAGCTAACGCTTCTGCCGGGCGACGGCTCTAGCGCCGTGCCCGGCCGACAAAAGCTTCAATAGCAAAATATTCTGTCATCCGACAAGCTCATACGCGCCAGGCGCAGCCGGGCCATTCCGAACCTGACCCGGCTACTTTAGAACCCCGTTGCGGCGCATCTTCTCCAGCCCCTCCTGCCAGTATTTTTCGTCGCGAGCCAACTCCCGGTAGCGGATCTCCAGCGCCATCAGCTGCGTGTTCAGTTCGCCTTTTTGCTTCTGCAGCGGCGCTATCTTTTTATCGCGCGCGGCCATCTCCGCTTTGATATTTTCACTCATCTCTTTATGCTGGCGATAATAGTTACGCTTCTGCTCATTCAACACGGCATCGCGCTCGGCGCGCAGCGGCGCGGCATCGCAAACCGCTTTTTTCTGACAGGCGGCCAGTGCGGGTTCATAGAGAGTTTTGTAGTAATGATTCTCGAACTTCAGCGGATCGTTTTGCCGGTCTACTTCATACATTTTTTCCAGCATCGCCTGCTGCACGTCGCTGCGATCGAGCGGCTTGCCGTTCGCATCCGTACCCCATGAACGGTTAATCTGCTTCTCTAACGCGGCGATCTCGGTTTTCAGCGCATCCTGTTGCCCTTGCAGCGTCTTCATCGTGGCTTTGCTGGCGGCAAAGCTGGCGTCAATTTTGGCAAATTGCGCCATAAACTTGTGGTCATTGACGATCAGGGTTTTACTTTCATCCCCTCCGATTTCCTTAAAGGTTCTCCCGCCCCTCTTCGCCGCCATCTGCAGAGAAAAGAATTCGGTCTGCCAGCCGGAGTCTTTGGTCCCTACCGCGGTCATCATGGCGGAGAACTTTACCGGCCGCCCCCTGGTCCAGACTCGCTCATAAAAAAAGTAATCTCCCGCGACGCCGACGCGAATATAGAGATCTTCCGCGGCGGCCATATCGCCTTCCAGCATATAGGTCGCCTGATTTCCCCTGGCGTCTAGCTGCTTCAGCGTCACGTTTTGCAAGCGCATAATCCCGCCAGTCTGTTCAGCAAACTGCTGTTTTACCACGTCGTCTGTTGGCGTGTTGGCATCCGCCAGCACGTGACAAGGGGAAGCGATCATCAGGACGGTGAGCGTTTTCCATGCATATTTCATCAGCAAATTCCTTTTATGAATACAGCAGACATCATAAGGAGTTCGCCACCACAGGCAGGATAAATGAAATCTGATTTTGCTACCTGCGGACGCAGGTAGCGGAATAAAGCTTACTTTAAGGACCCCACCAGCGCTTTGCGGCTATCCTCAAGGGAAACCACGCGGCTGCAGACATCCTTACCAAACTGCTGGAAATCGGCTTCCTGATTTTTCCATTCATCCTGAATGGCGGTTTGCAGGCCGCCAAGGCTGCCGAGGATCCCCTGCAGCGGGTTACCGCCGCCTTTGAGAACCGCCTTCGCGCCCATCTCGTTGATGCTGTCCTGCAGGATGCCGCCCATCGCCTGGTTTACCAGCTGCTGGCCGTCGGCGCGCACCTGATCGATAGCTTTATAGTGGAACGTCAGGCCATCGTTACGATGTTCAATTATGCGGCTCATTTGCGCTTTCAGCTGCGCATCAAGCTTGGTCAGGCGGCTATGCATGCTGCTGCTGGCCCCTACCTGTTCGGTAATAATTTTATCCAGCGCGGCGCGGCCTTTTTCTACCCGCGAGCGTGCGCCTTCATCAATCCACGGCAGGCTGCTGCGCAGGCTGGCCTGATAGTCCTGAGCCTGTTCGCGCTGAGCGGCGTTCAGAGAATACGCTTTCCCGTTAAAGCTCAGGCTGCCGTCCGGCTTAATCACCAGATCGCCATTTTCGCCTTTCACCTGCACCTGCTGCGGGCTGAGGATGACATCGTCACGCGGCGTGACGCTACACTGGTAGTCCGCATGCGCGGACAAAGCGGTGACGGAAAGCGCCACAGCTAACAGCGTTTTGCGCATCATTTAACTCCCTTCAGACAAAACGGGCCGGCAGTTGCCGACCCTTGTCAAACTTAGTCCCACCAGATATCAAAAAGTTCGCTGGTGCGTACATCGGCCAGCCCGCGGTCTTCCAGCCATTTACGCACAATGGCCTGGTGCTCCTCGGTGCATTTACCGATTTCCTGCAGGCAGATCAGGCCTTCCCAGGAGAGATAGCCGCTGCCGTCAAAGGCCAGCTTATTAGGCTCAATCACCTCATCAATCAGATCGTTAACGGTCTGGTCGATCTGCTCTTCGCTGGTTCCTTCCGCGAAACGCCACGCGACGGAAAAACCCACTTCCTGAAATTCGTCGATATGCATTTTTTTACGCAGACGACGGCTACGATTCGTTGCCATTATTTCACCCTCTCGAACATTAAGTCCCATACGCCGTGGCCAAGACGATGGCCACGCTGTTCAAATTTGGTTACCGGGCGCGATTCCGGGCGCGGCACATAGTCGTTGCTTTCTGACCGGTTGCGATATCCTTCAAGCGAGGACATCACTTCCAGCATATGCTCGGCATAGGGCTCCCAGTCGGTCGCCATATGGAAAACGCCGCCCAGCTTCAGTTTACTTTTCACCAGTTCGGCAAAAGGCGGCTGAACGATCCGGCGCTTATTATGACGCGCTTTGTGCCACGGGTCAGGGAAAAACAGCTGCACCATGCTCAGGGAGTTATCGGGGATCATCGCGTGCAGCACTTCTACCGCATCGTGGCACATAACGCGCAGATTTTGCACGCCCTCTTCTTCAGCAGACGCCAGACAGGCGCCGACGCCAGGAGAGTGCACTTCAATGCCGAGGAAATTCTGCTGCGGCTTCTCTTTCGCCATCGCCACCAGCGAAGCGCCCATACCAAAACCAATCTCCAGCGTGATGGGCGCTTCACGGCCAAACAGCGCGGCAAAATCGAGCGGCGCATCGTTAAATTCAACGCCCATCACCGGCCAAATGGTGTCCAGCGCGTGCTGCTGACCTTTAGTCAGGCGGCCCTGACGACGGACGAAGCTGCGAATACGGCGCAGCGGACGGCCGTTTTCATCGAATTCCGGAGATATGACGTCGTTTTTCATAAAAGTTAAGTCTGCTTGTGAGAGTGTTCGGAAAACGGGCATTATCCAAAGTTACCCGGCGGATGCAAGGGTTTACAGCCTCTCGCCCTTGTGCTGCAATCTGCCACCTTATAATCGCTATCCCGGAGCCGTAGCTTTGACTTTTCTCGCCGCGCAATTTTCAGCCCAGGTACTGGACTGGTACGACAAATACGGACGTAAAACCCTGCCCTGGCAAATCGGCAAGACGCCCTACAAAGTATGGCTCTCCGAGGTGATGTTGCAACAAACGCAGGTGGCGACGGTCATCCCCTATTTTGAGCGCTTTATGGCGCGTTTCCCAACAATTACCGATCTGGCCAATGCGCCACTCGATGAAGTCCTCCATCTGTGGACCGGGCTGGGCTATTACGCCCGCGCGCGCAATCTGCATAAAGCGGCGCAGCAGGTGGCCACCCTGCACGGCGGAAACTTCCCGCAAACTTTTGATGAAGTCGCCGCGCTGCCGGGCGTGGGTCGTTCCACCGCCGGGGCGATTTTATCCCTTTCTCTCGGTCAGCATTATCCGATTCTCGACGGCAACGTGAAGCGCGTGCTCGCGCGCTGCTATGCTGTCAGCGGTTGGCCGGGGAAAAAAGAGGTTGAGAAACGCCTGTGGGATATTAGTGAGGACGTGACGCCAGCAAAAGGGGTTGAGCGTTTTAACCAGGCCATGATGGACCTCGGGGCGATGGTGTGTACCCGCTCTAAGCCCAAATGCGAGCTCTGTCCGCTGAATAACGGCTGCGTGGCCTACGCCAGTCATTCATGGGCTCAATATCCAGGCAAAAAACCGAAACAGACGATCCCGGAACGTACCGGCTATTTCCTGCTGATGCAGCACGGCGATGAGGTATTTCTCTGCCAGCGCCCGCCGGTGGGTTTATGGGGCGGATTGTTCTGCTTCCCGCAGTTTGAAGATGAAGATGCGCTGCGGCAGTGGCTGGCGCAGCGCCAGATTAAGGCCGATAATCTGACGCAATTAACCGCGTTTCGCCACACTTTCAGCCATTTCCATCTGGATATTGTGCCGATGTGGCTTACAGTGCACTCATCCGGCGCATGCATGGATGAAGGGGGCGCACTCTGGTATAACTTAGCGCAGCCGCCGTCCGTCGGTCTGGCGGCCCCCGTGGAGCGCTTGTTGCAACAGTTAAAAGCCGGAGCACCGGTTTAGCTTTCTGGCGATTAAAGAGGATTAAGAATGAGCAGAACGATTTTTTGTACTTTCCTGCAGCGTGAAGCCGATGGCCAGGATTTTCAGCTGTATCCGGGCGAACTGGGCAAACGTATCTATAACGAAATCTCTAAAGAAGCCTGGGCCCAGTGGCAGCACAAACAGACGATGCTGATCAACGAGAAAAAACTCAGCATGATGAACCCCGAGCATCGCAAACTGCTGGAGCAGGAGATGGTTCAGTTCCTGTTTGAAGGTAAAGACGTACACATCGAAGGCTATACGCCGCCAGAAAAACAGTAAGGGCCTGACGGCCCTTTACCACAACAAACACAACACGCACTCCCGGAATGATGAAAAAATACTTAGCGCTAGCGCTGATTGCGCCTTTGCTCGTTTCGTGTTCCAGCTCAACCAAAAAAGGCGCCGAGTATAACGAGGCGTGGGTGAAGGACACTAACGGCTTTGATATTCTGATGGGCCAGTTCGCCCATAACATCGAGAACATTTGGGGTTATAACGAAGTTCTGCTCGCCGGGCCGAAAGACTACGTCAAATACACGGACCAGTATCAAACCCGCAGCCACATCAACTTTGACGCCGGGACGATTACCGTCGAAACCATCGCCGGCACCGACCCGGCCGGGCGTCTGCGCCAGGCGATTATTAAAACCCTGCTGATGGGCGACGACCCTAACTCCATCGACCTCTATTCCGACGTCGATGACATTCAGATCTCAAAAGAACCGTTCCTGTATGGTCAGGTCGTGGATAACACCGGTGAGTCGATTCGCTGGGAGTGGCGCGCCTCACGCTTTGCGGACTACCTGCTGCAAACGCGTCTGAAAAGCCGCAGCAACGGTCCGCGCATGATCTACAGCATCACCATCAACCTGGTGCCGAACCATCTCGACAAACGTGCGCATAAATACATTGGCATGGTCCGTCAGGCGTCGCGCAAATATGGCGTTGATGAGTCGCTGATCCTGGCGATTATGCAAACCGAATCGTCCTTTAACCCCTATGCAGTCAGCCATGCCGACGCGCTGGGGCTGATGCAGGTGGTGCAGCACAGTGCCGGGAAGGATGTGTTCCGCTCGCAGGGGAAATCCGGCCTGCCGAGCCGCAGCTATCTGTTCGATCCGGCCAATAATATCGATACCGGGACCGCCTATCTGGCCATGCTGAACAACGTCTATCTGGCCGGTATTGCTAACCCCACCTCGCGTCGCTATGCGGTGATTACCGCCTATAACGGCGGCGCTGGCAGCGTGCTGCGGGTCTTCTCCAGCGATAAGATTCAGGCCGCGAATATCATCAATAACATGACGCCGGGCGACGTTTATCAGACCATCACCAGCCGTCACCCGTCCGCCGAATCGCGCCGTTATCTCTACAAGGTAAACACCGCGCAAAAAGGCTACCGCCGCAAGTAATCCTCTGCCAACGCCCTTGTTTCCTCAAGGGCGCCTTCCTTCTGCTATACACAATAGAGTTGCGCAACTGTTTTGCGATTTTCTGCGGCAGTTAACAAAAGTATCCACCCCATGAATGATAGAATCCAACCAAAATAACGCTAAAAATGTTATTTAAAACACAAAACAATTCTATATCCGTGAGGATCAAAACATGAATCTTAAGCTGCAGCTCAAAATACTGTCGTTCCTGCAGTTCTGCCTCTGGGGAAGCTGGCTGACCACGCTCGGCTCATATATGTTCGTTACCCTGAAGTTTGACGGTGCGGCCATCGGAGCGGTTTATAGCTCGCTCGGTATCGCTGCGGTATTTATGCCGACGCTGCTTGGTATCGTTGCCGATAAATGGATCAGCGCCAAATGGGTTTACGCCATTTGCCATCTGGTCGGCGCGCTGACGCTGTGGCTCGCCGCCCAGGTCACTACGCCGGGCGAGATGTTCCTCGTCATCCTGCTTAACTCGCTGGCCTATATGCCGACGCTGGGGCTGATTAACACCATTTCCTACTACCGCCTGCAGTCTGCGAACATGGATATCGTGACCGATTTCCCGCCGATTCGCATCTGGGGCACCATCGGTTTTATCCTCGCCATGTGGGGCGTCAGCTTCTCCGGCTTTGAGCTGAGCCATATGCAGCTCTATATCGGCGCGGCGCTCTCCTTGCTGCTGGTGCTCTTCACTCTGACGCTGCCGCATATTCCGGTGGCCAATCAGCAGAAAAACCAGAGCTGGACCGCCATGCTGGGCCTTGATGCCTTCGCGCTGTTTAAAAACAAACGTATGGCGATCTTCTTTATTTTCTCGATGATGCTGGGCGCCGAACTGCAAATCACCAATATGTTCGGCAACACCTTCCTGCACAGCTTTGATAAAGATCCGCTGTTCGCCAGCAGCTTTATCGTGCAGCACGCCTCGGTGATGATGTCGATTTCGCAGATCTCGGAAACCCTGTTCATTCTGACCATCCCGTTCTTCCTCAGCCGCTACGGCATCAAAAACGTGATGCTGATTAGTATCGTGGCGTGGATGCTACGCTTCGGCCTGTTCGCTTACGGCGACCCGACTCCGTTCGGCACCGTGCTGCTGGTGCTGTCGATGATCGTTTATGGCTGCGCCTTCGACTTCTTCAATATCTCGGGGTCGGTGTTTGTGGAAAAAGAGGTTCGCCCGGAAATCCGCGCCAGCGCCCAGGGAATGTTCCTGATGATGACCAACGGTTTCGGCTGCATACTTGGCGGGATGGTGAGCGGCAAAGTGGTGGAGCACTTTACCGTCGAAGGGATTACCGACTGGCAAACCGTATGGCTGATTTTCGCCGGCTATTCGCTGGTTCTGGCGTTTGCTTTCGTCGCGCTGTTTAAATACAAGCACGTTCGCGTACCAGCCGGTGCGCAGACCGTCGTACATTAAATAAACGGCTTCACCCGAGATGTACGAATAAAAAAAAGCGCCCCGGTGATATCAACGAGGCGCTTTTTTATGCTTTCAGCACATAGCCATACAGACGCTTAATGCCGTCAGAGTCCGTTTCGCTATAGACCCCCTGGAGCTCCGGCGAGAAGCCCGGCAGCATATTGACGCCCTCCTCCAGCGCCAGAAAATAGCGCAGCACCGCCCCGCCCCAGATTTCGCCAGGCACGACGCACAGCACGCCCGGTGGATACGGTAGCGCGCCCTCCGCCGCAATGCGCCCTTCCGCTTCGCTTAAGCGCACCAGTTCGACGTTACCGCGAATAAACTCGCGGTTGGCGTCCTGCGGGTTCATGACCGCCCGCGGGAAGCTCTGCTTGCGGAACATCTCTTTTTGCAGATCCTTCACCTCAAAGCTAACGTACAGGTTGTGCATCTCCTGACACAGCTCGCGGATGGTGTAGTCCCGATAGCGCACCGGGTATTTGTTAACGATGCTCGGCAGAACCTCGGCCAGCGGCGTATCCGATTCGATATGCTGCTCAAACTGGGCAAGCATCGCCACCAGTTGCGCCAGCTTCTCCTCGCTTTCGGCGGGGGTCAGCAGAAACAGAATAGAGTTCAGATCGCACTTCTCCGGCACAATGCCATTTTCGCGCAGATAGTGGGCCAGAATGGTCGCCGGGATGCCAAAATCAGTATATTCCCCGCTCTGCGCATCGATTCCTGGCGTCGTCAGCAGCAGCTTACAGGGGTCAACGAAGTACTGTTCGCTGGCATAGCCCTCAAAGCCGTGCCAGCGCGCGCCCGGTTCAAAGCTAAAGAAGCGCCGCTCGCGGGCGATGGTTTCGGTGGGGTGATCCTGCCACGGGCGTCCCGCGACCATTGGCGGAATAAACGGCTGGATCATTTTGCAGTTAGCGATAATCGCTTTGCGCGCTTCAATACCCAGCGCTACGCATTCGGCCCACAGGCGGCGCCCGCTCTCCCCTTCATGGATTTTGGCATTCACGTCGAGAGCCGCGAACAGCGGATAAAACGGGCTGGTCGAGGCATGCAGCATAAAGGCGTTATTCAACCGCTTATGCGGGCAAAAACGCGCCTGCCCTCGCAGATGGTTATCCTTTTTATGGATCTGCGAAGTTTGCGAAAAACCGGCCTGCTGTTTATGCACCGACTGAGTAACAAAAATGCCCGGGTCATTCGGCGTCAGGTCCAGCAGCAGCGGCGAACAGTCGGCCATCATCGGGATAAACTGCTCGTAGCCGACCCAGGCCGAGTCAAACAGGATGTAGTCGCACAGGCTGCCGATTTTATCGACCACCTGGCGGGCGTTATATACCGTCCCGTCATAGGTTCCGAGCTGGATCACCGCAAGGCGGAACGGGCGCGGCATATCAGCTTTTTCCGGCGCCGTCTCGCGAATCAGATCGCGCAGGTATTTTTCATCGAAGCAGCGATCGTCAATCCCGCCGATAAAACCGAACGGGTTGCGCGATGCTTCGAGATAGACCGGCGTCGCGCCTGCCTGAATCAGCGCCCCATGATGATTGGATTTATGGTTATTGCGATCAAACAGCACCAGATCGCCGCGGGTCAGCAGCGCGTTAGTCACCACTTTGTTCGCCGCCGAGGTACCGTTAAGGACAAAATAGGTTTTATCGGCGTTGAAGACCTTCGCCGCGAACTTCTGCGCGTGTTTGGCCGATCCTTCATGAATCAACAGATCGCCAAGCTTAACGTCGGCGTTGCACATGTCGGCGCGAAAGACGTTCTCACCAAAGAAGTCGAAGAACTGCCTCCCCGCTGGATGCTTCTTAAAGAAGGCGCCGTGCTGATGGCCGGGGCACGCGAAGGTGCTGTTATCCATCTCTACGTACTGAGTCAGCGTATCGAAGAACGGCGGCAGCAGGTTCTCTTCATAGTCGCAGGCGGCGGCTTCCAGTTCGAGCCACTCCTGCTCTTTGCCGCTAACGATGGCCGTCACGCCTTCTGGTTTTTCGTGCTCAGCTTCGCTGAACAGATAGACCGGCAGGTTAAAGCCCGTGCGTTTCAGCAACGCAAGGATGCCGCTGCGGCTGTCCGCCACGGTAATGACGACTGCCGCCACATCGGTAAAATCAGTACTGTCCAGGGCCACCACGCGACGGTGGGTGGACAGGTGGGATACCAGCTCGCGGCTGGCGGCAATGTGCATTGATTTCATGAGCGCGGATACCCGTTTCCGGAGAGTAAAAGGCTTAGGCCAGGGCATCTCTGCTCTGGCCAACGAACTGTCAGGGTCTGGCTGGATCCCAGCTCCGACCGCCAGACATCAGTAAAAGCAGACCGCGTCCGATCTTACTGTTGTCCTGCAGTGAGCCTGCGTTACGCTCACCGCATGACGGGCAGAAGTTGCAGAGTAAGGGTAGCAAGACGAGGCAGCCTGCGCATCTGTACGCAGCGGCACTGGTGATGTAGTGGCGATGTCGTCATCCCGGCGGCCTCATTCAGGGGAGGAGAAAATTCGCGCAATCATGTCACCTTTAAATGTACCGTGCAAGATGAATTACGTATGCAGCGACCCCACGGATGCGCAAGCCTTTTGGCCAGCTTCGCGCCATAATAATGCAGTCGTTAGGGATAATTAACAGGAGTCATACTTTGGTTACAGGGCCATTTATTAACGCCGGTGCGGTCCTTCTGGGCGGCGTACTTGGCGCACTCTTAAGTCAAAGATTGCCGGAACGGATTCGTACATCAATGACCTCTATTTTTGGGCTGGCGTCGCTGGGCATCGGTATTCTACTGGTGATCAAATGCGCCAACCTGCCGGTGATGGTGCTTTCAACGCTGGTGGGCGCGCTGTTCGGCGAAGTATGTAATATGGAGAAAGGCATTAATACGCTGGTGAGTAAGCTTCAGCAGCTGCTTTCGCCAAAAAAGGGCCAGATAAAGAGTTCGGCGCATGAGTCATATATTCAAAGCTACGTCGCGATTATCGTCCTGTTCTGCGCCAGCGGAACCGGGATTTTCGGCGCGATGCGCGAAGGAATGACCGGTGACGCCAGCATTCTCATTGCCAAAGCGTTTCTCGACTTCTTTACCGCCACCATTTTCGCCTGCACCCTGGGGCTGGCGGTCTCGGCCATTAGCGTGCCGATGCTGGCCATCCAGCTGGCACTGGCGGCCTGCGCATCGTTGATTATGCCGTTAACCACGCCGATGATGATGGCGGATTTCAGCGCTGTCGGCGGGATGCTGCTGGTTGCCACCGGTTTGCGCATCTGCGGAATTAAAATGTTCGCCGTGGTGAATATGCTGCCGGCCCTGGTGCTGGCGATGCCGATTTCGGTAGCCTGGACGGCGTTTTTCGCCTGAAGATGCGTGCTTTTGACGCAATGTGGTGATAGATTGTTCAGTCTGCTGCGAAACAGATAAATTTCGTTGACGAGGTGCGGCGAATCAGGTTTAATGCGCCCCGTTGCCCGGATAGCTCAGTCGGTAGAGCAGGGGATTGAAAATCCCCGTGTCCTTGGTTCGATTCCGAGTCCGGGCACCACTATTTAAAGAACCCAGCCTATGGCTGGGTTTTTGCTTTTCTGCGAGCGGACTCTCCATCGAACTCCGTTCGATTATTCGCCGCACCGCGGCTCACCCCTTCGGGGCCAGCGCGACAAGCGCGCTGTTCAACGCCTGCGGCGTTAGTCCGAGTCCGGGCACCAACCATTCAGAGAACCCAGCCTATGGCTGGGTTTTTGCTTTTCTGCGAGCGGACTCTCCATCGAACTCCGTTCGATTATTCGCCGCACGGCGGCTCACCCCTTCGGGGCCAGCGCGGCAAGCGCGCTGTTCAACGCCTGCGGCGTTAGTCCGAGTCCGGGCACCACTATTTAAAGAACCTGCCCACAAGGCGGTTTTTTGCTTTTGGGGAGCCAGCACTAGCTTCCCGTCAAAGTCCCCTCCCCCCCCCTCTGCCAGAAAAAATTCATTACCAGGGATTTTGCCTGCCCCACGCTCTCTCGCATCAATTGCCTGAGCGTAGGTCCGCTTGTTTTGCGGGAAAAGCCTTATCACCAGCGTCGTTGAAAAAATAAGCTATTTGTCGGTTAGTAGGGAAAGATAAAAAAAAGCCGAAGAATTTTAATAAACTTATAATGTGGCGTATTTCTCAGATTGTTTATGAATGAGTAAATAAATTAATGCCTATTAAAATGCAAAAAAAGCACTACCGACAATTATTATTTCTGGCGTAAGCAGCAAAAGGAATGAAGATGCTGAGTAACGGAGCAAAAGATTATAAAGCTAAGCTATTTGAAAATCATGATGAAAATATTCATTTTCTTTTGAATACCCCACTCTCCCTTCAGCGCCAGGTCTGGGAGTCTGCAGCCATAAAGGCAACACTACCTGCGGGTGTATGCATCGAAACGGTTAACGATACAGAGATAACTGCGGAATGGATTTCATATCCCGATTCGATAAATACCAGGATTATTCTCTATTTCCACGGCGGTGGAAATTCTCAGGGATCGTGTCTGACTCACAGAAAACTCGCTGCCTGTCTCGCACAATATTCTGGTTGTCGAACTCTGGTACTGGAATATCCTCTGGCGCCAGAAAATCGATTTCCTGCGGCCTTATTAAATTGTCATCAGGCCTATTTATGGCTGCTTGCTAATGGTTATTCAGCAGAGGACATTATCCTCGCGGGAGACTCCAGCGGTGGTGGACTGGTCATGTCGCTTTTACTCCTGTTAAAACAGCATCAAGATCCTTTGCCGGACTCGTCTGTTCTGCTGTCTCCCATGTTAGATTTCACACTTTCTGGTAAGAGCATAACGCTGTGTAAGGATCTCGATCCGCTGCTTTGCATAGAAGACCTGATAATGACTGTGAAATACTACTGTTCGGACAGTGAACGAAGCGATCCTCTTGTCTCTCCCCTGTTTGGTGATTTGTCTGGACTTCCTCCCGTATTTATTCAGGTGGGAAGCGAGGAGTTATTGCGCGATGATGCATTACGCCTCTCCCGATATGCTAAAAAGGCTGGGATGCAAGTTGAGCTTGAGATATGGGACGGGCTCTGGCATGTATTTCAGTCATCGGTAGGAAAGGTACCTGAAGCGGATGAGGCGTTACAAGCCGTAGCTAAATTTATCCGAAGGAGAGAGTCATTGTCGTGAAACGTGGCTCTCAACAATACTATGCGCCCCCATAAAATATACGCGATTTTGTGACTCTCTATTTAGAGGCACAACGAAAGTGGTCCATCTCTTTCTCTGACTGACAGCAGATACCTCTTCCTGTGCCTCTTTTCCTGCCCGATAATACCTATACACAAAATCTTTTGTCCTTGTTATTTAATAACTCGCCCACAGCCGGTAGGTTTCAAGCATCAATAAAGATCAACCTGCTCGAGGATTTCCAGGGTTTTCGGTAGCGCGTCACGCCATGGTCTACAGTCGCCAGGCTTAATATTGGGTTTGTTTTTACCATGAAAGTCACTGCCGCAGGTCGCCAGCAGCGATTTATCCAGCGTGTAGTGATAAAGTTCGCGACATAGCTCCTCATCATGATAGCTGGAGAACACTTCCACGCCGCGTACGCCAAGTGGCAACATCTGTTCAATCACCGCCAGCGGCTTTTCCTTCACGTTAGCGCCGATATGCGCAATGACCGGAATGCCGCCGTTGTCGATTATCAGCGCCGCCATCTCCGCCATCGGCGGCAATTCCACCGTCACCTGGCAGGGTTTGCCTCGGCCAAAAAAGTCCCAAAAAAAGTTAATTAACGGCATATCGCTGCGCGCATTCCCCGCGCGGTAAGGCAGCAGCAGATCATGATTCAGGTTGCGCGCATCCTCTAAAATAAGTTCTGCCATCTCCTCTTCCTGCGGGACCCGATCGCCGGCCATGGCATACAGGCGATCTTCATCAAGCTGGAACCCCAGCGCCCGCAGTTTCTCCAGCTTTAGCGGCGTCGCGGCAGTTTCCAGACGATGGAAGTTGTGTTCGACGGCATCAAAATCCCGGCTGTCTCGACGAAAACCGTAGCCCAGCAGATGATAATTATTGCCCGCAAACGCGCAGTCGATTTCAATCCCGGTCATCACGCTTACGCTATTTGCTCTGCCATAGCGAATAGACTCCTCAACGGATCGCGCCGAGTTGTGATCGGTTATCGCCAGGGCCGCAAGATTCGCCGCTTTAGCCATGGTAAGCAGATCGCTGACCGGGAAATCGGCATCGTTGCTATATGCCGAATGCATGTGCAAGTCGATTAATTTCATGACTTCTCCTTTAAAAGTTTTAACATTACGCCGCTGATCGCCTGCTTTGCCCTGTTAAATCGCCGATGGTTAACGGATAGCTTTGTTTTTCAGGAAGCTAAAGTCCGTTAACGGCCCCTGGAACAATCAGGCACATCGCTTATGGCAACACACGTTCAATCCTCAATAGAAATAGATTCTTCGCAGAAAGAGGAATATGGTCTGAGGTTATTATAATTTCGAGAGAAGCGAAGTCGGCTATCTATCTTTTTCACTAACATATCGGTGGACTCTTCATTCAGGAGTTTGCAAACGTGCCGGGTATCAAGGCGCAGAATTCTGCATGCCTCAAGCGTTGGGCAGAAATTCATAGAGTGGAAAGTAATTTGCTTCTCTGTTCTGTTCACCACGGGCATTTCGACCTCTGCAGCGTGGAATCGCATTATAAGTAAGCGGTGTGCGGTGTCTAATAAATGGCTATCGCCAATATTCAACCCGGCTTTATTTTGGCAGAACCATGCAGTACGGCGGGCAATGGAATCCGCGTTCAGCGCCTTAAGGTCTTCATCGGTTGCGTTGCGCAGATGATTAATTTCGCGGCGAACGTCAGCACGATAGAGAATTGCGCATTCCCGCCGCAGAATACCTTTATGAACAATAACCTCTGTGCTCGCCTTATCAAAAGCCTCGACGCACTGAAATGCAATTCGCCGCCGCCCTTGAGCAAGTGCATCCTGAATAGAAAAACCAAAAGCTATTTCGCTTATCCCGGACCAGGCGATGGCAAATGCGCACATAGGACAAGGCTCACTGGTGGATATCAGTATGCACCCGTTTAAATTTTTGCCAATTTTTTGGCTGGCAATCTTAATCGCGTTGATTTCAGCATGTGAGGTTGCGTCTCCCTCTGTTTCCTCATAGTCATGCGCCGCCGCAACCATCTCACCATCCTTGATGATAACGGCGCCAAAACCTTTATTCCCCTCACGCAAACTCTCTTCAGCTTCAACAATGGCAACACGCATCCAGAATTCAAGTTCCATAACCCCATTCATAAAACCACATCCCGCAAGTGAATTTATTTATAGCACCTGGTGGCAAGTGCTATACGCTGCGCAAATAGATAAGATGATTAATACGCATGAGATTAGTAAAGCACTAATCACAACCACGATATAATGACGCAAATCAACGTTAAGATTATTCCAAGCACATTAAAAGACGATTATTATTTAATAAGGAATTTTCTAAATGTTATTTATATCTTATCAGACACCTCAAGAAAATCATACAACTCCTTGTTTACTCTAAGTTTTACCATTTAATATGAGTAAATAAGGAAATTTAAGACGAGATAAGTTTGAATTTCTGAACAATCAGATATAGTCATTTAATACGACACATCATGAGTGAAATGCTTACGGGAGTTATCATGGCTATCTTCATCATCAGCAATAACCAGTATCTTCGAGATGGCATTATCTGTGTCGGACAATATAACGCGATGGAAATCAAAAGCTGTCAGTGTGACGACCCGCAACTCGATCGTTTAAACTATGAAGATATTGTTATCCTGCATCTGAGTTTAGAAAACAAATGCAACGCCAGCAAACTTTCCTCGTTAAACCAGCGATGCAAAGTATTACTGATTCTGAGTTCGTCGCAGCATGCACTCATCTGTGATGCAGATACCGTGATAAATGCTAAAGCGCCGCCGGAAGTCATAATGAAAGCGCTCCGCTGCCTGATCAGACGGGTTAAGTGTAAACCGACCAAAAACCAGCGCTTAAGCAAAATTGAAAAAATCATTCTCAACAAAAGCCTTGAAGGTAAAGATACGCATGTTATCGCTGAATCTCTATCGCTCACCAGTAAGATCGTCAGCAATTACAGATATGTGGCCTGTCGAAAAATTGGCGCAGGGAAGCTAACTGATTTACTCATTATAAAAGACCATTTAAAGGACGATTATGCCAGATAATTGTGGATGATAAGCAAGCCTGACTCATCATCCGTACCGTTAATTAGCACAATACAGTAGCGGTCGTGACCCAATTTTTATCAGAAAGCTATGCTCATTTTGCTTTGAAATAATATAGCTTATTTTTTCATTTGGATAAACGTAAAAGTCAGGCAGGATGCTGGCCAGGAACTCATCCGACACAGAGTCAATGTTACCGTATCGGTTTATTTCTCTGGAGTGGAAATGGTGAGTTTCATGATTTTTGACCATATCATAGATGACATCTCTTCTGATATGGCCCTGCAGTTTCCCGCCATCCAGATAGCTACCGCTGACCGCAACGGTACCCTTACCTTCAGCAAGTGAATACATGAAATTTAAGGTCAAATTAGTTTGTGTATTATCCTTGAAGACCACGAGCGATGCCGTACACTCTTCCTTATGATGTATTTTATCGTTCACAAAATTATAGATCCCCCCTGCCAGAGCGCCAGAAATAAAAAAGCCAATCACAATTTTTATTCTATTCATGTACAATTCCACGAAAAGAGAGAGTAACACATCCGGCAGAAGCCTTCGCGGTGTAGCTTTTCCTGCAAATAAACACTATAAAACCTGGAGTCATCTGCGACATGGAAAAATAAACAAAGGGATACTTCTTACAGTCCAGTCCGGATTTGAAAATCAGTGACTTATAACTATTAAATTTATCAATGCTGGCATGATTATCATCTATGGTATAAAAATGGCAACCGCGATCGCTTTCAACTAATGTATAGCTGCTAAAAAAGGGCTTTTCATCATTAAAGTGCCAGAGGTAATGCAGAGAAAAAAAGCCCGCCAGTAAACTCAATGCCATAATCAAGAGTGTGACAGCCTTTGAGCGGGCGTTTTTCTTATCAGCCGTATGCACGGTAGCCACAGATTCAGTGGTTGCTTTTTTTCCCGCAACGCTATCCTGCACCGCGAGAGATGCATCAGCAGAACCTACTGAATCTAAAGATATTTTTTCACGTTTTTCAATGTTAACGTTGGCATTGATATGAAAACCTTTACGCGGCACCGTCACGACTAATGAGTTATCCGTTTCTCCGACATCGCGCAGTCCGCGCCTGACAATCGATATGTTTTGATACAAGGTATTTGCAGGAACCAGGATCCCCTCATCTTCCCAAACTTTTTTAAAAAAAGTCTGCTGGCTGACCAGCTCCGGTGAGGCTTCCAGTAAAAGAACAAGACAGTGGCTTGCCGGAGCCGTCAATGTGACGCTCAGCGCCGGGTTTTTCAACGAGATTAACCGCTTATTTTCAGGCCAAAATTCTATATTTTTGTTTATGATCCAATACATATGCTATTCGCGGCTGATATGTTAAAAGAGGTTAAAATGGTAAGGAGGTGATCAGTGTAGCTGGAATTACATGCATTATAGCTAATTATATGATTGAAAAAACATATGTGACGTTTTAATTTTTAATGCTGAGTCTTTTCGGCTGTCAAACTTCACCAAAAACGTCCGCGCCCATAAACGTATTAGCCGGTTAATGGTTAAAAATTTACGAAACGTCGTGATTAAAAATGTAGGTTTAAAACGAATAAACCCTGAAACTACAATCAGTTATTGCCCAACGAAGGTGTTTTTTATCAGTCCCGTCGGCGTGTTAGCGCTAATGGTCAACGCTATCCTTAGCGTCAAAAGAACATAGCGCCCGGGCGTCGATCTTTTTTATCCCCGTTAAGTCTATTGTTTTTTACTGTCGGGAGCCCGTGGTTCCCTTCTGACTGGATATAACAAATATTTATCATTCCAGCCTGCCACGCTGAGGGGAAGCGTCAGCACAGCATAAGTTAAGCACGATCCTTACCTTTTCTTTATTCATTATCGCCAACCTTATCCGGGAATTTTTCATGTAATATCTGAATTCACACCCGGTAAATATTCGTTATATCTTAGCTATGTTATGCTCTATTTTTAAAAAGGAGATGCTATGTTTTCTTATATTATGCTGGGAACCAATGACCCTCAAGCTTCCTATAAATTTTATGCGCCTTTGATGCGCGTGCTTGGCCATCCTCTCGATGGGCGTAGCGAAAAAGGCGCCGCATGGGGAACGTTCAAAGATAATCATACTACCGGATTATGCGTTGGAATGCCGTTTGATAATCTCCCCGCCACCCGAGGTAATGGCGTCATGGTTGCATTGAATGCGGTATCCGTTGAAATGATCCAGGAACTTTATAGATTAGCGATTGAGAATGGTGGCGAAGATGAAGGCCCACCGGCTTTTCGTCCGCACTACGGCGCTGATTTTTACAGTGCCTACGTTCGCGATCCTGACAAAAACAAAATCGCTTTTGTTTTTTACGACCCGGCAAAAAAAGCGATGGTTTAAAATCAATTCATCCGAATAAAATGCCTATTCGTGTGATAGCGATTTATTTTAGCGGGTCAGCAAGCCGGGAGGTCGATGCAATGGCTTCCCGGTTGAACAGCGAAACGGCGCGCCCCTGTCAATTACAGAAGAGGCGACATCGATTAACGACAGGCAATCGCATCAAGCTGAAAGAGCATACCTGTTGCCCCGCCAGCATGGGCAAACTCGGTTTGAATTGATTTTCTGGCGGGATAATGGCCGTTGAATCGCTGACGCATGACTTTTTCCATTAATGGGATATTCCATACGTCGCGAAACAGAGCATCAATTTTTACGACTGACTCCAGCGTCAGGCCGATAGCGTTAAGCCTTTCGCTCAAATTATCGAAAGCGCCATTTATCTGTTCCTCGATGGGCTTCCCGATGTTACCAATACAGTAACTCACAAAGACCAAACCACAGGATTCGACCACTCCGGATATTGCCCAGCTTTCATTAATTTCGTGCCTTATAATCTTACTCATCATTGATCCTTTTAAATTTTATATGACTGAAAGCCAAAATCAGGTCACGATTTGTGAGTGCATGGCAAAAACGCGCGTCCCGTGACGTATCATAAAAAAGCCATAGCGTAATATCCTGGTTTTCCTGTGTCAGGGATAAACCCGGGACGTGAAGGTAAAATACAGTTTTCTCAAGGAAATCATCTCATTTAATGCTAAAAACTGTCACGTGCTGCCACATGAAATGCCCTTAAAAAACCTTAAAGGTTCTTAAATACATTTAAAGCCCCAAAATAGAACATCACAACCGATTGATTATAAAGAATATTATCGATTTCATCCCTCGCTATTAAAATAATAACAACAGGTATTATGAAATATTAATAAACAGTCAAGGCAAGGCACCTTGTTAATATCTATTTAAATTGAGCGAGATTTTTAAACAAAATTACAACATAAAACCCAGGACATTAACCTGTAATAAAGCCCGCCCTCAACCGCCCCCCCCTGTGGTTCGATAATAAAAAACCAGATAAATGAAGAGGTAATGTTATTAAGCATTTTGATAAGTACGCTTTGTGCCGTTTTTAACCGGCAGCAAAAAGTCATGCTGCAGCTTTTATATGCCGGGAGAGGGATTTTTCCAGGCGTAAATCATGAACGTTCAAACATTCTTAATAAGACGTTTTCAGGTGCATAGAAATAACGGAATCGTTATGTTGTTACCCAAGGCCATTCATGTGATATGGCTCTGTGAAACTTTATAGCAATATGCGCCGAATGACTTCGGTAGCTTATATTAAGGATAATGATGTATGAAAAAATTATCAGCAGTTGCGTTTGCATTTGGTCTGTTATCTGTGTCTGCATCTCAGGCACTGGCTGCAGATGCCACCGTTAACTTCAGCGGAACCATTCTTCAGGAAGCCTGTAGCGTAGCTACCTCGAATAATACTGTAAACGTTCAGCTCGGCACATTCGGTATCGCGCAATTCCCGACTGTGGGAACGACGACCCTCCCGGTTCCTTTTTCCATTAACTTAACGGGTTGTCCGGCATCAGGTGGTCCGACTGCCGCGCTGGTTACCTTTTCAGGCGCAGCGGATGCGGCAGGCGACCTGGCACTGACCGGCGGTGGCGCAACCGGTGTATCGATTAATATCAAAAAGGCTGACGGCACCAATATCGATATTAACTCCGCCGATTCTGGTATTGCGTTGACATCTGCCGCTACGCAGCAGCTCAACTTTACGGCTAATTATATCAGTACCTCAGCCGCTGTCACCGCGGGCCAGGCTAACGCCGTAGCCCAGGTAAATATCTCTTATATGTAAATATGTAATATGGCGGGGGTGCCAGCGCCCCCGTTAGTGGAGTATTCATGAAAGCGTTCCTTTTTTTATCTTTATTTTTGGCTTCAGTCTCAGTTAGCACTAGCAGCGTTGCAGCTGTTTCTGTCGGGGGCACTCGTCTGGTTTTTAACGGCAATGAAAAAGAGGCTTCCATTACTGTCAGTAACTCAAACAAAGGGATTCCGGTACTTATTCAGTCCTGGGTAGACCGGGGGGAGCATGACAAATCTAAAGCTCCATTTACGATCACGCCACCATTGTTTCGCCTGGAACCAGGGCAGGATAATACCTTACGCGCTATTTACAGCGGCGAACGACTCCCGGATGATCGCGAATCTTTATTCTGGCTCAATATTAAAAGCATCCCGTCAATTAAAAAAGAGGACATGCGCGAAAACACTTTACAGCTGGCGATTAAAAAAAGGCTGAAATTTATTTACCGCCCCGCATCAATTAAGAGTATACCGGAAGAAAGCGCCAGCCTGCTTAGCTGGAAAAGAGTAGGTAATCAAATTCAGGTTACTAACCCAACGCCGTTTTATATGAACTTTGGGATGATCAAGGTAGGAGGTCAGATGTTTAAGCCTGTGCTCCCTGAACAAACCTATGTAGCGCCCAAATCAGAGCTGTTAATTACTATTCCATCCGGTGCGGCCAGCAATAGTGTTGACTGGAAAATAATTAATGACTACGGAACGAGTGGCAAAGAGTTTCACGCCACATATTAATTCTCACCGATGTTTTTGTATAACAGGTATGGAATTTTGCGACAGATAAATTTCACTGCGAAATATACATCCCTTTTGATTATCATTACGCTTCTGAATGTTCCTGATAAATCTTTTGCGGATGAGTATTTTAATCCTGCCTTGCTTGAGGTTCGGGATGGTGTTTCAGAGCGTACAACCGACCTCTCGGTCTTTGAAGTCGCCAATGGTCAGCCTGCGGGAAAATACCGGGTCGATATCTCAGTGAATAATGAGATGGTGACCGCCGAGGCCCGTGACGTGATGTTCTCGAAAACTGCTGATGGCAAGCTGGAACCCTGCGTTACCCTGGAGGAACTCACCCAGTGGGGGATTAATACCGCCCCGTTTCCAGAGCTGCAGGACAGTAACAGCGAATGCATTAAGCTGGACGCTATTCCAGACGCGTTTACTGACTTTCAGTTTAACCGACAGCGGCTAAACCTGAGCATTCCCCACGCGGCATTAAAGGCACGCAGTCAGGATGAAGTGCCCGTCGAGCTTTGGGATGAGGGGATTCCTGCCGTGTTACTCAATTACAGCATGAACAGTTATCAGAGCCAGTATAACGGTGCTGATACCTATAAAAGTACGTACCTCAACCTGCGGCCGGGAATAAACATCGGGCCGTGGCGTCTGCGCAACTACACCACCTTTGAGCATAGTAATCAGAGTGGAAGTAAATGGGACAACGTCTACAGCTATCTTCAGCGGAATATTATCTCTTTGCGAAGCCAACTGACGTTAGGTGACAGTTCCGCCCCTTCTGATGTCTTCGATAGCGTACCGTTCCGCGGTGTTCAACTAGCCTCAGATGATGACATGCTGCCCTCCAGCGTACGCAACTATGCGCCTGTAGTGCGGGGGATTGCCCGCAGTAATGCCCTTGTCACCATACGCCAGAACGGATACGTGGTTTATGAAACCAAAGTGGCGCCGGGAGCATTTGAAATAACGGATCTCGCCTCTACAGGCGGGGCAGGCGATCTTGACGTCACGATTAAAGAAGCGGATGGAAGCGAACAACATTTGATTATCCCCTATGCCTCTTTGCCTGTGCTGCAGCGCGAAGGGAAATTTCGTTATAGCGTAACGGGCGGTCAGTTTCGCGCCTATGATCCGCAAACGGAAAAAAATCTGTTTGTGCAGGGAACCGGTATTTATGGTCTCCCGCTCGGTTTTACGCTGTACGGTGGGGTGCAAAACGCAGGCAGCAAATACCAGTCTTACGCTCTGGGCGTGGGCAAGAACATCGGCGCATGGGGCGCTTTTTCAGCCGATGTCATCCACTCGGTGTCAGCGCCGACGGATACGGGCAGGCAACAGGGTCAGTCGCTACGGGTGCGCTATAGCAAAAATTTCCTGCAAACGGGAACAAACTTCACCATCGCCGGTTATCGCTATTCAACCTCCGGATTTCGCTCGCTGGAGGAGACGCTCGGCACCTACAGAAGCGATAGTAACATTCCATCATATGTTACTGACCGCCGTCGTAACCGGGCTGAGCTGTCGTTGAATCAGGATCTTGGCGCCAATTTTGGCGCGTTTAATGCCTCCTTGATCAGTGAGGATTACTGGCATAACAAACGTAACAGCCTGTCGGCGAACCTGGGGTACTACAAAAACTTCAACGCCATTGGCATCAGTTTGAACTACTCCTGGAACCGCAACACCGGCCTGTATGGCCATGCCGATCAGGATAATGTTGTCTCTTTTGAAATTAATGTGCCTCTGGATAAGTTCCTGCCCCAGACTTACGCCTCCTATGGCACAACCCGGACGAGTGGAAACGGGACCAGCCATAACCTGAGGCTCAACGGCTCGGCATTTGATGATGGCAGCCTTGACTGGGGCATCAACGCCACTCACTCCAGCCATAACGAACAACTGGTAGGAGCAAATGCCAACTGGCAGACAAGCTATGGAACGGTAAATGGTTCTTACAGCCACAGCCGTGATACCCGGCAATTGGGGTACGGCATCGCCGGCGGGCTCGTCGTTCATGAAAATGGTATCACCCTGTCACAACCCTTAGGTGAAACCATTGGCTTGGTAAAAGCACCGGATGCCGAAGGCGTCGGTATCAATAACTATAGCGGCATCACTACGGACAGCCGCGGCTATGCGGTTGTTCCTTACCTGACCCCGTACCGCCGCAATGATATTAGCCTGAATAGCAAGACCCTGCGGGACGATACCGATATCACCTATATGACCAGTAAAGTTGTCCCCACCCGCGGGGCACTCGTCAGAGCAGAGTATAAAACGGCCATTGGCCACCGCGTCCTGATGACGTTAACGCTGCCCGGCGGCAAACCAATCCCCTTTGGGGCGGTGGTATCGCTGCTTAAAACAGAGGGAAACACCTCTATTGTCGGTGACGGTGGGGAAGTATTCCTGAGCGGTTTACCGCAAAAAGGAACTCTGCTTGTGCAGTGGGGCAACGGTCAGGGGCAGGAAACAACCTGTCAGGCTGATTATATCGCCCGTAAACCCGCTGGCGCATCCGGTCTCTGGAGCGCGACGAGCGTCTGTCAATAATTCTGCGCCCTTGGTCGAAGTAAATAGCACGCCTTACGAGGAAGAATAGAATGAAGTGGTTTGTTTTTATGTTCGTTACTACCGTAACGGCACTCACCGTCACCCCCGAGGTTAAAAGCGGATCGTTTGATCCAGTAACCGGCGCTTATACTACCGATCCGATAACCGTCACGCTGACGCCAAAGACCGTTACGGCCAGCGCGTCGGTAATCCCTGACGGTGAAAAAGTTTTTTGGGCACCCGCCATCGGTAGTGGTAATTATGTTCAAGAAAATGGGCTGATTTACTGGGGATCGCATACTTATAGCATGACAAGTAACACTGTCGCCACAGCTGCCGCCGCCTCAATTAATGCCAGGGGAACCTGTACTGCAACCGCCAGCGGTGCATCTCTTACCATAAACGGCTGCTTCACCTTTAAGGTCAATTACGATATACGCATGGGCAAAGGTGCCACATGTAAATCTTTTTTCGGTTCGGGGAATGAACCATACGTTATAAGTTCGTTTGGTACTTTCGTTCAATTGAAATCTAATAATAATGGGTCACAAAGCACTCGATCCTTGACCCGTCCAGATTCAGCAAATGTCGGTGTAACAACGCTTACTTACCCACGTCAGACTTTCACGACAATGCCATCATCATCCTCCTACGATACAAATCTGCAGGCTACACTTTCTGCCGCAACGCCACCAAGTGTCTTTCTTTACTGCACTGTAACGCAAGGCGCCCTTACATCTTTGGCCAGTGGATCGACAATCAGCCATTCTTTTATACTGGTGCCTTCAGGCAAACGACCCGCCTACGCCCCGACGATCAGTTATTCACCGGCCTTACCTATCACCAATACTATCGCCGTTAATATACGCAATATTGCTGCGATAGAAATTCTCCCCAGCACGGTATTCAACACCGGAACTATCTCCGCGTGGCGCACCACCTATATGGAACAGCCGCTTACCGTAACCGGACAGGGCAATTTAACCCGCAAGTTTGGCGCATCAGAAAACTTTAACGTTATTGAATCCTGGAGCTGTGCGGCAACAGGGCAAATCGATTTTCGAATAATGCGCGACAATACCAACACCAATGTCTGTTCAGGGGCAACCTATACCCATACCGTGCAAACGCCACAGTCGTTGACGGCACAGTGGAAAGCGTTAAATCAGACCTCATCAGGCGCATGGAGCGCGGCGGCAACGGTCACCTTTACGCTGCCCTAGATTATTGGCTTAATCGTTAATGCCCGGCATCGCTTTATACTGGCGATGTCGCCGATGACAAAAGCGCGCCCCGCCTGTCGCTCAAAGAGAGTCACCCCGACACGGCGGCCTGCAATGACCGCCGCGCTGCGTTTAAGTTATAACCAAAACAACATGCTAAAACCGGTCAAAACGACGATACAGGCGATATTCAAAAACAGGCCGGCGCGCATCATCTCCTGCTGCTTGATATGGCCGGTGGCGAAAACGATAGCGTTTGGCGGCGTCGCCACGGGCAGCATAAAAGCGCATGAAGCCGCAATGGCAATCAATACCGACAGAATCACAGGCGACATGCCGAACGCTTCGGCCACTGAGGCAAATACGGGAATAAGCAAAGCGGCGCTGGCCGTATTACTGGCAAACTCGGTCAGAAACACCACGAATGTTGCAATCACCAGAATAATAATAAATATCCCCATATGAGCCACCATCCCGCTAATCTGGTTTGCCAGGAACAGACTGGTGCCCGTCTCTTTCAACACATTACTTAAGCAGATACCGCCGCCGAATAATAACAGCACGCCCCAGTCAGCCGTTTTTTCTATATCCTTCCAGTGAACCACCCGGGCGAAATTGACTAATATAATGGCGCCTAATGCCACAATGGTATCAAAGGATTTAAAACCGCCCAGCAGGTCGTTAATGGGTCCGCTGAAAATCCAGAAGAATACGGTAAGGCCAAAAATAGCCAGGGTGACAACTTTGCCTTTATCCCAATCGACCTGCTCAGTGTTCGTTTCAAAGGTTCCCTTAAGTTCCGGCCTGAACACGAGGTAAAGAATCGCAATAGCGACAGGCAGTAAGACGATCATTGCCGGGAAACCGAACTTCATCCAGTCAAAGAAGGAGAGCCCCACCTCGGCGGCGGCAATCGCATTCGGTGGACTGCCGACGATCGTCGCCATCCCGCCAATGCTGGCGCTATAGGCAATCCCCAGGAGCACAAACACATAGGTCGAATGGCTGTTTTTGCCATCGACTTTACTCAGGATCCCCAATACCAGCGGCATCATCATTGCGGCCGTCGCCGTATTACTGATCCACATTGACAGCAGCGCCGTCACGCCAAACAGCATAAAGACCGCGAGGCTCATTTTGCCCCTCGCCATCGCTAATACTTTATCGGCAATGACTTTATCCAGCCCCTGCACATGCATCGCCGCCGCCAGAGCAAAGCCGCCGAGGAAAAGGAATATCGTAGAGTTAGCGAAACTGTTTAGCGCCGCCTGGGTATTAAATACTCCCAACAGCACAGCCATAACGGGAACCATTATTGCCGTAACGGTCACGTGCAGCGCTTCCGTTAACCATAATACGGCGATAAAAGCGAGCATACTCAGTCCCATGACCACCTTCGGCTCATAGGGTAGCGTGTTGTAGAGAACGATAAACAGAACAATATCGAGCAAAATGATGATGCTGTTACGATTAAAAAACCACTCGTGGGTATTGGTAGGTAAAGGACTCATGTCGTTTTTATTCATAGTAGCTTCCTTGTAACTGGTTACGACTGAATCATTACATGTATATGTCTTTCAGGTATAAATTATGTTCCTGTTCTGTTAACTGGATCGTACCAGACAATTTCCTGGCTGATTAACCTGCAGGGCAGGATATTTTTGGAAAAAGGGTTCCTGATATATATTTTTTATTGAAACGAGAAGGAGCATCTTATCAGGAATAATTCATCCATCTGAATTTGTTCCGTTGAACAATGTCCCGGTATACCGGCGCTGATATTTTCGCTGGCACCTGAAAATTGCCGCTGGAAACTATCGAATATTTTTGGCAATCCTTTTCCGAAATAGAGATAAAGCAGCGCGTAAAAACGGATAATTCGGCGAAAAACCGGGCAAAAGCGCGCTATTCTGGAAATCGACACGCCCAGGCGGCTAACAACCTTTCCCTCCGGACGGCTAAAAAGCATCTTATATTCCTTTTTGCTCTTAGCGGCAGACAAAAGTTCTTTAAAATGCCAATTTTGCAGCCCTACCATTCAAATCATCTCGATACGAATGGGCAAAATGTTATGACAGTTTTTCATTCCGTTAGCGACCTGATTGGTCATACTCCCCTGCTGCAGCTTCATAAGCTGGATACCGGCCCCTGCAGCCTGTTTCTGAAACTGGAAAATCAAAATCCCGGCGGCTCGATAAAAGACCGCGTCGCGCTATCCATGATTACGCAGGCAGAGCGCGAAGGAAAATTAAAACCCGGCGGCACGATTATCGAAGCCACCGCCGGCAATACCGGCCTCGGGCTGGCGCTGATCGCCGCGCAGAAAAATTATCGCCTGATCCTGGTGGTGCCGGACAAAATGAGCCGCGAGAAGATTTTCCACCTGCGCGCGCTGGGAGCGCAGGTACAGCTTACCCGCTCGGACGTTAACAAAGGCCATCCCGCCTACTATCAGGACTACGCCCGGCGTCTTGCCGACGAAACGCCAGGCGCCTTTTATATCGACCAGTTTAATAACGAGGCTAACCCGCTGGCGCATGCCACCACCACTGCCCCGGAAATCTTCCGGCAGCTGGAGGGCGATATCGACGCGATTGTCGTCGGCGTCGGCTCCGGCGGAACCCTCGGTGGGCTACAGGCCTGGTTTGCTGAACACTCCCCGAAAACGGAATTTATCCTCGCCGATCCGGCGGGCTCCATTCTGGCGGACCAGGTCGAAACCGGGCGCTACGGTGAAACCGGCTCCTGGCTGGTTGAAGGGATCGGCGAAGACTTTATTCCGCCGCTGGCCCATCTTGAGAGCGTCCGCAGCGCATACCGCGTCACCGATAGCGAAGCTTTCGCCACTGCCCGCCAGCTGCTGCAGGTTGAAGGCATTCTGGCAGGCTCCTCTACCGGAACGCTGCTCACCGCCGCCCTGCGCTACTGCCGGTCGCAGACATCCCCTAAACGCGTGGTGACTTTCGCCTGCGACAGCGGCAATAAATATTTATCAAAGATGTTTAACGATGACTGGATGCGCCAGCAGGGCTTTTTAAGCCGCCCTTCGCGCGGCGATCTCAGCGATTTTATCGCTCTGCGCCACGACGAAGGGGCAACCGTTACCGCCGCGCCGGACGATACCCTGGCGGCCATCCTCGCGCGTATGCGTCTCTACGACATCTCACAACTACCGGTGCTGGAAAACGGCCGCGTCGTCGGCATCGTCGACGAATGGGATCTGATTAGCCACGTCCAGGGTGACAGTCAGCGCTTTTCTCTGCCGGTCAGGGAAGCGATGACCCGTAACGTGGAGACCCTGGATAAGCACGCGCCGGAAAGCGCGCTGAAGGCCATTTTCGATCGCGGTCTGGTGGCCGTTATCGCCGACAACGATCGTTTTCTTGGCCTCATTACCCGCAGCGATGTGCTGACCACCTGGCGTAACCGACTCGAACAGTAAGGACTTCTCAATGACAAATTTGCATACTCTGAGCGTACATAGCGGCACATTTACCGATGAACACGGCGCGGTGATGCCGCCTATTTATGCCACCTCCACCTTTGCCCAGCCCGCGCCGGGCCAGCATACCGGGTACGAATATTCGCGCAGCGGCAACCCGACGCGCCACGCGCTGGAGACGGCGATTGCCGACCTGGAAAGCGGCACGCGCGGCTACGCCTTTGCTTCCGGCCTTGCGGCCATCTCAACCGTGCTGGAGCTGCTGGATAAAGACAGCCACCTGGTCGCCGTCGACGATGTTTACGGCGGCACATACCGGCTGATTGAAAACGTTCGTCGCCGCAGCGCCGGCCTGCGGGTGAGCTGGGTGAAGCCCGACGATCTGGCGGCCATCGAAGCGGCTATTCAACCCGATACGCGCATGATTTGGGTTGAAACGCCGACCAACCCGCTGCTTAAGCTGGCCGACCTTAGCGCCATCGCCGCCATTGCGCGGCGGCACAATATTATCAGCGTTACCGACAACACCTTCGCCTCGCCGGCCATCCATCGTCCGCTTGAGCTGGGCTTTGATATCGTGGTGCATTCGGCGACCAAGTACCTTAACGGCCACTCCGATGTCGTCGCCGGACTGGCGGTGGTCGGCGACAACGCTGCGCTGGCGGAAAAGCTGGGCTATCTACAAAACGCGGTTGGCGGCGTGCTCGATCCGTTCAGCAGTTTCCTGACGCTGCGCGGTATTCGTACCCTGGCGCTGCGTATGGAGCGCCACAGCAGCAATGCGCTGCTGCTTGCCGAGTGGCTGGAGCAGCAGCCGCAGGTCGAAAGGGTCTGGTTCCCGTGGCTGGCCTCGCATCCGCATCATCAGCTGGCGCGCAGGCAGATGGCGCTTCCCGGCGGGATGATTTCCGTGGTGGTCAAAGGCGACGATGGCTACGCCGAGCGGATCATACGCAAGCTGAAGCTGTTTACGCTCGCAGAGAGCCTCGGCGGCGTGGAAAGCCTGGTGAGCCAGCCGTTTAGCATGACCCACGCATCGATCCCGCTGGAGCAGCGTTTAGCCAACGGCATTACTCCCCAGCTGATTCGTCTGTCGGTAGGGATAGAAGATCCGCAGGATCTGATCGCCGACTGGCGCCACGCGCTGCGCGACTAAGCAGATTGCCCGGCGGTGCCTGACGCCTTGCCGGGCCAACAAGACCCCCATAGCGTCAGGCCGCCGCCCGGCAGAAAATTAAGCGGTCCGCCCGTTCTGGCGTTGCCCCTGCAGAAGATGCTCAACAAAGCGCGTCAGCTTCGGCAGCGGCCGCAGATCCTGCCGCCAGAGCAGGTGAACCGGCCTCGGCTGCGGGGTATACGCCTCCAGCACGCGCACCAGTTTACCGCTCTCCAGCGCATCGGCCAGCAGGACTTCCGGCTGCAACACCAGTCCGGCCCCGGCGATCGCCGCCGTTCGCAGGGCATAGCCGTCATTGCAGCGCAGGACGGCATCGCGCTTCCAGCGGACGCCCTCCTCCGCGCCAGGCAGCTTCCACTCATTGCGCGCGGTCCACACCGTATGCGACAAACAGAGGTGATCGGCCAGGTCAGCAGGCGTCGTCGGCGTACCGTAGCGGGCTAAATACCCGGGCGCGGCGCAGATCGTCATCCGGTAGGGCGCGAGATATTTTGCCACCAGATCGCTATTGCGGATCTCGCCGATGCGGATCGCCAAATCGAACCCCTCATCCACCAGATCGACCATCCGGTTAGTCAGATCCAGCTCCACGCGCACGTCGGGCCATGCCTGCAGAAACGTGGCGGTCAGCGGAGCAATGACGCAGGCGCCAAACGACGTCGGCGCGCTTACCCGCAGCGTGCCCGCGGGCGCGATCCGCAGCCTCTCCACCGCGCTCTCGGCGATTGAAACCTGCTCCAGGACGCGTTTCGCCTCGTCAAAATAGACCCGCCCGGCGTCGGTGAGGCTCTGGCGGCGGGTATTGCGCTCAAGAAGACGGGTATTAAGCTGCCGTTCGATCAGCGCGATATATTTCCCGACCATCACCGCCGACATCTCGAGCCGCGCCGCGGCGTCGGTAAAGCTGCCGCACTCCACGACCGCAATAAAGGTCTCCATCGCCCGTAGCTTATCCATATTACAAACCTCAGGTTAGTAATCATTTAACTTTCAGCCAGTTTATCCGCTATCTGTTTTATTAAAGAATAGCCTCTCATCCGAGAGAGGAACCTGCTATGAAAATCATCGTTATTGGCGCCAGCGGTACCGTTGGCCGCGCGGTTGCGCAAGAATTAAACCAGCGTCATGAAGTTATTCGCGTCGGCCGCACTCAGGGCGACTATCAGGTTGATATCACCTCACAGCAGAGCGTGCAGAGCCTGTTTGAGAAAATCGGTCAGGTAGACGCGATTGTTTCCGCCACCGGTAATCTGTTCTTTGGCCCGCTGGCGACCATGACCGATCGCGATTTCAACCAGGGCTTACAGGATAAGCTCCTGGGGCAGATTCGCCTGGCGCTGACCGGCCAGCATTATCTTAACGATGGCGGCTCGATTACGCTGATTAGCGGGATCGTGGCGCATGAGCCTATCGCTCAGGGCGTCAATGCCACCACCGTGAACGCCGGGCTGGAGGGGTTTGTTCGCGCCGCCGCTTGTGAACTGCCGCGCGGGATCCGTATTAACCTGATTAGCCCCACTGTATTAACGGAATCGGCGGCAGCCTACGACGGTTTCTTCCCCGGCTTTGCCAGCGTCCCTGCCGCCAGCGTGGCTCAGGCCTACCGTCGCAGCGTGGAAGGCGTTCAGAGCGGGCGGATCTATCGGGTCGGCTATTGACCGACACCGCAGCGGGCTGGAGTCAGGCTGCCGGCCCGCGACGGCGCTTACATCCTGTGCCTGCAGCGGTTACACTGGTTCTTCAATTTGCTTTTTTGAATCACTCATGCTGAAGAAACTCGCTTTTATTATCCCGCTTATCGCGCTTATCGCCCTGCTTATCTGGTGGTTCACGCCGCGCTACTCCGCAGAGGACGAAGCGTACTACCGCTCCGTTTTCTGCGTGATCGACCACCAGGATAGCCAGACATTTCTCCGCGATATGGAAAATATCATTGAAGGCGGCAATTCAGATTATGCGCTGCATAAAGCCCATTACGTTCCCGCGCTGGGCCAGCGGATGCTGGACACCTGGCAGCAGCTCACTCCGGAAGAGCAGAAAAGCCTCGGCCAGGATCAGCAGCGCTGCCGCCAGCTGATGAGCGAGAAACAGCGTTCACGCTAAACAGGCGCGCGGCGTAAAACGCAGCGCTGAAAGGAAAGGTAAAACAGAAATGATGTTTCACAAGGTGATGGACAGCCGCAGCCCTCATGACGACTGCGGTTGCCTTTACCAGAAAAAGTAGTTGATCTGGTAGCGACTAGCTCTTATTTTGCTTCTCAGTTTTTAAACGAGATGAAACTGATGCCTACTATTACCGCCAGTAGTATGAAAGAAGCAAAAGAGTTAATGAACTGTGGCAAATACAGAGAAATCGTTCTCAATTTCGATATTGATGCTGACGATTTCTTCACCCTCGCCACCTCACAATCAGCCACAAAAGTGACCATTACGGACAGAAACAATCGCTCATCGGTAAAAGCAGAAAAATAATAAAAACCCCTGAGGCTTCTTATGTTGTTAGCTATTGGTACCATCGCTGTCGCTTTTCTCTCCTCATTGATGCTGATCTGGCTTGACGATCGCATTGCCGACCAGGATTAAACCCCGGGCTGGCGATAAGCCGCCAGAACCCCAGCACTACGTTTCTCTCGCCCGTCGTCAGCGATGACGGGCGATGCCAAAACCGCTCACGTCATTCAACTTCAGCTCCCCTCATTGCGCTCGCCGGACAGGCAAGGATTAGCCTGAATTCAGGCCGTTAATAGAAGAAACGTGGGCGGAGAGCGCTCCGCGCCGACCAGCGGCGCGAAGCAAGGCGATTACAGCGATTTCGCCAGGCGCTCGACGGCGGTCATCAGACCGTCAGCCGATACCGTAGAGTAGGAGAGACGCAGCGTGCGGGTATCCGGGTTGTCGTTATAGAACGCTTCCCCAGGCACGTAGACCACGCCGTTTTCCAGCGTTTTCTTCATCCATTCCATGGTATCGAACGGATAGCGGAAGCGAGCCCACAGGAACATACCGCCTTTAGGACGGCTGAACTCCAGATGCTCGCCAAGCTGCGATTCCAGCGCGTCGGCCAGCGCCACGCACTTCTTGCGGTAATCTTCGCGGATCAGGGCAATCTGCTTTTCCAGACGGTTCATGCTCAGGTATTCCGCAGTGATGACCTGCGATAGCATGTTGGTGTGCAGATCCGCCGCCTGCTTGACGATCACCGTCTGCTGCGCCAGCCAGTCCGGCATCACGATCCAGCCAATACGCATCCCCGGCGCGAGGATCTTGGAGAAGGTGGAGGTATACACCACCTGATCGACACAGCCCAGTTCAACCGCGTGCTGATACAGCGGACGGCGCACTTCATCGGTGAAGCTGATTTCACCGTACGGATCGTCTTCAATGATCACGAAGTCGTGCTTTTTCGCCAGCTCAACCAGGCGACGACGGCGCGCTTCGCTGAGGGTCTTCCCGCCTGGGTTGCCAAACGTCGGCACCAGGTAAACGGCTTTCACGCGCGTGGTTTCCAGCAGATCGGCCAGTTGTTCCACCAGCATGCCGTCATCATCGGTATCCACGCTGAGAATATTGGCCTGCGCCAGCTGGAAGACCTGCAGCGCCGCCAGATAGGTCGGGCGCTCAACGACAATCGCATCGCCCGGATCGAGGAGCGTGCGGGCGACGATATCCAGCGACTGCTGCGAACCGGAAGTGATATAAACATGGCTTGCCGGGCAGTCCACGCCGCGCGCCTGACACAGTTCGCTGACGGCCTGACGCAGCGGCGGATAACCTTCGGTCAAACCGTACTGGAACGCATCGTTAAAGCGCCCGTTCATCACCTGCTGCACCGCCAGGTTCAGGCCTTCGGTATCAAAAAGCTCCGGAGCCGGAATGCCGCCGCCCAGGGAGATCACGCCGGGCAGTTTACTGTGCTTGAGGAGTTCGCGGACGGCGGAGGGCTTAAGTTCACCCGCGCGGGCGGCGAGTCGCCGATCGTGCATACTATTTTCCTTTTCTGTCTTGTTGTTGTGATGTTTTATCTGTTTTTTACCGATAACTCCCCCGGTCGCACTAGGCTCACTGGGGCTACGGGTTCGTATGTTCGGTAGCCCGGACAGATGCGCAGCATCGCCTCCGGGATATTCTTCAGCATCCTGCGGCCTTCCCCCGGGGGCGGCGCGATGCGCCTTGCCCGGGCTACAAATGCCGCAGGTGACGAGAACCGCAGCCCGGATAAGGCGCTCACCGCCGTAATCCGGGATAAAATTTAACGGCTATCGTTGTCTTTTAGCACGATTAGCGGCTCAATATCGCTCTCTTTTTTGACCACCAGAGAATCGTCTCCGCGCAGGCAGGTACCGCCATAGTTACCGCCAACCGTAAAGGTGCAAACCTGGATGTATTTGCCATCCACCTTCGGCAGGCACCACAGCTGCTGGTAAATATTTTTGCGATCGAAAAACTGGCCGCTGGTTTTATCCAGCACTTCATCCTGCGGGCCAATCAGATCGATATTGCTGCCGCAGCGGCCTGAGATAGGCTTAACCGCATAGCCGCTTTCCGCCAGCTGCTCGTTGACCACAAAATCGGTATCCAGGAGATAGCGATGATTAGGGAACAGCGACCAAAGCACTGGCAAAATCGCCTTGTTGCCGGGGATAACCGTCCACAGCGGCTCGAAGACTAACACTTCCGGGCGCAGCAGGACGTCAATCAGACGCACTTCATTATCAGGGTGCCCGGTACGGATCGGCACCGCCGCGTACTCGTCGGCGCTGACTTCGCGCACCTGCTCAATGGCGGTCTCCCATGCCCAGGTTTTCCAGACGCAGTTAACCAGGCGTCCATCGGCATCAATTAACTGCCCGGCGGCATCCCAGCGTAGCTCATCAAGGCCGTAAAGAATTTTGCTCTCGAAACCGGCCTGCGTCAGCGAACGCTGGATAAACTGCGCGTGGTAGTTCTCCTCCAGATCCTTATCCTGCATGATGTGCACGAATGGGCGCGCCCGGCTGTGCTTCCACGCTCCGGCAAGCTCATCGAGCAGGTTTTCCGCCGGGTTATGGCCGGTGCCGCAGTAGCCCTGCTTCAGCCACTGTTCGAGGATCAGCCCGCCTTCGGTATGACAGGACGCGGAGTCGGCGTTGTACTCATACACCTTGAGCCCGCGCTCATCCATACAGAAATCCATACGACCGGTAATCATATGATGGCGTCGGCGCTGCCACGAGAGGCGCAGGCGCGGCCAGAGAATTTTCGGAATATCGAACAGCGCCAGCAGGCTATCGTCCTTCATCACCTTGTCGGTAGCGTGCAGGTACATCAGATGCAGCTCGTTGGTGGCTTTGATGAGCTCCTGCTCGGCGCTTTCGGTAATAGTGAAATACTGGTAAGGGTCTTTATTGATGACGTGGCCGTTGGCTTCGACATAGGCTTTTTGCAGGGAATCTTTCTCGTTGAGCCAGTTGCCGCGAAACTGGCCTTTGTTCGGCAACCGCGCGCCTTTAATCGCCATCGCCTCACCCGGCAGCACTGGCTGCGGCAGGCTGTGTTCGGTATCGGCGGTTTGGATCATCCAGCCGAGGATTTCGGTATCGGCAAAGGTGTCTTTAATCGTGTAGAGGCCATTTTTCACTTCCAGCGTCAGCTCGCGGGTCCACTGCTGCCCCTGCGGTAGCGGCGAGTGAATCACGTTCTGTTCGGCGATCCTCACCTTGTTCCCTACCAGCTGAGTAATGACCGCCACGTGGCCCGTGTGCTTGAACTCGCCGCCTTTCTGCCAGATCAGCAGCGAGCCGGCGATCGGCGGACGACGAGAGCCGTTGGCGAACGCCTGCAGCGGCAGAATATTGTCGTTGACCACCTCGCGTAAAAAACGCAGGGAGAAAATCTCGTAGGCCATGCCGACATCGGTGAAAACAAAACCGTAGGTGAGGAACAGAAAGCGGCGCGCGAACTCCACGCACTGCCATTTATGCCCCATATACTCATTACCGATATAGCTGCGGAACGTGGCGTCATCCGGATAATCTTGCGGATTTAAGCTACTGTAATTAGATGAATAAATCGCCACGCCGCCCGGTGCGTAGCCTAATAGTGTACCAAACGGGGCGTCACTGCTTGTCGAACCTTTGCTCATTTAGCCTGACCTCAAATTAATGCAGCCCGGGCAGTTGGCGAAACAAAACTCCCTCTTCTTATCCTGCCGCAGGCACTTACCAGACAGAGGTGAAGTGATGATACCACTCATTCGATTCGCTAATCGTGCCCTTAAGGAAAATAAGCCTGCGCCCCCGGGCAAAAGTGATATCGTTATTTGAGATAAAAAAATTATCAGGAGCCGACAATGAGCACACCTTCGCATCTGACCGCCCAACCGCTGGTCTGGGGTCATGGGCCACGCACCTTTGAGGTGTTCCTTGAACCCACCTGCCCCTATTCCGTTCGCGCCTTTAATAAGCTTGATGACCTGCTGGATGAAGTTGGCGCAGATAACGTGACGATCAAAATACGTTTGCAGTCTCAACCGTGGCATCTGTTTTCCGGCGTCATCGTCCGCTGTATTCTCGCCGCGTCAACCCTCCCGCACGGCCGCGAGCAGGCGCATAAGGTGCTTAAAGCCGTCGCCGACCACCGCGAAGAGTTTGAGTTTACCGACCACTGTAGCGGGCCGAATATGGACGCCACGCCGCAGCAGATTATTGAACGTCTCGAACGCTACAGCCGCGTCTCGCTGGCCGCAGCGTTTGCCCGCCCCGAGCTGCAAAACGAGATCAAATGGCATAGCAAATACGCCCGCCAGAACGGCATCCACGTGTCGCCGACCTTTATGGTTAATGGCCTGGTGCAGGCGGATCTCGGCAGCGGCGACGACGTCAGCGTATGGGCCGCGCGGATTCTGGCTTAGACCGGCGCTCCGGCACGGTAACGTCACGACTTCAACACCTCACTAAAAAGGCAGATCAGCATGTCAGAGAATAACTACCAGCCACCTAAAGTGTGGGAATGGAAGCAAAACAACGGCGGCGCATTCGCCAATATCAACCGCCCGATCTCCGGCGCAACGCACGAGCGGGAGCTGCCGGTGGGCGCGCATCCGCTTCAGCTCTATTCGCTGGGGACGCCCAACGGCCAGAAGGTGACCATCATGCTGGAAGAGCTGCTGGCGTTAGGCGTTAGCGGCGCGGAATATGACGCCTGGCTGATTCGCATCGGTGAAGGCGATCAGTTCTCCAGCGGCTTTGTCGAGGTTAATCCAAACTCAAAAATCCCGGCGCTCCGCGACCATTCCACCACTCCGCCGACCCGCGTTTTTGAATCCGGCAGCATCCTGCTCTATCTGGCGGAAAAGTTCGGTTTCTTCCTGCCAAAAGATCCGGCAGGCCGCACTGAAACCCTCAACTGGCTGTTCTGGCTGCAGGGCGCGGCCCCGTTCCTCGGCGGCGGCTTTGGCCACTTCTTTAGCTATGCGCCGGTGAAAATCGAATACGCGATAGACCGCTTTACGATGGAAGCCAAACGCCAGCTTGACGTGCTGGACAAGCAGCTTGCCCGCGGTCGTTTTGTGGCGGGAGAAGAGTACACCATCGCCGATATGGCCATCTGGCCGTGGTACGGCAACGTGGTGCTGGGGAATGTCTATAATGCCGCCGAATTCCTTGATGCCGGAAGCTATAAAAACGTGCTGCGTTGGGCGCAGGATGTTGGCAATCGCCCCGCCGTACAGCGTGGACGCATGGTTAACCGTACCTCTGGCCCGCTCAATGAGCAGCTTCATGAGCGCCATGCCGCCAGCGACTTCGAAACGCAAACCGAAGATAAGCGCCAGGCGTAACGCTCTGGCCCACCGGAGGCGCCCGCCTCCGGTTTTTAGCTTTCCAGCCGATAGCCCGCCATAAAGTAGCGCATCGCGGTCGAAGAACCGCCCTCTCTGAAGAAGTCCATCACCATGTCTCTTTCCAGGCCATAGCGACGAGTGAGGATCCCCGCTTCCCAGGCGCTGAGCTGGCGGTCGCCGGTTTTTTCAAACATGCGGTGCGAGTAGCCGAGCACAAACCCGCGTTTATAGTCGGTGCAAAAATTCGCCGCATGCGCGGCGGTGTCAGCATGGGATGCCTGTAGCCCCGCCATTAAGCCTTTTCCAAAATGATTTTCCATCGCGCTCTCCCAATCGTTATATAATAAATTATATAGCGATTTTTTGAGCGAGCGGTAGCGCTATTTATGGCGTTTGCGCTAGCGTAAATACTTTTCAAACCACGCCAGCGTACGTTGCCAGGCCAGGTCAGCCGCAGCCCGATCGTAGCGCGGCGTGGAATCATTATGAAAGCCGTGATTCACGCCCTGATAGAGATAGGCCTCGTAGACTTTATTATGCGCCTTCAGCGCCTGTTCATAGGCGGGCCAGCCTTCATTAATGCCGCTATCAAGGCCGGCATAGTGCAGCAGCAGCGGCGCTTTAATTTTATCGACCTCCTTCAACGGCGGCTGGCGGCCGTAAAACGGCACCGCGCAGGCCAGTTCCGGGATCGCCACCGCCGCCGCGTTGCTGACGCCGCCGCCGTAGCAAAAACCGGTGATACCGACCTTCCCCGTCGCCTGCGGATGCTTCGCCATAAATTCGACCGCCGCAAAAAAGTCATTCATCAGCTTCACGGGATCGACTTTCTGCTGTAGCGCGCGGCCTTCATCATCATTCCCTGGATAGCCGCCGACGGAGCTCAGGCCATCCGGCGCCAGCGCGATATACCCCGCTTTCGCCACCCGCCGGGCAACGTCTTCAATATAGGGATTCAGGCCGCGGTTCTCATGAACCACCACCACGGCGGGCGCTTTGTCGGCTATTTTCGTCGGCGTCACCAGGTAAGCCCGCACTTCGCTGTGGCCATCAGGAGAGGGATAATGAATATACTCCGGGCGGATATCCGGGTCGGTGAACGGTACCTGCTCTGCCAGGGCATAGTCGGGCTTCAGCAGATTAAACAGCGCCAGCGCGGTCATCCCGCCGACGGTATATTTCCCCGCCAGCTGGAGAAACTCGCGTTTGCTGATTTTGCCGTGGGCATAGTAGTCATAATACTCGAGCAGCTGCTGCGGGAAATCTTTGGCCGTTAATCGCGTCATCACCCTGCCTCCGTTGTTAAGCGCCCTTTAAGCAAAGCAGAAGCCCGGACATACGCCAGCGCAGAAAAGCAGAAACGGGGAGAAAAAAGCCCAGCGGCTAACGCCGCCGGGAGAGAAGGGATCAGTGTTTCACTTTGGTCAGACGATCGAGGTAGCCCATAACAAAGGCCGAGAGCACAAAGGTCAGGTGGATGATGACGTACCACATCAGCTTATTGTCCGGGACGTTTTTCGCATCCATAAACACCCGCAGCAGGTGAATAGAGGAGATCGCCACGATGGAGGCGGCAACCTTATTTTTCAGCGACGTCGCGTCCATTTTGCCCAGCCAGCTGAGTTTTTCTTTACCCTCGTTAATATCCAGCTGCGAGACAAAATTTTCATACCCGGAGAACATCACCATCACCAGCAAACCGCCCACCAGGGTCATATCCACCAGCGACAGCAGGGTCAGAATCATATCCGACTCACTGACGCTAAAAATATGCGGCAGTATGTGGAAGATCTCCTGAAAAAATTTGATGGTCAGCGCAATCAGACCGAGCGAGAGGCCAAAATAAACCGGCGCCAGCAGCCAGCGCGAGGCGTACATAGCATTTTCCAGAAAGCGTTCCATAAGATCCTGTCAGTTAACATAAACGGCCGCCATTATATCGCAACAGGGTAACGTTTATGCAACATCCAGCCGCCCGCATTATCTGCAGACGGCCAGAAACGGTTTCTTTATAGGATGACCTCAAAGTCCTGCAAAGCGCAGTAGCCCTCGCTTTGCAGGCCATCCATTGAAGCAGCCAGCAGGCCAAATTTCGCACCGACCCATTTCCCCTTCCCGGCAGCAAAACAAAGGGGAACCCCCTGCCACTCCTCCTCCTCAGCTCGCCAGGAAAATTGACACAAGCCGCCTTCGCCTACGGCAACCTGCAGCTGACACTTGCCGCGCTTAAGCTCAGCAAGAACCTGACGAGTTTCGCGCACAACGCCCGCATCGCTCATCCAACCGTGTCGCCACACGAGCCGGCAACTCCCTTGCCCAAACTCCACCAGCAAAGCGGCGTAGCGTTCGCCGTATACGATCAGGCCTCCGGCATCACCGTCCTGAGCGGCATATAACGTTACGCTTGTTTTCGCGCTAAAAGTTAGCGCCGGGAATTTCTGCAGCAACAGCTGCGGCGCCCAGTATAACGCTCTCTGTCCATCGACTTGGGATAATGGGGTGCAGCGTAATCGGAGTTCGCCTTCCGCCGGCAGCAGCCACTCAGGGCTGGGGTTAGCCTGCCACTGCCACTGTATTCCCGGTTGGCCTTGCGCAAAATAGTCGCTGGTTTGCGGCGCCAACGCCGGTGAAGGCGTTAACCCTTTCGGACGCGGCCAACGTAAAACCGGCTGTCCGACGCCGCAACTGCCAATCTGCTCACCGATACGCGGCCAGCCGTCGTCACCCCAGAACATCGGCTGGAGGTGAACCACGCGGCCATAGAGATGTAAGTCCTGGAAATGAACAAACCAGCATTCGCCCTTCTCGCCCTCCACCCAGCCGCCCTGATGTGGTCCATTTATCGATGTGTTTCCCTGGAAAAGCACGTTTTTGGCTTCCCAGGGACCCGTCATCTGGCGCGCGCGCAGCACCGTCTGCCAGCCATTTTCTACCCCGCCCGCAGGAGCAAAGATGTAGTACCAACCGGCGCGTTGATAAACCTTTGGCCCCTCAAGGGTGGGTAAATCGCAGCAGCCGTCATAGATAATCTGCCCTTCGCCCAGTAATTCGCTGGCGTCCGGCGCCATCGCAAACAACTGCAGTTTATGCTTAATGCCGCTGCGGCTATGGGCGAAAGCATGTACCAACCAGGCCTGACCATTGTCGTCCCAGAACGGGCAGGGATCTATCCACCCTCTGGCCTGACGCAGGCAGTGCGGAGCGCTCCATTTCCCCCACGGGTCCTCGGTATGGCAGATAAAAATACCTTCATCTGGGGTGCTGAAGCAGACCCACAGCTTGCCATCGTGCCAGCGAATCGATGGCGCCCATACGCCCTTACCCGGCTGATACCGGTCATAACCCGGTAGCGGCAGTTCATCCAGAACGTGGTTGATAATAGTCCAGTTAACCAGGTCCGTTGAATGCAGGATCGGTAAAGCGGGCACATGGTTAAAACTGGAAGAGACCATAAAGAAATCATCCCTTACGCGCACGATATCCGGGTCGGAATAATCGGCGCATAAAATAGGATTCTGGTATTCAGAAGGAGTCATATTTCGCATCTCCTCAGGCCTTTTCCGGAACGGCGTTTAGCGGCAATTGCGTCTCTGAATGCGCCTGTTGCTGGCGCATGGACAGCTCTCGCTGAATTGTCTGCATCATTTTGTCATCCAGCTTATAGAAACGCGCCAGCCACCACAGGAGCAGGTAAGATAGTGATGGACCGAGCGTTAACAGCCCAACAATTCCCATTGTCGCCAGCGGAGTCTGCGCCGTTACGCCCGCCTGATAGCCAAATAGCCCAAGCGAAAAACCTACGGCGGCACCAGCAACCGCCATGCCCATTTTCAAAGCAAACAGATTACCGGAATAAGATAATCCCGTGATGCGACGACCAAACTTCCATTCGCCATAATCGGCGGCGTTGGCCATCATGTTCCATTTAAACGGCTGGTACATCTGATGGAAGAAGCCGACCAGAAAGTATAAAGGGAACACCACCGGCAGCCAGGTCGGCGGCACAAAGAACATTACGACGCCAACCAGAACCAGCAGGAGGTTGATATTTTTAAACAGCGAGACCGCGCGATAGCGCTTGGCCAGCCATCCGGCGGCGATGCTGCCGATAATCGTGCCAACGACGCTGGTGGAAACAAATGCTGATTTCATGGCTGTTCCCGCCGCGGACTCCACGCCGCCTAACATCAGGTAGGTTGCATAATAGAGCGTGGCGGCGCTGCGCATAACCCCGGCCATACTCGAGAAAAAAGTGATTATCGCCACAATACGCCACTGGTCATTCGCCAGAAGCTGACGGAGATCTTCGCGTATGCTCCCCTGCTGTTCAACCGCTGGAGCCACGCGTTCTTTAGTAGAGAAGAAGCAGAAAGCCAGCATTACAATAGCGATCGCGCCCATGATTCCCATTGTCGCCTGAAAACCAAACTGCTTATTTTCTTTACCTAAAAAATCCACCAGAAACAGGGTTGCGACAGAAACCATCAGACCGGCCAGAGAAGAGATCGTAAAACGATATGACTGGGCTGATAGGCGATCCTTCTCATCGCGCGTGATGACTCCGCCCAGCGCGCAGTAGGGAATATTGATAAAGGTGTAACACAGCATGAGTAAGGTGTAAGTCAGGTAGGCGTAAACCAGTTTACCCGATGCGCCAAATTCCGGAGTAGTGAAGGTCATTACCGCCAGCACGGCATAAGGGACGGCAAACCAGATAAGCCACGGGCGAAAATGGCCCCAGCGGGTCTTCACACGGTCTGCAACGATGCCGGTTAGCGGATCGGTAATCGCATCCAGAACTCGCGTCACCAGGAACATCACTCCGACTGCGGCAGCGGAGAGTCCGTAAATATCCGTATAAAACCATGTCAGAAACATGGTTACCGAAGAGTAGACGATACCGCAGGCTGCATCTCCCATGCCGTATCCCAGCTTCTCCGCAAATGACAGTTTATTATCGTGATTCACAATATAATCCCTCTCAGATGAAGTGGTATTCACTCTAGAGGGAGGATAAAAACTATCCTATTGTCATTTTTCGCATCGGGTTTATGTTTTCTGTTAACTGAGAAAGTTGTCACACATCTACACGATTGGTCTTACAAGTTTTTGCTTCAACTATAAGAAAGGCTGGCGCAAGGCCAGCCTGAGGAGATGCGTGGAAAGGGGAGATTACTTCGCTTTGACGGTTTCTTCGCCCACCAGACCAATCTTCAGATAACCCGCCTGATGCAGGGTATCCATAACTTTCATCATCGTCTCGTAGTCCACGGTTTTATCCGCACGGAAGAAGACCGTGGTGTCTTTCTTACCTTCGGTCAACGCATCCAGAGACGCAATCATGTTCTCGTCAGTAATGGGGTCATTGCCGAGGAACATGGTTTTATCCGCCTTCACCGACAGATAGATCGGCTTTTCCGGACGCGGCTGCGGCTGGCTGGAGGACGCAGGCAGATTGACCTTCACGTCAACAGTCGCCAGCGGCGCCGCTACCATAAAGATGATCAGCAGCACCAGCATGACGTCGATAAACGGCGTCACGTTGATGTCGTGCATTTCGCCGTTATCATCGAGGTTTTCGTTAAAATGCATCGCCATAGAGCATCAACCTACACGTAATTTCTGGGCGGTACGTACCGGCTTAACGCCGCTGGCGCTCAGGTCCAGATCGCGGCTTTGCAGCAGCAGAACCTGGGCGGCGACATCGCCAAGGGACGCTTTGTAGCTGGCAATCATTCGGGCGAAAATGTTATAGATGACGACCGCCGGAATCGCAGCGAACAGGCCGATTGCCGTGGCCAGCAGCGCTTCCGCGATGCCCGGAGCAACAACCGCCAGGTTAGTGGTCTGGGTCTGGGCAATCCCGATAAAGCTGTTCATGATGCCCCAGACGGTACCAAACAGGCCGACGAACGGGGAAATCGCGCCGATGGTCGCCAGATAACCGTTGCCGCGTCCCATGTAACGACCTACCGCCGCGACGCGACGCTCCAGTCGGAAACCGGTACGCTCTTTAATGCCTTCGTTATCTTCAGAACCCGCAGAAAGCTCAAGCTCATTTTGCGCTTCGTTGATCAGCTGCGAGGTCAGGCTTTTCGCATCGAAACCGTTAGCGATATCGCTGGCCTGGTCGAGAGAGCGTGCTTCAGCAACCAGCTGCTGTTCGCGCTTGAGGCGGCGCTTGCTGGCCAGGATTTCTGCGCCTTTGCCGAAAAAGATAGCCCATGTAACGACCGACGCCAGAATCAGGCCGATCATCACTACCTTAACGACAATATCGGCATGATGATACATACCCCAAACGGAGAGATCCGCCTGCATCAAATTATTACCCACACTGTATCTCCAGGACGTAAATCACAAAATCTGCGCACAATAATATCAAAACGACATCGAATTGATAGTGGTTCTCATTAGTATTTACACTGTGCAGCAAATCACGTTTATTTTCCTTGCGCTTACGCAGTAAAAAAGTTGCTGACCCCGCGGTTAGTAAAATTTTTACCTGTATCCGCCGTGACCCGGTACATCAACGGGCATTCATGATAGTTTAGACGTCCAGACGTATAAAAACAGGTTATCTGAACATGGCTGATAAACATCTTGATACTGCGCTGGTTCATGCCGGGCGCAGCAAAAAATATACTCAGGGCTCGGTCAACAGCGTGATTCAGCGCGCGTCATCGCTGGTTTTCGACACCGTCGAAGCGAAAAAGCACGCCACCCGCAACCGCGCCAAAGGCGAACTGTTCTACGGTCGTCGCGGGACGCTAACCCACTTCTCCCTGCAGGAAGCGATGTGCGAACTGGAAGGCGGCGCCGGCTGCGCCCTCTTCCCCTGCGGCGCAGCGGCGGTCGCAAATACTATCCTGGCGTTCGTCGAGCAGGGCGACCATATTCTGGTGACCAATACCGCCTACGAGCCGACCCAGGATTTCTGCACTAAAATCCTCGCCAAACTCGGCGTAACCACCGGCTGGTTCGACCCGCTTATCGGCGGCGATATTGCCCGTCTGGTACAGCCGAATACCCGAGTGGTATTCCTCGAATCGCCCGGCTCCATCACCATGGAAGTTCATGATGTCCCGGCGATCGTCGCGGCGGTGCGCAGCGTCGCTCCGCAAGCTATCATTATGATCGATAACACCTGGGCGGCGGGAGTACTGTTCAAAGCGCTGGAGTTTGGTATCGATATCTCTATTCAGGCCGGAACCAAGTACCTGATCGGCCATTCCGATGCGATGGTCGGCACTGCGGTGTCCAATGAGCGCTGTTGGGCGCAGCTGCGGGAAAATGCCTACCTGATGGGGCAAATGGTGGATGCCGATACCGCCTACATGACCAGCCGCGGCCTGCGCACCCTTGCCGTCCGCCTGCGTCAGCATCATGAGAGTAGCCTGCAGATTGCCGAATGGCTGGCACAGCATCCGCAGGTAGCGCGCGTGAATCATCCCGCCCTGCCCGGCAGCAAAGGCCATGAGTACTGGAAGCGGGACTTCACCGGTAGCAGCGGTCTGTTCTCTTTCGTGCTGAACAAACGCCTGAGCGATGCCGAGCTGTCCGCCTACCTCGACCACTTCAGCTTGTTCAGCATGGCCTACTCCTGGGGCGGCTTTGAATCGCTGATTTTAGCCAATCAGCCGGAACACATTGCCGCAATCCGTCCTGATGCTGAAGTTGACTTCAGCGGCACGCTAATTCGGGTACATATCGGGTTAGAAAATGTTACCGATCTGCTGGATGATTTAGCGGCGGGCTTCGCGCGTATCGTGTAAAGTGACAGTCAGTGGCAACAATAGCGGACGTTTTTAAGAAAAGCGGCCGCTTTAGTTGCGCCCGGGATCAAGGTGCTCGGGCCTCTTCAGGAGTACACTAAATAAAAAACACGGTACCACTTAGGAAAGTCCATGGTTGTCATTCAAGAAATCGTCGCCGCTCTGTGGCAGCATGATTTTGCCGCGTTGGCAAACCCCCACGTTGTGGGCGTTGTATATCTGGTCATGTTCGCAACCCTGTTTCTGGAAAACGGTCTGCTGCCCGCCTCGTTTTTACCGGGCGATAGCCTGCTGCTGCTCGCCGGCGCGCTAATCGCCAAAGGCGTGATGGACTTTGTACCGACTGTCGCTATCTTAACCGCTGCAGCCAGCCTCGGCTGCTGGCTCAGCTATATTCAGGGGCGCTGGCTGGGTAATACCGCCACGGTTAAGCGCTGGCTTGGGCATCTGCCGCATAAATACCATCAGCGGGCAACCTGCATGTTTGACAAGCACGGCCTGCTGGCGCTGCTGGCCGGACGCTTCCTGGCGTTTGTTCGCACCCTTCTGCCAACCATGGCGGGCATTTCCGGGCTGCCGAACCGCCGCTTCCAGTTTTTCAACTGGCTGAGCGCGCTGCTGTGGGTTGGGGTAGTTACCGGTCTGGGCTATGCGCTGAGTATGATTCCCTTCGTAAAACGTCATGAAGATCAGGTCATGACCTGCCTGATGATTCTGCCTATCGCGCTGCTGATAGCCGGGCTGCTCGGTACGGTTATCGTGGTGATTAAAAAGAAATACTGCAACGCCTGATAGGGTGCCAGGGCGGCGAGGATTTGCCGCCCTGAGATCGTTATTACATCCCCTGTATTGTCCTGATGCGTGCCGCATCTTCTCCCGGCGTCATGCCGAAATAACGCTTAAATTCGCGGCTGAACTGCGATGCGCTCTCATACCCTACCCGCATCGCCGCCGCGCTGGCTTTCATGCCGTCGTGGATCATCAGCATGCGCGCTTTATGCAGGCGATAAGTCTTCAGATACTGTAGCGGGGAGGTGCTGGTAACTGATTTAAAGTTATGGTGGAACGCCGAGACGCTCATATTGGCCTCAGCCGCCAGCTGATCGACGCTGAGGTTCTCAGTGTACTGGCTTTCAATGCGCTTCAGCACGCGGCTGATCAGGCTGAAGTGGGTTTGACGGCTGACCAGCGCCAGCAGCGCTCCCCCGCACGGCCCGGTCAGCACGTGATAGAGAATTTCGCGGATGATCTGTTTGCCAAGAATGCGCGCGTCAAGCGGGCGTTCCATCACATCCAGCAGCCGCTCCGCCGCGCACAGAATCTCTTCGGACAGCACCGCAGAGTTGATCCCGCTTGACGCCATGGACGGCTGAAACTGCTCATCCTCCCCGATATCCATCAGCAGTTCTTGCAGTTGAAGAATATCGACATTCAGCCTTATTCCCGCCAGCGGTACTTCCGGGGTGGCAAAAGTTTCGCACTCAAACGGCAGCGGAACCGTCAGCAGCAGATACTCATTGGTGTCATAGCGGAAGGTACGCTCATTGATATAGCCAATTTTATGCCCGGAAAAGAGAAAAACGATCCCCGGCTGGTACATGACCGGCGTTCGCGTCCCCGGCTGAGTGCCGTACAGCAGGCGGATATCCGGCAGCAGACCATTAAGCATTTCTTCTTTATTTTTCAGCTGATTAACCTTATGCGTTAATAGCTGGCATATCTCAGCGCGGTTCATTTATCGTGCTTCTCCGAACGTTTTTATACCTTCGCATTGTGCGCACTTCCGGCGAATTTCTCCAGCTACAAAGAGAAATGGGCAAGACAACGGCAGGAATGTGCATTGAGGGGAACGGCCCGCGGGAACACAATGTCCGTCATCTGGCAGAGGTATTGTCTCTGTTGGCGGTTTTATCTATTTGAGGGCACCAGCCATGAATAATTTCGACCTACATACCCCAACCCGCATTCTGTTCGGTAAAGGCGCGATTGAAAATCTGCGCGATCAAATCCCGGCAGATGCACGTGTGCTTGTCACCTACGGCGGCGGTAGCGTGAAGAAAACCGGCGTGCTTGATCAGGTTCTCAGCGCGCTGAACGGCATTGACGTTCGGGAATTTGGCGGCATCGAGCCAAACCCGTCCTACGAAACGCTGATGAACGCGGTGAAAATCGCGCGTGATGAAAAGATCACTTTCCTGTTGGCGGTGGGCGGCGGCTCCGTTCTCGACGGCACTAAATTCATCGCCGCGGCGGCCCACTACAATGCCAGTATCGATCCGTGGGAAATTCTCGAAACTTACGGCAGCAAAGTGGCCAGCGCTATCCCGATGGGCTCCGTGCTGACGCTGCCTGCGACCGGTTCCGAATCTAATAAAGGCGCGGTGATCTCGCGTAAAACCACCGGCGACAAACGCGCGTTTATGTCCACCCACGTCCAGCCGGTGTTCGCTATTCTGGATCCGGTTTACACCTACACCCTGCCGCCGCGCCAGGTGGCTAACGGCGTCGTTGACGCATTCGTCCATACCGTTGAGCAGTACGTCACCTATCCGGTCGACGGTAAAATCCAGGACCGTTTCGCCGAAGGCATTCTCCTGACCCTGGTGGAAGACGGTCCGAAGGCGCTGAAAGAGCCGGAAAACTACGACGTTCGCGCCAATATTATGTGGGCCGCCACCCAGGCGCTGAACGGCCTGATCGGCGCAGGCGTACCGCAGGACTGGGCGACGCACATGCTGGGCCACGAACTGACCGCCATGCACGGGCTCGATCACGCGCAGACGCTGGCCATCGTTCTGCCGGCGCTGTGGAATGAAAAACGCGAGGCTAAACGCGCTAAACTGCTGCAGTACGCCGCTCGCGTCTGGAACATCACCGAAGGTTCCGAGGAAGAGCGCATTGACGCCGCCATCGCCGCAACGCGTGATTTCTTCGAACGCATGGGCGTCCCGACTCGCCTTTCCGCCTACGGTCTGGATGGTAACTCCATCCCGGCGCTGCTGGCGAAACTGGAAGAGCACGGTATGACCCAACTGGGTGAAAATCAGGATATTACTCTGGACGTCAGCCGCCGTATTTACGAGGCTGCACGCTAATCAACGCCCTCTCCGACGCGTAAACTCGCGCAAAGGAGAGGAGTTTAACTACCGTTTTTAGCTATTTCGTCCAGACTTAATGCTACCCCTCAGCGGATTCTATTCCGCTGAGTTCATTAACAGGAGGAAGGCATGACACATCCAACCGTTATAAAACTACACGACGGCAACCTGATGCCGCAGCTGGGGCTCGGCGTGTGGAAAGCAGGCAACGAGGAAGTCGTCTCCGCCATTCATAAGGCGCTGGAAGTCGGTTATCGCTCATTTGACACCGCCGCCGTATACCAGAATGAAACCGGCGTCGGCAATGCACTGAGCAGCGCAGGCGTCGCCCGCGATGAGCTGTTCGTCACCACGAAGCTGTGGAATGACGATCAAAAGCAGCCCCGTGAAGCGCTGCAGGAAAGCCTTAAAAAACTCAAACTCGACTACGTCGACTTATACCTCATTCACTGGCCGGTGCCGGTTACGAACCATTACGTTGATGCCTGGAAAAGCCTAATTGAGCTACAGCAGCAAGGGCTGGCAAAAAGCATCGGCGTCTGTAATTTCCAGGTCCACCATCTGCAAAAAATCATTGATGAAACCGGCGTCGCCCCGGTGATAAACCAGATTGAACTGCATCCTCTGCTGCAGCAGCGTCAGCTTCATGCCTGGAATGCGACGCATAAAATTCAGACCGAGTCCTGGAGCCCGCTGGCACAGGGCGGTGAAGGGGTATTCGATCAGAAAATTATTCACCAACTGGCGGACAAATACGGCAAAACGCCGGCGCAAATCGTCATCCGCTGGCACCTCGATAGCGGCCTGGTGGTGATCCCGAAATCCGTAACGCCGTCGCGCATCGCCGAGAATTTTAACGTCTGGGACTTCCGTCTTGATAAAGATGAATTGAGTGAAATCACTAAGCTGGACAAAAACAAACGCCTCGGGCCTGACCCGGATCAGTTCGGCGGCTAATCCTTCCTGCTCCGTCGGATCCCGGCGGAGCATCGCTTTTCAGTCCGGCTAAAACCACGTACATTTATGGCTTATTGCAATCAAATGGATGCGTGCTGATGAGCTGTATTTTCTGTCAAATTGTTGAGGGGAAAGCCCCCTGCCACAAGGTGTGGGAAGATGAGCACCACCTCGCCTTTCTCTCCATTTATCCAAATACCGACGGTTTTACGGTCGTGATCCCGAAGAAGCACTATCCCAGCTATGCGTTTGATATGCCGCCGCAGGCGCTGGCCGACCTGGTGCTGGCGACGCAGAAGGTGGCAAAGCTTCTGGATAAATCCTTCGATGACGTGGGACGTACGGGGATGTTTTTTGAAGGCTATGGCGTTGACCATGTCCACAGCAAACTCAGTCCGATGCACGGCACCGGGGATATGTCCCAATGGCGGCCGATCGAGTCGCGTCAGACTAAGTTTTTTGCGCAATATGAAGGCTATCTCTCCTCCCACGATCACGAGCGGGCGGATGATGAAAAGCTGGCAGCGCTGGCGGCCAGAATCAGAGAAGCATAGCCATAGAATTTGCTTTGCCGTTTGGCAAGCGGCTGACCGGGCCCGGGATGATCAGGTCCGGTCAGCGAGGCACCACCGGGCAATACTGCAGGCTTAACGACCGGCAACCTTGCCGCGTTTTACGGGCTTCTTCGCCGTCGCCCCGCCGTTCGAACGCTGGTGCACAATCGGCGTATGCTTCGTCAGCGCCGGTCGGGTATGGCGGTTCTGGCGACGCGCCTCGCGCATTTCTTCCAGCGTCGGCGCCGGTACCAGGCAATCGCGACGGCTGCCGATCAGGTGCTTTTTACCCATCGTTTCCAGCGCCTGACGGATCAGCGGCCAGTTGGCCGGATCGTGATAGCGCAGCAGCGCCTTGTGCAGGCGGCGCTGTTTGTCGCCCTTCGGCACCACCACATCCTCACTCTTATAGCCAATCTTACCGAGCGGGTTCTTGCCGGTGTAATACATGGTGGTGGAGTTCGCCAGCGGCGACGGATAGAAGTTCTGCACCTGATCCAGGCGGAAACGATGCTGCTTCAGCCACAGCGCGAGATTCACCATATCTTCATCTCGCGTCCCCGGGTGGGCGGAAATAAAGTATGGAATCAGATATTGCTCTTTACCCGCCTGCTTCGAATAAGTATCGAACAACTGCTTAAAGCGATCGTAGCTGCCCATACCCGGCTTCATCATCTTCGACAGCGGCCCCTCTTCGGTATGTTCAGGAGCAATCTTCAGATAACCGCCGACGTGGTGGGTGGCCAGCTCTTTGATGTAGCGCGGATCTTCAACGGCAATGTCGTAACGAACACCGGATGCGATGAGGATCTTTTTGATGCCTTTAAGATCGCGGGCGCGACGGTAAAGGTTTATCGTCGGCTCATGGTTGGTGTCCATATGCGGGCAGATATCCGGATAAACGCATGACAGGCGGCGGCAGGTCTGCTCGGCGCGCGGCGACTTGCAGCGCAGCATATACATGTTGGCCGTCGGGCCGCCAAGATCGGAAATAATACCGGTAAAGCCGGGCACCGTATCGCGAATCGCTTCGATTTCATTGATGATCGAATCTTCGGAACGGCTCTGAATGATCCGACCTTCATGCTCGGTAATCGAGCAGAACGAACAGCCGCCAAAACAGCCGCGCATGATGTTAATGGAGAAGCGAATCATCTCATAGGCCGGAATGCGGGCATCGCCGTAAGAAGGATGCGGAACGCGCTTATAGGGCAGCGCAAACACGCTATCCATCTCTTCGGTTGAGAGCGGAATGGCGGGCGGGTTAATCCAGATATAGCGCTCGCCGTGCTTCTGCATCAGCGCCCGGGCGCAGCCGGGGTTAGTTTCATGGTGCAGAATGCGCGAGGCATGCGCGTAGAGAACTTTATCGCCTTTTACTTTCTCAAACGAGGGCAGCAGAACGTAGGTCTTCTCCCACGGCTTCGGACGCGGCGGCTGGACGGTAACGCGCTTCGCTTCCTGCTTTGGCGGCGCGACGGTTTTGTTATCCGCGCACGGTAGATCTTCACCGTACGGATGCGGGATCGGGTCGATTTTGCCCGGCGTGTCCAGACGCGTGGAGTCCACCCCGCTCCAGCCAGGCAGCGCTTCCTTCACCATGATGGCGGTGTTGCGTACATCGCGAATTTGCCCGATAGGCTCGCCGGCGGCCAGACGGTGCGCCACTTCCACCAGCGGACGCTCGCCGTTGCCGAACATCAGCATATCGGCCTTAGAGTCCACCAGCACCGAACGGCGCACGGTATCGGACCAGTAGTCATAGTGCGCGGTACGGCGCAGGCTGGCTTCGATACCCCCGAGGATCACCGGGACATCTTTCCATGCCTCTTTGCAGCGCTGAGTGTAGACCAGCGTAGCGCGATCCGGGCGTTTACCGGCCACGTTACCCGCCGTGTAGGCATCGTCATGGCGCAGCTTACGGTCGGCAGTGTAGCGGTTGATCATCGAGTCCATGTTACCGGCAGTCACGCCGAAGAACAGGTTCGGTTTACCCAGACGCATAAAGTCATCTTTGTTGTTCCAGTCCGGCTGGGAAATAATCCCCACGCGGAATCCCTGGGATTCCAGCATGCGTCCGCAAATCGCCATCCCGAAGCTCGGGTGATCGACATAAGCATCGCCGGTCACCAGGATGATGTCGCAGCTATCCCAGCCAAGTTGATCCATCTCTTCTCGCGACATTGGCAGAAAAGGCGCGGGGCCAAAACAGGCGGCCCAGTACTGCGGCCAGGAGAAAAGGTCACGATCCGGTTGGATCAGGGATATTGCGCTCATATTGCTTCCGGGGAAAATGATAAAAAAATAATCAAAAAGGGCGGCGATTATAAGCCGGAACGATGGGAGAAATGAAGGAGGTTTTTCCAATCCCGGCCAGCAGCAGGCCGGGACAAAATAAATTACGGCGCCGGATTCACCAGAATCTGGCCAATGGAGCCGCGGTCGGCAAGCTCCAGCGTCTGGCTTAAGTACTGGAACGGAAAGTGCGGCCAGGAGGGCTGGTTGTAATAGACCAACAGCTCAACCTGCCCGTCGATCCAGACGGTATCCTTCCAGCCGCGGTCTTCCGGGAACGGCGCAGAACCGTTCACATTACGCACCTGGAACATGACGCCTTCAATATGGAACGACTGCGGCCGGTCGGCGCGCACCGTCCAGCGCTCCCAGGTTCCCTGCTGCGCCGTAATATCAATACGCTGCGGATCCCACAGCTGGCCGTTGATTCCCGGATCGTCGCCAAGCGTAATATCGCGGCTGCGGATCGGCGCGCCGGCCAGCATTTCCGTAGGCAGCAAGCGCACAGGCAGGCTATCGGTCACCAGCGGCAGCAGGCCCGTCGGGCGCAAAGTCAGAATCAGCGTTGAAATCAGGATGCTCGACGGTTCGAAGAAACCGCGAATACGATCGACGATACTCGCCGCTTCCCCGCAGGTTATCGACACCTCATCGCCGTTGGTCATGTCGACCAGGATTTCGCGCCGTTCGCCCGGAGCCAACGACAGCTGCTTTAGCGAAACCGGCGCCGGAAGCAGCCCCTGGTCACCGGAGATGACGTGCAGCAACCGACCATCGCTCATCTGCAGCTGGTAGCGCCGGGAGTTAGACGCATTCAGCAGACGCAGGCGCACCCAGCCGCGCGACACTTCAACAAAAGGCCCCTGCACGCCGTTCACCAGCAGCGTATCGCCAACGAAGCCGCCGCTGCCGGGTTCGCTATATTCAGGCGTACCGAAGTTATCCAGGCGCTTGTCCTGAATAATCACCGGGAAATCATCCACACCGTAGTGGTTAGGGATCGGCAAATTCTTGCTAACCTCATCTTCTACCAGCCACATCCCGGCAAGACCGTTATAAACCTGTTTCGCCATATGGTTTGGCGTGTTGGCCTGATACCACAGCGTCGCCGCGCTTTGGCGGATCGGCAGCACCGGAGCCCAGTCGGCGTTGGCGGACATCATACGCGCCGCGCCGCCAATCAGCGGACCGGGAACCTGCAGACCGCGTATCGTCATCGCGACGTTTTCCGTCAGGCGGTTGCTGTAGATCAGCTTCACATCGTCGCCGTTCCAGACGCGGATGGTTGGCCCCATGTAGCGGCCGTTAATCCCCCACACCGATGCGCGGGTGCCCGGCGTAAACGACCAGTGCGCACGCTGTAGCGTCAAAAATAGCGGCTGCCCGCGGCGGGACTCAAGCAAAGGAGGAATCGGCAGCGCGGGCTGCTGACCAGCAGCCTGTGCCTTCAGCGGCGCGGCGCCTGCGCACAGCGCTACGCCTGTAGCCTTAATGAACTGACGCCGACTGAGTGACATATTAACTCCATGAGACACTGACTAATGAATAAGGGAATTCGTTTCCCGCCAGCAATACGCGCGCCGTTTGCGGCGTTTCCGGTGTTATTTCTTGCCGGCCGCTTCGCGTTCGGCAACTTCTTTATCCAGCTCGGCAATTTTCGCGGACATCAGCTCGCGACAGTGCGTCGCCAGCGCGCGTACGCCCTCTTTCCCGTACTGGCTGGTGTCGACCGGCGGCAGCATTTCGACAATCACCAGACCGTTATTCAGGCGATTGAGCTTAATTTTATTCGAAGTATTAGACACGCATACCGGAATAATGGGTACGCCCGCCGCGATAGCCGCATGAAAGGCACCGGTTTTAAAAGGCAGCAAACCGCGACCGCGGCTGCGAGTCCCTTCCGGAAACATCCAAAAAGAGATTTTGCGCTTTTTAAATGCGTTCACGACTTCTGCAATGGTGCCGTGCGCTTTTGTCCGGTTATTGCGGTCAATCAGTAGATTCCCCGTCAACCAATAGAGCTGGCCGAAAAAAGGGATCCACGCCAGGCTTTTTTTACCTACCGTAACGGTCGGCGGCTGTACGATATTCGATGCCGTCACCATATCATAGTTATTCTGGTGGTTAGCGATATAGATAGCGTTGCCGTAGCTTTCGGCATCGTCAGGCTTGCGGAGTTCAACCTTCAGACCGAAGACCGGCGACAGCTTGCCAAAAAGGTGACCGAAGGTGGCGACGTGCTTAGGATTACGCGGACTGAACAGACAATAGATACAGCCGAAGATGCACACCAGAATACAGTAAATGACAACGATAATTAGTCGAAAAATAAATAGCATAGCTACCTCTAAAACCCAAACCGCTTAGAATTATACTCGCTGTTTAGCAAATGATTGACGCCATAGCGCAATTCAGGCCGGGCACAGGTTCCCTGGGAGCACATTGTTAATCGCAATGCCTGAATAAACAACGTTTTTGCGGTAAATATTCACCTCCCCCGCCTCACCGCGAGGGAGGTGCATCTTACTCTTCGCTACCGCCCGCAGAGGCGCGACGCGGAGAATCAATCTCTATCCGATCGATTTTCTGCAATCCGCGCATCAGAGAGCCGCGGCGGCCGCGCTCGCCGGTCACTTTTTGCAGCTCTTCCGGACGGAGTTTAATTTTCCGCTTACCGACATGAATCGTCAGCGTACTTTGCGGCGGCAGGACAAACAGATGCGCCAGGCCATCCTGGCCCGCAGCCGCTTCCGCCGACGGAATATTAATAATCTTGTTGCCCTTACCTTTCGACAGCTGCGGCAAGTCACTGACCGGGAACATCAGCATGCGGCCGGCAGCGGTAATGGCCAGCAGCATGTCAGATTCGTCCTCTATTACCAGCGGCGGCATCACGTGCGCGTTATCCGGAAGGCTAATCAGCGTCTTACCGGCGCGGTTGCGCGCCACCAGATCGTTGAAAGTACAGATAAATCCGTAGCCTGCGTCGGAAGCCAGCAGCAGTTTTTGATCATCGGCTTCCATCAGCATATGTTCAACCGTCGCCCCCGGAGGCAGCGTCAGCTTACCGGTGAGCGGCTCGCCCTGACCGCGCGCGGACGGCAGGGTAATCGGGTCAATCGCGTAGCTGCGCCCGGTAGTGTCAATAAAGACCACCGGCTGATTGCTCTTCCCTTTCACGGCCGATTTAAAACTGTCGCCCGCTTTATAGTTCAGCCCCGGCGCGTCAATATCGTGACCTTTGGCGCTGCGTACCCAGCCGCTCTGCGACAGAACGATAGTCACCGGCTCAGACGGCAGCATATCGTGCTCGCTCATCGCCTTGGCTTCTTCGCGCTCGCGCAGCGGCGAACGGCGATCGTCGCCAAAGGCGTCGGCGTCGGCCTGCAGCTCTTTCTTCAGCAGGTTATTCATCTTGCGTTCAGAGGCCAGGATGGCCTGCAGGTTGTCGCGCTCTTTTTCCAGCTCGTTCTGCTCGCCGCGAATCTTCATCTCTTCCAGTTTGGCGAGATGGCGCAGTTTTAACTCCAGAATCGCTTCCGCCTGGGTCTCGCTGAGGCCGAAGCGTGACATCAGCGCCGGTTTCGGCTCATCTTCGTGACGAATGATCTCGATAACTTCATCAATATTCAGGAACGCCACCAGCAAACCTTCAAGAATATGCAGGCGCTTGAGGACCTTTTCCAGACGGTAGCTGAGACGACGGCGCACGGTATCGCGACGGAAGGTCAGCCATTCCGAGAGGATTTCCAGCAGGTTTTTAACCGCTGGACGGTTATCGAGCCCGATCATATTCAGGTTGATACGATAGCTCTTTTCCAGGTCGGTCGTCGCGAACAGGTGGTTCATCACCTGCTCCATATCGACGCGGTTAGAGCGCGGGACGATCACCAGGCGAGTCGGGTTTTCGTGATCCGACTCGTCGCGCAGATCATCCACCATCGGCAGCTTTTTGTTGCGCATCTGGGCGGCGATCTGCTCGAGCACGCGGGCGCCGGAAACCTGATGCGGCAGCGCGCTAATCACCACCGCGCCGTCTTCTTTGGCCCATACCGCGCGCATCCGCACCGAACCGCGGCCATTCTGGTAGATTTTGCGGATTTCGGCACGGGGGGTAATGATTTCCGCTTCGGTCGGGTAATCCGGCCCCTGCACGATATCCAGCAGGTCATCCAGCGAAGTTTGCGGCTTTTCAATCAGGGTAATGGCCGCCCGGGCCACTTCACGCAGGTTGTGCGGCGGAATGTCCGTCGCCATCCCAACGGCAATGCCGGTAGTACCGTTTAGCAGAATATTGGGCAGGCGCGCAGGCAGCATCTTCGGCTCCTGCAAAGTGCCGTCGAAGTTTGGTACCCAGTCAACGGTGCCTTGCCCCAGTTCGCTCAGCAGCAGTTCAGCATACTTCGACAAACGGGATTCGGTATAACGCATTGCGGCGAAGGATTTAGGATCGTCCGGCGCCCCCCAGTTTCCCTGACCGTCAACCAGCGGATAGCGGTAGGAGAAGGGCTGAGCCATCAGCACCATGGCTTCATAGCACGCGCTGTCGCCGTGGGGATGGTATTTACCCAGCACGTCACCGACGGTGCGGGCGGACTTTTTGAACTTCGCGCTGGCGTTCAGACCCAGTTCAGACATCGCATAGACGATGCGACGCTGGACCGGCTTCAGGCCATCGCCAATAAACGGCAGCGCCCTGTCCATGATGACGTACATGGAGTAGTTAAGGTAGGCGTTTTCCGTAAATTCATGCAGCGCAAGGCGCTCTGCCATATCGCTCATTAATCGTGAATCCTCAATCTGCGTACCGGCCGTTCGGACGGCAAAACTACCGGCGATAATACCCTATCTGACGCCCTGAGTCACAGGGCGTTAGGCCGGTTGAGGAATTCCGTGAGCATCCTTCAGTTATGGCTGAAGGCGATTCGCAAATTAGGGGGTGATTTTACGAATCTGCTTTACATCGATCTCCACTGAGTTCCAGTCTTTATCGACTTCGCCCTGGATCTCTACCGTATCCTGCGGGGTAACGGTCACGCCGTTCCAGCGCTTGTGATCGATATCGACGTTGACGGTGCCGGAGCTGTCCTGGAATTTATACAGATCATCGGAAATACGCTCCACGATTTTACCGCGCAGGGTCACCCAGGTATCGTCACGCAGGCTTTTCGCATTCGCAACCGTCGTTACGCTCCCGTTCGGGCCAATAAACCCGCCATTTTGCGAGGTTGTCTGGCTGGTTTGCGTGGAGCCAGGGCCGGAAAATCCGCCCTGTTCAGCAGCCAGTACCGGCATGGAAACTAAAGCGATGATGGCGGTCATTGCGGCGATTTTCTTCATGATGTGTTCTCCCTTTGTGTTTATATCGTCACTATTACACCGGGCAAAACTTAACAACTTCTTAAGCGGAAAAAATAAATTTTATTCCTGTACAGGGCGCGCCGCAACGCGCTTTACTGCTGGAATAGCCGAGGGATACAGGAGCAGGAGAATGCGTATTTTATTGGTGGAAGACGATAAACTGATCGGTGACGGCCTCAAGGCAGGGCTGACAAAAATGGGATTCAGCGTCGACTGGTTTACCCGCGGTGAGGAAGGAAAAGCCGCATTGTACAACGCCCCCTATGACGCCATTATTCTGGACCTGACCCTTCCCGGCATTGATGGGCTGGATATCCTGCGCGAATGGCGCGACAAAGGCCGCCATGAACCGGTACTGATCCTTACCGCCCGCGACGCGCTCAGCCAGCGGGTTGAAGGGCTTCGGCTCGGCGCCGATGACTATCTATGCAAACCCTTTGCGCTGATTGAAGTCGCCGCCCGTCTGGAAGCGCTGATGCGCCGCGCCCACGGCCAGAGCAGCAGCGAGCTGCGGCACGGCAGCGTGGTTCTCGACCCGGGCCGGCTCACGGCCACCCTGAACGGCAAAAGCCTGGCGCTCAAGCCAAAGGAGTTTGCTCTGCTGGAGCTGATGATGCGTAACGCCGGACGCGTGCTGCCGCGTAAGCTGATCGAAGAAAAACTCTACAGCTGGGATGACGACGTTTCCAGCAATGCGATAGAGGTGCACGTCCACCATCTACGCCGTAAACTCGGCAGCGGTTTCATTCGCACCGTTCACGGTATCGGCTACACCCTGGGGGACGCATGAAACGACTGGGCAAACTGAGCCTGCGCGTTCGCCTGACGCTCCTTTTCCTGCTGCTGACCAGCGCCGCATGGGGCATCGCCAGCTTTGTGGCCTGGCAACAAACGACCGATAAGCTGGATAAGCTCTTCGATACCCAGCAGCTGCTATTCGCCCGCCGCCTTAGCGCAATGAATTTTGACGAGCTTCACACCCTCTCTTCGCAGGTGCGAGAGAAGAAGAAGGTCAAGCACGGTCATCTCGACGACGACGCGCTGGCTTTCGCTATCTTTACCACCGATGGCAAGATGGTGCTTAACGATGGCGAGAATGGCCAGGATATCCCGTGGGGCCGCAATCGGGAGGGATTCAGCGACGGCTATCTGCGCGGCGATGACGACGAGTGGCGTTTTCTGTGGCTCACCACCCGCGACGGCCGCCATCGTATCGTTGTCGGCCAGGAGTGGGATTACCGTCGCGAGATGGCGCTGGATATCGTCACCAGCCAGCTCACGCCCTGGCTGATTGCGCTGCCGCTTATGTTTTTGCTACTCATCGTGCTGTTAAGCCGGGAACTGGCGCCGCTGAAAAAGCTGGCCAACACGCTGCGCGCCCGGGCGCCGGATTCCGCCGAAACGCTGAATAATAAAAACGTGCCCAATGAAGTTCGCCCGCTGGTCGACGCGCTAAATCAGCTGTTTATCCGCACGCATGATGCCATGATCCGCGAGCGTCGCTTCACATCCGATGCGGCCCACGAACTGCGCAGTCCGCTGGCGGCCCTGAAGGTGCAAACTGAAGTAGCCCAGCTTTCGAAGGACGATCCGCAGGGGCTGGATAAAGCACTGGCGCAGCTTCACCAGGGTATCGATCGCGCAACCCGCCTGGTCGATCAGCTTCTGACTTTGTCGCGCCTGGATTCGCTGGCGCAGCTGGACGATATCCAGCGCGTCGCCCTGGACGACCTGCTGCAGTCGGCGGTGATGGAGATGTACCACCCCGCTCAGCAGGCCGGCGTTGAGCTGCGTCTGCATCTGAATGCGGATAACGTCGCACGCACCGGCCAGCCGCTGCTGCTGAGCCTTCTGGTGCGCAATCTTTTAGATAACGCCGTACGCTATAGCGCCGCCGGAAGCCAGGTCGATATCACGCTTGAAGCTGGTGAATTTCGCGTGCGCGATAACGGCCCGGGCATTAGCGCCGAAGCCCTGGCGCGTATCGGCGAGCGCTTTTATCGCCCGCCGGGACAGGAACAACCCGGCAGCGGTCTTGGGTTATCCATCGTCAAACGTATCGCCGCGCTGCACGGAATGACGGCCAGTTTCGGCAACGCCCGGGACGGCGGATTCGAAGCGCGCATTCGCTGGTAGCGCTATTATTGCTAAAAAAGCAAAAGACTTTGCACATTTTGCTCATTTTACCGCTCTGCCCGACGGGGTAACATGACTCACAAAATTGAAAGGTTGAGGATAAAAAATGAGCAACATTCTGATTATCAACGGTGCGAAAAAATTCGCCCACTCTAACGGCCAACTGAACGACACCCTGACCGAGGTCGCGGATGGTTATCTGCGCGACGCCGGGCATGATGTTAAGGTCGTCCGCGCCGAGAGCGAATACGATGTAAAAGAAGAGGTGCAGAATTTTCTCTGGGCTGACGTGGTTATCTGGCAGATGCCGGGCTGGTGGATGGGCGCGCCCTGGACGGTGAAAAAGTACATCGACGATGTCTTTACCGAAGGTCACGGAGCGCTGTACTCCAGCGATGGCCGCACCCGCTCCGATGCCAGTAAGAAATATGGTTCCGGCGGCCTGATTCAGGGCAAAAAATATATGCTGTCCCTGACCTGGAATGCGCCGATGGAAGCCTTCACCGAGAAAGATCAGTTTTTCCACGGCGTCGGCGTCGACGGCGTTTACCTGCCGTTCCATAAGGCTAACCAGTTCCTTGGGATGAGCGCCCTGCCGACCTTCATCGCCAACGATGTGATCAAAATGCCCGATGTTCCGCGTTATACGGCAGAATATCGCAAGCATCTGGCGGAAATTTTTGGTTAACTGTACTGAGTTATGAAAAGACGACAAGCGCGGCTACTCTGGCGGCGGCTTGAAGTATGATGAGAATACACAGAAGGAGTTGAGTTAACCATGTTGACAGTGATTGCTGAAATTCGCACTCGTCCGGGGCAACACCATCGTCAGGCGGTGCTGGATCAGTTCGCAAAAATTACCCCGACCGTTCTCCAGGAAGAGGGCTGTCACGGCTATGCGCCGCTGGTGGATCACGCCGCTGGCGTCAGTTTTCAGACCACCTCGCCGGACTCCATCGTCATGGTCGAGCAGTGGGAAAGCGTCGCGCATCTTGAAGCGCACCTGCAGACTCCGCACATGAAAGCCTACGGTGAAGCCGTTAAAGGCGACGTGCTGGAGATGAATATCCGTATTCTGGAATCCGGTATTTAAGCGCACAAAAAAAATCGGCCAGTTCCCTGGCCGATTTTTTTATTACCCGTCCAGCTCAGCCAGATCGCCCTTCTCTTGTAGCCAGTTACGCCGATCTTCAGAACGCTTCTTCGCTAACAGCATGTCCATCATGGCAGTCGTCTGCTGTTCGTCCTCATCGTTGATAATCAGCTGCACCAGACGGCGGGTATTCGGATCCAGCGTCGTCTCACGCAGCTGCATCGGGTTCATCTCGCCCAGCCCTTTAAAGCGCTGTACGTTTGGCTTACCCTTCTTCCGCTTAAGCTGTTCCAGCACGCCGGTTTTCTCTTCTTCCGTCAGCGCGTAATACACCTCTTTACCGAGGTCGATACGGTATAGCGGCGGCAGCGCCACGTAAACATGGCCGTGTTTAACCAGATTACGGAAGTGTCTGACGAACAGCGCGCACAGCAGGGTTGCGATATGCAGACCGTCGGAGTCGGCATCCGCCAGAATACAAATCTTGCCGTAGCGCAGCTGGCTCAGGTCGTCGCTATCCGGGTCGATACCGATGGCGACAGAAATGTCATGCACTTCCTGTGAAGCCAGTACTTCATCGGAAGAGACTTCCCAGGTGTTAAGGATTTTACCTTTCAGCGGCATGATCGCCTGATATTCGCGATCGCGCGCCTGCTTGGCAGAACCGCCCGCCGAATCCCCTTCCACAAGGAACAGTTCGGTTCGGTTCAAATCCTGGGCGGTGCAGTCCGCCAGCTTGCCGGGCAGCGCCGGACCGCTGGTTAGCTTTTTGCGCACCACTTTTTTCGCCGCGCGCAGGCGACGCTGGGCGCTGGAGATCGCCATTTCCGCCAGCAGCTCTGCCGACTGGACGTTCTGGTTTAGCCACAGGCTGAAGGCATCTTTGACTACCCCGGAAACAAACGCGGCGCACTGGCGCGAAGAGAGGCGCTCTTTGGTTTGCCCGGCAAACTGCGGATCCTGCATCTTCACAGAGAGTACGTAGGCGCAGCGCTCCCAGATATCTTCCGCCGACAGCTTCACGCCGCGCGGCAGGATGTTCCGGTATTCGCAAAACTCGCGCATGGCGTCCAGTAAGCCCTGGCGCAGGCCGTTAACGTGGGTTCCGCCCTGCATGGTAGGAATCAGGTTGACGTAGCTTTCGGTCAGCAGCTCGCCGCCTTCCGGCAGCCACAGCAGCGCCCAGTCGACCGCTTCGGTATCGCCAGAGAAGGTGCCGACGAACGGTTTTTCCGGCAGCAGAGGCAGGCCGTTAACCGCTTCGCTAAGATAGTCGGTCAGGCCATCGGCGTAGCACCAGCGCTGCTCGCTGTCGTTGACCAAATCGCGGAAAACAATCTCTACGCCCGGGCAAAGAACGGCCTTGGCTTTTAACAAATGCGAAAGGCGCGAGACGGAAAAACGTGGGCTATCAAAAAAGCTTTCATCCGGCCAGAAATGAACGCTGGTCCCGGTATTGCGCTTACCGCAGGTGCCGGTCACGTGGAGATCTTCCACTTTGTCGCCGTTTTCAAAGGCGATGCTATAGACCTGACCGTCGCGGCGCACATTCACTTCAACGCGTTTCGATAAGGCGTTGACCACTGAAATCCCGACGCCGTGCAGGCCGCCGGAGAACTGGTAGTTCTTATTGGAGAACTTCCCTCCCGCGTGCAGGCGGCAAAGAATCAGTTCAACTGCCGGCACCCCCTCTTCAGGGTGGATATCCACCGGCATTCCGCGTCCATCATCGATAACTTCCAGCGACTGATCGGCATGGAGAATGACCTCCACGCGTTTCGCGTGACCGGCCAGAGCCTCATCCACGCTGTTATCAATAACTTCCTGACCAAGATGGTTTGGTCGTGTGGTATCCGTGTACATTCCCGGACGGCGGCGAACCGGCTCTAGCCCGGTGAGTACCTCAATGGCATCAGCGTTATATGAAGATTGCGTCATGGTGTGTATTCGTAGGTCGTTCCGAACCGCTTAGCGCAGGCCCAGAAAATCGATAATCTGAGTGAAATGATCTTCAAAGCCAACAAATGCGTGATTACCGCCCTCCTCTACCGTTTGTCGGCAGGAGGCGAAATAATCAACGGCCTGGCGGTAATCAAGCACTTCATCGCCCGTTTGCTGTAATAACCAGATTAAATCCGGCGCTTCCAGCGGGTCAATTTGCATGACTTTGAGATCGTAAATATGGCGTGACTCTAGCACATATTGCTGCCCCGTGTATGGATTCTCATTGGGGCCCAGGAAATTGTTCAGCAGCTCGAACGGGCGCACCGCAGGGTTCACTACCACCGCGGGCAGCATAAAACACTGCGATAGCCAGGTCGCATAATATCCCCCTAACGAGGAGCCGACAACGCCCAGCGGTTCGCCGCCGTGTTCCAGCACGAGGGCCTCCAGATATTCTGCCGCTTGCGCGGGATAAACCGGGAGCTCCGGTATCACCATAGAGATGTGGGGATAAGTCCGAGCCAGCCACTCTTTCAGCGCAGTCGCTTTTGCCGACCGCGGTGAGCTGTTAAAACCATGCAGGTAGAGAAGCGTAGACATCAGTATCCTTCTGAAGCGATATCCGGGTGAAATTTCACGCCTTCAAGGCGGCAAACTTCAGTGGTCAAGGTGCCGTCAGGATGCAGTTCCAGCCAGCGCCAGCCTGGGGAGACGGTATCGAGCGTGAAGTTAGCGCAGTGCGGCTTAAACTGCACGCAGGTGGATGGCGTGGCCATCATTCGCCGCCCGTTCCAGTCAAGGTCCAGCTCCTGGTGAATATGACCGCACAGCAGATGCTTAACGCGAGGAAAAGCAGCCAGCGCGCAATCAAGCGCCCCGGCATTGCGCAGGCTATGCTGATCCAGCCAGCTACAGCCTGACGGCAGAGGATGATGGTGTAACAGCAGCAGCGTGTAACGCTCAGGAACCTCCGCCAGCTTCTGCTCAAGCCACTCCAGCTGGAAATCGCTCAGCTCGCCGTGCGGCACACCGAACACCTGACTGTCCATCAGCAATATCTGCCAGTGGTCGCCCAGCAATACGCGTTTAGCGGGGGAGATGCCTGATTCCTGCAGCGTGCTGTACATCGCCGGTTGAAAATCATGATTGCCCGGTAGCCAGACGCAGGGTGCAGCAAAACTCGCGATGCCTTCAGCAAAATGCTGATAGGCCGCGGCGGAGTGATCTTGCGCCAGATCGCCTGTGGCAACAATCAGGTCGCATTCTCGCTGAGAGGCGTGGATAGCATCCAGTACAGCCTGATAGCTTTCCCAGGTATTGATACCTAACAGCGTTTCGTGTTTTTCAGCAAACAGGTGAGTATCAGTAATTTGTAATATCCTGACTCTGGCCTCACCAGCCAAAGGTAGGTTTAACAGGCTTTCCAAATGGTGTCCTTAGGTTTCACGACGCTAACAAACCGGAATCGCCATCGCTCCATGTGCTAAACAGTATCGCAGCCAATCGGCCAGAAACTGATTAATTTGATGCTTTTCGTCGCGTTGATGCAACTTTTTATTAGGATAATCATACCGCGCTTTGAAGCGAAAGATCTGCTGGCTTGAACACACTTCAGCGACCATTGCATCGTGATAGAGCCGTACCGTCATTGACGGCAGACTCCAGTAGCTCACCGCTGGCAGAGTCTGTTCAATCGCCACTAAGGTAGTGTAGCGGGTCGATTCGACGATCGTTAATCGGTATTGCGCATTGCCCACCTGGTAACTCACCTTTTCTCCCGCTGTATCCGTTCGCGGCAACAGGCGGCGCAGCTGAGCAAAATTGGTTTCACACAGGCGCATCATTTCAGGGAAGTCAGGTGTATAACGCTTCATTTTGTCCACTCGTTTCGTAAATTGTGATAATGCAGTTGCAGCCATTGCAGCGCAATGACAGAGGCTGCGTTGTCGATTTTCCCCTCTTCTACCCACCGATAAGCCTGTTCCCGGCTTACCACATGGACACGAATATCCTCATTTTCATCGGCCAGTCCGTGAATCCCCTTTGCCGTCGTTGCATCGACTTCACCCACCATAATAGACAGCCTTTCGCTGGTGCCGCCGGGGCTGGCCAGGTAACTCAGGACCGGCTTAATACGGCCGACATTAAGCCCGGCTTCTTCTACCGCCTCACGGCGGGCGACATCTTCAGGCGACTCGCCTTCTTCAATCATGCCGGCGACCATTTCGAGCAGCCACGGGCTCTCACTGGTATCATACGCCGCAATACGGATCTGCTCGACGAGCACCACTTCATCACGCACCGGGTCAAAGGGTAGCAAGACTGCTGCGTGACCGCGCTCAAAAATTTCGCGGGTCACTTCGCCGCTCATCTCACCGTTAAACAGGCGGTGGCGGAAACGATATAAATCGAGCGAAAAAAAACCACGATAGAGCGTTTCGCGTGCAATAATTTCTACATCGTTTTTAGAGAAGGTAATCTCCTGCTGATTGACATTACTCATTTCGATATCCTGTAGAATATGAAGTTATGAATTTATAGACGGTGTGGCTACCGTTTTATGGCGCGTATGTTAGATTGGTGCAAATTACCGCCCCATGGCACATAACGCCAACTTTTTACGGTAACAGACTCTATACAATCAGCGATTATTTTTAGAATTTGAGTAGCGCTAAATGCTTCACAACAAGGAATGCAAATGAAGAAACTCTTTCCCATCCTTATCGGCCTGGGCCTGACTGGCTTCAGCGCCATGAGCCAGGCAGAAAACCTGCTGCAGGTTTATCAGCAGGCGCGTATCAGTAACCCTGATCTGCGTAAATCAGCAGCCGATCGTGATGCCGCATTCGAGAAGATCAACGAAGCGCGTAGCCCATTACTGCCGCAGCTCGGTCTGGGTGCGGATTATTCCTATACCAACGGATTTCGCGACAGCAACGGCGTTAACTCCAACGTCACCAGCGGCTCGCTGCAGCTCACGCAGGTCCTGTTCGATATGTCAAAATGGCGAGCGCTGACGCTGCAGGAAAAACAAGCGGGTATTCAGGACGTCACCTACCAGACGGATCAGCAATCGCTGATTCTGAACACCGCAACCGCCTATTTTAAAGTGCTGGCCGCGATCGACACGCTCTCCTATACCGAAGCGCAGAAACAGGCGATTTATCGTCAGTTAGATCAGACCACCCAGCGCTTTAACGTTGGCCTGGTTGCCATCACTGACGTACAAAACGCCCGCTCGCAGTACGATGCTGTGCTGGCGAATGAAGTCACCGCGCGCAACGATCTCGATAACGCCGTTGAAGAACTGCGCCAGGTGACCGGCAACTACTATCCAGAACTGGCGTCGCTCAACGTGGATGGTTTTAAAACCAACAAACCGTCAGCCGTTAACGCGCTGCTGAAAGAAGCGGAAAGCCGTAACCTGTCGCTGCTGCAGGCGCGTCTGAGCCAGGATCTGGCGCGTGAGCAGATTCGCCAGGCGCAGGATGGTCATCTGCCGACGTTAAGCTTGTCCGCCTCAAGCGGCGTGTCAAACACCAGCTACGACGGCTCAAAAACCCGTGATAATGCGCAATACCGAGATAACGATGCCGGTCAAAACAAAATCGGCCTTAGCTTCTCCCTGCCGTTGTATCAGGGCGGAATGGTAAACTCTCAGGTTAAACAGGCGCAGTACAACTTTGTCGGCGCCAGCGAACAGCTGGAAAGCGCCCACCGCAGCGTGGTGCAGACCGTTCGTTCATCCTTTAACAACGTGAACGCGTCTATCAGCAGCATTAATGCCTACAAACAGGCCGTGGTTTCCGCGCAAAGTTCCCTGGATGCTATGGAAGCAGGTTATTCGGTAGGTACGCGTACCATCGTCGATGTCCTGGACGCGACCACTACGCTGTATAACGCAAAACAGCAACTGTCCAACGCGCGTTATAACTACCTGATTAACGAGCTGAACATCAAATCCGCACTCGGTACGCTGAACGAGCAGGATCTGGTTGCGCTGAACAATACGCTGGGCAAGGCTATTCCGACTTCACCGGATAGCGTCGCGCCGGAAAATCCTCAGCAGGATGCCAGCGCCGACGGCTACAGCAACACCGCCGCGGCAAAACCAGCATCAGCACGCAGCACCAGCGGCAGCAATCCGTTCCGCCAGTAGTCCGCTTGCGTTGTCCGCGCTTCGCTTACCCACACGGGTAAGCGAAGCGTTAAACGTAAGGCAACGTAAAGATCTCCCGCTTTCCGCCCCTATTCGCTTCATTTTCCACCACTCATCCTCTATCCTGAGCGTTAACAAAACGCATACCACTGGGTCCAGGAAGACAATCATGAAACGGACAAAAAATATTAATCACGCCTCCTTTCGCAAAAGCTGGAGCGCGCGCCATTTAACTCCCGTTGCGCTTGCCGTTACGGCCGTGTTTATGCTCGCCGGTTGTGAACAAAGCGATGAAACGGTTTCTCTTTATCAAAACGCCGATGACTGCTCTGCCGCCAACCCGAGCAAAGCCGCAGAGTGCACCACTGCCTACAATAACGCGCTTAAAGAAGCGGAACGTACAGCCCCTAAATACGCCTCCCGCGAAGACTGCGTCGCCGAGTTCGGTGAAGGTCAGTGCCAGCAGGCGCCGGCTCAGGCCGGTATGGCTCCGGAAAACCAGGCTCAGGCGCAAAGCAGCGGCAGCTTCTGGATGCCGCTGATGGCTGGCTACATGATGGGCCGGATGATGGGCGGCGGAATGGGCGCTCAGCAGCCGCTGTTCAGCTCAAAAAACCCGGCCAGCCCGGCCTATGGTAAATATACCGACGCTGGCGGTAAGAGCTACGGCGCAGCGCAGCCGGGCCGTACCATGAACGTGCCGAAAACCGCAATGGCGCCAAAACCGGCCACCACCAGCACCGTGACGCGCGGCGGATTTGGCGACTCGGTCGCCAAGCAGTCAACAATGCAGCGCAGCTCGGCGAGCTCCTCTTCATCACGCTCGATGGGCGGCTAAGCGACATGGAAAGAATCAGCATTACCGAGCGCCCGGACTGGCGTGAAAAAGCGACAGAATATGGTTTTAACTTTCACACTATGTACGGCGAGCCGTACTGGAGCGAAGAAGCTTATTACAAACTGACGCTGGCGCAGGTTGAGAAGCTCGAAGACGTCACGGCAGAACTGCACCAGATGTGTCTGCAGGCGGTTGAAAAAGTCATCGCCAGCGATGATTTAATGACCAAATTCCGCATCCCCAAACATACCTGGGGATTCGTGCGTCAGTCGTGGAAAACCCATCAGCCCTCGCTGTATTCGCGTCTCGATCTGGCGTGGGACGGCGTCGGTGAGCCGAAACTGCTGGAGAACAATGCCGATACGCCGACCTCGCTGTACGAAGCGGCATTCTTCCAGTGGATCTGGATGGAAGATCAGCTGAACGCCGGTCAGCTGCCTGCGGGCAGCGATCAGTTTAACAGCCTGCAGGAGAAGCTGATCGATCGCTTCAGCGAGCTTCGCGAGCAGTTCGGCTTCCAGTTGCTCCACATGGCCTGCTGCCGCGATACCGTTGAAGACCGTGGCACCGTGCAGTATTTACAGGACTGCGCCGCAGAAGCGGGCGTGGCTACTGAGTTTCTCTACATCGAAGATATTGGACTGGGTGAAAAAGGCCAGTTTACCGACCTGCAGGATCAGGTGATTGGTAATCTGTTCAAGCTCTATCCGTGGGAATACATGCTGCGCGAGGTGTTCTCCACTAAGCTGGAAGATGCAGGCGTGCGCTGGCTGGAGCCGGCCTGGAAGAGCATCATCTCCAACAAAGCGCTGCTGCCGCTGCTGTGGGAGATGTTCCCCAACCATCCGAACCTGCTGGCCGCTTATTTCAGCGAAGATGCGCACCCGGAAATGGACAAGTACGTTATCAAGCCCATTTTCTCCCGCGAAGGCGCTAACATTTCTATTGTTGAAAACGGCAAAGTGCTGGAGGCGGTAGAAGGTCCGTACGGTGAAGAAGGCACCATCGTGCAGGAGTTCTATCCGTTGCCGAAGTTTGGCGACAGCTACACGCTCATCGGCAGCTGGCTGATTAACGACCAGCCGGCGGGTATTGGCATTCGCGAAGACCGGGCGATGATCACCCAGGATCTGTCGCGTTTTTATCCGCACATTTTCGTTGAGTAACCTCTAACCCCGGCAGTATCGCGTACGGCCGGGGTTTATCTGTTCTCAAGCGCCAATCACCACTGACAGCATGCTCAGGGATCCCATTTCCATTCCTTCTACCGGGATCGTAATCGGCTCCTCGCCGTCCCAGGCCCCCAGTACGTACAGCAGCGGCAGGAAGTGATCGGCCGTTGGGTTAGATAACGATCCGCCTTCATGCGTCAGGTAATTCACCAGCGGATGTTCCGCCACGGGGCCTTTCCATGCCAGGTTCGCCTTCACGTAGTTATTAAACGACTCCGCCCAGGGATAGGCCGTATTCTCGCCGTGCCAGCGTGCGGTGCGCAGGTTATGCACCACGTTGCCGCTTGCCACCAGCATAATGCCTTCATCGCGCAGCTGAGCCAGCTTACGCCCCATTTCGAAATGCCATGCGGCGGGTTTCGTGCTATCAATACTTAGCTGCACCATCGGAATATCGGCGTCGGGATACATTTTAATCAACACGCCCCATGAACCATGGTCAAAGCCCCAGGCTTCTTTATCCAGCGTCACCGGCACCGGCGCCAGCAGCTCAACCAGGCGCTGGGCCAGTTCAGGTGAACCCGGAGCCGGATAATGCATATCGTATAGCGCCTGTGGAAAACCGCCAAAATCATGAATCGTTTTCGGCGCTTCCATCGCCGTCACTCCCGTACCGCGAGTGAACCAGTGAGCGGAGATAACCACGATGGCTTTCGGCCGCGGTAAAGTCTCGCCCAGATGCCGCCAGGCGCGAGTATAGATGTTATCTTCCAGCACGTTCATCGGGCTGCCATGGCCTAAAAATAGCGCGGGCATGCGGATACGGGACATAGTGATATCCTTGATTGAGAGAGAGTTGATGTATTTACATTACGCGCTTTTGATTCAGGATAAACTCAGATAAGCATGATGATGATCGTCAGAAAATTTGAATGTAAGGGGCGGTAAAGAGTGAATCCGTGCACTCGCGATCGTCTATGAATAGCGATATTCTCAATAAGAATCATTTTCATAAGGAGGTGAATGTTGTCCTCACCCATCATTTTGACTCTGCTGGCAGGGAGCGCCACCTTTATTGGGGCAATATTCGGCGTGCTCGGCCAGAAACCCTCGAACCGCTTATTGGGTTTCTCTCTGGGTTTCGCCGCCGGGATCATGCTACTCATTTCCTTAATGGAGATGCTGCCCGCTGCGCTGGCGACTGAAGGCATGTCGCCGCTGCTCGGCTACGGCATGTTTATCATCGGCCTTCTCGGCTACTTTGCGCTTGACCGCATGCTGCCTCACGCCCATGCGCAAGATCTGATGAACCCCGGCATCTCCCGCCCGCGAAATCTGCGACGTACGGCGATATTGCTGACGTTAGGCATTAGCCTACATAACTTTCCTGAAGGTATTGCCACTTTTGTGACGGCCAGCAATAACCTTGAGCTGGGCATGGGGGTCGCGTTAGCCGTCGCGCTGCATAACATCCCGGAAGGGCTGGCAGTAGCAGGGCCGGTCTATGCCGCCACGGGTTCCAGGAGTAAAGCGGTATTCTGGGCAGGGCTTTCCGGGATGGCGGAAATCTTCGGCGGCGTGCTGGCCTGGCTGGTACTGGGCAGCGTGATCTCTCCGGTGATGATGGGCGCGGTCATGGCCGCGGTTGCCGGTATTATGATTGCGCTATCGGTTGATGAGCTCATGCCGCTGGCGAAAGAACTCGATCCGCAAAGCAACCCGAGCTATGGCGTGTTGTGCGGAATGTCGGTAATGGGATTAAGCCTGGTGGTTTTGCAAACGGTAGGGATTGGCTAAACAAAAGCTAAAAACAATAAAGCCCACCATAAGGCGGGCTTTATTCAGCAACCAGCGGCAATTAGCTGGCTTTACGCTCGTGTTCGCGACGGTAAGCCACTAAATCTTCAATGGTGACTACTTCCATATTGTGCTGTTTAGCAAACTCAATGCACTGCGGCGCACGCGCCATAGAGCCGTCGTCGTTAGTCAGTTCGCACAGTACGCCCGCCGGTTTGAGGCCAGCCAGGGTGACCAGATCGATTGTAGCTTCGGTGTGGCCGCCGCGGGTCAGAACGCCGCCCGGCTGAGCGCGCAGCGGGAAAACGTGGCCAGGACGGTTCAGGTCTGACGGCTTCGCGCCATCGGCAATTGCCGCACGTACGGTCGTTACGCGGTCAGCGGCGGAAACGCCGGTAGTCACGCCTTCAGCAGCTTCGATGGTGACGGTAAAACCGGTACCGTAGGCGCTGGTGTTGTTCTCTACCATCATTGGCAGGTCGAGCTGTTTACGACGATCTTCCGTCAGGCACAGGCAGACAATGCCGCTACCGTGGCGAATGGTCAACGCCATCTGCTCAACGGTCATGGTTTCTGCGGCGAAAATCATATCGCCTTCGTTTTCACGGTCTTCATCGTCAAGTACCATCACACCGCGGCCTTCGCGCAGTGCATCTAAAGCACGTTCCACACGTTCAAAAGCGGTACCAAAAGAGGAAAGTAGCGTCTGATTCATGGTAAATAAACCTCATTAATTGTATGGTTACCAGAATCAGGGCAGTCTTAGGAGCGCCGGTTTAGCGGCAAAAGTCAACGCAAGCGGGCGAAAACCCGACTGAGCCGTTACTCTCTCCCATCCGGACTCTAACCGTCGGCCCCGGAATTACACCGGATCTGCTGACCTTTCTGCATTTACAGAAAGCGCTCGCGGGCTTTCAACGCTATGGTTGATTTACCGCCGGTGGGGAATTTCGCCCCGCCCTGAGAATAAGCGAAGTAACTATAACGCTATTGACTATCGTCGGCAATGCATAAGCTTCAAACATTTATGGTTTATAGGTACCGCCGATCGCACTACAATGAGCGAATAACCGACCAGAGCAGGAAACCACCATGATTGACCCGAAAAAAATTGAACAAATCGCCCGCCAGGTTCATGAATCGATGCCGAAGGGGCTCCGCGATCTGGGGGAAGACGTGGAGAAAAAAATTCGTCAGGTGCTCCAGTCGCAGTTAACTCGCCTGGACCTGGTAAGCCGCGAAGAGTTCGACGTGCAGACGCAGGTGCTGCTGCGCACGCGTGAAAAGCTGGCGCTTCTGGAGCAACGTCTGAGCGAGCTGGAAAATCGTCCTCTAAACGCGCCGGCGACGCCGGACGCCGAAGAGAAGCTCTAAAAATAAGCAACGGGCCGTCAGGCCCGTTGTCGTATCGGTTGAGGGTAAGTAGATTAGTGCTCCAGCTCCGCTTCAGGGGTCATGGCTTTATTCGCCTGCTGGCAGTAAAGTTCATAGCGTTGACAAAACCATTCACGATGCTCTTCATCCATATTGCCGACAATGGCCTGAAGATCGACGGGCTGACCTTGTGCGTTCATTCTGGCGAAACTCTGGGCCAGAAAATCAAAATTCTTCATTAAATACATGTCTTTATTCTTCATACGCATACTCCTTCAGCCGTTGGTGTTCTGATTGGTCATATGCTTTTTACTGACTTCAGTATTTATCCTTACCTTAACTTTTTTTGTACGAAAAATGCGCCTGAAATGGCTATTTATTGAGCCAAATCATTTATGCCGTCATTAAATAGAAAGAGGCCCACGATTAGACGATCGCGGGCCTCTGTTGTACGAATTTGCAGCGTTATCGCTGGTTACGCTTATTTTCGCTTACCAGATCCGGATTAGCAGCCGCTCCAGTGAAGAGAGAAAACATTACTGATTGTTATCTTTCTGGATCTTCCTGATGATATTGGTCGTTGAGCAGCCATCTTCGAAGTTGAGCACCAGCACCTCGCCGCCGTTTGCCCACACCTCTTCGCTGCCGGCAATCTGCTCCGGCTTATAGTCCCCACCTTTCACCAGCAGATCCGGCAGAATTCCGGCAATCAGCCGCTGCGGAGTATCTTCTTCAAAAGAAACCACCCAGTCGACGGCCTCCAGCGCGCCCAGCACGATCATTCGCTGATCCAGCGGGTTGACCGGACGAGACTCGCCTTTCAGACGCCGGGTTGAAGCATCGCTGTTCACCGCGACAATCAGCCTGTCACCCAGTTTGCGAGCGTTCGCCAGGTAGGAAACGTGGCCCGCGTGTAAAATATCGAACACGCCGTTGGTCATCACAACTTTCTCGCCGCGCTTGCGCGCCGCGGCTACCGCCAGCTTGAGTTCTTCTTCGCTCATCACGCCAAAACCGGTCTCGGAGCGCCCGCGTACCGCGTTCTCCAGTTCGATAGGCGAAACGGTAGAGGTACCGAGTTTACCCACCACGACGCCAGCCGCCGCGTTGGCAAAGTAGCAAGCTTCTTCCAGAGTATTGCCGGAAGCCAGCGTCGCCGCCAGCACGCCGATGACCGTGTCGCCCGCGCCGGTAACGTCATAGACTTCCTGGGCCTGCGTGGGCATATGCAGCGGCGGTCGCCCCGGCTGCAGCAGCGTCATCCCCTGCTCGGAACGGGTCACCAGCAGCGCAGAGAGGTCGAAATCGGCGATGATTTTCATGCCGCGTTCAACGATCTCTTCTTCATCCTTACATTTACCCGCTACCGCCTCAAATTCTGAGAGGTTAGGCGTCAGCAGGGTAGCGCCGCGATAGCGTTCAAAATCCGTGCCTTTCGGATCGATAAGCACCGGAACGCCCGCATCGCGCGCCAGCTTGATCATGGTCTGGACGCTGGTCAGCGCGCCTTTGGCGTAATCAGAGAGCACCAGGGCGCCAATAGAGCCCAGCGCCTGCTGAATACGTTCGTGCATCGGCTGCGGATCGACGCCGGAGAACCCTTCTTCAAAATCGAGACGAATCAGCTGCTGGTTGCGCGACAGCACGCGCAGTTTGGTAATCGTCGGATGCGTCGGGACGGATACGAAGTCGCACTTCACGTTGACGTCAGCCAGCGCCTTACTTAACGCACGGGCGGCATCGTCAATCCCGGTCAGACCAACGAGGCGGGAGGTCGCGCCGAGCGACGCAATGTTCATCGCCACGTTTGCCGCGCCGCCAGGACGTTCTTCGATATTTTCCACCTTCACCACCGGTACCGGCGCTTCCGGCGAAATACGGCTGGTGGGACCATACCAGTAGCGGTCCAGCATCACATCGCCAACCACCAACACTCCTGCACGTTCAAACTCTGGCAGCGTTACTTTCATTACTCTCTCCTGCGAGACGCAAACTTTGCGCGCGATAATAGCACACCCGGTTTTTTAGTTAAGCCATCAACCACTTCTGCCAGCTGGCGCTGACCTGTTCACGCTCCTGGCTAAACGCATCTGGCGCCACGTGCCCCGGCTGTTCCTGCAGCGCCAGGTGATGTAGCGCATCGCGCAGCGTAGTGTAAGCGTGAGTTAACGCCCTCGCCTCTGCCTCGTCCATAATGTCGTTCTGCGCCAGCAGTTCCAGGATACGAACGTTATCGGACCAGCGCGTGAGCTTCGGTTTATCACTGGCATAGCGTAGGACCAGATACTGAGTAATAAATTCAATATCGGTGATCCCACCGGCATCGGCTTTAATATCAAAGCGATCGTGATGCTTATTCCCCAGGTGAGCGCGCATTTTTTCGCGCATTTCCCGCACTTCGGTCTGCAGTTTTTCGCCTTCTCGCGGGGTAGTAAGAATATCCCGACGAATGGCGTCAAAGCGCGCCTGTAGCTCAGGATCGCCATACACTACGCGGGCGCGAACCAGCGCCTGGTGTTCCCATGTCCATGCCTCATTCTGCTGATAATCAGCAAAGGAATCGGCGGTAGTGACCAGCATCCCCGCTGCGCCAGAGGGGCGTAAGCGAGCATCCACTTCGTACAGAATGCCTGACGAGGTGCGGGTACTGAAAAGATGCATGATGCGCTGCGCCAGGCGCAGATAAAACTGACGGCCGTCGATTTCGCGTTCGCCGTCGGTCATCACCTCCATCGGGCAATCGTGGAGGAACACCAAATCGAGATCGGAACTGTAGCCCAGCTCCCAGCCCCCCAGCTTGCCGTAGCCGACCACCGCAAAACCGCGCCCCTGGCGATCGTGCAGGTGCGTCGGCTGCCCGTAACGGGCCACCATCTGCAGCCATGCCTGCTGGACGACTGCGTCAATCATCACCTCCGCCAGCCATGTTAAGTGATCGCTCACTTTCATCACTGGCAGCGTTCCGGCGATATCGGCCGCAGCGATGTGCAGCAGCTGCGCCTGCTTAAACTGGCGTAGCGCCTCCAGCTGCTGCTCTTCATCATCTTCCGGTACGCGCAGCAGATACTGGCGCAGTTCATCGCGATAGGCATCGGTGGCCGTTGGCTGATAAAGCGTATTCGGGTCCAGCAGTTCGTCCAGCAGCAGCGGATGGCGGGCCAGCTGACTGGCGACCATCGGCGACGCCGCGCACAGGCTAATCAGGTGCTTTAACGCGCCGGGGAATTCGCTCAGCAGCTCCAGGTAAGTGGTGCGGGTGACAATTCCGGTGAGCAGCGGCGTAATACGCGCCAGCGGTACCGGAGCATCGGCGCGCGAACAAATTTCGCTAAGCAGATGCGGCATGAGCTGGTCAAGCACCTGACGACCGCGCGGACCAATCGTGCGCCGGTCCAGCTCTTTGCGAAAATCGGCGATCAGCGCCAGCACGCTGCGGCGATCGCTGTCTACAAGATGCGCCAGCGCCGGGCTGGTATCATCTTCCTGCAGCGCGTCCTGCCACAGCTCGCGCCAGTACTCTTCAAGCTGCTCATCCGGCGACTGCGTTTCATCGTCGCCGATCAGTTCATTAAACACGCGCCGCACGTTAGCCATCTGTTCCGCCAGCCGCGCGCTGAGTGTCTCCCAGTCGGCAACGCCCATCCCCCAGGCCAGCCGGGCGCGATTAAGTTCATCCTGCGGCAAGGTTTGCGTCTGCTCGTCGTTGATGCTTTGCAGCAGGTTTTCCAGGCGACGCAAAAACAGATAGGCTTCGCGCAGCCTCTGCGCATCCCCTTCCGGCAGCAGATGTAGCTCTTCGATGGCGGCCAGCGTCGGCAGCAGCGCCCGCTGCTGCAGCATTGGCTCACGGCCGCCGCGAATCAACTGGAAGACCTGGACGATAAACTCCACTTCTCGGATGCCGCCCGCGCCGAGCTTGATATTGTCTTTTAATCCCCGGCGGCGCACTTCCCGGGCAATCATGCCCTTCATGTTGCGCAAAGACTGAATCACGCTGAAATCGATATAGCGGCGGAAGACAAACGGCCGCAGCATGGCGCGCAGCTCGTTGGCATAGACGCCATCGTTATCGCCCATAATTCGCGCTTTCACCATCGCGTAGCGCTCCCAATCGCGTCCCTGCTCCTGGTAATAATCTTCCAGCGCGGCAAAGCTCAACACCAGCGGACCGCTATCGCCAAACGGGCGCAGGCGCATATCCACGCGGTAGACAAAACCATCCTGGGTGGGTTGATCCAGTACCTTAATCAGGCGCTGCCCGAGGCGGGTAAAAAACTGGGCGTTATCCAGTTCGCGACGCCCGCCGCGCGTGGCGCCATGTTCCGGCCAGGCGAAAATCAGATCGATGTCGGAGGAGAAGTTCAGCTCGCCGCCGCCGAGCTTGCCCATCCCGAGGATGAGTAGCGGCTGCGGCGAACCTTCAGCATTACATGGAGTGCCCCATTCGCGACAGCAGGCAGCGTATAGCCAGTCGCGCGCGGCGACGATTAAGGTCTCCGCCAGCGCGCTTAGCTGCTGCAGGCTGCTCTCTTCGCTGACCAGCGATAGCGCCTGGGCCCAGGCGATACGCACCATGATCCGACGGCGAAACTGGCGCAGCTCGCGCATCAGCGCGGCTTCATCATTGACCTCGGCCAGGCGCACCTGCAGCCATTCGGCGTAGTGATGCCACTCCTGCGCCTCGGGGGGCGCACTTTCAAGCTCCGCCAGCCACTGCGGCTGCGCGATCAGACTCTGTTCGACGAAATCGCTGAATGCCATAACTGATTGCGCCCGATCGCTCAACGTCGATACGGGAAAATCCGCTGGCAGCCGGCCAGCGACCGTCTGCCAGTGCTGCTGTAATTGCGAAGAAAGCGGCATCTTAGGGGCTCCCTGGCCTGAAATTATCGTTTTCCACTATGCAGCCAGAACGGCTCTGCGGCCAGCGCCTGGCGACGAAAATATTCGATAACGCTGCTGTCATTATGCGCAATCGCCCGGCGGGTTTCTTGCCAGTTTTCCAGCCACGGCGCGGCAGCATCGGCATAGGCGCCGGATAACAGCTGAACGGTGTCAATTTCGCGGGTCAGACGCGGAAGCTGATCGGCATAACCGTCAGCGGACGGCTGACGAAAAGCGTTTTTCAGCTCCGCCGCCGCCCTGGAGAGCTGAATATCCGCAAAGCGTTTAAACGATCCGGCAATTTTCTGCTCTCCGGCTGCGTTCAGGAAAGGACGCCAGCCGCGGTTAACCAGCAGATCGGTGAGCGCCAGCTTCGCTCTGACGGTCGCCACGCTGAAAAGCGCCGCCTGGGTCGTTTCGGCTTCCGCCAGCGCCGCCTCGGCTTCGCTCAAACGTTCACGCAGCAGCGTGGTGGCCTTGCGCGGGACAATACCGCCAAACAGTACCAGCGCGTGCCGCACGCGGGCGATAGCGTGCAAAATCTCCGCTTTCGCTTTCGCATTGCCGCGATTGAGGACTTCATCATGATATAGCCAGTGCGCCAGCGCGCTTTCCAGCGCCGCCTCCAGCCCCTGTTCGACGCTGGCTTTCGGCGCGACGCGAAGGATCGTTAACGCGGTCAGCGGGCGTTCTTCGTTGCCCTGCGCCAGATGATAACCTCGCGCCGCTTTGCTCAGGCTTCCCTGACGCAGTACGCCGGTATCCAGCAGGCCGCGGGCAAGGGTCAGAATATCCTGCGTATTACCGGACAGAAGCTCCAGCTCCAGCTCGCAAATGGGTTCCTGATGCTCGCCGGCTTTGACTTCGCCGCGATCGAGTGCGATTTCAATTTCGCTGTCGCCTTCTTTGACCACCCATCGCTCACGCTCAAAATCGGTGCTGAAAAGCGGCTGTACGTTCTCAGCAAGCTCCGCCGGCAGTTCACCCTGCGGCCAGACTTCAGCCGGAAGCTTTTCCAGCGCCAGCTCAGGGCTTTCCAGCGGAATGTTATATTCCGGACGCTGATGCAGACCGCCGACGACGCGCCCGGCGATTTTCAGCGTCATCTCATAGCGCCCCTGGTCGCCGCGAACGCGCAGCCCCATGTCGTGGCGGCGCAGCCAGTTATCCGCCGTTTCATAGTAAATATTCAGTAATTGACCCGCGGGCGTGTGCTTTGCCTCCAGCGTATTGAGGTGCTGACGCAGCGCGTCAACGCCATTCTGATCAACGATAAACTTTAATTCGATTTCTTGAGCCATGACTGAATTCTTCCGCTTATATGCTGTGCCGGGAAATTGCGGCGAACTAACAACGATATTTCTTGTCAGTAAATAGTATTTTGCGGCGAATCGCCATGCAATGCGCATTTTGCCGGGCCACCTGATGGATGATTCCGATTGTGGCGGAAAACTTTGCGTCGCTTCGGCGATGCCACTACTATCGTTCAACTTTTTATGACCAAACGATGACCTGATGCCAAAATTACGCCTTATTACATTGACTTTGCTGGCGCTGAGCGCCGCCACGGCGGTTCACGCGGAAGAAAAACGTTACGTTTCAGATGAACTGAATACCTGGGTGCGCAGCGGTCCGGGCGATAACTATCGCCTTGTGGGCACCATCAACGCCGGCGAAGAAGTCGCAGTGCTGCAAACTAACGACAGCACTAACTATGCTCAGGTGCGCGACAGCAGCGGCCGTACCGCCTGGATCCCCTTGAAAGAGCTGAGCAACGAGCCCAGCCTGCGCACTCGCGTGCCGGATCTGGAAAACCAGGTAAAAACCCTGACCGATAAACTGAATAACATTGATACCACCTGGAACCAGCGCACGGCGGACATGCAGAAGAAAGTCGCCGGTAGCGATGCCGTCATCAACGGCCTGAAAGAAGAGAATCAAAAGCTGAAAAATGAGCTGGTTGTCGCGCAGAAGAAGGTGAACGCCGCAAATCTGCAGCTTGATGACAAACAGCGCACCATTATCATGCAGTGGTTTATGTACGGCGGCGGCGTGCTGGGCGTCGGCCTGATTCTGGGACTGGTGTTGCCGCACCTGGTACCGAGCCGCAAGCGCAAAGACCGTTGGATGAACTAATTCGTCTTCTCTGCCAGACTTACGTATCATCGTAAGAAAATGAAGACGGGAGAGTAAGGCGTGAAGGTTTATCTGGTCGGTGGTGCAGTACGAGATGCGTTATTAAGGCTACCGGTTAAAGACAAAGATTGGGTCGTGGTTGGCGCCACGCCTCAGCAACTCCTCGACGCGGGCTACCAGCAGGTAGGCCGTGATTTTCCCGTGTTCCTTCATCCGCAAAGCCGTGAAGAGTATGCCCTGGCGCGCACCGAGCGCAAGTCCGGTTCCGGTTACACCGGTTTTACCTGCTATGCCGCCGCTGACGTTACCCTTGAGCAAGACCTGCTGCGCCGCGATCTGACGATCAATGCGCTGGCCCAGGACGCCGACGGTCAGATTATCGATCCCTACGGCGGCCAGTCTGATTTACGCCAGCGCCTGCTGCGCCACGTCTCGCCCGCCTTTAGCGAGGATCCGCTACGCGTTCTGCGCGTGGCGCGTTTTGCCGCCCGCTACGCGCATCTGGGGTTTCGTATCGCCGATGAAACCATGGCGCTGATGCGCGCAATGGCCGATGCCGGTGAGCTTGCACATCTCACGCCGGAGCGGGTATGGAAAGAGACGGAAAGCGCCCTTACCACCCGCAACCCGCAGGTCTTCTTCCAGACCTTACGCGACTGCCGCGCGCTCAAGGTGCTGTTCCCGGAAGTCGACGCCCTTTACGGCGTACCGGCTCCGGCTAAATGGCACCCGGAAATCGACACCGGCCTGCACACCCTGATGACCGTCACCATGGCGGCGATGCTGTCACCCGAAGTCGACGTGCGTTTCGCTACCCTGTGCCACGACCTCGGGAAAGGACTGACGCCAAAAGAGCTCTGGCCGCGTCATCATGGTCACGGCCCGGCTGGCGTAAAGCTGGTCGAACAGCTCTGCGCCCGTCTGCGGGTACCCAACGAGCTGCGCGATCTGGCAAAGCTGGTCGCCGAATTTCACGATCTGATTCACACCCTGCCCATGCTGCAGCCAAAAACGCTGGTCAAGCTGTTCGATAATATTGATGCCTGGCGCAAGCCGCAGCGGGTCAGGCAAATCGCCTTGACCAGTGAAGCCGACGTGCGCGGGCGCACCGGTTTTGAGGCCTGCGATTACCCTCAGGGTCGCCTGCTGCTGGAAGCCTGGGACGTTGCCCGAGCGGTCTCAACAAAAGAGGTCGTTGCGGAAGGGTTTCAGGGAATTGAGATTCGTGAAGAGCTGACGCGTCGGCGGATTCAGGCCGTCGCCCGCTGGAAAGAAAAGCGTTGCCCCCAGCCGCAGGACTGAGGGCTGGCGCTTAGAAGAAGACCACGTACACCGCTGCCGCGACGATAAAGCGATAGATGGCGAACGGGATAAACGAAATACGTTTAATCAGCTGCAGGAAGGTTTTAATCGCAATCAGCGCGACGATAAACGCCGTGATAAAACCGACGGCAAACATCGGAATATCGCTGGCGTTGAGGAAACCAATACTTTTGTACATATCCAGTACGGTCGCGCCCATCATCATCGGCACCGCCAGCAGGAATGAGAACTCAGAGGCCGCATAGCGGCTTACGCCCATCAGCATCCCGCCGGAAATTGTCGCCCCGGAACGCGAGAAGCCCGGCCACAGCGCCAGACACTGGAAACAGCCGATCACGAACGCCTGACGATAGGTCATATCATCAATGCCCACCGCGCGGGGCTGTTTTGGCTTCAGCACTTCCGCTGCGATCAGCAGCACGCCGCCGACAATCAGCGCGTACATCACGTTTATCGGGTTAAACAGAGACTTGATGGTATCGTGGAAAATCAGCCCCAGCACTACCGCCGGGATCATCCCCAAGAGAATATGGATAAGCGACAGGCGACCGCTGCCCTGGCCTTCATGCTCGGGCTTTTTGCCGAAATGAATACCGATAAGGCCGAACAGACGACGCCAGAACATCACAACAACGGCAAGAATGGAACCAAGCTGAATCACTACTTCAAACGTATTTGCGGTATCGCCTTCAAAACCCAGCAGATGACCGACAATAATCATATGACCAGTACTGGAAACAGGTAAAAACTCGGTCAAACCTTCAACCACACCCAATATTGCCGCCACCAGCAGCGAGTGTATATCGCTCATCCAATTAAACCCTTTAAAAAGTAATATGAAAAAAACCAGAAACGAATAACCAGGCTATCAGGCTTCAATATTGGCCACGGACAGCGCGCAGAAACGGGAGCGTACAGGTTGTACGCGCGGCTTTCGGGCGCTTCCCGGGGACAAAACGGCAAATAAAATAGCCTGATGGTCGGATTCTATGACCGGTATAAACACAATTTGTTTAACGAGTATGACCTGAAAAGTTTTGTTTCAGATTAAGGCCACGTTCAATCACGACGCCAACGTTGGCCGCCCGGGCTACCGCGCCAGGCTTGCTGACTTTAATACGCACCCATGGAGATTGAAACTTTTCCAGCAGCAGGTCAGCAATCTCTTCCGCCACGCGCTCGACCAGCGCAAAGCGCCCGCCTTCAACGTGGTTGATGACCGCCTCGCTGATATCAGCATAGCTGAGACAATCGCTGACATCATCGCTGGCCGCCGCTTTGCGGTTATCCCACGCCATTTCGATATCGAACACCAGCTTCTGTTCAATGGTTTGTTCCCAGTCATAAACACCAATAGTGGTGATTACCGAAAGTTGCTCTATAAATACAATATCCATCACGACCTGCCTGCTTTTTGGCTAAACCGGATACCACTTCCGGCCAATTATGCGTATTATCCACAGATGCAAAGACATCCCCTAAATAATTTGCGTTGCAGGAAGAGAGCGACGCGGCAAGGCCCCAGGAGCATAGCATCGCTATGGGTCTCTGCGAGCCAATGCGCGGATAACGCGCAGCGCACCGGGGATAAAACGACACTTTCAAAATGGAACAGCTGATGAGTGCAATCGCGCCTGGACTGGTTATCCTCGCCTACCTCTGCGGCTCAATCTCCAGCGCCATTCTCGTTTGCCGCCTCGCTGGCCTTCCCGACCCTCGCGACAGCGGCTCCGGCAATCCAGGGGCGACTAACGTCCTGCGAATTGGCGGCAAGGGCGCAGCCGTAGCGGTGCTTATTTTTGACGTACTGAAAGGCATGCTGCCGGTCTGGGGAGCGTGGGCGCTAGGCCTGACGCCGTTCTGGCTCGGTCTGGTGGCCATTGCCGCCTGCGTAGGCCATATCTGGCCGGTATTTTTTAACTTTCGCGGCGGTAAAGGCGTGGCGACCGCTTTCGGAGCCATCGCCCCTATCGGCTGGGATCTCACCGGCGTGATGGCCGGAACCTGGCTGCTTACGATTCTGCTCAGCGGCTACTCCTCGCTGGGGGCGATCGTCAGCGCGCTGATCGCGCCGTTCTATGTCTGGTGGTTCAAACCGCAGTATACTTTCCCGGTTTCGATGCTCTCATGCCTGATTCTGCTGCGCCATCACGACAACATTCAGCGTCTGTGGCGGCGTCAGGAAACCCGCATCTGGACCCGGTTCAAAAAGAAGAAAAAAACGCCGGAGCAGAAATAACCTTTGCTTCGACGCAACTTCGCGGCAAGGCGGTGAGTGAGTCCCGATGAGCTTACTCCAGTCAGTGATTCGGGCGAACGACAAATCTGCCGGGATCAGATTTGAACGTCGCTTGCGACGGCCCGCCAGGGCGAGGCCCATGGATGGGCCGAGTAGCCCGTAGCCAACGCGGCTGCGGCTCGAAGTATGACGGACATAAGCTTTTCATATGACCGGGATGGTTGGCCCCCGATCAATACTCTTCGCTGCTGTTTTATCTTGATTTTGCAGGGGCGCGACATTGCACGGCACGGTGTTACCACAGAATAAAAAAGGCTGGCAGGCCACGCTGGACCTCCGCTTTCAGCTTCTTGGCGGGAAAACAACGCTCGCCTCCCGTCGTCATGTCGGTCCACTCACCGTTCAGCGTCCGTTTTATCCCGAAGAAGAGACCTGCCACCTCTATCTGCTTCATCCGCCCGGCGGTATCGTCGGCGGCGATGAACTCACCATCAGCGCCACGATTGAGTCCGATTGCCATACGCTGATCACCATGCCCGGCGCCAGCAAGTTTTATCGCAGCAGCGGCGCGCAGGCGCGGCTTCTGCAAACCCTGACGCTGGGCGATAACGCAACGCTCGAGTGGTTGCCGCAGGATGCCATTTTCTTTCCCGGCGCTCACGCCGCTTTGCATACTGCGTTTCACCTCTCCTCCTCCAGCACGCTGCTGGCCTGGGACCTGCTATGTCTTGGCCGTCCGGTCATCGGCGAAACCTTTAGCCACGGCGCGCTCGCCAACCGGCTGGAGGTGTGGGTCGACGGCTCTCCGCTGCTGATTGAGCGCCTGAACCTGGCCGATGGAGAGCTGGCCTGTATCGCGCAGCAGCCATGGGTGGGAACAATGCTGTTCTACCCGGCGAACGAGACGCTGCTGGAAGGCGTACGCGAAAAACTTACGCCGCTGGCAAACTATGCCGGCGCGACGCTCACCGACGGCCTGCTGACGGTACGCTTTTTAAGTGACGATAATCTGCGTTGCCAGCGGGCGATGCGCGATATCTGGCAGTTTATGCGCCCGCACCTGACCGGCAAATCTCCGGTACTCCCCCGAATCTGGCTGACTTAAGAGAACGCTATGGAACTGACACCCAGAGAAAAAGACAAACTGTTGCTGTTTACCGCTGCGCTGGTGGCGGAGCGTCGCCTGGCCCGCGGCCTGAAGCTCAACTATCCCGAATCCGTGGCCCTGATTAGCGCCTTTATTATGGAGGGCGCGCGCGACGGCAGAAGCGTCGCAGAGCTAATGGAAGAAGGGCGCCACGTCCTGAGCCGCGAGCAGGTCATGGAAGGCGTACCGGAAATGATCCCCGATATCCAGGTCGAAGCCACCTTTCCGGACGGCTCGAAGTTGGTTACCGTCCATAACCCGATAATCTGAGGTAGCGCGATGATCCCAGGAGAATATCAGGTTAAACCGGGCCAGATAGCGCTTAACGTCGGCCGGGCTACCTGCTGCATTATCGTTGAAAATCACGGTGACCGGCCGATTCAGGTCGGCTCCCATTATCACTTCGCCGAGGTCAACCCGGCGCTGAAGTTCGATCGCCAGCAGGCAACGGGCTACCGTCTCAATATCGCGGCCGGAACCGCAGTGCGCTTCGAGCCGGGCCAAAAGCGCGAGGTGGAGCTGGTAGCGCTGGCCGGAGCCCGCGTCGTGCACGGTTTTCGCGGCGAAATAATGGGTGAGCTGGAGGCAAATGATGAGTGAGATTTCACGTCAGGCCTATGCCGACATGTTCGGCCCCACCACCGGCGATAAAGTTCGCCTGGCGGACACCGAGCTGTGGATCGAGGTTGAAGATGATTTGACCACCTACGGCGAAGAGGTCAAATTCGGCGGCGGTAAAGTGATCCGCGACGGTATGGGACAGGGGCAGATGCTTTCCGCCGGGTGCGCGGATCTGGTGCTGACCAATGCCCTGATCGTCGATTACTGGGGGATCGTTAAAGCCGATATCGGCGTCAAAGATGGAAGGATCTTCGCCATCGGCAAAGCCGGCAACCCGGATATTCAACCCAACGTCACGATCCCGATCGGCGCGGCCACGGAAATTATTGCCGCAGAAGGCAAGATCGTCACCGCCGGCGGCGTCGATACGCATATTCACTGGATCTGCCCGCAGCAGGCGGAAGAAGCGCTGGTCTCCGGCGTCACCACCATGATCGGCGGCGGGACCGGCCCGGCGGCGGGTACCCACGCCACGACCTGCACCCCGGGTCCGTGGTACATCTCGCGGATGCTGCAGGCTGCGGACAGCCTGCCGGTCAATGTCGGCCTGCTGGGTAAAGGCAATGGCTCGAATCCGGATGCGCTGCGTGAGCAGGTCGCGGCCGGGGTTATCGGCCTGAAAATTCACGAAGACTGGGGCGCGACGCCAGCGGCAATCAACTGCGCGCTGACCGTAGCCGACGAAATGGACGTTCAGGTTGCGCTGCACAGCGATACCCTTAACGAGTCGGGATTCGTTGAGGATACCCTGGCGGCCATCGGCGGGCGTACTATCCATACTTTCCATACCGAAGGCGCGGGCGGCGGCCATGCGCCAGATATTATTACCGCCTGCGCACACCCCAATATTCTGCCCTCGTCGACTAATCCGACGCTGCCCTACACCGTCAACACCATTGACGAGCATCTGGACATGCTGATGGTTTGCCATCATCTCGACCCGGATATCGCCGAGGACGTGGCGTTTGCCGAATCGCGCATTCGGCGGGAAACCATCGCCGCGGAAGACGTCCTGCACGACCTGGGCGCCTTCTCCCTTACCTCGTCCGATTCGCAGGCCATGGGTCGCGTCGGCGAAGTGGTGTTACGTACCTGGCAGGTGGCGCACCGGATGAAAGTTCAGCGCGGCCCGCTGGCGGAAGAGAGCGGCGATAACGATAACTTCCGCGTGAAGCGCTATATCGCCAAATACACCATTAATCCGGCGTTAACCCACGGTATCGCCCATGAAGTCGGTTCGATTGAAGTGGGGAAACTGGCGGATCTGGTGCTGTGGTCCCCGGCATTCTTCGGCGTAAAACCGGCGACGATCGTCAAAGGCGGCATGATCGCCATGGCGCCGATGGGCGACATCAACGCATCTATCCCGACGCCGCAGCCGGTGCACTATCGCCCGATGTTCGGCGCGCTGGGCAGCGCTCGTCACCGCTGCCGTTTGACCTTCCTGTCGCAGGCGGCGGCGGAAAACGGCGTCGCTGAACGGCTGAACCTGCACAGCGCGACGGCGGTGGTTAAAGGCTGCCGCACGGTACAAAAAGCCGATATGCACCACAACGGCCTGTTGCCCAATATTACCGTGGATTCACAAACCTACGAGGTGCGCATCGACGGCGAACTGATAACCAGCGAACCGGCGGACGTGTTACCCATGGCGCAACGTTATTTCCTGTTTTAAGGAGCGCAAATGCTTTATTTGACCCAGCGGGTAGAGACCCCGGCGCAGGCCACGGCCAGCGTTACCCTGCCGATTGACGTGCGGGTAAAAAGCCGTATTAAAGTCACCCTCAACGATGGCCGTCAGGCGGGCCTGCTGCTGCCGCGCGGTCTGCTGCTGCGCGGCGGCGATATTCTCAGTAACGAAAACGGCAGCGAATTCATTGAAGTGATTGCCGCCGATGAAGCCGTTTCGGTCGTGCGCTGCGAGGATCCTTTTATGCTGGCGAAAGCCTGCTATCACCTCGGCAATCGCCATGTCCCGCTGCAGATTATGCCCGGCGAGCTGCGCTACCATCACGACCACGTCCTGGACGATATGCTGCGCCAGTTTGGCCTGGCCGTGGATTTCGCGCATCTGCCGTTTGAACCGGAAGCCGGCGCCTACGCCAGCGAGTCGCACGGCCATCATCATCATCACAATCACGAGCACAGCCACTAAATGCCGACGCCGGAAAAACGTCTGCGGCTGATGCAGCTTGCCAGCAGCAGCCTCCCGGTTGGCGGCTACAGCTGGTCCCAGGGGCTGGAGTGGGCGGTGGAAGCGGGCTGGGTAGCGGATACCGCCGCCTTTGAGCGCTGGCAGCTGCGGCAGATGGAGCAGAGCTTTTTTACCGTCGACCTGCCGCTGTTTGCCCGGCTCTACCGGGCCTGCGAAGCGGGCGATCTGGACTGTGCCCGGCGCTGGACCGCTTATCTGCTCGCCTGCCGGGAAACCCGCGAGCTGCGCGATGAAGAGCGCAACCGCGGCGCAGCCTTCACCCGGCTGCTGGCCGACTGGCAGCCGGACTGCCCGCCCGAGTGGCGCAAGCTGTGTCAGCAAAGCCAGTTAACCGGTATGGCGTGGCTTGGCGTACGCTGGCAAATAGCCATTCCTGATCTGGCCCTGAGCCTTGGCTATAGCTGGATTGAAAGCGCGGTGATGGCGGGCGTCAAGCTGGTGCCCTTCGGCCAGCAGGCGGCCCAGCAGTTGATTCTGCGCCTGTGCGACCGCTATGCGGCGGACATGGACAGCGCCCTTGCGGCCCCGGATTGCGCAATCGGTTCGGCGACGCCGCTTGCGGCTATCGCTTCCGCGCGACACGAAACCCAGTATTCCCGACTATTCCGTTCTTAGGAGAAGATATGAACATGATTAAGCAACCGCTGCGCGTCGGCGTCGGCGGCCCGGTCGGCTCCGGAAAAACCGCGCTGCTGGAAGCCCTCTGCAAAGCCATGCGCGACACCTGGCAGCTGGCGGTGGTGACCAACGATATCTACACCAAAGAAGATCAGCGCATTCTCACCGAAGCCGGCGCCCTGGAGCCAGAGCGAATTGTCGGCGTCGAAACCGGCGGCTGCCCGCATACCGCCATTCGCGAAGACGCATCGATGAACCTGGCCGCAGTGGAAGCGCTAAGCGAGAAATTCGGCAATCTCGATCTGATCTTTGTAGAAAGCGGCGGCGATAACTTGAGCGCGACCTTCAGCCCGGAGCTGGCGGATCTCACCATCTACGTCATCGACGTGGCGGAAGGGGAAAAGATCCCGCGCAAAGGCGGGCCGGGGATCACCAAATCCGACTTCCTGGTGATCAACAAAACCGATCTTGCACCGTACGTGGGCGCGTCTCTTGAAGTGATGGAGCGCGATACCCTGCGCATGCGCGGCGAACGTCCGTGGAGCTTCACCAACCTGAAAAGCGGCGACGGCCTGCAAAATATCATCGCCTTTATCGAAGACAAAGGCATTCTTGGCAAATAACCTCTGCACCATCCCGACGCAAAGATGTCGGGATGGTGCATACCCTGCCCTCTCTTTAGCCATCCCCTTCATGAAGCCCTGACAGCGCCTGCCCTGCGATGTGGCATAAGGTTTGCTAATTCCAGTCATGCCCAACCATTAAGGAATGACTATGTCATCACTGGATATAAAAACTGATTTACCTGCGCAAACCAGTGCCTCCGGCTCCAAAGAAACGCTGGAAGACTATACGCTTCGCTATGCCCCGCTGAGCTTTCGCCGCTGGGGACCAGGGGTTGTCGCGGTGACGGCATTAGGCGGTATCGCCTACCTGGCCGACTTTTCTATCGGCGCCAGCATCGGCATGGCCTGGGGCACCACCAATGCGATTTACGCGATCCTGCTAGCGGCACTGGTTATTTTTCTTACCGGTATTCCGCTGGCGATTACCGCCGCGCGCTATAACATCGACCTCGACTTAATCACCCGCAGCGCCGGTTTCGGCTACTTTGGCTCGGTGATCACCAGCATTATCTTTGCCGGATTTACCTTTATCTTTTTCGCCCTCGAAGGCTCGATTATGGCGCAGGGGCTGCTGGTGGGCTTAGGGATCCCGCTGTGGATGGGCTACCTCATCGCCACCCTGATGGTATTGCCGCTGGTGGTCTACGGCATGAAGGCGCTGACTCGCCTTCAGGTCTGGACGACGCCGCTGTGGCTGGTCCTGATGGTGGTTCCGGTGGCCTGGCTTATCGCCAAAGACCCGGATCTGGTGGATGGTTTTATGAACTTCGCCGGTAAAAACCACGCCGCAACGGTAGATTTAACCGCCATTATGCTCGGCGCGGGGGTATGCCTGTCGCTGATCATGCAGATTGGCGAGCAGATCGACTACCTGCGCTTTATGCCGCCGAAGACCGCAGAAAACAGCAAAAGCTGGTGGCTGGCGGTGTTCTCCGCCGGTCCGGGCTGGGTCGTGTTAGGTGCGATTAAACAGATTATCGGCGCTTTTCTCGGGTTCTATCTGCTGACCCGCTTCCCGGCGGTGCACAACACCGAACCGGTACAGCAGTTCGTCAGCGTCTTCGATAACCTGGTCCCCGGCTGGCTGGCGCTCACCCTCGCGGTGGTGCTGGTGGTTATCTCGCAGATAAAAATAAACGTCACTAACGCCTATTCCGGCTCGCTGGCGTGGACCAGCGCCTGGACGCGCACCACCAAACGTTATCCGGGGAGAATTATTTTCGTCATCGTCAACCTGACGATTGCTCTCGCCCTGATGGAGGGCGACATGTTTAGCGCTCTGGCGTGGATCCTCGGCTTCTACTCTAACTTTGCCATCGCCTGGGTGGTGGTGGTCGCCACCGATATCACCGTCAATAAAGGGGTGATGAAGCTGGCGCCGGCGCAGCCGGAGTATCGCCGCGGGATGATCTACAACGTCAACCCGGTAGGCGTAGTCTCTTTTGCCCTCGCGGCAGGCCTTTCGATTAGCGCCTTCTTCGGCCTGTTAGGCGACACCCTGGCACCGTTCTCGCCGCTGATCGCGCTGGCGGTAGCGTTCGTGATGACGCCGGTCATGGGAATCGCCACCCGCGGGCGCTATTACATTAAACAGCGCGATGACGGTATCGCCGAGCCGCGCTACGATGCGCAGGGTAATGCGTCGATCACCGTTTACCGCTGCCTGAGCTGCCGGGAAGAGTACGAACGTCCTGACGTGATGCATTCGCATAAACATCAGGGGGCGATTTGCTCGCTGTGTAAGAGTATGGAATAAGTCGAGAAGGCAGGCCGACAGGACGTCGGCCTGTAAAACAGCAGAAATTATGCCGCCGGAAGTTCAGCCAGCGGCCAGCGCGGACGAACGGTGACGCCCAGCTCCGCTTTTGCCCCGGAACGCAGACGAACCATACCCGCATAGGCAATCATCGCACCGTTATCGGTACAGAATTCAGGACGGGCATAGAAGACTTCCCCGCCGCGCTTTTTCATCATTTCCGCCAGCTTCGCGCGCAGCGTACGGTTAGCGCTGACGCCGCCAGCCATCACCAGCCGTTTAAAACCGGTTTGCTCCAGCGCCCGGCGGCACTTGATCATCAGCGTATCCACGACCGCGTCTTCGAAAGCGCGGGCGATATCGGCGCGCGTCTGGTCGTCATCGCCGTTGCTACGGATGGTGTTGGCAGCAAAGGTTTTCAGGCCTGAGAAGCTAAAATCCAGCCCGGGACGGTCGGTCATCGGGCGCGGAAAGACAAAACGCCCTTCGGTGCCCTGGGAGGCCATCTTCGACAGCATCGGGCCGCCAGGGTAATCCAGGCCGAGCAGTTTAGCCGTCTTATCGAAGGCTTCCCCTGCCGCGTCGTCAATCGACTCGCCTAACAGCTCATACTGGCCAATACCGGTGACGCTAATCAGCTGGGTATGGCCGCCGGAAACCAGTAGCGCGACAAACGGATACTGCGGCGGATTATCTTCCAGCATCGGCGCCAACAGATGCCCTTCCATATGGTGCACCGGGATCGCCGGCACGTTCCAGGCGAAGGCCAGCGAGCGGCCTACCGTCGCGCCGACCAGCAGCGCGCCAACCAGGCCTGGGCCCGCCGTATACGCAACGGCATCAATATCTTTTGCCGTCATCCCGGCCTCTTTTAGCGCCGCCTGAATCAGAGGGACGGTTTTACGCACGTGGTCGCGCGAGGCCAGTTCAGGCACCACGCCGCCGTAGTCAGCATGCAATTTCACCTGACTATACAGCTGGTTGGCTAACAGACCTTTTTCGTCGTCATAAATGGCGATGCCGGTTTCATCGCAGGATGTTTCAATTCCCAGTACACGCATGGCTAGTTTTACCTCGTTTCAATACCGCGCAGTGTAGGACCAATGCGGGTTGATGTAAAACTTTCCTCACCCCTGGCGCTCACTTCGTGTATACTCCCTGTCCTTATAAAAGTCCCTTTCAAAAATCGCGTCGGTGCTTTACAAAGCAGCAGCAATTGCAGTAAAATTCCGCACCATTTTGAAATAAGCTGGCGTTGATGCCAGCGGCAAACCGAATTTATCAAAGGTGAGAGTTACATGCCGGTAATTAAAGTACGTGAAAACGAGCCGTTCGACGTAGCGCTGCGTCGCTTCAAACGTTCATGCGAAAAAGCAGGTGTTCTGGCGGAAGTTCGTCGTCGTGAGTTCTATGAAAAACCGACTACCGAACGTAAACGCGCTAAAGCTTCCGCAGTGAAACGTCACGCGAAGAAACTGGCTCGCGAAAACGCACGCCGCACTCGTCTGTACTAATCTGTTGGGAGCCAGGCTCTCAATTCAGACCGAGTTGTAGTTGTAAGGCCGTGCTTCCGAAAGGAATGCGCGGCTTATTTTCGTTTATGCATTAGCATATACACCCAATCATTCAAGATGCATCAAGGCGGCAAGGGAGTAAGTCCCCGGAGCTTACTGAAGTAAGCGACAGGGGTGAACGAGCGAAGCCAACGCAGAGGCAGTTTGAAGGGGAAGTGTATAAAACGGGGCATATGGCTGGACGAATTCCACGAGTATTTATCAATGACCTGCTGGCGCGCACCGATATCGTCGATCTGATCGACGCGCGGGTGAAGCTGAAAAAGCAGGGCAAGAATTATCACGCGTGTTGTCCGTTCCATAACGAAAAAACCCCCTCTTTCACCGTCAACGGTGAAAAACAGTTTTACCACTGCTTTGGCTGCGGTGCGCACGGCAACGCTATCGACTTCCTGATGAACTACGACAAGCTCGAGTTCGTGGAAACCGTCGAAGAGCTGGCTGCTATGCATAATCTTGAAGTGCCGTATGAAGCCGGAACGGGCCTGAGTCAGATAGAGCGCCATCAGCGGCAAAATCTCTATCAGCTAATGGAAGGGTTAAATGACTTTTATCAGCAATCCTTCAACCAACCTAATGCCGAACCTGCGCGCCAGTACCTGGAGCAACGCGGCCTGAGTGCCGAAGTTGTCCAGCAGTTTGCTATTGGTTTTGCGCCGCCAGGCTGGGATAACGCATTAAAACGTTTCGGCGGTAATGTCGACAACAGGAAACTGCTGCTCGATGCCGGAATGCTGGTCAACAATGACCAGGGAAGAACTTACGACCGTTTCCGCAATCGCGTGATGTTTCCGATTCGCGACAAACGAGGCCGGGTGATTGGATTTGGTGGTCGCGTACTGGGTAACGATACGCCGAAATACCTCAACTCCCCGGAGACCGATATTTTCCATAAGGGCCGCCAGCTTTACGGCCTTTATGAAGCGCAGCAGCACCAGGCAGAACCACCGCGGTTGCTGGTTGTCGAAGGGTATATGGATGTCGTCGCTCTGGCGCAGTACGGTATTAACTATGCCGTTGCATCGCTGGGTACATCGACCACGGCCGACCACATGCATATATTATTCCGTGCGACGAACAACGTAATTTGCTGTTACGACGGCGACCGCGCCGGTCGAGATGCCGCATGGCGTGCGCTGGAAACGGCAATGCCGTACATGACCGATGGTCGTCAGCTACGCTTTATGTTCCTGCCCGATGGTGAAGATCCGGATACGCTGGTACGTAAAGAGGGTAAAGAGGCTTTTGAAGCACGGATGGAGCAGGCTCAGCCGCTCTCCATGTTTTTATTTAACAGTCTCTTACCGCAGGTCGATCTGAGTTCGCCGGATGGCAGTACGCAGCTGGCCGCACTAGCGCTACCGCTCATTAGCCAGGTGCCTGGCGATGCGCATCGTATTCAGCTGCGCCAGATGCTGGGCCTGAAGCTGGGCATTTTTGATGATACCCAGCTTGATCGTTTAATGCCGAAACAGGCAGAAAGTGGCGTCGTACGCCCGGCTCAGCAGATAAAACAGACGCCTATGCGTATACTTATAGGACTGCTGGTGCAGAATCCCAATCTGGCGCCGCTGGTGCCCCCTTTGCAGGGGCTGGCGCAGAGCAAATTACCGGGACTCAGCCTCTTCTCCGAGCTGGTGAACCTCTGTGTTGCGCAGCCGGGCCTGACCACGGGGCAGCTATTAGAGAACTATCGCGGGACTAGTGAATACTCAACACTTGAAAAACTCTCAGCCTGGAACGATATAAGGGATGAGAATGTTGAAAAAATGTTCACCGACACGCTAAACCGAATTTTTGATGCAATGCTTGAACAGCGGCAAGAAGAGTTGATAGCTCGCGACCGCACTCACGGTTTAAGCAGTGAAGAACGCCGGGAGTTCTGGGAAATCAGACAAGCCCTGGAAAAAAAATGAATTTAACGGCTTAAGTGCCGAATATCGTTCGGGAAGACCCCGACAGCCGCGCGAGGCGCAGCGGCAAAAATATAAGTACGCCCTCGCTTTAAATGTTGGCAGTTCATCTGCTTACACCAATCAAACGAATTAAGTGTGGATACCGTCTTATGGAGCAAAACCCGCAGTCACAGCTGAAGCTTCTTGTCCAACGTGGTAAGGAGCAAGGCTATCTGACCTATGCCGAGGTCAATGACCATCTGCCGGAAGATATCGTCGACTCCGATCAGATCGAAGACATCATCCAAATGATCAACGACATGGGCATTCAGGTGATGGAAGAAGCACCGGATGCCGATGATCTTTTGCTTGCTGAAACTAACAACAATACTGACGAAGATGCGGAAGAAGCTGCGGCGCAGGTTCTCTCCAGCGTTGAGTCTGAAATCGGACGCACTACCGACCCGGTGCGCATGTACATGCGTGAAATGGGTACCGTCGAACTGCTGACGCGCGAAGGCGAAATCGACATCGCTAAACGTATCGAAGACGGTATTAACCAGGTGCAGTGCTCGGTTGCTGAATACCCGGAAGCCATCACCTATCTGCTGGAGCAGTACGATCGCGTTGAGGCGGAAGAGGCGCGTCTGTCCGATCTGATCACCGGTTTTGTTGACCCGAACGCCGAAGAAGACATGGCGCCAACGGCGACGCACGTCGGTTCTGAACTCTCTCAGGAAGAGATGGATGACGACGAAGACGAAGATGAAGAAGAAGACGACGACAGCAGCGATGATGACAACAGCATCGATCCTGAGCTGGCGCGCGAGAAATTCGCCGAGCTGCGCACGCAGTACGAACTGACCCGCGATACCATCAAAGCGAAAGGTCGTAGCCACGCCGCAGCGCAGGAAGAGATTCTCAAGCTGTCTGAAGTGTTCAAACAGTTCCGCCTGGTGCCGAAGCAGTTCGATTACCTGGTTAACAGCATGCGCATCATGATGGATCGCGTTCGTACTCAAGAACGTATCATCATGAAGCTGTGCGTTGAGCAGTGCAAAATGCCGAAGAAAAACTTCATCACTCTGTTTACCGGCAACGAAACCAGCGAAACCTGGTTCAATGCGGCCATCGCGATGAATAAGCCGTGGTCAGAAAAGCTGCTTGACGTGAAAGAAGACGTTCAGCGCGGCCTGATGAAACTGCAGCAGATTGAACAAGAGACCGGCCTGACCATTGAGCAGGTAAAAGATATCAACCGTCGCATGTCCATCGGTGAAGCGAAAGCGCGCCGCGCGAAGAAAGAGATGGTTGAAGCGAACCTGCGTCTGGTTATCTCGATCGCCAAGAAATACACCAACCGCGGTCTGCAGTTCCTCGATCTGATCCAGGAAGGTAACATCGGTCTGATGAAAGCGGTAGATAAGTTTGAATACCGTCGCGGCTACAAGTTCTCCACCTACGCAACCTGGTGGATCCGTCAGGCGATCACCCGCTCTATCGCAGACCAGGCGCGCACCATCCGTATTCCGGTGCATATGATTGAGACTATCAACAAGCTCAACCGTATTTCCCGCCAGATGCTGCAGGAGATGGGCCGCGAACCGACACCGGAAGAGCTGGCCGAGCGTATGCTGATGCCGGAAGATAAAATCCGTAAGGTGCTGAAAATCGCCAAAGAGCCGATCTCCATGGAAACGCCGATTGGCGACGATGAAGATTCGCATCTGGGAGATTTCATCGAGGATAACACCCTCGAGCTGCCGCTGGACTCTGCCACCACTGAGAGCCTGCGCGCCGCCACCCATGACGTTCTGGCTGGCCTGACCGCCCGTGAAGCAAAAGTCCTGCGTATGCGCTTTGGTATTGACATGAATACCGATCACACGCTGGAAGAAGTGGGTAAACAGTTCGACGTAACCCGCGAACGTATCCGTCAGATCGAAGCGAAGGCGCTGCGTAAATTGCGCCATCCGAGCCGTTCTGAAGTGCTGCGTAGCTTCCTCGACGATTAATCATCGCCGCTTAGCGCAAAAAAGCCAGTCAACTGACTGGCTTTTTTTATGGCTAATCGCAAATCATTCCTTTAATAAATATTAATACCTGCATCCAGAAATTATCAATATATATCCGGGTCATATTCTTATTATTTAATACCATAAAGCCAAACAACTGGACTCATAGTTTTATATTTGTACTATTAGTTCATAAATCGCACTTAATGGACAACGCGAATCTAAATAATAGGGATATTCAATGAATAGCAAACGAAAGATTCAGCTGGCTGATTTTAATAGAACGGTTATTCTGGCCACCGCTAATACGTTATTTCTTAACCATGGTATAGAAGGAACGACCATGGATGAGATTGCGCACGAAGCCGGATTCAGTAAAACCACGCTTTATACCTACTTTGACAGTAAACAGGATATTGTCGATCACCTTATTCTCGATGGAATGGAGCGCTTTCACCAGGAGGTGGTTAAAATAGTCAGCCGGCAGGCCCCCTTCCGCGAGTTTTATCATGAGCTTTGCCAGTCGTTGGTTGCTATCCACGACTCCGGCATCGTCTATTTCCCCGGCATTACCGGGAAAATAGGTTGCTCAGAAAAAGAGATGAAAAATAATAAAGTACTGACTAATATCTATATGCTCGGCGAGGAGATTAATCATATTATCGCCGGAGAAATTTCCCGCGCGGCAGCAAACAAAGAGCTTCAGTTAAATGCTCCAATGGCAGACGTCATGATGCTGTTCTGGCTCTGCCTGACCGGGCTGATAGAGAAATCAGCAAGTAAAGAAGCCTATATTTTGCGGCATCTTGAGAAGGACCGAAAATCCTTTCTTAACTTCGCTTTTGACGCTTTATTATTAATGATAGAAAAAGGCGCGAGTCGATGATAAAGAAAATATTTCTGTCCTTACTAATAGGTATGATAGTGGTTTGCGCCTGTGCCTATCATAAAGCGAAGCCCCTGCGCCTGACCAAAGATCTTTCACTACCATTTGCGCTGCCAACCGAACAGCGCCATATAGTGTATTACGCCTCGCTGGCGCCAAATGCGCATAATACTCAGCCCTGGCAGATTCGCTATAACCCGGACGCACGGCGATTCACCCTGGCGTTCGACCGCAGTAAAGCCCTCCCGCATATCGACCCGGCGGGGCGAGAAGCCAGTATTTCTCTGGGCGCGTTCCTGGAGAACTTCCGCCAGGCAGCCGCCGCATTTGGCATGCGGGCGGAAATAGACATTTTACCGGCGATGGCGCGCAATGGTGATGTTGCCCGCATGACGTTAAGCCCCCTCCACCGCGCCTCTTCTCTCAAACAGCCCGCCGTGCTGAAGTTAATTGAGCGCCGGCACACCGACAAACGTCCGTTTCAGGATATTGCCCTTGCGCCCCGCGATCTCGCTGCCCTGCTCAAACAGCACCAGCCGTATTTAAATTATTATCCACGCGGCAGCGCCGGGTTTAATAAGCTTGAGAGTTTTGCCATCCAGGCAGCAAAGGCTCAGGCGCTCGATGCGGCCAAAAGAGCGGAGTTCGCTCACTGGCTGCGCTTTTCCAACGAAGAGGCCCGCCGGTTGAAAGACGGCCTGCCCGCAGAACAGTTAGGCATCACCGGGATAAAAAAACTGCTCTATTACTCATTTTTCGATCGGCAAAAAGCCCAGGGAGAATCCTTCGCCGCGGAAAGCATCAGTAAAACGGCCAGCAGCGTAGCGCAAAGCGCCGGATTTTTTATCATCGGCGGAGAAGAAACCTTTCCGCTGATGTTGCGCAGCGGCATGAATCTGCAGGCCTTCTGGCTGGATGCCGTCCGCTACGGCATCTCTGTTCAGCCGGTGAGCCAGATGCTGGAGGATAAAGCGTTCCGTAAACAGCTGGCGGAAACCTTAGGCTTAAGCCAGCCGCCGCAAATGATCCTTCGCGCAGGCTACGTTGACGACTATGGCGAAAATAATAGAATTCGCCGTCCTATCGGCGAATTTACCCGCCTGGAACCGCCCGGGGCGAATTAAAGCCCTCGCGTTGCCAGCGCCTCGTCAAGCTCCCGGTAGGCCTCCACCAGCTTATCCAGCGTCGCCCGGTTGAGCCCGCTGGGATTTGGCAACACCCATACTTCCGTCGCGCCTATGGTCACCTGCTGTTTGCCCCATTTTACGCCGCGTACCTGAAACGCTTTCTCGAAAGCCTGTTTACCGAGGATCGCCAGCGCGCGCGGCTGATACTCTTCCATTTTCCTCACCAGCTCTCTTCCGCCATCGCGGAGCTCCAGCAGCGCGACCTCGCTGGCCTGTACCGTCGGGCGCTCGACTAGCATGGTAATCCCGCAGCGGGTATCCAGCAGCTGCAGCTCCTCTTCGGGTTTCAGAAGACGGTCGGTAAACCCGGCCTGATGAATCACCTTCCAGAAGCGATTTCCCGGATGGGCGAAATGAAAACCGGTATGGGCGGAAGACTTCCCCGGATTGATACCGCAAAAGACCACCCGCAGGTCCGGCGCCAGAATATCGTTGATCATGTTTTCCCCAGCTCAATACCTAAAAGGTAATTATAAAGGATTGAAAATGCGTTGTTTATAAAAACAGCAGGCGTGCGTTTTAGGCTGGATTGCGGGCAACAGTTACTTTATAATCCTTCGCCACGGCCCCTTAGCTCAGTGGTTAGAGCAGGCGACTCATAATCGCTTGGTCGCTGGTTCAAGTCCAGCAGGGGCCACCAGATACAGCAAGGGCTGGCGAGAAATCGTCAGCCCTTTTTGCGTTTTGCGGCTCCTGTATAGCGCCACGTCTTATGGTGAATATGGCGACAGGCGGCTTACGCCAGCGCCTGCAGCTGTTCGCGCATATAAGCAGTAAAGTATTCTGGGTTTTTGATAATAATGCGGTTGCCAGAGGCAATTTTGTCCGCCCATCCGGCTACTTTTTGCGTGAACCCGGCACTCCACCCCTCCTTCTCACCACGGGCCGTGACCTGCGCAGCGCTGGCCGGTACGCCTAGTTCATGCAAATACTTCAGGATCCCCTTAGCGGTACTTTCATCCATAGTATTCGGCACCGGTAACGATGTGTTCATACCACCAATAAAATCCAGGGCTTTATCGATTGCTGTTGGCATGCTCTTATCCTTAAAATTAACCACGTAATGAACATGTTTATAATATGGACCCAACTCCGTCGGGATATCAAAGAGATCGTTGCCTTTCTTTGATTCAGGCCCCAGCTAAACGCTTGCGTGGCGCTTTTCTGCTCGACTAATGCGGCGTTTTGCTCCCCTCCACGCCGCGCGCTCGCATCACGGTGCGATGCCCGCTGAGTAAAAAGGCAGAAAAACTTCACCCTGCGCGACGGCTTATCGATAAACTCGCCTTCTTCTCGCCGTTAATCAGCAAAAAGAGATGTAAAGCCGTAAGTTAAGCAAATTAATTTCGTTCCAGTCTGGCACAGATTAAAAAAAAGAAGTTCCATGATGAAACATGCAAAAGAAGATTAATAACAAACTGTGATACAGCTAAACGATCGTTATCAAAAAACAGCCTGCGGTAATAAAAAACTCAATTAGATAGTATTTTTCTCGCTATTGACTTAATAACCTGCGGCGAGAGAATAAGCCCGCAAACAGCAGTTGAAATATGTGCCTGCGATAATTATCGCGTTCCAGCCCTGGATATTAACAGGAGAGATTATGGATAAGATCAAACACATCGCCACTATCACGCTGGCGGCTGCAAAAGAAATGGCTACTGCCGTTGAGGCGAAAGCCTTTGAAATGAACGTGCCGGTGGTCTTTGCCGTTGTTGACCGCGGCGGAAATATGCTCCTGATGCAGCGTATGGATGAGGCATTTATAACCAGCTGCGATATTGCGCTCAATAAAGCCTATACGGCATGCGGCCTGCAAAAAGGCACTCATCAAATTACAGCGTTAGTCCAACCGGGCGCACCGCTATATGGATTACAACTCACCAACCAGCAGCGAATCATTCCTTTTGGCGGCGGCCTGCCAGTTATTTTTAACGAGGAAGTCATCGGCGCCGTTGGCGTGAGCGGCGGTACCGTCGAACAGGACATGTTATTAGCCGAAACGGCTCTGAAGGGTTTCTCTAAATAATAAATCCAACCAGGAAGATATATTATGAGCTATCGTATGTTTGATTATCTGGTGCCAAACGTGAACTTTTTTGGTCCCAATGCTGTTTCTGTCGTCGGCGAACGCTGTAAGCTGCTGGGCGGTAAAAAAGCGCTGCTGGTCACCGATAAAGGTCTGCGGGCCATCAAAGACGGCGCGGTGGATAAAACTCTCGGCTATCTGCAGGAAGCCGGTATTGAGGTGGTGGTTTTTGATGGCGTCGAGCCAAATCCAAAAGACACCAACGTGCGCGATGGCCTGGCGGTCTTTCGTCAAGAACAGTGCGATATTATCGTCACCGTCGGCGGCGGTAGCCCTCATGACTGCGGTAAAGGGATTGGTATCGCGGCTACCCACGAAGGGGATCTTTACCGCTATGCCGGCATAGACACCCTGACTAACCCACTGCCGCCGATCGTCGCGGTGAATACCACCGCCGGTACCGCCAGCGAAGTGACCCGCCACTGCGTACTGACCAACACCCAAACAAAAGTGAAGTTCGTTATCGTCAGCTGGCGTAACCTGCCCTCGGTCTCCATCAATGACCCGCTGCTCATGCTTGGCAAACCGGCCCCGCTGACCGCCGCAACCGGCATGGATGCGTTAACCCACGCCGTGGAGGCCTATATTTCCAAAGATGCCAACCCGGTCACCGATGCCGCCGCGATCCAGGCCATCCGCCTGATCGCCCGGAACTTGCGCCAGGCCGTCGCGCTGGGCAGCAACCTGCAAGCCCGCGAAAACATGGCCTACGCTTCCCTGCTGGCGGGAATGGCTTTCAATAACGCCAACCTCGGTTACGTTCACGCCATGGCCCATCAGCTTGGCGGCCTGTACGATATGCCGCACGGCGTGGCGAACGCGGTTCTGTTGCCGCACGTTGCGCGCTACAACCTGATCGCCAATCCGGAAAAGTTTGCCGACATCGCCGAATTTATGGGAGAAAACATCCACGGACTTTCAACCATGGACGCCGCCGAGTCGGCCATTTGCGCCATCGCCCGCCTCTCTTCCGATATCGGCATTCCGCAGCATCTGAGCGAGCTGGGAGTTAAAGAGGCTGACTTCCCCTATATGGCGGAGATGGCCTTGAAAGACGGCAACGCCTTCTCAAATCCGCGCAAGGGTAACGAGAAAGAGATTGTCGCTATCTTCCGCCAGGCTTTCTGATAGAGCGATCGCTAACGCCGCGAACAAGTACCATCGCGGCGTCAGGCTGGGTGCCCGGTTACTCCTGATTTTTATGCTTAAACTGGCCGGCATCGATATCGTACTGTTTCATTTTTCGCCACAGCGTGGTGCGGCCAATATTCAGCAGCTGCGCCATCTCTTGTACCCGTCCGCTGGTCACGCGGGCGGCATGGATGATGGCCTCTTTTTCAATGGCGCTGAAGGTCAGGCTGGCGGGCAGCAGCGAGGAACCCGCGTCGGCGCCGGGCCGCTCGGCAAAGAGATATTCCGGCAGATTACTCAAACGGATATGGCCGTTCTCGCTGCTAATGGCGATATTTTCAATCACGCTGTTCAGCTCAAAATCATTACCCGGCCAGGAGTAGGCCACCAGCTGCGCCAGCGCATCGTCATCCATCTTCAACCGCGAGGAAAAACGCTTCTCCAGACTCTTAAGACGATTGTGGACCAGCGAAGGAATACTGTTACGCCGCGCCCGCAGCGGCGGAATAACGATTTCAAAAGAGTGCAGCGCGTAGTAAAGCTGGCGACTAAAGCGGTTTTGTTCCACCAGGTTGGCAAGATCGACGGTAGTGGTGGCGATGACTTTAACGTCCACCGGGATCAAACGCCGGGCATCCAGACGGGTTAATACCCCCTGCTTGATCACCTGCAACAGCGCGGACTGCAGCTCCGGCGCCAGATATTCGATTTTTTCCAGAAACAGCGTCCCGCCGTTGGCCAGCTCGAGACGGCTAAGACGCCCGTTTTCCTCGTCCGTCGGCGCGCTGCCCATAAAATCCTGCCCAAGGACGCTGTCGGCATACAGCTGGCAGTTAACCGCGATATACGGTCCGCCACCCCGCTCGCTCTCATTGTGAATCGCCTGGCTGAGCAGCTCTTTACCCACCCCTTCCTCACCGCACAGCAGCACTGGAAAAGCGCCGCGCGCCGCCTGACGGCCAAAGTGAATTAACCGCCGGGTTTCAGGATCGTCAGCCGACATCTGCTCAAAGGTATGGCTCACTTTGCCAAGCTGGCTGGTCATCAGCTGACGCATCTGCTCGACCGGATGCAGCAGCAAGATGAAACTGTTGCCCTGCTCTTCGACGATCGGCTTGAGCGTGATAACGGCATCAACGAACTGATGCTGGCTCTCGAAGGTGACTTCCACATGGTTCAGCCCGCGCGCGTGCTTGATCGCCCGGCGCAACAGAGCCGGCAGCGTCACCAGTTCATTGATGTTTTTCCCCTGGCTGGCCTGGGCATCAAGGTGTAGCAGCGTCGCGGCCTGCACGTTCAGAAACTGCAAAATGCCCTGCTCGTTCCACGCCATCACCCCGTCATCCATGCTCTCCAGCAGACCGTACATCTGGTTAAGGTGGCGATTCGACTCGGCCAGCAGGCTATCGGTGAGCAGCGAGTTGCCCACTTCCCTGGCGATAGCCAGGGTCAGGGAGAGGTCCGGCGAAGCCTGTTCTTCCGTCAGGCAGCACAAAGAAATGGAACCGAACAGGCGCCCGTGGTTATCAAACACCGGCGTAGAGCTAAACGACCATCCGTGCAGCGCATGTTTAAAATGCTGCTCGCCCGTCGTTTTGACCGGCTGCCCGAGCATGGAGGCCAGCGAGAGCGCGCAGCTGCCGATGATGCTTTCCGCGCAATAGCTACCGTCACGAAACCCCAGCGCCGCCAGCTGGTCAAGGGTCTGCGGATCGCCGCAGCGGCTGAGAATACAGGCGGACTCATCAAGGATAAACAATGCGCAGGGGCGGTTATCCATATACTCCCAGGCATCTTCCAGCGCCGCCTGGCCAATCGTCAGCAGCGCGGTCTTACGCCGACAAATCGATTCGAAGGTCAGCCCCTGCGCCTGATGCGGCGTCTGCCAGGTTTCCCGCTGCATAAACTTACTGCAACGATGCCACGACTGGGTTATCACCAGGGGAAAGCTCTGAGTCTGCGCAGTCATATCCATTTCCGCTGTTACTTAAACGACAACCCCTCCGGCGGTAACCGCCAGAGGGGGATAAAACGCCCCTTCTCATTAACGAGGCGGGACAGGACGACGCTAAATTAACGCGCCAGCCACTGCTGTCCAAGCAGGTCGGCGGTCAGAATTGCCGCATGCACGCTCTGCGCGCTGACCGGGAACGGCATGTTATGGATGGTTTCGCCTTCCGCACAGGTCGCTTTTGCTACCGCCTGAATTTTCTCGTCGATGCCCTCTTTAACGCCCATTTGCGCCAGCGTGACCGGCAGGCCGACGGTATGGCAGAAGTTCAGCACCGTTTCGATCTCTTCCATCGGGCTATTTTGTAGCACCAGCTGCGCCAGGGTACCAAACGCGACTTTCTCGCCATGGTACAGGTGGTGGCACTCTTCGAGGATGGTGAAACCATTGTGAATGGCGTGCGCGGCGGCCAGGCCGCTGCTTTCAAAGCCGATTCCGCTAAGGTAGGTATTCGCTTCAACGATGCGTTCGAGCGCATCGGTCACCACTCCGGCCTGAGCGGCAAGGCGGGCCTTTTCGCCTTCCGCCAGCAGCGTATCATAGCACAGGCGCGCCAGGCTCAGCGCCGCCGCCGTCGACTGGCCGCCGGCCATGCTGGTGGCTCTGGCGTCATAGCAGGCCCTGGCTTCAAACCAGGTTGAAAGCGCATCGCCCATCCCGGCCACCAGCAGGCGTACCGGGGCTTTAGCGATAATCGCCGTATCCATCACCACCATGTCCGGATTTTTCGGGTAAATAAGATACTCTTCAAATTCACCGGCTTCGGTATAAATAACCGACAACGCGCTGGTTGGCGCATCGGTGGAGGCAATCGTCGGGATCACCACCACCGGCAGCTTCTGGTAATAGCCTATCGCTTTCGCCGTATCGAGCGTCTTGCCGCCGCCGATGCCCACCACGCCGCGGCAGCCGTGCTGCTTCAGAATGGCGATCAGGCGATTGATCTCAACGTGGCTGCACTCGCCGTTGAAGCGCTCCGCATGGCAGCTGATATTGTGGCTATGCAAACCGTTCAACACTTTCTCACCCGCCAGCTTCATCACGAAGTCATCGGCAATCACGAAAAAGCTGCCCGCCAGGTTTTTAGCGTATTCGCCAAACAACGTGGATGCATCCGGTCCCTGGAGATATTTGGCTGGAGATTGAATAACTTTTAGCATTCCGTTCACCCTCAAATAAGTGCATGTTTTGACACGATGTGCCCCGGTATTTCCCCGTCCGGCCTGGTATTAAAAGCGGGAACAAAAGCGCTACCTGAGCGATGTCATCACTGTAGAGCGAGCCGCAGGCAAAAAAATGTTTCCCCTTTTTGTCCCGATATGAAACAGGGTGCACATTTTATCGTTTCATATTGAAACATGAATTCATATGAAACGACGGGATTGCGATCTCGATCCGCTCGTTCAGCGCAAAACAAGCGGAAAAAGTGGATGAAGTACGGCGTTTTTCGCCGCTACTGGCGCCTGGAGAGGTAAAATTTTTTCCCCCCCGCGTCTGGCAAGTATGTGAAGTGAGATGAAATAGTCGCCCTGGCTCGCATTTTTCGATTTCTTCCGGCAAAAGCGTTTCATAACGGAACAAAATTTACCGTGCGCGTTTCGTAATGAAACTCATTTTATGGCGATTTTTTTTCCCGTTAACTCAGCCAGAATCAATACATCGCCCGATATCGCATATCGACAGGCGATGCCCCTACACGATGACCGCTTCCGTCAGCAGAGAGGCCGCATCGAAACTCCGATGGAGAATAAACAATGAAAAAACTGATTAACCGTGTCGAAGATGTCCTGAGTGAACAACTGGCGGGCCTGGCAAAAGCGCACCCTGAACTGACGCTGCATCATGATCCGGTCTACGTCACCCGCGCCGATGCACCGGTGGCCGGGAAAGTAGCGCTGCTTTCCGGCGGCGGCAGCGGTCATGAGCCGATGCACTGCGGATATATTGGCCAGGGCATGCTTTCCGGGGCCTGTCCGGGGGAAATTTTCACCTCCCCGACGCCGGATAAAATGTTTGAGTGCGCCATGAACATCGACGGCGGCGAAGGCGTGCTGCTGATTATTAAAAACTACACTGGCGATATTCTTAACTTTGAAACCGCCACCGAGCTGCTGCACGAAAGCGGCATCAAGGTCACCACCGTGGTAGTCGATGACGATGTGGCGGTAAAAGACAGCCTCTATACCGCCGGACGGCGCGGCGTGGCCAATACCGTGCTGATTGAAAAACTGGTGGGCGCGGCCGCCGAACGCGGCGACTCGCTGGCAGCATGCGCTGAACTGGGGCGCAAGCTTAACAACCTCGGCCACTCTATCGGCATCGCCCTGGGCGCCTGCACCGTTCCGGCCGCCGGCCAGCCCTCATTCGAACTGCAGGACGATGAGATGGAGTTCGGCGTCGGCATTCACGGCGAACCGGGCATCGACCGCCGCCGCTTCACCTCCCTCGATCGCACCGTTGACGAAATGTTCGATACTCTGCTGGAAAACGGCGCCTATAGCCGCACGCTGCGCCACTGGGACAACATGAAAGGCGCGTGGCAGGAGGTAACGCAGACCAAGCAGGCGCTGCAAAAAGGCGATCGGGTTATCGCGCTGGTCAACAACCTCGGCGCCACGCCGCTGTCCGAGCTCTACGGCGTCTATAACCGTCTGACGCAGCGCTGCGAGGAAACCGGCATCGCGATCGAGCGCAATCTTATCGGCAGCTACTGTACCTCTCTGGATATGGTCGGTTTTTCCATCACCCTGTTAAAAGCCGATGACGAGACGCTGGCATTATGGGACGCCCCGGTTCACACCCCGGCGCTGAACTGGGGAAAATAAGGAGCACGACATGTCATTAAGCAGAACGCAAATCGTAGACTGGCTCTATCGCTGCGGCGATATCTTTACCAAAGAGAGCGATTTTTTGACCGGTCTGGACCGGGAGATCGGCGATGCCGACCACGGCCTGAATATGCATCGTGGTTTTAGCAAGGTGGTGGAAAAGCTGCCTTCGATTGCCGATAAAGACATTGGTTTCATTCTTAAAAATACCGGCATGACGCTGCTGTCCAACGTCGGTGGGGCCAGCGGCCCGCTGTTCGGCACCTTCTTTATCCGCGCCGCTCAGGTGACCCAGGCCCATCAGAGTCTGACCCTGGACGAGCTTTATCAAGCCATCCGCGAAGGCGCGGAAGGCGTGGTGAATCGCGGCAAAGCCGAGCCGGGCGATAAAACCATGTGCGACGTCTGGCTGCCGGTAGTGGAATCGCTGCGTCAGTCCAGCGAACAGCACCTGTCAATCCAAAGCGCCCTTGATGCTGCCAGCGAACAGGCGCAAGCCGCCGTCCAGGCCACCATCGCCATGCAGGCACGCAAAGGACGGGCCAGCTACCTCGGCGAACGCAGCATCGGGCACCAGGATCCGGGCGCGACCTCGGTAATGTTGATGGTTCAGATGCTGGCCGCAGCGGCCAAAGAGTAAGGAAAACGCGATGGTAAACCTGGTGATTGTTTCGCATAGCGCTCGTCTGGGCGAAGGTGTCGGAGAACTGGCCCGGCAGATGTTAATGAACGATGGCTGTAAGCTGGCGATCGCCGCCGGAATTGACGATCCCACCAGCCCGATCGGCACCGATCCCATTAAGGTTATGGAAGCCATCGAGTCCGTAGCCGACGCCGATCATATCCTGGTGATGATGGATATTGGCAGCGCCCTGCTGAGCGCCGAAACCGCGCTGGATCTCCTCGATCCGGCCATTGCGGCGAAGGTTCGCCTGTGCGCGGCGCCGCTGGTGGAAGGAACGCTGGCGGCGACGGTGAGCGCCGCCGCCGGGGCCGGCATCGACAAGGTCATCGAAGATGCCATGAACGCGCTGGAGGCAAAACGCGTACAGCTGGGATTGCCATCGCAACCGCAACACGCGGCGTTGACCGCCGCGCCGATCGACGACCGCGATGCGCGCTCGGTTTCCGTGGTGATTCAAAACCACAACGGCCTGCATGTTCGCCCGGCGTCAAAGCTGGTCGCCGCGCTGGCGGGATTCAACGCCGACCTGGTGCTGGAGAAAGGAGGTAAGTGCGTCACGCCCGACAGCCTCAACCAAATCGCCCTGCTTCAGGTACGCCGTAACGATACCTTAAGGCTGCTTGCCCGCGGGCCGGATGCCGATGCCGCGCTGGCAGCGTTCCAGGCGCTGGCGGCGGAGAATTTCGGCGAGCAAACGGAGGCGGCGCCTGCGACTCAGCCCGCCTGCGCCGATCGCGTACAGGGTAAGGTCGTACTCTATTCCCAGCCGCAGGAGAAGGTCTCACGGGAAAAAGGCGTCGCCATCGGTCAGCAGCAGCTGCGGCTAAAACGGGCCATCGATCGGACGCTGGAAGAGCTTAGCGCGCTGACGACCCTGGCGGAGGCGAAGTTTTCCGCCGACATCGCGGCCATCTTCTCCGGGCATCATACCCTGCTCGATGACCCTGATTTATACGCCGCCGCCTGCGATAGGGTGCGCGACGAGCAATGCAGCGCGGAGTGGGCGTGGCATCAGGTGCTGAACGATTTAAGCCAACAATATCGTCATCTCGACGATCCTTACCTACAGGCGCGCTATATTGATATTGAAGATATTTTGCACCGCACGCTGCGTCACCTTAACGGGAGCAACGAAGTACTACCGCAGTTTGACGGCCCCTCGATCCTCGTGGCCGACGATATTTTTCCTTCTACCGTCCTGCAGCTCGATGCGGATCGGGTGAAGGGGATCTGTCTGCAGGCCGGCAGTGAACTCTCTCACGGCGCCATTATCGCCCGTCAGGCGGGTATCGCGATGCTTTGCCAGCAGAGCGATGTCCTGACCACGCTACAAAAGGGGGAGACCGTCATCCTTGATATTCCCGGCAAGCGCGTGATTCGCGCCTAGCCTGCTCTAACCTTCTCGCCCCGGAGGCTGTCCCCTCCGGGAACTCGCTTAACTTTCAGGATCCGTTATGTCTCAATTCTTTTTTAATCAGCGCGCCAACCTCGTCAATGAAGTGATTGAAGGAACCATTATCGCCAGCCCGTGGAATAACTTGGCGCAGCTGGAAAGCGATCCCGCCATTCGCGTGGTGGTGCGTCGCGATCTCGACAAAAACAACGTGGCGGTGATCTCCGGCGGCGGTTCCGGTCACGAACCGGCCCACGCGGGCTTTGTCGGTAAAGGCATGCTGACCGCCGCCGTCTGCGGCGATCTTTTTGCCTCGCCGAGCGTCGATGCGGTGCTGACCGCCATCCAGGCCGTGACCGGCGATGCCGGTTGCCTGCTGATCGTCAAGAACTACACCGGCGATCGTCTGAACTTCGGCCTCGCCGCGGAGAAAGCGCGCCGCATGGGCTATAACGTCGAAATGCTGATCGTTGGCGATGATATTTCGCTGCCGGATAACAAACACCCGCGCGGTATTGCCGGGACGATTCTGGTGCATAAAGTGGCCGGCTACTTCGCCGAACGCGGCCACAATCTGGCGACCGTGCTGCGCGAGGCGCAGTATGCCGCCAGACACACCTTCAGCCTCGGTCTGGCCCTTTCCAGCTGTCACCTGCCGCAGGATGCGGAAACGACTCCGCGCCATCATCCGGATCAGGCCGAACTGGGGATGGGGATCCACGGCGAACCGGGCGCTTCGGTTATCGCCACGCAGAACAGTGCGGAAATCGTTACGCTGATGGTAGAGAAGCTCAGCGCCGCCCTGCCGGAAACCGGCCGCCTGGCGGTGATGATCAATAATCTCGGCGGCGTATCGATTGCCGAAATGGCAATTTTGACCCGCGAGCTGGCCAATACCCCGCTGCATCAGCGAATTGACTGGCTGATAGGCCCGGCGTCGCTGGTCACCGCGCTGGATATGAAAGGCTTTTCCCTCACCGCCATCGTGCTGGAAGAGAGCATTGAGAAAGCGCTGCTCTCCGCGGTCGAAACCGCCGGCTGGCAGACGCCAGTGCAGCCGCGCGCAATCAGCGTGATGCCCTCGTCGCTGCGCAGTACGCGGGTGGAGTTTACGCCCTCGGAGAATAGCGAGGTTGCAGGCTACGTAGAGCGGGTGACCGGTACGCTATCCGATCTGGAAGCGGACCTCAATGCGCTGGATGCGAAGGTTGGCGACGGCGATACTGGCTCCACCTTTGCCGCTGGCGCACGCGATATCGCCGACTTACTTCAGCGCCGTCAGCTGCCGCTGGCTAACCTCGCCACGCTGTTCGCCCTGATTGGCGAGCGTCTGACGGTTGTGATGGGCGGTTCCAGCGGCGTGCTGATGTCGATTTTCTTTACCGCCGCCGGGCAGAAGCTGGAACAGGGGGCAAGCGTCGCCGAAGCGCTAAACGCCGGTCTGGCACAGATGAAGTTTTACGGCGGTGCCGACGAAGGCGACCGAACCATGATTGACGCCCTGCAACCGGCGCTGGCGGCGCTGCTGGCCGAACCGGAAAATCTGCAGGCCGCTTTCGCGGCGGCGCAGGCGGGCGCGGATCGTACGCTTCACGCCAGCAAAGCAGGTGCAGGACGCGCATCGTACCTGAACAGCGATAGTCTGCGCGGCAATATGGACCCCGGAGCCCACGCGGTGGCCATGGTGTTTAAAGCGCTGGCGCAGAAATAGTCTCTCTGGCACCGCCCCTGCTCCCGGGGGCGGCGCTTAACGCGCCTTGCCCGGGCTACAGGTTCACCGCCGTCTGCGGGCCGGTCGCCCCATGGTTCACCGCCGTCTGCAGGTCTGGTAGCCCGGGTCAGGCGCCAGCCGCAACCCGGGTTTTCTCCCGCGCTTACTTGCTGTGCCAGTAGGCCTGCGAACGCACCAGCTGCGGGTCAATCTCCGGACCTTCAAAACGCGCCAGCAGTGATTTCACCACCGCGCCTTCCCCGGTCACCCAGATAAAATAATCTTCGGTTGGAACCACAACCTGCGCCAGACGCTCGGCCACGGCAGAGGAGTGATGTCCCACCACCCACTCAATATTGAAGCCATCGAGATCGGCCAGGTAATCTTGATAAGACTCATCGCCAATGGTGACGATCGCCGTGACCTGCGGGCGCGTCGGAAGCTGCCGCAATCCCAGCAGACGGCGGCGCAGCGCGGGCATGCCTGACTCATCGGTCACATACAGTTGCCAGACGTAATCTTCCGGCACCACCAGCGAACCGCGCGGGCCGCCGATGACCAGCTTATCACCCGGTTTCGCCGCCAGCGCCCAGCTGCTGGCTATACCGCCATCGTGAATAAAAAAGTCGTACGCCAGCTCATGACGGTCGGCGTCGTAAAGCGGCGTATAATCGCGGGTCGCCGGACGTACGCCTTCGCCCCAGTTAATGCCTTCATCCGTCACCTCCGGCGGCGTAAACGCAGCACCCGCAGTGGGGAAAAAAAGCTTGGTATGGTCGTCGAAACCCTGGGAGACAAAGCCTTCCAGCGCCTCTCCGCCCAGCACGATACGCTGGAATGCGCTGCCGATACGCTCGACGCGCAATACGGTTAACTCACGGAAACGCAGCTCATTACGCACGCGCTGCGGGTATTTAGGATTCCTGCTCGTTGTCATCTTTCATCGCCTTGGTGAACGGAATAGATATATCTAAAAATATTGCAAATGATAATGATTGCCATTAAAAAAGAATGCAAGCACTTTTTGATATAGCCATAGTAAAACGCCACAAAAGTCAAAAAATAGAATTAAATCTCTAATTATCAACTATATAAAAAATAAATCTGCCACAAGGTTGCGACTTGAGTATTTTTAGATATAAATTAGATATATCAAAAAACTCAAAGGAAAAAATCATGAGAGATCATCACGAAGAAGGCCGTGGGCCACGCGGACGCCACGGCGAACATGGCGAACACGGTCGCAGAGGCGGCGGACGCCGGCAGCGCTTCTTTGGCCATGGCGAGCTGCGCCTGGTCATTCTGGACATCCTCACCCGTAATGCCAGCCACGGTTACGAACTGATTAAAGAGATCGAAACCATGACCCAGGGCAACTACAGTCCCAGCCCCGGCGTCATCTACCCGACGCTCGATTTACTCCAGGATCAGGGATTAATCAGCGTGGCTGACGAAAACGGTCGCAAAAAAATCGCCATCACCGCCGAAGGCAGCCAGCTGCACGCGGAAAACCAGCAGCCGCTGGAGCAGATTCAGGCCAGACTGCAGGCGCGAATGGTGGGTTGTGAGCTACGTAAAAACCCGCAGATGAAGCGCGCGCTGGAGAATTTTAAGGCGGTACTGGATTTAAAAGTTAACCAGCAGGAAATAACCGAAGCGCAGCTAAAGCAGATTGTCGGCGTGATTGACCGCGCGGCGATGGAGATCTCCCAGCTCGACTAATCCTTTGCCTCATTATCGGGCAGCCTGCACCGCCGCGAAGCACGCGGCGGTAGCCCTTCAGCGCATCGTTTTACGCCTTCAGGAGTAAAACATGCCAATAAAATTTTGCTCAATTGCGATTTCACGTTGCGTTTATCCCGTTTTTCCTGGCCCGCGCCGAAGTGGCGTAATCCCTGCAATACTTAATTCAGTATCATGTGATACGCCCCGCCCAGGAGCATATTTTGAACAGGTTACCTTCAAGCGCATCGGCTCTGGCCTGCAGCGCACACGCACTGAATCTTATTGAGAAGCGAACGCTCGATCATGAAGAGATGAAATCACTTAACCAGGAGGTCAGGGAATACTTTAAAGAGCATGTGAATCCGGGGTTTTTAGCGTATCGAAAATCGGTCACTGCTGGCGGGGATTACGGAGCCGTAGAGTGGCAAGCGGGAGGATTAAATACGCTTGTCGACACTCAGGGACAGGAGTTTATTGACTGCCTGGGTGGGTTTGGGATTTTTAATGTAGGGCACCGTAATCCAGTTGTCGTTTCCGCCGTCGAAAATCAGCTCGCTAAACAACCCCTTCATAGTCAGGAACTGCTGGACCCGCTGCGGGCCATGCTGGCTAAAACCCTGGCGGCCTTAACGCCGGGCAAACTGAAATACAGCTTCTTTAGCAACAGCGGTACCGAGTCGGTCGAAGCGGCGTTAAAGCTGGCGAAGGCCTACCAGTCTCCGCGCGGCAAGTTTACCTTCGTCGCCACCAGCGGCGCGTTTCACGGTAAGTCGCTGGGCGCGCTTTCAGCCACTGCGAAATCCACTTTCCGTAAGCCCTTTATGCCCCTGCTGCCGGGATTCCGTCATGTACCTTTTGGCGATATCAATGCGATGCGCACGCTGCTGAGCGAGTGCCAAAAGACCGGCGATGACGTCGCGGCGGTGATCCTTGAGCCTATTCAGGGCGAAGGCGGGGTGATTCTGCCGCCGCCGGGCTATCTGCCCGCGGTACGCAAGCTGTGCGACGAGTTTGGCGCGCTGCTGATCCTCGATGAAGTCCAAACCGGCATGGGGCGCACCGGCAAGATGTTCGCCTGCGAGCACGAAAACGTTCAGCCGGATATTCTGTGCCTTGCCAAAGCGCTGGGTGGCGGCGTCATGCCAATTGGCGCCACGGTCGCCACCGAAGAGGTGTTCTCGGTACTGTTCGATAACCCGTTCCTGCATACCACCACGTTTGGCGGCAACCCGCTGGCCTGCGCGGCGGCGCTGGCGACCATTAACGTACTGCTGACGCAAAACCTGCCCGCGCAGGCGGAGCAGAAAGGCGATATGCTGCTGGACGGCTTCCGTCAGCTGGCCCGCGAATATCCGGATCTGGTGAATGACGTGCGCGGCAAAGGTATGCTGATGGCGATTGAGTTTATTGATAACGAAATCGGCTATGACTTTGCCAGCGAAATGTTTCGCCAGCGCGTGCTGGTGGCCGGAACGCTCAACAACGCAAGAACGATTCGCGTTGAGCCGCCGCTGACGCTGACCCCTGAGCAGTGTGAACAGGTGCTAAAAGCGGCCCGCCTGGCGCTGGCGGCGCTGCGGGTTTCGGTGGAAGAGGCGTAATGGCTTGCCCTCTCCCGCTCCGGGAGAGGGCGTTTGCTATACGACGCGCACACCCGCAGGCATCGCTCTTTCCGGCGTAAGCAGTACGCTTTCGCCGCCATCGTCGGTTTCGGCGCATAACAGCATGCACTCCGACGTTTCACCGCGCATTTTGGCTTTCGCCAGATTGCACAGGACCACGACCGTTTTTCCCAGCAACTCTTCTTCTCGGTAATAGGGCACCAGGCTGGTCACCGTCTGCAAGGTGCGCTCGCCAACGTCAATCCGCGCGATATAGAGCTTATCGGCATTCTCATGTCGTTTTACAGCTACAATTTTTCCCGTACGCATTTCCAGTCTGGCAAAATCATCATAAAGCACCGTTTCCATCTTGCACCCCTCAGGTAAAAATTTAGTAAAAGATAACAAAAGTCGGCGAGGTTTCCGCATAATAGTGTAAGGAATGTTAGATCCATCACTTTTTAGTTCGCTATAAACTTCCCGATGCGGATGAATAATACGAGGGAAATTTACTGAAAAGAGATGCAGCGGCCCGCGCTTGCTTTACAATGGTTTGCGTCGATGGTGCAACGTCAGATAAGGAAAACAATGGCCACACTAAAAGATATCGCGACCGAAGCAGGCGTTTCACTGGCGACGGTTTCCCGGGTATTAAACGACGACCCCACTCTGAACGTGAAAGAAGAGACAAAGCACCGCATTCTTGAGGTGGCGGAAAAGCTGGAATATAAAAGCACCAGCTCGCGTAAGACTCAGGTTCATACCGTCGGCCACCATCATATTCTGGCTATCTACAGCTACCAGCAGGATCTGGAAATCAACGATCCTTACTATCTGGCGATCCGCCACGGTATCGAAACGCAGTGTGAAAAGCTCGGTATTGAGCTGACCAACTGCTACTTTAACAACGCGCTACCCGAGCTGAAAAAAGTGACCGGCGTTCTGATTGTCGGCCAGCCTTCGCGGGCGATTCGCGACGCAGCCACGGCGTTAACCGACAACGTCTGCTTTATTGATTTCCATGAGCCAGGCAGCAGCTACGACGCCGTCGATATCGATCTGGTGCGTATCGCCAAAGAAGTTATCGACTTTTTTATCGCCCAGGGCGCGCGGCGCATCGGCTTTATTGGTGGCCAGGATGAGCCGGGTAAAGCCGACATTCGCGAAGTGGCCTTCGTCGAATATGGCCGCCTGAAGGGGGTGGTTTCGGAAGAAGATATCTGGCGCGGCGGGTTTTCCAGCTCCTCCGGCTATGAGCTGGCAAAAACGATGCTGGCCAGGGCGGATTTCCCCACCGCGCTGTTCGTCGCGTCAGACTCTATCGCCATCGGCGTGCTGCGGGCTATTCATGAACGCGGCCTCGCGATCCCGGAAGATATCTCGCTCATTAGCGTTAACGATATCCCCACCGCGCGTTTTACTTTTCCGCCGCTCTCCACGGTGCGCATTCATTCAGAAATGATGGGCAGCCAGGGCGTTAATCTGCTGGTTGAAAAAGCCCGCGATGGCCGTGCGCTGCCGCTAAACGTCTTTGTCCCCAGCGTGCTGAAGCTGCGCGGCACCACCCGCTAATCCCCCGTTCTGACGCTAAATCCTCTGCGCCTGGCTCCCGGGGGCGGCGCTTATCGCGCCTTGCCCGGGCTACGGGTTCACCGCCGTCTGCCAAACGGTAGCCCGGACAGGCGCAGCGCGCCGCCTCCGGGATTTTCCTCCATCCCCCATCCTCTGCACCTTTTCCCCATCCTGACCGCTGGCGGCCAACCCGCTCATTTTGTGATCGAGTTAAAGTAAATCACTCCTGGTGGTTTAATTTAGTAAAACTTTTACTAAAATACTTTCTATCCGTTTAGTCCGTTCAGGGAGGCGATATGAATCGCTGGGAAAATCTTCAACTCACTCATGAAAACCGGCTGCCTCCGCGCGCCTATTTCTTCTCTTACGATTCGCAGGCCCAGGCGCGAACCTTCGCCCGTGAAACCAGCAGCCGCTTTTTGTCCCTTAGCGGACAGTGGAAATTCTGCTTCTTTAACAACCCGCTGCGGGTGCCGGAAGCGTTCACCTCGCAATACATGAGCGACTGGGGGCCGATTACCGTACCGGGAATGTGGCAGATGGAAGGACACGGCCAGCTACAGTATACCGACGAAGGCTTTCCCTTCCCGATTGACGTTCCCTACGTGCCGACCGACAACCCTACCGGCGCCTATCAGCGCATCTTTACCCTCAGCGAGGGCTGGCAGGACCAGCAGACTCTGATTAAATTTGATGGCGTTGAGACCTATTTTGAAATTTACGTTAACGGTCAGTACATCGGTTTCAGCAAAGGCAGCCGCCTGACGGCGGAGTTTGATATTAGTCACGCGGTAAAAACCGGCGACAACCTGCTTTGCGTGCGCGTCATGCAGTGGGCGGACTCCACCTATATAGAAGATCAGGATATGTGGTGGTCGGCGGGTATCTTCCGTGACGTGTATCTGGTGGGCAAAAACCCGCTTCACGTCCAGGACTTCACTCTGCGCACCGATTTTAACGATGACTACGTCGACGCCACCCTCTCCTGCCAGCTGGTGCTGGAAAATCTCGCCGCGCAGCCGGGCGCAGCCACACTGGAATACGCGCTGTTCGACGGCGAAAAGGCGCTGTATGAAGGCGTAACGCCGCGCCTGAGCATCAGCCAGCAGCTGAACGTCAACTTTGCGATCGACGTGAAGGCGCCGCAGCAGTGGTCGGCGGAAAATCCTTATCTCTATCACCTGGTGATGACGCTGAAAAACGCCGCCGGAGAGATTATCGAAGTTATCCCGCAGCGCGTCGGTTTTCGCGATATCAAAGTGCGCAACGGCCTGTTCTACATCAATAACCGCTACGTGATGCTGCACGGCGTTAACCGCCACGACAACGACCATCTGAAGGGGCGTGCCGTAGGGATGGACCGCGTTGAGAAAGATCTGCTGCTGATGAAGCAGCACAATATCAACTCGGTACGCACCGCCCACTACCCCAATGACCCGCGTTTCTATGAGATGTGCGACATTTACGGTCTGTTCGTGATGGCGGAAACCGATGTCGAATCCCACGGCTTCGCCAACGTCGGCAATCTGAGCGCCATCACCGATGATCCGGCATGGGAGCATATATACGTCGAACGAATCGTGCGCCACATTCACGCGCAGAAAAACCATCCGTCGATCATTATCTGGTCGCTGGGTAACGAGTCCGGCTACGGCTGCAACATTCGGGCGATGTATCATGCCGCTAAAGCGATCGACGATACCCGTCTGGTGCATTACGAAGAGGATCGCGACGCGGAGGTGGTGGATATCATCTCTACCATGTATACCCGCGTGCCGCTGATGAACGAATTCGGGGAATATCCGCATGCCAAACCGCGAATTATCTGCGAATACGCCCATGCGATGGGCAACGGTCCCGGCGGGCTGAGCGAATACCAGAACGTGTTCTATCAACACGACAGTATTCAGGGCCACTACGTCTGGGAGTGGTGCGATCACGGGATTCAGGCCACCGATGACAGCGGCGCGGTTTGGTACAAATTCGGCGGCGATTACGGGGACTATCCTAATAACTACAACTTCTGTCTTGACGGTCTGATTTTCTCCGACCAGACGCCTGGGCCCGGCCTCAGAGAGTACAAACAGGTTATCGCCCCGGTAAAAGTTCAGGCAACCGACATCACCCGCGGCGAACTGCGCATCGATAATAAGCTCTGGTTCTCGACGCTTGATGACTATACCCTGCGCGTGGAAGTTCGCGCCGAAGGGGCTACGCTTGCCAGCCAGCAGCTTAAGGTGCGCGATCTTGCGCCAAACAGCGGCCGCGATATCACCATTGACCTGCCAGAACTGGACGATCGCGAAACCTTCCTCAACATCCTGGTGACCAAAGACTCGCGCACGCCGTATAGCGAGGCCAACCATCCGATCGTCGTTTACCAGTTCCAGCTAAAAGAACAGACGGCAACGAAATCGCCGCTGATGAATGCCAGCGCAACCCCGCTACAGATAGTTGATGAACGACTGAGCTACAGCATCACCGGGCATAACTTCCGCGTGGTCTTCTCTAAAGTCAACGGCAAACTGAGCGAATGGCAGGTGAACGGCGTAGACCAGGTGACCCGTGAGCCGAAGATTAACTTCTTCAAGCCGATGATTGATAACCACAAGCAGGAATATGAGGGGCTGTGGCAGCCCAGTCACCTGCAAATTATGCAGGAGCATCTGCGTGAATTCAGCGCCGAACAGCGTGGAGACTCGGTGATTATCACCACCCGCAGCATTATCGCTCCGCCGGTTTTCGATTTTGGCATGCGTTGTACCTATCGCTGGCAGATTACCCCGCAGGGCCATATTAACGTTGAGCTTGCGGGGGAACGTTATGGCGACTATCCGCATATCGTGCCGTGCATCGGTTTTATGCTGGGCATTAACGGTCAGTTTGAACAGGTGAATTACTACGGTCGCGGTCCCGGTGAAAACTACGCCGACAGCCAGCAGAGCAACATCATTGATGTCTGGCGCACCACCGTGGACGACATGTTCGTGAACTACCCGTTCCCGCAGAACAACGGCAACCGCCAGCACGTCCGCTGGGCCGCGTTTACCGACCGTCACGGCAGCGGCCTGATGGTGGTCCCGCGCGATCCGCTCAACATCAGCGCCTGGCACTATACGGCGGAGAATCTGCACGCCGCGCAGCACTGTAACGAACTGCGTCGCAGCGATGACATCACCCTGAATATCGACGCCCAACTGCTCGGCCTGGGCTCTAACTCCTGGGGGAGCGAGGTGCTGGATAGCTGGCGGGTGTGGCTCAAACCGTTCAACTATGGCTTTACGCTGCTGCCGCTGGAAGGCGGGAGCGCTTCCTCGCAGACGCTGGCGAATCATAGCTTTGGCGCCGGTTTCTTTTCCTCCGATTCATACAGCGAGGCTGAAAAATGAGAATTCTCGATAATTTAGAACAATTTAAGCAAATTTATCACAGTGGACGTAAATGGCAGCGCTGCGTAGAAGCTATCAATAATGTCGATAATATCCGGCCTGGAGTTGCCCATTCGATAGGCGATTCGCTCTCCTATCGCGTGGCAAGCGACAGCACCACGGATGCGCTGTTCGTTGGCAACCGCCGCTATTTCGAGGTGCATTACTACCTCCAGGGTCAGCAAAAAATTGAGTTTGCCGCTAAAGAGCAGCTGCAGACCGTCGCCTGCTATCGCGATGAAACTGACCGTGAATATTTGAAAGGCATTGGTGAAACCGTGCAGGTCCATGAAGGACAAATGGTGATTTGCGATACCCACGAAGCTTATCGCTTTATCTGCGACTCGCCGGTCAAAAAGGTGGTGCTCAGAGTGACTATCGAAGACGGCTACTTCCTGAATAAGTAAGCCCGCGTTACGCAAGATGAGGCCAGCGGATCGACTCGTTGGCCTTCCCGGTCCCAGCCCTCAATGCGGGCCAGATCATTTTCCGGAGGACTTATGTCCGAATCAGTTCGTGCCAAAATAGGGAAGTTCGCCCTACTGTCGATGGCGTTTGCCGCCGTATTTAACGTACGAAATATCGTTAATAATAACATCGAGTTAGGGCTCAGTTCCGCCCCTATCTTTCTGTTTGCCACGGTGGTCTATTTTATTCCGTTTGTCTTTATCATCGCCGAATTCGTGTCAGCGAATAAAAATTCCGAATCAGGTATGTACGCCTGGCTGAAGCAGCCTTTAGGTACCCGCGCGGCCTATCTCGGCTCGTTCCTGTACTGGTTTGTGAACCTGTTCTTTTTCCTGTCGCTGCTGCCGAACGTGGTGGCCTACGCCTCGTACGCCATTATGGGTTACGCCATTCCCTTCTCGCCGATGGTCACTTCGCTGATCTCTATCGTTCTGTTCGCCATGGCCACCCACATTTCCACCAAAGGCGCGACCTGGCTGGGGAAAATCTCCGAATGCGTGGCTTATGGCGTCTTCGCGCTCTTTGCGATTTACGTGGTCGGTGCTATTACCGCGCTGGGCGCGGGCCATGTCCCCGCGCAGCCGATTACGCTGCACGCCATGGCGCCTACCATCAACTGGGCGACGCTGGGGATTATGTGCTGGATCTTCCAGGCGGCTGGCGGGGCTGAAACCGTTGCCGCATATCTGAACGATACTAAAGGCGGGCAGAAATCGTTTATTAAAGTCATCATCACCGCCGGGATCCTGATTGGCGGCATGTATGCGCTGGGTTCTCTGCTGGTCAACGTCTTTGTGGCACGGGAAGACCTGACCTATGCAGCCGGTATGGTGGAAATTTTCACCGGTCTCGGCGCTTATTTCCATATTTCCGAAGCGCTGATGGGCCGCTTCGTCGGCATCATTCTGTTTATCGCCATTTTCGGCAGCATGATGATGTGGACCGCCGCACCGGTAAAAATTCACTTCTCGGAAATTCCTGCCGGCATCTATGGCAAAAAAACCACCGAGCTGAACGTCCACGGCGTGCCGGTGCGCGCCGCCTGGTGGCAATTTGTCTTCGTCTTTCTGATGCTCATCGTGAATGGTTTCGGCTCCGCCAGCGTTCAGCAAATGATGAACACCGCCATCAACCTGACCGCCGGGACCGCAATGCTACCGCCGCTGTTTATCATGGCCGCCTACTTTGTTTTCCGCTGGAAACATGACGACACGCCGCGCGACTTCCGCATGGGTTCAAGAAAAGTTGGGATGGCCGTGGTGTCGATGCTTATCGTTATTTTCCTGGTCAGCATGACCGCCTCCGCTTTCCCGCCAGGAGTCGACCTGGTGAACGCCTTCTTCATTAACGTCTTTATGACCGCAGTCTTCTCCGGACTCGCATGGTGGTGGATAACCCGCTTTGAGAAAAAACAGCGCAAGAACCAACAACCAGGCCTGAAATCAGCGGCAAATACGGTGAAATAAGCCACCGTTGCTCCCGCCAGCGGTATATCCCCTGGCGGGATTTTTTTACCCGCAAGCCATGATCTGTCGCCCAACCATTTTCGTGATCGAGTTAAAGCAATTCATTTTTACCGCTTTTATTTACTAAAATTTTTACTAAAATTAACCACAATACTTAACTACCTCTACCCTACAAACAACACAATCCCCTTCGGCCATTCTCTGAAGGACAATGTGTGGAGATGTGTTATGTCTGATATCAAACGTAATACCATCGGCAAGTTCGGCCTGCTGTCGCTGACCTTCGCCGCCGTCTTCAGTTTTAACAACGTGATCAATAACAATATTGAGCTGGGGCTGGCGTCGGCGCCGATGTTCTTCCTCGCGACCCTGCTCTACTTCGTTCCTTTCTGCCTGATCATCGCGGAATTCGTTTCGCTGAATAAAAACTCCGAAGCGGGGGTTTATGCGTGGGTAAAAAGCTCCCTCGGCGGGCGCTGGGCCTTTATTACCGCCTACACCTACTGGTTCGTGAATCTTTTCTTTTTCACCTCGCTGCTGCCGAGGGTAATCGCTTATGCCTCCTACGCTTTCCTCGGCTACGAGTACATTCTGACTCCGGTCGCCACCACGATGTTGAGCATGGCGCTGTTCGCCCTGTCGACCTGGGTTTCCACCAACGGCGCAAAAATGCTGGGTCCAATCACCTCGGTCACTTCATCGTTAATGCTGCTGCTGACGCTCTCCTACATTCTGCTTTCCGGCGGCGCGCTGGTGGGCGGTATTCAACCAGCGGATCCGATTACCGTGGATGCAATGATCCCGAACTTTAACTGGGCGTTCCTCGGTGTCACCACCTGGATCTTTATGGCGGCCGGCGGGGCGGAGTCCGTCGCGGTGTACGTCAATGACGTGAAAGGCGGATCGAAATCATTTGTTAAGGTCATTATCCTCGCCGGGATCGTGATTGGCGTGCTGTACTCCATTTCCTCGGTACTGATAAACGTGTTTATCAGCAGTAAAGAGCTGAAATTTACCGGCGGATCGGTACAGGTCTTCCACGGCATGGCGGTATGGTTTGGCCTGCCCGAAATCGTGGTCAACCGTTTTGTCGGCCTGGTCTCCTTTACCGCCATGTTTGGTTCGTTATTAATGTGGACCGCGACGCCGGTCAAAATCTTTTTCTCCGAAATCCCGCCCGGAATATTTGGTAAAAAAACCGTTGAGCTCAATCAAAACGGCGTACCGGCGCGCGCGGCGTGGATCCAGTTCCTGATTGTGATTCCGCTAATGATAATTCCGATGATGGGCTCAAGTACCGTGCAGGATTTAATGAATACCATCATCAATATGACCGCCGCCGCCTCGATGCTGCCGCCGCTGTTTATCATGCTGGCGTACCTTAATCTGCGCCGCAAGCTCGATCATCTGCCGCGCGATTTTAAAATGGGTTCACGCACCACCGGTATTACGGTGGTCTCCATGCTGATTGTTATTTTCGCTATCGGCTTCGTCGCCTCAACCTTTCCCACCGGCGGCAATATTCTGACGATTATTTTCTATAACGTCGGCGGAATCGTTATCTTCCTCGGATTTGCATGGTGGAAATACAGCAAATACGTGAAAGGTTTAACTCGGGAAGAAAAAAGAATTGAAGCAGCGCCAGCCTCTGACGCGTCTTAATCTATTTTTCTTAAATAAAAAACCACAATACCTCTAAATAAAATGATGAAAAATAACAGGCCTATTTACTGGGCGCTTGCCGCCCTGGCTTTTTGCACACCGGCTATTGCCGTCGATGTGGCGCATCCGGCGGAACATGATGACATGAAAACGCCAGAACTTAATGCCACCTCATACCGTTTTTACGGTGAATTGGGGGTTGGCGGATATATGGATCTAGAAGGCGAGGACAAGCATAAATATAGTGATGGCACCTATATTGAAGGCGGACTGGAAATAAAGCACGGCAGCTGGTTTGGTTTAATTTATGGCGAAGGCTGGACGGTTCAGGCCGATCGTCAGGGAAATGCCTGGGTAGCGGACCATGGCTGGGGCGGATTTGAAGGTGGAATAAACCGCTTCTACGGCGGATATAAAACCGAGAGCAGCACCGAGATTATGCTCAGCCTGCGCCAGGATTCATCGCTCGACGATCTGCAGTGGTGGGGCGATTTCACGCCCGACCTCGGCTACGTGATCCCCAATACGCGCGATATTATGTACGCGCTCAAGGTGCAGAACCTGGCGGGAGATTTTCGCTACAGCGTGACCGCCACGCCCGCCGGGCACCACGATGAAAGCAAAGCGTGGCTCCATTTCGGCAAATACGACCGCTACGACGATAAATATACCTACCCGGCGATGGTCAACGGCTACATCCAGTACGATCTCGCGAACGAGGTGACCTGGATGAATGGGCTTGAGGTGACGGATGGGACCGGCCAGCTATTTTTGACCGGTATTCTCACCCCCAACCTTGCCGCCCGCGCCTGGCATCATACCGGGCGCGCCAGGGGAAAAGACGTGCCGGGAACGGAGACCGGCTTTATGGCCAGCGCTATGTATGAAGCGCTCAAGGGCGTGTATCTCTCTACCGCCTATAGCTACGCCAAACACCGCCCGGATCGCGCCGCCGAGGAAACCACCTCGTTTATGCAGTTCGGCATCTGGTACGAATACGGCGGCGGACGTTTTGCCACCGCTGCGGACAGCCGCTTCTACATGAAAAATGCCTCCGGCAACCCGAGCGATCAGGTTTTCCTGATGCAATATTTCTATTGGTAAAAGGAATACAGATACCGTGAAGATTACCACTACTCTTACGCCGCTGGCCTGCGCCCTACTGCTAAGCTTTTCCGCCCACGCGCTGACCGCGGATGACTTTAAAAATGTTATCAACCGCAGCGGCGCGCCGCAGGCGATGCAGGATTTTGATAACGATGACCACCAGCGCTTCAACCCGTTTTTCGATTTGGGCGCATGGCATGGGCATCTGCTGCCTGATGGTCCGGCCACCATGGGCGGATTTCCCGGACCCGCGCTGCTCACTGAGGAGTACATCAACTTTATGGCGACCAATTTCGATCGCCTGACGGTATACCAGAACGGCAAAAAAGTCGCCTTCACCCTGCAGGCCTGGAGCCTGCCCGGCGCGCTGGTGCAAAAGCTCTCCGCGGCCGGCGTACAGGTCGAGATGACCCTGCGCTTTGCTAGCGCGCACACCTCTTTACTGGAGACTAAAATCACCAGTAGCAGCCCGCTTAAGCTGGTCTGGGACGGCGAGTTGCTGGAGAAACTCTCCGCCAAAGAGGAGAAACCGCAGTCAACGCAAACCATCGACCAGGCTTTCCCGGACTATCAGCGCCGCCTGAGCGCGACCCACGACGGCCTGACCGTCAGCTTCGGCAAAGTCCGCTCCGCATCGGATTTAATGACCTCCGGCGAATCGCAGTATCAGATCCATCGCTCCCTGCCGACGGTCACCCAAATCGACGGCCATCGATTCACCAGCAGCGCGCAAATCAACGGCTCGACCACGCTCTATACCACCTACTCGCACCTGCTGAACGCCGAGCAGGTTCGGCTCGAGAAAGCGCAAATCCGCGATATTCTTGCGCGACCGGTACACTATCTGCGCGCTTCCGAGGCGCGCTGGAACGGCTATCTGCAAAAGGGGCTGACCAATCCTGATGCTACGGCGCAGCAAACCCGGGTGGCGGTAAAAGCGATCGAAACCCTTAACGGTAACTGGCGCGCGCCGGGCGGCGCCGTTAAGCACAACACCGTCACGCCGTCGGTAACCGGGCGCTGGTTCTCAGGCAACCAGACCTGGCCGTGGGATACCTGGAAGCAGGCCTACGCCATGGCCCACTTCAACCCGGAGATCGCGAAAGAGAACATCCGTGCCGTCTTCTCCTGGCAGATTGCCGCCGACGATAAAGTGCGGCCGCAGGATGCCGGGTTCATTCCGGATCTGATCGCCTGGAACCTGAGCCCGGAACGCGGCGGCGACGGCAGCAACTGGAACGAGCGAAATACCAAACCGAGCCTGGCGGCCTGGTCGGTGATGGAAGTCTATAACGTTACGAAAGATAAAGCCTGGCTGGCGGAGATGTATCCGAAGCTAGTGGCCTACCATGACTGGTGGCTGCGCAACCGCGACCACAACGGCAACGGCGTGCCGGAGTACGGCGCGACCCGCGATAAAGCGCACAACACCGCCGATGGCGCGATGCTGTTTACCGTGAAAAAGGGCGATAAAGAACGGACGCTTTCCGGCCTGAAAACCTACGAGCAGGTGACGGCGAAAGGCGATTACGACAGCCTGGAGATCCCGGCGCAGGTGGCCGCCTCCTGGGAGTCGGGGCGCGACGACGCGGCGGTTTTCGGCTTTATCGATAAAGATCAGTTGGATAAATACATCGCTGGCGGCGGCAAGCGTAGCGACTGGACGGTGAAATTTGCTGAAAACCGGGATAAAAGCGGCAATCTGCTCGGCTATTCGCTGCTGCAGGAGTCGGTCGATCAGGCCAGCTACATGTACAGCGACAACCACTATCTGGCGGAGATGGCGGCCCTTCTCGGCAAGCCGGAGGAGGCAAAACGCTACCGGGCGCTGGCGAAAAAGCTCGCCGACTATATCAACACCTGCATGTTCGACCCGCAGAGCAAATTCTATTACGACATTCGCATTGAAGCGCAGCCGCTGGCAAACGGCTGCGCCGGTAGGCCGATCGTCGAGCGCGGCAAAGGCCCGGAGGGCTGGTCGCCGCTTTTCAACGGCGCGGCCACTCAGGCGCATGCCGATGACGTCATTTCGGTGATGCTGGACGCCAAAGAGTTCAACACTTTCGTACCGCTGGGTACCGCCGCATTAACGAATCCGGCGTTTGGCGCGGATATTTACTGGCGCGGCCGCGTGTGGGTGGACCAGTTCTGGTTCGGCCTGAAGGGGATGGAGCGCTACGGCCACCGCGAAGAGGCGCTGCAGCTGGCGGACGCCTTCTTCAGGCACGCCCGGGGGCTCACCTCCGATGGCCCGATCCAGGAGAACTACAATCCGCTCACCGGCGCTCAGCAGGGCGCGCCGAACTTCTCCTGGAGCGCGGCGCATCTGTACATGCTGTATAACGAGTTTTTCCGTAAACCATAGGCTAGTGCCCTTACCCTAACCCTCTCCCACAGGGAGAGGGAACGGTCCGGCTCCCGATTTAACAGACGGCTCCTCTTTTCCCCCTCTTTCCGTGGGAGAGGACTCGTCTTACACCTCCGGCAGCAGGCCGATAAAGCTGCGTTTCTGCCGCGGCTGCGACATCAGCGCCTCCAGCTTCTCTACGCAGGCCAGATAGTGCGGGGTTTTCTTGTGCGCCAACACCGCTTCATCATCTTTATAGGCTTCATAAATAAAAAAGCGCGTCTTCACCTCCGGGTCCTGCAAGACATCAAAGCGAAGATTGCCCGGCTCCTGCAGCGCCCCCTCGTGGTTGGCGCGGAATACCTCAAGAAACTCGTCGACCCGTTCCGGTTTGATATTGATTTCTACCAGCGTTACGTTCATTGCAGCTCTCCCTGTTTTTCCTCCTGCCAGAACTGATACGCCTCGCGGGCGCTCAGGTTCTCATGCACCACTTTTTTCACCGCCTTCAGCATCGCGCGCGGCGCGCTGGACTGGAAGATATTCCGTCCCATATCGACGCCGGATGCGCCCTGGTCAATCGCCCGCCAGCACATCTCGAGCGCCTCCTGCTCCGGCAGCTTTTTGCCCCCGGCGATGACGATCGGCACCGGGCAGCTGGCGGTCACTTTCTCAAAGCCTTCCTCAACAAAGTAGGTTTTTACAAACTGCGCCCCCATTTCAGCGGCAATGCGGCTGGCCAGCGAGAAGTAGCGGGCGTCGCGGGCCATCTCTTTACCCACCCCGGTTACCGCCAGCACCGGCATACCGTAGCGGTTGCCGGCGTCCACCAGCTTGATGATGTTGTTGATGGACTGATGCTCATGTTCGCTGCCGATATAGACCTGCGCCGCCACCGCGCAGACGTTCAGGCGCAGCGCATCTTCCATCGCCACCGCCACGCACTCGTTGGAAAGTTCGCTGAGGATCGAGTTGCCGCCGGAAGCGCGCAGCACCACCGGTTTGTTGGTCGCGGCCGGCACCTGACTGCGCAGTACGCCGCGGGTGCACATCAGCACGTCGGTCTCCTCGAACAGCGGCGCGATAGAGAGATCGATACGCTCCAGACCGGTAGTCGGCCCCTGAAAATAGCCGTGATCGAAAGCCAGCATCACCGTGCGATTGCTCTGCGGATTAAAGATACGCGCCAGCCGCGACTGCATCCCCCACTCCAGCGACCCACAGCCCTTCAGCGTATAGAGCGTGTTCTGCTGCGGACGGTCTAAGCCGAAGTTTTTTCCCTCTTTGATATCGTCTAAATCAGCCATCTCATCCTCCATCAGAAATCGTAGTTATTGATATTCTCTTTGGTGAACACCACCCGCTCCGGCAGCAGCACGATGCCGTTGCCTTTCGCTTCATACTGATAACCCTGCACGCTGTTGGGCTCGACTTTCAGGGTGCCGAGATCTTTCACATCAACGCTGTCGCCGACGTTAAGATCGCCCTTTTTCAGCAGACGATCGGCGACGTTAACCGCGATCTTGCCTTGCTGTACCACGTCCCACAGGCCGAAGGCTTTTACCGTGCCGCGCTCTACATAGGGGCGCATCACGTTCGGGGTACTGAAGCCGACAATCGCCACGCCCTGGCGCTTAAGGTTCTCTGCCGCCTGGGCGGCGGCCGGAAGCGCGTTGGCGTCCGGGGCGATAATGGCGTCGAGATCCGGGTACGCTTTTAAGATCCCCTCGGCAGTTTGCAGCGATTTGGTGGCGTCGTTATAGCCAAACTGCGTGGTCACCACTTCCCACTGCGGATGCGCTTTTTCAATTTTGGCTTTCGCCTCTTTTACCCACTGGTTCTGATCGGTCACCGTTGGGCTGGAGTAGAAAAACGCCACCTTGGCGGTGGGTTTCGTCACCTGTTTTTCCGCCATCTCCACCAGCAGGCCGCCAAGCTGCTGCGGCGTCCCCTGGTTGATATAGATGCTGCGGCACTCTGGTTTGGTATCGGAGTCCCAGGTCAGAACCTTGACCCCGCGCTGCATCGCCCGCTTCAGCGCCGGGCACAGGCCGTCCGGCGATACGGCGGAGACGATAATCGCGTTGTAGCCCTGGTTGACGAAGTTGTTGATCAGCTGCACCTGGCCGGAGACGCTCGGTTCGGTCGGGCCGTCATAGGTGACGTCCACGCCGAGCGCTTTGCCCGCCTCTTTCGCGCCGTTACCGCCGCTGGTAAAGAAGCCGACGCCGACCAGCTTAGGAATAAAGGCGATGCGGTCCGCCGCCTGAGCGGTTGCCACGCTTAACGCCAGCGCCAGGGCGCTCGTTTGCAGGATTCGTTTGGTTTTCATCGTATGTTTATGCTCCGATTGTCTTATGCGCGAGAAAGACGCCGCCAGGTCATCCGCACCCACTCACGGTGCAGACTCAGCGAACGCCCCATCACCACCACAACCAACAGCGCCCCTGACAGCGCGCTCGACACCTGGTTGGGGATGCCGACCATTTGCAAACCTTGTTGTAAATAGCCCACCAGCAGCGCGGCAAGCGCCGTGCCGACGATCGAGCCGGAACCGCCGTAGATATTGGCCCCGCCGAGCACCGCGGCGGTCAGCGCCGGCATCAGCAGGTCGCGGCCTAAGTCCGAGCGCGCCGAGCCGAAATAGGAGACCATCACCAGCGCCGCCACCGCCGACGCCACGCCCACCAGGCCATACAGCGCGTAGGGCATCCCGTTAACGGAAAGCGCGGCGTAGCGCGCGGCGCGCGGGTTCTGGCCAAGCAGAAAAAGGTGCCGCCCAAAGCGCCCGCGGTGGGCCAGCAGCCAGAAGAAAAAGGTGATAACGGCGAACAGCACCAGCGGTATCGGCAGGCCGAACAGGGTCAGATTGGCGAAGGCGGTAAAGCTATCCGGGAATCCGCCGATGCCTTCGTAGCCGGTCGCCCCGGCCATGCCCGAAAGCAGCAGCGCGCCGCCGCCGTAGAGGTACAGGGTGCCAAGGGTAATCACCAGCGGGCTAATACCGGTGTAGTGAATCAGCGCCGCGTTCAGCAGCCCGCACAGCAGGCCGAGCAGCAGCGTCAGGGGGATCGCGAGGCTCATTGGCCAGCCCGCCTGCATCATCACCCCCAGCGCGATGGCGCACAGGCCGATAGTGGAACCGAGCGAAATATCAATCCCGCCGCTGATGATCACCAGCGTCAGCGGCAGCGCCACGATGCCGATGCAGATAAAGTCGCTGGTGCTGAACAGCAGCATATTGAGATCGAGCATGCGCGGATTGAGGGTGCCAAACAGCAGGATCTCCACCACCAGTAATCCCAGCAGCGCGCTTTCCCAGTTGAGCTTCATTTACGCCACCTCTTTATTTTTGCGTTCAGGAAACGGGGCCACGCGCTTGCCCCCTTTATTGCCGGGCTGAAAGCGACTGTATTTCAGCGCCCGCTGATGGCGGGTCAGCGCCTGACGCAGCCGCCCGTCGAGCACCAGTACGCCGAGCAGCACCAGGCCGGCAATGAAGTCGTTCCACCACGCCGGGAGACGAAACAGCACCAGCACGGTATCGATTTGGGTGAGGAAGAAGGCGCCGAGAAAAGCGCCGAGCAGCGTGCCGGTACCGCCCAGCAGCGAGATCCCGCCGAGCACGCAGGCGGCGATGGCTTTCATCTCCAGGCCGCTGCCGGTCTGATTGGGCACAAATCCAATCTGCGCGGCGAACACAATCCCGGCGCAGGCCGCCAGCATGCCGTTAAGGGTGAATGCCAGCATCCGCGTGCGGTTCACCGCCACCCCAAGCTGGCGGGCAGCGGCAAGGTTATCGCCGACGGCGTAAAAATCACGGCCAAAGGCAGTACGCGATAGTATCCCGCCGCCCGCCAGCAGTAGCGCCAGCACCAGCCAGCCCAGCGGAGAAATGCCGATGAATGCCGGTTCCGACAGCGCTTTCAGGCTGTTCGGCAAACCTTCAATCCACTTACCGCCGGTCCACAGCAGCATCACCCCGCGATAAAGGCCGAGGGTGCCGAGAGTGGCGACAATCGCCGGGATGCGCAGCCCCACCACCAGCAGGCCGTTAAAGGCGCCAGCCAGCGCGCCGATCGCCAGCGCAAAGGCGATGGCGGTCATCAGCCCATACCCGCTATTTAGCGCCACGCCTGTCGCGATAGCGCTCAGGCCAACGGTGGAGCCCACCGAAACGTCAATATTGCGGGTGAGCATCACCAGCGTCGCCCCCAGCGCCAGCAGGCAAAGGATTTGCGAGCTGGCGAAAATCATGCCCAGGGTTTGTAAGCTGAAATAAGCCGGGTTGAGCGCCACCAGCCCGGCAAACAGCACCACGATGGCGAGGAAGGCGCTCAGTTCGCGATTCTTTAATAACGTTTTCATGCCTGCCCTCCGAAGGCCAGGGTCATCATCCGGTCAACGCTGACCGCCTGCTGCGCCAGCTCGCCGCTCTGCCTGCCCTGATGCATTACAACCACCCGATCGGCCAGGCCAACGAACTCGTCGAGATCGCTGGAGATCATCAATACCGCCACGTTCTGCGCGGCGACGCTTTTCAGCAGCTGATAGATGTCGGCTCGGGCGGAAACGTCCACGCCGCGGGTCGGTTCATCGACGATCAGCAGCAGCGGGTTAGCCTCCAGGCAGCGCGCCAACAGTACCTTCTGCTGGTTACCGCCGGAGAGCGTGCGCACCGGGCGATCGCCATCGGCCATTTTGATCCCCAGCGCCCGGTGATAGCGCTCCACCACCGCCGCTTCGCGCCGGTTCTGCTGCCACAGCGACGGCTGGTTAAACATCACCGTGTTCCAGCGCACCGGCGCATCGAGAAACAGACCGGAAACCTGTCTGTCCTCCGGCAGATAGACCAGCCCGCTGGCCAGCCTGGCGCGCGTGCTGTCGCGGCTGATATCGCGGTTTTCCAGCCACACCCGCCCTGCGCGAGCCGGCCGCAGACCATAGAGCGTTTCAGCAAATTCGGTACGCCCGGATCCGACCAGCCCGGCGAGGCCGACGATCTCCCCGGCGCGGATCTCCAGATTGAGATCGATAAAGCCCTCTCCGGTCAGATCTTCGACCCGCAGCACCGGAAAATCCTGCGCCTGAGTGCGACGATTGCCCGGCAGCGCCAGCCACAACTTTTGCGTGTCGCTCAGGGCTCGATCGCGACTGACCGGCGTCATTGCGCCAATCAGCTGGTTGTCGCCGTAGTGCGCGGTTTCCCCGCTCAGCACCACCGCGCCATCGCGCATCACCGAAACGTGGCTGGCGACCTGGCGGATCTCCGGCAGCTTGTGCGAGATAAACACGATCCCGACACCGAGCGCCTGCAAAGAGCGGATCTGGCGAAACAGGCGATCGGTTTCTCCCGGCGTCAATGAGGCGGTGGGCTCATCGAGGATCAGGATCTGCGCGTCGCGCATCAGCCCGCGCAGGATCTCCACCATTTGCTGATCGGCCACTTCCAGCGTGCTGGCCGCCGCCTCAAGGTTAAGCTGGCAATTAAGCTGCTGAAGCTTTTCCTGCAGATGGTTCTCGTTATCCGCCCGCTTCGGCAGACGAAAAAGAATATTTTCCCGCACCGTCAGATTGGGGAATAACATCGGTTCCTGCGGCACCAGATACACGCCCTGCTGATGGGCCTGGGCGGGAGTAAGGCGCGCAAATGTACGTTCGCCGAGGATGAGCTCACCGCTGTCAGGGGTCTCTACCCCGGCAATAATCTTCATCAGCGTCGATTTTCCGGCGCCGTTGCCGCCCATCAGCGCGTGCACCTGGCCGGAAAGCAGCGTGAAATCAATATGCTTCAGCACGGTCACGCCGGAGAACTGTTTGCAGATTTGGCGAGCTTCAAGCAGTGGCTTCATCATCGCGCCTCGTTTTGAACAAAAGATTTTTTGAATTAATAATGTTCAAAAGCGTAGACGGTGAACTATATTTACAACCGTGCAACGATCACAGTTTTATGCTTTCGATCGTTTGAATAAAACCAGCGAACAACGAAAGATCGGTTTTGCCAGTCGGCTCACATTTTCCGACCACGCAATAACGAACATATGATCTAAATTTTTATAAGAGTTCACTTTATGAGCGAAAAACGCATTACGGAAGAGAGCCGCTACGCCGGGCTGGCGTTAGCCGAGGAAGAGCTGGTGGCGCGGGTGGCGTGGTGTTACTACCACGACGGCCTGACGCAGAACGACATCGGCGAGCGTTTAGGGCTGCCGCGGTTAAAAATCTCCCGCCTGCTGGAAAAAGGTCGCCAGTCGGGAGTGATCCGCGTACAGATTAATTCGCGCTATGAGGGCTGTCTGGCGCTGGAAACCGAACTCCAGCAGCGCTTTGGCCTGAAAATCGCCCGCGTGCTGCCGGCGCTCAATACCCCGCCGATGAACACCCGCCTGGGGATTGGCGCGGCGCAATCGTTAATGGGCGTGCTGGAGCCAGGACAACTGCTGGCGGTGGGCTTTGGCGAAGCCACCATGAGCTGCCTGCAGCATCTGAGCGGGTTTATCGGTTCCCAACAGGTTCGGCTGGTGACGCTTTCCGGCGGCGTAGGTCCGTATATGACCGGCATTGGCCAGCTGGATGCCGCCTGTAGCGTCAGCATGATCCCCGCGCCGCTGAGGGTGTCATCGGCGGATGTAGCGGAGATCCTGCGCCGGGAATCGAGCGTACGCGATGTGATCCTGGCCGCCACGGCGGCGGATGCGGCAGTGGTAGGTATCGGCGCCATTGACCAGCGCCGGGACGCCACCATCCTGCGCTCCGGCTACATCAGCGAAGGCGAGCAGCTGATGTACGCCCGCAAAGGCGCGGTCGGCGACATTTTAGGTTATTTCCTGCAGGCCGACGGTAAACCGGTTGAAGGGCTGGAGATCCATCGGGAACTGCTCGGCGTCACCCTTGATGAACTGGCCCAGCTGCCGACCATCGTGGGCGTCGCCGGGGGCACAGAAAAAGCGCAGGCGATTTACGCGGCCCTTATCGGCAAGCGGATTAATGGCCTGGTAACGGAAGAGACAACAGCACGCGCGGTGCTGACGCTGGCCTCATAAATGGCCCTGCGCCGCGCAACATGAGCGAGGCGCATGTCATGAGTTACCTGTTAGCGTTAGATGCCGGGACCGGCAGCGTTCGGGCGGTCGTATTCGATCTCCAGGGCCGTCAGATTGCGGTCGGTCAGGCCGAATGGAAGCACCTGAGCGTGGACAATGTCCCCGGCTCGATGGAGTTCGATCTCAGCGTCAACTGGCAGCTGGCCTGTCAGTGTATCCGCCAGGCGCTGGCCGCCGCCCATCTCTCTGCGGCGGATATTCAGTCCGTGGCCTGCTGCTCGATGCGTGAAGGCATCGTGCTTTACGACCGCAACGGCGAGGCCATCTGGGCCTGCGCCAACGTTGACGCTCGCGCCAGCCGCGAGGTGGCGGAGCTCAAAGAGATCCACGACGACCGTTTTGAATCCGAAGTGTACAGCGTGTCGGGGCAGACCCTGGCGCTGAGCGCCATGCCGCGCCTGCTTTGGCTGGCCCACCATCGCCCGGATATCTACCGCAAAGCGGCGACCATCACCATGATCAGCGACTGGCTGGCGGCGAAGCTCTCCGGCGAGCTGGCGGTCGACCCTTCTAACGCCGGAACCACCGGCATGCTCGACCTGTTCAGCCGCGACTGGCGCCCGGCGCTGCTGGATATGGCCGGACTGCGGGCCGATATTCTCTCGCCGGTCAAGGAGACCGGCAGCGTACTGGGGGCGGTGACCGACGCAGCGGCGGCGCAAAGCGGGCTGCGCGCAGGCACGCCGGTGGTGATGGGCGGCGGCGACGTCCAGCTCGGCTGCCTGGGTCTCGGCGTGGTGCGCGCCGGGCAGACGGCGGTGCTCGGCGGCACTTTCTGGCAGCAGGTGGTTAACCTGCCGGAAGTCCGTACTGACCCGGAGATGAATATTCGCGTTAACCCGCACGTCATACCCGGCATGGCGCAGGCGGAGTCCATCAGCTTTTTTACCGGCCTGACCATGCGCTGGTTCCGTGATGCTTTTTGCGCAGAAGAGAAGCTCATTGCCGAGCGCCTCGGCGTTGACGCCTACAGCCTGCTCGAAGAGATGGCCAGCCGCGTACCGGCGGGTTCCCACGGGGTGATGCCGATTTTCTCTGACGCCATGCACTTTAAGCAGTGGTACCACGCTGCGCCATCGTTTATTAACCTCTCCATCGACCCGGAAAAATGCAATAAGGCCACGCTTTTCCGTGCGCTGGAAGAGAACGCGGCGATTGTCTCCGCCTGCAACCTGGCGCAGATTTCGCAGTTTTCCGGCGTGCAGTTTGATAGCCTGGTCTTTGCCGGCGGCGGTGCAAAAGGGGCGCTGTGGAGCCAGATCCTCAGCGATGTCACCGGTCTGCCGGTGCGGGTGCCGGAAGTCCGCGAAGCGACGGCGCTGGGCTGCGCGATCGCCGCCGGCACCGGCGCCGGGCTATACGCCGATATGGCGACAACGGGTGAGAGACAGGTGAGCTGGTACCGGGAATTTACGCCTAATCCCGCGCATCGGGAGCTGTATCAGGAGATGATGACCAAATGGCAGTCGGTGTACGCCGAGCAGCTCGGTCTGGTGGACAGCGGATTGACGACCTCCATGTGGCAGGCGCCGGGTCTGGCGCGCCGCGAGCGAGTTGCCCCCTCACCCTAAGCCTCTCCCCGACAGGAGAGAGAACAGTCCGGGCTTCACTGGCCCCCTGCGCTATTCCGCCCTTCTCCCTTTCCCGGTGGGAGAAGGGAGAACCTTCCGCCGTTCTTTGAATCCCATCACAATCGCCGCACTCCCCTTTTCCCTTTTTGCCCGCGGCGGCTAAATTAGTAACTCATCCGACCACATAACAATAATTTTACACTGGAAGAGATTATGAGCCGCTACCCGTCGCTTTTCGCCCCGCTTGAGCTGGGGTTCACTACGCTCAAAAACCGCGTGTTGATGGGCTCAATGCATACTGGCCTGGAGGAGCTCCCGGATGGCGCGCAGCGGCTGGCGGCTTTTTACGCCGAGCGCGCCCGCCACGGGGTAGCGCTGATCGTCACCGGCGGAATTGCCCCCGCCCCTTCCGGCGTCACCATGGCGGGCGGGGCGGTGCTTAACGACGCCAGCCACCTCTCCCATCATCGCTATATTACCGACGCGGTACACGAGGAGGGCGGCAAAATCGCCCTGCAGATCCTGCATACCGGGCGCTACAGCTACCAACCGAAGCTGGTGGCCCCTTCCGCTCTGCAGGCGCCGATCAACCCCTTTACGCCTCACGAACTGAGCCATGAAGAGATCTTACAGCTGATCGATGATTTTGCTCGCTGCGCCCAGCTGGCGCGAGAAGCCGGGTACGACGGCGTCGAAGTGATGGGCTCGGAAGGCTATCTGATTAACGAATTTCTTGCCGCACGAACCAACCTGCGCGACGACCAGTGGGGCGGCGACTACGCCCGACGCATGCGTTTTGCCATAGAGGTGGTCAGAGCCGTACGGGAGCGCGCAGGCAACGACTTTATTATTATCTATCGTCTGTCAATGCTTGACCTTGTCAGCGGCGGCAGCACCCTGGCGGAAGTCACCGAGCTGGCAAAAGCCATTGAGGCCGCAGGGGCAACGATTATCAATACCGGTATCGGCTGGCACGAGGCGCGTATTCCCACCATCGCCACACCGGTACCGCGCGGCGCCTTTAGCTGGGTCACCCGTAAGCTGAAAGGCGCGGTGTCGATCCCGCTGGTCACCACCAACCGGATTAACGATCCCGATGTGGCGGAAGCGATCCTGGCTCGCGGAGACGCCGATATGGTATCAATGGCCCGCCCTTTCCTCGCCGACAGCGAATTTCTCTCCAAAGCACAAAGCGGACGGGCGGAAGAGATCAATACCTGCATCGGCTGCAACCAGGCCTGCCTCGATCGGATCTTCGCCGGCAAGGTCACCTCGTGCCTGGTCAACCCGCGCGCCTGCCATGAAACCCTGATGCCGATAGCGCCCGCGACCACGCCGAAGCGGCTGGCGGTGGTCGGCGCTGGTCCTGCCGGGCTGGCCTTTGCGGTTAACGCCGCCTCGCGCGGACATCAGGTTACCCTTTTTGATGGTCATTGCGAGATTGGCGGCCAGTTTAATATCGCCAAGCAGATCCCCGGCAAAGAGGAGTTCTACGAAACCCTGCGCTACTATCGCCAGATGCTCGATCTTCACGCTGTCGATCTGCGATTGAATACCCACGTCACGGCCGGGGATCTGCGGGCATTTGATGAAATCGTCCTCGCCACCGGGATCGCCCCGCGGATGCCGGATATCGCCGGGATCGAGCATCCCAAAGTGCTGAGCTACCTCGATGTCCTGCGCGATAAAGCGCCGGTAGGCGAGAAGGTGGCGATTATCGGCTGCGGCGGGATCGGCTTTGATACGGCCATGTACCTCAGCCAGTCCGGCATTGCCACCAGCCAGAATATCGGCGAGTTCTGTGCAGAATGGGGGATTGATACCAGCCTGCAGAACGCCGGCGGACTGCGCCCGGAGGGGATGCAGCTGGCTAAAAGCCCGCGCCAGATCGTGATGCTGCAGCGCAAAACCAGCAAGCCCGGCGACGGGCTGGGGAAAACTACCGGCTGGATCCATCGCGCTACCCTGCTGGCCCGCGGCGTCAAAATGATCCCCGGCGTCAGCTATCAACGGATCGATGATGCCGGCTTACATGTGACGATCGGCGGCGAATCTCAGGTGCTTAACGTTGATCATGTGATTATCTGCGCCGGTCAGGATCCCCGCCGCGAGCTGGCCGATCCGCTGCGGGCGGCGGGTAAAACGGTACATTTGATCGGCGGCTGCGACGTGGCGATGGAGCTGGACGCCCGGCGGGCTATCGCTCAGGGCACCCGGCTGGCGCTGTCGATTTAAAAGTTCATGCTCAGACAATCGCGAGCGCCATAGCTAAACTCGCGATTGTCATTTCCCTGCGTGAGGCGGTACATCACTATCGCCCCAGCCTGATACAAACGGCAATCTTGATATTGCTGGCTGCGATAGCTTCAATCAGCAATTTTCCCCATCTTAAAATTGACAGTCTTTTGGCGTAAACGACAGGTCACGCGTCTCATACCCCTGCGCAAAGCGGACTATCATTTTTAAATCAAGCGAGCTCGCCACATCGTTGGCGCAATAACGCGAGTAAAGTTTTTTAGCGTGCGCGTAGTAGAGCGCCATCGGTAATTCGGCCAGCTTTGTCTGGCGAACATGGTGTTCAACAATCAAGGTGTGCTGATCAAAATAGATGTCGGTAAGGGAAGTATTATTATCGATTTTTATCGGCAGCGGGATCTTACTCTTATCTTCCATGACCGATTGATAAAACGCCTGCCAGAGGATATTGCGGGTGTGCTTCTGCGCCTGTTTCAGGCCCAGACAGGATGAATGGAAAAGCACGAGCACAACGAGATACAGCGTTCGCGTTCGCTTATTAATATATGTACTGTCATCAATCCCGATGACTTTATGTTTACGCCGCATCCAGCAGGCAATAATTCCGTGGCAAAAACAGAGTAACCAGATCGTGGTCCCAGCCAGCCAGGCCACATTAAAGCTGCGTCCGGGCGGAAATAACTCCACCGCCAGTTGATCGATAAAATAAAGAACCAGCGCCATGACAGCGCAGGCGCGGCTATATTTATAGATTCCGAAGGCCATTGCTGCCCACAGGACAGCGAATAGCAGATAATACCCTCCACCGGTATTATCACTAAACCCGAGCCAGCCAGAGCCAGTGATGTATATATAAACTATGCATTGTATAACGCAAACAAATACGGCAGGATGCCTGCCTAAGACAATTTTGCGCGGAGTGGCGGCTCCATTACTGTATTCATCTTCCTGATGATTCATATTAATAATCCCTGTCCGATTAATATAAATAAGCAGGCCATAGCGGCCTGCTTATCCAGGAACGAGATTATTATCTTTTAACGCGCCTTACGCAATTTCACCGCTTTTAAAACCACAAATTTATTATTAGTGGCGATCGTCGTGCAGTTACCGAACGCGCGCTTCAGCTTGCGGAAATAATCGAGGTGGCGGTTACCGACGACATACAGCTCGCCGCCGTACTTCAGGCTACGACGGGCATCGTTAAACATCTGCCAGGCAATATGATCGGTGATCGCATGCTGCTGATGGAACGGCGGGTTGCAGAGGATGGCGGCGAAGCGGTCCGGTTCAATATCGGACAGCGCGTTATTCACCATAAACTCGCAGCGCTCGAGGTCATCCGGCAGATTGGTTTCGACATTCAGTCGGCTGGAAGCGACCGCCATATAGGACTCATCGGTAAACATCACCCGGGCGTCGGGGTTTAAAGCCAGCGCTTTCAGGCCAATCACGCCATTGCCGCAGCCGAGATCGGCGATCTCGCCTTCAATATTTACTGGCAAGTGTTCCAGGAAGAAGCGCGCGCCAATATCCAGGCCGCTGCGGGCAAACACGTTGGCGTGGTTGTGAATCGTCCACGGTGTACCGTCCAGCTGCCAGCTGTAAGTTTGCGGCGCATCGGCTACCTCAGGCGCGGTAAAGGTACAGAAAATCAGCCGCGCCTTTTTCCAGGCCAGCGATGTGGTGGTGGTGCCAAGGATTTTCTCAAACAGCGCCAGGGTGGAATTGTGGACGTCGCGAGCTTTCGCAGCGGCGATGATGCGGGTTTCTGGCGTGACAACCGCGCGCAGAGCGCGCAGCTGCTGCTCCAGCAGCGCCAGCTGTTTTGGTACTTTAATGAGCACCAGTGCCGGAGCTGCGGGCAGTTCGCTCAGGGGATCCTGAAAACGTACGCTCTCTTCATCAATGCCGTTCATCCGCAGGTTGTAGCGGGTCGCCAGCTCAGAGACGTAGGAATCGTTGATGCTGACCGGATTGCGTTCCGCCAGCGCGCAGCCCAGCGCGCCGAAGCTGTCATTGAAAATGAGCGTCAGGCCGTCGACATCATTCACCTGTTGCAGCAGATATTCATCCGCCGCTTCCCACGCCTGAAGCGCTTCCTCTTCAGCATTCGGCGGGAACCGCTCTAATGTGAATAACTCACCGTTTAACTCTACCTGGCTCATCGCCTTTGTGCCTCCGGAACTCTAAAACCCGCGAGTTTATACGCAAACTCCGCCCAGTAGAATAGAGATGCGCCGATTATCTCCTTCTTCCGGGCGATAGCCCGTTACGCCGGGAGGTCGTCCTGCGCCATGCGCGACAGGCGCTTATCGTCCAGACTATATTTGCTCATGATAACAATCAGCAGCGCCACCAGCACGCCGGGGAAGACGGTAAACAACAGCTTAATCATCTGCAGTGCGGACTCGGTTTGCTGGGCTGCGCCGCCGACGTAGTCGCCCCAGGCCAGCATATAGCCCACCAGCGCGCCGCCGATGGCGATCCCCAGCTTGATGGCAAACAGGTTCGTTGAAAAAACGATCCCGCTGAGCTTTTTACCGCTGCGTTTTTCTTCCGCATCGATGATATCGGACAGCATGCTCCACTGCAGCGGCGTGGCGGCCAGCTGGATAATATTGATGATAATCACCAGCGCAAAGATAGCGGCCACGTTCCCCGCCGGGACAAAGTACATGCCCGTCAGCAGCACCGCCTCGATGGCCATCGAGATTTTAAACCCTTTCACTTTATCAATATTTTTAAAGATAAACGGTGAGAGCATCGCCCCCAGCACGCCCGAGGCCAGGGTAGTGGTCAGCAGCAGGCTACCCAGATCCGCCCGCCCCATAATGTTGTTGACGTAATAGAGCGTGGTCCCGCCTTTAAACAGCACCGCAATCAGGTTAACGACGTTGAGCGCGAACAAAATGCGCCAGTCCTTGTTGGCGAGCAGAGTTTTTAGATCGTCAAGAATGCTGCTTTGGTTGTTGACCGCGATATCCGTGGTGTAACGCTCTTTCGTCAGGCCAAAACAGATAAAGAACAGGATGATGCTCAGGCCCCCCATTACGATCATGGTGTAAAAATAACCGTTTTGTACGTTCCCCTGGCCCAACCACGCCACCAGCGGTAGCGCGGTCAGCGAAACAATCAGGCCGCCAAGCGTACTGAGCGCAAAGCGCCAGGACTGGAGCGATACGCGCTCGCGGGAGTCGTTAGAAATATTATTGATCATCGCGCAATACGGAACGTTAATCGCTGTATAGACCAGCGATAATAAGGTATAAGAAACATAGGCATAAATGAGCTTGCCGGTATAGCCGAAATCTGGCGTATAAAAAGTTAAGCAGCAAAGAACGCCAAAAGGAATGGCGAACCATAAAATATAAGGACGGAATTGCCCATATTTAGTTCGGGTACGATCCGCCACCGCCCCCATTAATACATCGGTCACCGCGTCTAATACCCTTACCGCGAGAAACATGGTTCCCATATGCGCCGGACTTAAACCAAATACGTCGGTATAAAACCAGGCCATAAACAGCATCACTGTTTGCCAGACTAAATTACAGCCGGTATCCCCTAACCCATAGCTAAATTTTTCTTTAATACTGATACGGACAGTGTTCATCGCGCCTCCGCCAGAAACATCATTAATATTTGTCCTCTGTACGTTATTGCGAAGGGCCTACCGATTATGTATAAATCATCCTGTTAAATATAAGAAGAGTGTACCCGATGAGTGACGAATCTCCCGTTTTCGAAAAGATCCCGGTGGGCGCCGGCGAGCTATTTACCTTACGGGTAGATAACATAAATGATTTCAATGGCATAAACGTAGTCCCCCATTTTCATATGATGGACGAACTGATGTGGTTCAGAGAGTCGGCAGGCAGCTATTCGATTGGTGATGAAAAATTTACGATAAAAAACAATACCTTGGTTTTCGTCCCTGCCTTATTGATCCATGAAATGACGCTGCCGGCCGCTGCCAGCCACAAGCGTTATCTTATGCAATTCGAAAAAGAGTGGCTTGAGGGATATGACCTGTCGCTACCCGCCGCGCACTGCGGCGCAGTCGCTTACCTTTCCGGCGAGGAAGCCGAGCGTCTGGAGCTGCTCCTGAGCTGGTGCGGCGAGTTCAGCGACTTTGCCGATTCGCTGTTCCGTTCCCTGATGCAGAGCGTGCTGCTGCATGCCTTTAACAGCCTGAAAGATTCCGTCCCCATTACCGAACGGACCAACCACCGCTACCTCAGCGAGCTGATTGAACTTCTGCAATCCATTGATGAAAATGAAAATTTTGAGATGACGACCGAAGAAGCCGCCCGCCGCTGCCGGTGGTCGAAATCCTGGTTTTCCCGCACCTTTAAATCCGCCTTCGGTATCAGCTTCAAAAAATTTATGCTGCTGCGCAAACTCAATATCGCTATCAACCTGCTGACCAATACCGACCTGAAGATCAGCGATATCTCGCAAAGCGCCGGCTTCACCGACAGCGCCTACTTCTGCCTCAAGTTTAAGGAGATGATGAACGACACCCCGCTGGCCTTCCGTCATAAAGTCAGAAGCACCGATGCCGTAGGCAGCCGGGCGGAGAAATAACGCGGTTTTGTGAGCGCCGTCACCGGATAAGTAGACGTTTATTATATAAATAGCCAGAGTCTATATATCCCCTTTGCTATCGCCTGTTTACAATCATCGCTATATTTTGCGCATTAAGGGTAAATACGATGATTCAGAATCCTGTTTTTAAAGGTTTTAATCCGGACCCCTGTATCTGTCGGCGCGGCGATGATTATTATGTAGCTGTCTCTTCCTTTGAATGGTTTCCCGGCTTGCCGATTTACCATTCGAGAGATCTCAAACATTGGCAATTACTCACCCACGTTCTCACCGATGATACGAATCCGGATTTAAAAAAGCTGCCCTCCGCCAAAGGTATTTGGGCGCCAAGCCTTACCTGGTGTGAAGAGGAAAAGCTGTTCTACGTTATTTATGGCGTAATGAATTCCATGAATTCGCGTTATTTTGATGTAGATAACTATCTTATTACCGCCAGTGAAATCAGCGGCCCGTGGAGTGAGCCGGTTTATCTTCACTCGGCCGGCTTCGATGCTTCTATCCTGCACGACAGCGACGGTAAAAAATGGATCGTTTCACTGGAGTGGGAAACCCGCGAAGGTTACGAAAAACCGGGCGCCATTTGCCTGGTGGAGTATTCACCGCAAAGGCAAAGCGTTGTCGGCTATCCGCAGCGGATCTGGCGCGGCGGGACCGATCGCGGTTGTATAGAAGCACCGCATTTGACGCGCCGCGGCGACTATTACTATCTGATGGTCGCTGAAGGCGGCACCGGTTACGGCCATGCGGTCACTATGGCGCGCGCAACGCAGGTCGCTGGCCCCTATGAAGGCGATCCGCAAAATCCTATCGTCACCGCCTGGCCGGAGAATTTTAACGAGCGCCACGATGCAGGTCATCTCAAACCACACTACTTCAATCCGCAAACCTATCTGCAAAAGGCCGGGCACGGCAGCTACGTCGAGTCCCCGACGGGGGAAGTCTGGTTAACCCACCTTTGCAGCAGACCCTTCCGCCAGGAGTTGCGCTGCCCGCTAGGCCGCGAGACGGCGATACAAAAGATGGTATGGAGCGACGATGGCTGGCTGCGCATGGCGGCCGGGGGGAACCTCGCTCAGCACCAGGTGGAAGAGTCTAATCTGCCTTCTCAGCCGTTTCCGGCTAAACCAGACAGGGATGATTTTGATGGGCAGACGCTGGATAACGCCTTCTATGCGCCGCGGATCCGCTTTCAGCGCTTTACCAGCCTTGAGCGTAAAGCGGGTTACCTTGCCTTACGCGGTCAGGAGTCGCTGAGCTCGCTGAATAAAGTCAGCCTGCTGGCGAAAAAGCTCACCTCGGTATACGCCACCATCACCACAAAAATGGATTTCAGCCCGGAGATTTATCAGCATAGCGCGGGCCTGGCGCTTTACTACGACAATATGAACTATCTGTTTTTGCATAAAACCTGGGATGAAGCCTCCGGCGCAGCGCAGCTGGCCATCATTTATATGGACAACGGTGAGCGTCACGACGACCCGCAGAAAATCTACCTTACGGAGGGGGAAATCTATCTGGCGATGGCGATTAATGGCCGGGAGATACAGTGCTCGTGGTCCGTGGATGGCGAAAAATACCTCAACATCGGCGCGGTCTACGACACCTCGCGTTTTTCCGATGAATACAGCCGCTATGGCGAGTTTACCGGCGCGTTTGTCGGCATGGCCTGCGTGGATAGCATGCTGCATCGTAAAGAGGCGCTGTTTGACTTCTTTAGCTACCGGGCGGTCGAAGACGCGATAATCGAGTAACGCTGCCTTTCTGGCATCCTGCCCGCGCGGGGTGCTAGAATCCGCGGCTGTTGTCGCTGAATTACGCAAACAGGCCACATGAGCACTTTAACCTATCTCCAGGGCTACCCTGAATCCCTGCTGGCGCAGGTCACCGCGTTAATCGAACAGAACCGTCTCGGCGAGGTGCTGAAAAAGCGCTATCCGCAGGGCCACGATATCAACAACGATAAAGCGCTGTATCAGTACACCCAGGATCTGAAGTCCCGCTATCTGCGCGGCGCGGCGCCTATTAACAAAGTAATGTACGACAACAAGATCCACGTGCTTAACAACGCGCTCGGCCTGCATACCGCCATCTCCCGCGTTCAGGGCGGCAAGCTGAAGGCCAAAGCCGAAATTCGCGTCGCCACCGTCTTTCGCGATGCGCCGGAGGATTTTCTGCGGATGATCGTGGTGCACGAGCTGGCGCACCTGAAGGAAAAAGAGCACAACAAAGCGTTCTATCAGCTGTGCTGCCATATGGAGCCGCAGTACCATCAGCTGGAGTTTGATACCCGCCTGTGGCTGACCCAGCTTTCGTTAGAGCGTTCTGCGCCATAGCGCACTGGTTTTGTCATGATGCCGTGCTACAGTGACGAAAGGTCCCTTTTACGGAGTTCGTCAACGTTTATGATACGTTTCGCAGTTGTTGGCACAAACTGGATAACCAAGCAGTTTGTCGATGCCGCCCATGAAACCGGCAAATATAAACTCACCGCCATCTACTCCCGCAGCCTTGAGCAAGCCCAGGCTTTCGCCAGCGATTATCCCGTCGAACATCTCTTCACTTCGCTGGAAGATTTAGCGCAAAGTCCTGACGTTGACGCGGTCTATATCGCCAGCCCAAACTCGCTGCACTTTCCGCAAACCCGCCTGTTTCTGCGCCATAAAAAGCACGTCATTTGCGAAAAACCGCTGGCCTCGAATCTGCAGGAAGTGGAAGCCGCCATTAAGACGGCGCGGGAAAATAACGTGGTGCTCTTCGAAGCGTTCAAAACCGCCAGCCTGCCAAACTTCCTGCTGCTTAAACAATCATTCGACAAGATCGGCAAGCTGAGCAAAGCCTTTATTAACTACTGCCAGTACTCTTCCCGCTATCAGCGCTATCTCGACGGTGAAAATCCCAACACCTTCAATCCGGCCTTCTCTAACGGCTCGATTATGGACATTGGCTTTTACTGCCTGGCCTCGGCGGTCGCGCTGTGGGGCGAGCCTCGCGCGGTGCACGCAACCGCCAGCCTGCTGGAGAGCGGCGTCGATGGCCAGGGCACGGTCGTTCTCAGCTACGGGGATTTTGATGTCACTTTGCACCACTCAAAGGTCAGCGACTCGGCGATCCCCAGCGAAATTCAGGGCGAAGCCGGCGCGCTGGTGATCGAAAAAATCTCCGAATGCCAGAAAGTGTGTTTCGTGCCGCGCGGCGGCAAGTCTCAGGATCTCACCCAGCCGCAGCATATCAATACGATGCTGTATGAAGCGGAGGAGTTCGCGCGTCTGGTCGAAGCCAACGAGGTGGTTCATCCGGGTCTGGAAGTGAGCCACATCACGGCGAAGCTGCTGAGCGAAATTCGTCGCCAGACCGGGGTCGTGTTCCCGGCGGATAGTCAACCGGTGGCGTAAAGCTGTGTAAATGGTCCGTCGGCCTCCATTGACGCCATTTATAACCTGTAATACTTTGTTACGCGCAAAGGGGAGTAACTTCCTTGCCGGCCGATCGTCATTACGATGCGTGAAAAACCGCATCCGGTCGCCGGGCAACAGATTCTTGTTGTAAGTGAGACCTTGCCGGAAGGCGAGGTCTATGCATAAAAGCGCAGCGGCTGCCGTCTTCCGACGTCAGCCGTTTTGTTTTTATGTAAGGAAAATAGTAATGAATACTGTCGGCACACCGTTGTTATGGGGCGGATTCGCAGTGGTCGTGGTCATTATGCTGGCTATCGATCTGCTGCTGCAGGGACGGCGTGGTGCACATAGCATGACCATGAAGCAGGCCGCTGGCTGGTCAATTCTCTGGGTTACCCTCTCGCTGCTGTTTAACGCCGCTTTCTGGTGGTATCTGGTGCAGACCGAAGGTCGCGCCGTGGCCGACCCGCAAGCGCTGGCGTTCCTCACCGGCTATCTGATTGAAAAAGCGCTGGCCGTGGATAACGTCTTCGTCTGGCTGATGCTGTTCAGCTACTTTGCCGTTCCGCCTGCGCTACAGCGCAGAGTGCTGGTTTACGGCGTACTGGGCGCGATCGTGCTGCGTACGATCATGATCTTCGCCGGTAGCTGGCTGATCTCTCAGTTTGAGTGGCTGCTCTACGTCTTCGGCGCCTTCCTGCTGTTTACCGGCGTGAAGATGGCGCTGGCGAAAGAGGATGATTCCGGGATCGGCGATAAACCGCTGGTGCGCTGGATCCGCAATCATCTGCGCATGACGGATAAAATCGAGGGTGAGCGCTTCTTTACCCGCAAAAACGGCGTTATCTACGCCACGCCGCTGTTGCTGGTGCTGATCCTGGTCGAGCTGAGCGACGTTATCTTTGCCGTTGACAGTATTCCGGCCATCTTCGCCGTGACCACCGATCCGTTTATCGTGCTGACCTCCAACCTGTTCGCGATACTTGGCCTGCGCGCGATGTATTTCCTGCTGGCGGGCGTCGCGGAGCGCTTCTCGATGCTGAAATATGGCCTGTCGGTGATTCTGGTGTTTATCGGCATCAAGATGCTGATTGTCGATTTCTTCCATATTCCTATCAGCATTTCTCTGGGCGTGGTCGGCGGTATTCTGGTGCTGACCCTGCTTATCAACGCCTGGGTCAACAAGCAGAACGATAAGAAAAAACAGCTGCAATAAAAGGTAAACGACCGGGTGAAGACCCGTTTCACCCGGTCGGCAACGTTCGCCGCGCATTATTCTTACTCATGTCACAAAATAGTTAATGCATAGTTAAAAAATAAGATCTCAGCGCGATAAACAGCATTTTACCCTTCCCCAATAGCGTTCTTTCCGTATACTCAACCAGGCAAACATCTATTTACATCCGGACATAAACGTTACAAATAATACGTAGCCGGGACGGACAGCGACATCACTGGAAGGAATGAATTATGGCAACCCCATCACCCCGATCGACCCTGCTACGGCGGCTGGCTCAGGGCAGTCTGGTCAAACAAATTTTAATCGGTCTGGTACTCGGCGTACTGCTGGCGACGGTCTCAAAATCGGCCGCCGTCGCGGTTGGGCTACTGGGTACGCTTTTCGTCGGCGCGCTGAAAGCGGTAGCGCCGGTGCTGGTATTGATGCTGGTTATGGCCTCCATCGCCAATCATCAGCAGGGGCAAAAAACCAGCATCCGCCCGATTCTGTTCCTCTATCTGCTGGGGACTTTTGCCGCCGCGTTAACCGCGGTGCTGTTTAGCTTCCTCTTTCCGTCAACGCTGCACCTGAACGCAGCGGCAGAGAGCATTACTCCGCCGTCGGGCATCGTTGAAGTCCTGCGCGGGCTGCTGATGAGCATGGTTTCTAACCCGATTGACGCCCTGTTGAACGCTAACTACATCGGGATTCTGGTCTGGGCCGTCGGTTTAGGGTTCGCGCTGCGCCACGGCAATGAAACCACCAAAAATCTGATCAACGATATGTCCCACGCGGTGACCTTTATCGTTAAGGTGGTGATTCGCTTTGCGCCGCTGGGTATCTTTGGGCTGGTCGCGTCAACGCTGGCGACGACCGGGTTTGAAACCCTGTGGGGCTACGCCCAGCTGCTGCTGGTGCTGGTTGGCTGTATGCTGCTGGTGGCGCTGGTGATTAACCCGCTGCTGGTGTTCTGGAAAATCCGCCGCAATCCCTATCCGCTGGTGATGACCTGCCTGCGCGAAAGCGGCGTATACGCCTTCTTTACCCGCAGCTCCGCCGCCAACATTCCGGTGAATATGGCGCTGTGCGAAAAGCTTAATCTGGATCGCGATACCTATTCGGTCTCTATTCCGCTGGGCGCGACCATCAACATGGCCGGCGCGGCGATTACCATTACGGTACTGACCCTGGCGGCAGTGCACACGCTGAACGTTCCGGTCGATCTGCCGACCGCGCTGCTGCTCAGCGTCGTTGCTTCGCTGTGCGCCTGCGGCGCTTCCGGCGTGGCGGGCGGGTCGCTGCTGCTGATCCCGCTGGCCTGTAATATGTTTGGTATCCCGAACGATATCGCCATGCAGGTGGTCGCCGTCGGCTTTATTATCGGCGTCCTGCAGGACTCCTGCGAAACCGCGCTGAACTCCTCAACCGATGCGCTGTTCACCGCTGCCGCCTGTATCGCTGAAGACGAACAGCTGGCGAAGAACGCCCTGCGCAGTTAATCTCCCCCCCCCTCCGCTAACGCGCGGAGGGGGTTTCCTTCTGTACCGCCTTTTCCACTTTAAACGGATCGATACCGCGCTTCTGCATCCGCCGGAAACGAATGATATTCAGGCCGTTCATCAGCAGGAAGCTGCCTTCAATCAGAGTGCCGCCGATCGAACCCAGCCAGAAGTTGTGGATCACCCAGCAGGCGGTTGCACACCACATCACGCAGCGGACGGTGAGCCCGGAGCAGCGAAAGAGCGCCCAGGTACTGGCCAGGGTGCCAATAATCGGCAGCAGCTCCATAGCGTGCTGCAGCTTCGCCAGCCCCAGTACCAGCGTGAGCACAATAAACAGGGTCATCACCCACAGCCTGCGGGTGCGCATGGAGACGAGGGTACGAACGGTATTCAGCTCGGCGCTCATACCCGCCGGCCAGGCGCCCATCAAAAAGAAATGCACGCCAATGGTGGCGCTATAAACGGCTAGCTGGAGCTTAAAGCGGCGCTCATCGCGATTGAAAAATGTCGTAATACCGATCAGAAAGGCGATAACGCCAACGCTCTGGGCAAGCCAGTATGCGGTCATGGGAAATCCTTATATACCCGTCATACTTCAAGTTGCATGTGCGTTAGCCGCGTTACTCGGCCTGCGGTCTCGCCCCTTCGGGGCCAGCGCTGTTCAAAGCACAAGTGCTTTGTCCTGCGACTCGAATTATTTAGGGTATAAGACAAAACGGCGCATCATACTCAGAAACGCCGCTTTTGAAACGCCTCTCTTTATTACTCAATAAGGTTTCACGCCGCAGCTGTGGCGTGAAAGATACGAGTACTTAAAGGGTGACGCCGCTTTTGAATATCGCCAGTTCGCGGAAATCATTACGCTCGTTGCAGGTTTGCTTACCGTTGGCAAAGGCCACAATGGTATCGACAAACTCTTCCAGCAGCTGCGGCATCGCTTTACCGTGAATCAGCTGACCGGCATCGAAGTCGATCCAGTGTTTTTTCTTCGCCGCCAGTTCGCTGTTGGTGGCAATTTTCACCGTCGGAACGAAACCGCCGTATGGCGTGCCGCGTCCGGTGCTGAAGAGCACCATATGGCAGCCCGCGCCGGCCAGGGCGCTGGTCGCTACCGCATCGTTGCCCGGCGCGCTCAGCAGGTTAAGGCCGTGCACTTTCAGCCGCTCGCCGTAGCGCAGAACGTCAACCACCTGGCTGGAGCCCGCTTTCTGCGTACAGCCCAGCGACTTATCCTCAAGCGTAGTGATGCCGCCCGCTTTGTTGCCCGGCGATGGGTTCTCATAAATCGGCTGGTCATGAGCGATAAAGTACTGTTTGAAATCATTAACCATCGTCACCAGCTTGCCAAACGTCTCTTCATCGCGACAGTGGCTCATCAGCAGCTGTTCGGCGCCGAACATTTCCGGTACTTCGGTCAGCACGGTGGTACCGCCGTTAGCAATCAGGTAGTCCGAGAAACGGCCCAGCATCGGGTTAGCGGTGATGCCGGACAGACCGTCTGAACCGCCGCACTCGAGACCAAACTTCAGTTCGCTCAGCTTACCCGGCTCGCGCTTATCGTGGCGCATCACGTCATATAGCTGACGCAGATGCTCCAGCCCGGCTTCCACTTCATCATCCTGATGCTGGCAGATCATAAAGTGGACGCGGTCAGGGTCGAACTCGCCCAGCGTTTCGCGAAATGCATCAACCTGATTGTTTTCGCAGCCCAGGCCGACCACCAGCACCGCCCCCGCGTTCGGATGGCGCACCATGTTTTGCAGCATGGTACGGGTGTTGATGTGATCGTCACCGAGCTGTGAGCAGCCGTAGGTGTGACTGAAAAGATGTACGCCGTCAATATCTTCCGCGTCATTCGTCTCTTTCAGGAATCGATTCTGCATTTGACGCGCCATGGCGTTGACGCAGCCGACGGTCGGCAGGATCCACAACTCGTTGCGCACGCCGACTTCGCCGTTGGCGCGACGATAAATCTGGATATCGCGATCCGCCGGCTGCGCGGCGGGTTCGATAAGATCCGGTTGATAGCTGTACGCGTCGAGATCGCTTAAGTTAGTACGCGTATTATGGGAGTGGATATGTTCCCCCGGCGCGATATCCGCCAGCGCATGCCCTATCGGCAGACCGTACTTAATGACGTTGTCTCCCTTCGCAATGCCGCGCAGCGTAAACTTATGCCCGCGCGCAATATCCTGAGCCAACGTGACCGTATCGCCGTCAATGGTGACTACCGTGCCTGCCGCCATATCCGCCAACGCTACCGCGACGTTATCTTGCGAATGGATTTTAATGTATTGCATATCAACCGACCTCTGGTCTTAGTTCAGTTCAATGGCGAAGTAGTCACGCGCATTGTTAAAGCAAATATTTTTCACCATCTCGCCCAGCAGCTGAATGTCCGCCGGGGCTTCTCCCGCTTCAACCCAGCGACCAATCATCTGGCACAGGATGCGACGGAAATATTCATGACGGGTGTAGGAGAGGAAGCTGCGGCTATCGGTCAGCATCCCGACAAAGCGGCTCAGCAGGCCAAGCTGCGCCAGCTGGGTCATCTGACGTTCCATACCGTCTTTCTGATCGTTAAACCACCAGCCGGAACCGAACTGCATTTTGCCCGGCATACCTTCCCCCTGGAAGTTGCCGATCATAGTGCCCAACACTTCGTTGTCGCGCGGGTTCAGGCAGTAGAGGATAGTTTTCGGCAGCAGGTTTTCTTCGTTCTGTTTGCTGAGCAGTTTGGACAGCTCTTCCGCCATCGGACGGTCGTTGATGGAGTCAAAACCCACATCCGGCCCTAACAGTTTGAACTGGCGCAGGTTGTTGTTGCGCAGCGCGCCGATGTGATACTGCTGTACCCAGCCGCGACGGGCGTATTCCGCGCCGAGGAAAACCAGAACCGCCGTCTTGAACTGCGCAACCTCATGCTCGCTAAGGGCCTCGCCCGCCAGACGACGCGCCAGGATGCTATCCAGTTCGCTTTCGTTGGCTTCGGCAAACAGCACCACGTCCAGCGCATGGTCAGAAACTTTACAACCGTGAGCGGCGAAGTGATCCAGACGTTTAGTCAGCGCGGACTGGAGATCGGCAAAGCGGCGGATATCGGTGTCAGACACTTCGCCCAGCTTCGCCATGTAGTCGTTGAAGGTCGCCTGTTCGATATTGAAGGCTTTGTCCGGACGCCAGCTTGGCAGCACTTTCACGGTGAAGGAGCTGTCTTTAGCGACGGAAGCGTGATGCTCGAGAGAATCGACCGGATCGTCGGTGGTGCCGACCATTTTCACATTCATCTGCTGCATGATGCCGCGAGCGGAGAAGCTCTCCTGCGCCAGCAGATCGTTGCACTGATTCCAGATTTCGTCCGCCGTAGCCGGAGAGAGGACTTTACCTGTAATACCAAAAGGACGACGCAGCTCAAGATGCGTCCAGTGGTATAACGGGTTACCGATGGTATGCGGTACGGTGGCCGCCCAGGCGTCAAATTTCTCGCGATCGGAAGCATCACCGGTGCACAGACGCTCGGCTACGCCGTTGGTACGCATCGCACGCCATTTATAGTGATCGCCTTTTAGCCAGATGTCATACAGATTTTTAAAGCGGTAATTTTCCGCAATCTGCTGCGGCGGCAGGTGGCAATGGTAGTCGAAAATCGGCTGGTCTTTCGCGTAATCGTGGTACAGACGGCGGGCAAACTCGGTATCAAGCAGGAAATCTTCGGTCATAAACGGTGTCATTTTCGTGTCCTCTTCGCCCCCGGGGGAGCCCATCAGATGATTGACTATAATGCTGACAAAGTTATCACACCAATTTCTACAGACCGAAGTATTTTTCGTGAGTTAGATCAATAAACGATGACAAAAAAAGTACCATGAAAGGAGTAAACGGCCCGCCAGAGCGCGCCAGCTCTGGCCTTTCTCGCATGAACGAATGCCCACACAAACTTTCCCACTTTTGTGACGTCACTCAACTTTTGAAGTTGTATGACAAGTTATCTTGCTGCCGTCGAAACATATAAACCGACGGAATGCATTACCGACGAACTATCACGTCGGATTTACCGGTATGGACACCGAATTAGACACAACAGTTAATGGCAAGGTTCGGGCCATACGAGGTTTCCTCTCCTGAACCCTCCGTTTCACCTTCTTCGCCGCCGTTACAGGCAAGAAGATAGCCGCACCCGCTGCGGATATATAACAAACGATGAGGTTTACATGCGTAAAATTAAAGGGTTACGTTGGTACATGATCGCACTGGTGACCTTAGGCACCGTGCTGGGGTACCTGACGCGTAACACTGTGGCGGCAGCTGCGCCGACTCTGATGGAAGAGTTACACATCTCCACCCAACAGTATTCCTATATCATCGCGGCCTATTCCGCTGCCTATACCGTCATGCAGCCTGTCGCCGGCTACGTGCTGGATATTTTAGGTACCAAAATCGGCTATGCCTTCTTTGCTATCGCCTGGGCCGTGTTCTGCGGCTCTACCGCGCTGGCGGGAAGCTGGGGCGGTCTGGCGCTGGCGCGCGGCGCGGTGGGTGCCGCCGAAGCGGCAATGATCCCGGCGGGTCTGAAAGCCAGTTCCGAATGGTTCCCGGCGAAAGAGCGTTCTATCGCCGTCGGCTACTTCAACGTCGGCTCCTCTATCGGCGCTATGATTGCTCCGCCGCTGGTGGTTTGGGCTATCGTTATGCACAGTTGGCAGATGGCCTTTATCATCTCCGGCGTACTGAGCTTTGCCTGGGCAATGGCGTGGCTGGTGTTCTATAAACACCCGCGCGATCAGAAAAAATTAACTGACGAAGAACGCGACTACATCATCGGTGGCCAGGAGTCTCATCACCAGACTAACAACGGCAAGAAAATGTCTCCGTGGCAGATTCTGCGTAACCGTCAGTTCTGGGGTATCGCCCTGCCGCGTTTCCTTGCCGAACCGGCATGGGGGACCTTTAACGCCTGGATCCCTCTGTTCATGTTTAAAGTCTACGGCTTTAACCTGAAAGAAATCGCCATGTTCGCCTGGATGCCGATGCTGTTTGCCGACCTCGGCTGTATTATCGGTGGATACCTGCCGCCGCTGTTCCAGCGCTGGTTTGGCGTGAACCTGATTGTTTCCCGTAAAATGGTCGTGACGATGGGCGCGCTGCTGATGATTGGCCCAGGGATGATCGGTCTGTTCACCAGCCCGTTCGTCGCTATCGCCCTGCTGTGCGTCGGCGGTTTTGCTCACCAGGCGCTGTCCGGTGCGCTGATCACGCTCTCTTCCGACGTATTTGGTCGTAACGAAGTGGCAACCGCGAACGGTATGACCGGCATGGCCGCATGGCTGGCCAGCACCATGTTTGCCCTGGTGGTTGGCGCACTGGCGGATACTATCGGCTTTAGCCCGCTGTTCGCCGTACTGGCCATCTTCGATGTGCTGGGCGCGGTGGTCATCTGGACCGTACTGAAAAATAAATCTGCGGATGACGACAGCACTCCGCTGGAAACCAGTAAGCCTGCCACGCAAAGCTAGTTAAACGCGGGCTCCCCCCTCCCGAAGCCGCCTTGATGAAGGCGGCTTTTTCATTTCTTCTTGTGGTGAGAAGCGCGTAAAAGTGGTATAACAAATCCAATATTGTCGCCATCTCCCGGGAGCGAATATGGAAATCACTGAATCGCGTCGTTTGTATCAGCAGCTTGCCGCTGAGCTTAAGACGCGTATTGAACAAGGTGTCTACCTTGTAGGCGATAAGCTACCCGCAGAGCGGTTTATCGCTGACGAAAAAAGCGTAAGTCGTACCGTCGTTCGCGAAGCCATCATTATGCTGGAAGTGGAAGGCTACGTTGAAGTCCGCAAAGGTTCCGGTATCCACGTTATCTCCAATCATCCGAAACATCAGCAAATTGCCGATGAATCGCTGGAATTCGCCAATTATGGTCCTTTTGAGCTGTTGCAGGCCCGCCAGCTGATCGAAAGCAACATTGCCGAATTCGCCGCCACTCAGGTGACCAAGCAGGACATCATGAAGTTGATGGAAATCCAGGAAAAAGCGCGTAAAGAGAAGTGTTTTCGCGATTCCGAATGGGATCTTCAGTTTCATGTGCAGGTGGCGCTGGCAACGCAAAACACCGCCCTCGCCGCTATCGTGGAAAAGATGTGGACCCAGCGCGTACATAACCCGTACTGGAAAAAGCTGCATGACCATATCGACTCGCGTACCGTCGATAACTGGTGCGACGATCACGATCAAATTCTGAAAGCGCTGATTCGCAAAGATCCTCATGCGGCTAAGCTGGCCATGTGGCAGCATCTGGAAAATACCAAGCTGATGTTATTCAATGAAACCAGCGATGACTTTGAATTCAATGCCGATCGCTACCTGTTTGCCGATAATCCGGTAGTTCATCTCGATACGGCCGCCAACGGCGCAAAATAGCCCTTTATCTCCCTGCCGGGCAGCAACTCCTGCGCTGCCCGAAAAGCCCTCAGGGTAAGCAAAGCATATATAGTGTCAGCCTGTGTAAATACACTCGCCACCCTCCGCCGCAATCAGCAAAATCAGAATGCAACAAACTGCAATTTCTCTGACGTAAAGTCAGCGGGTTTGTTACAATTAGATGCATTTTGTCGTTCTGAGAGTAAGCTTTTGCTTACTTCACTTTTAAACAGGGAACCGTTCAGAGCGCAGTAGCGACCATAATCCAATAAGAAGCTATGTCGCCATGCATATGCCGCGTTCAGACGTGCCGTTAACCGATGTACCAGGAATCGTGAATGGAACTATTAACCCAATTATTGAATGCCTTGTGGGCTCAGGATTACGAAACTCTCGCTAATCCCTCCATGATTGGCATGCTGTACTTTGTCTTATTTATGATTTTATTCCTTGAGAACGGTCTGCTGCCCGCCGCCTTCTTACCAGGCGATAGCCTGCTTGTTCTGGTGGGCGTACTGATTGCCAAAGGCGCGATGGGTTTTCCACAAACGCTGCTGCTACTTACCGCGGCGGCAAGCCTGGGCTGCTGGCTAAGTTATATTCAGGGCCGCTGGCTGGGCAATACGCGTATCGTACAAAACTGGCTGTCGCATCTCCCTTCGCACTACCACCAGCGCGCGCATCATCTGTTCCATAAGCACGGGCTTTCCGCCCTGCTGATTGGCCGTTTTATCGCTTTCGTGCGCACGCTGCTGCCGACCATTGCCGGCCTGTCGGGCCTGAGCAGCGCGCGTTTCCAGTTTTTTAACTGGATGAGCGGGCTGCTGTGGGTGCTGATTCTGACTTCGCTGGGATATCTGTTGGGGAAAACGCCGGTATTCCTGAAATATGAAGATCAGCTGATGTCCTGCCTGATGCTGCTGCCCGTCGCGCTGCTGGTATTCGGCCTGATTGGCTCGCTGATCGTCCTGTGGAAGAAAAAATACAGGAGCCGGGGCTGACAATGGCGATAAAGCGCGCCTCTCTACGTCAGATAAGCTGGATGCTGGGCGGTTCGTTACTCCTGTGCGGCCTGTTCTGGCTCTGGCTCACCGTGCAGCAGCAGGAATCAACCCTGGCTATTCGTCCCGTTAGCCAGGGTATTAGCATGCCGGACGGTTTTTCCGTCTGGCACCATCTCGATGCCAACGGCATCCGTTTTAAGAGCATTACGCCACAGAATGACGGTCTGCTCATCAAGTTTGACTCCAGCGCTCAGGGAGCCGCCGCCAAAGAAGTTTTGGGTCGCGCTCTGCCGCATGGTTATATTATCGCTTTAGTGGAAGACGATGATTCGCCGACGGCCTGGATTTCCCGCCTGCGCGATACGCCACACAGATTCGGGTAATCAACGAAAATTCCGAATATTTTCACCCGGTTTGGTGATTTCCCGGTTTACTTACTATCATTAAGTTTGCGGAAGTCACCAGACTCACGTTTATCAACTGGATCGGGGTTATTCCCCCGCACAATGGAAGGTAGTATCCATGAAACACCGCATCGCTTTGCTCCTGGTTCTGTCATCACTTAGCGCCAGCGCCTTTGCCATCTCCCCTTGCCAGGAAAAAGAGCAGGATATCCAGCGGGAGATCAGCTATGCAGAAAAGCATAATAACCAGCATCGTATTGACGGTCTGAAAAAGGCGCTGAGCGAAGTGAAGGCTCACTGCAGCGACAGCCAGCTCAAAGCCGATCACCAGAAAAAAATCGCCAAACAGCAGGAAGAAATTGCCGAACGCCGCAACGACCTGCGCGAAGCCGAACAGAAAGGCGATGCTGATAAAATCAGCAAGCGCCAGCGTAAACTTGAAGAAGCGCAGCAAGAACTGAAAGAGCTGCAATCTCGCGAGTACTAATCGCTTAAGCAAGACCAATATGGACCACTTTAACAGGAGATAAACATGGCTAAAGATAACGTTGCAGAAGACCTGCGTGCGGAACTGAAGACGCTGGCTGATACCCTGGAAGAAGTGCTGAACTCCTCCACGGATAAGTCGAAAGAAGAGATCGGTAAGCTACGTAGTAAAGCTGAAAGCGCGCTGAAGGAAAGCCGTGTACGCCTGGGTGAAACCAGCGACGCTCTCATGAAGCAGACGCGAGAAACCGCTGCGCGTGCAGATGAATACGTCCGTGAAAACCCGTGGACCGGCGTGGGGATTGGTGCTGCCGTCGGGCTGGTGCTGGGTGTCCTGCTGACGCGTCGTTAATTATGGCGAATTCTAAAAGCACGCAAGGCCCCGGACAAAGCGTTTTCGGCATCGGTCAGCGCATCGTCACTTTGCTGGTTGAGATGGTGGAAACGCGCCTGCGCCTGGTCGTCGTGGAGCTGGAAGAGGAGAAAGCCAACCTCATCCAGCTATTCCTGATGCTCGGATTGACGCTGCTGTTCGCCGCGTTTGGTTTGATGAGCATGCTGGTTCTGATCATCTGGGCGGTCGATGCGCAATATCGATTAAACGTGATGATCGGCACCACGGCGGTTCTGCTGCTGGCAGCGCTCATTGGCGGTATCTGGACCTTACGCAAAGCCCGACGTTCAACGTTCCTGCGCTTCACGCGTCAGGAGCTGGCAAACGACCGCGCATTGCTGGAGGACGATAAGCCATGAGCCGCGAACAGCAGGAACGCGAACGACAAAAAGCGCTTTTGCTGCGCCTGATCCAACAGCAGCGGCTGGACCTTAGCGCCAGCCACCGCCATTGGCTTGAGGCAACTGCGCCCATTGATCGGGGCTGGAATACCCTGCTGAATCTGCGTTCATGGGCAATGGTCGGCAGCGGCCTCGTGGCAATATGGTCAGTTCGTCATCCGCGCTTTTTGATGCGCTGGGCAAAACGCAGCCTCGGTATCTGGAGCACCTGGCGGATGGCCCGCAATCTGCTGCGCCAGTCGTCATCACGCTGAGGCTAATGTTCATAGCGGAATGATATAAGCCGGGTCAGGCGCCAGCCGCCTCCCGGCATCATGAGCAGATCTGCTTCCCCCTTGAATTTCATGACAGCCGCATCGCTTCTCATTTCTTCTTTTCTCATCTCCAGCGCCGCTATAGCGGTTCTTCTATTCATTTGGTTTATCAATAATCACTCAGAATCTTTGAAGAAGATCTACAGTTTTCCTTGCTAACAATTCCGTCACGGCCCCGCTAATATTCACTCCATCGACAGCAACCCCGCGTAACACGCTGGATTACTTTGAAAAACAAAATCGCCGCCCTTTGGGTTTTCTGGAGTAGGAAATGAAAAAATTAGAAGATGTTGGTGTACTGGTAGCGCGCATTCTGATGCCCATTCTGTTCATTACCGCAGGTTGGGGAAAAATTACCGGGTATGCGGGTACACAACAATATATGGAAGCCATGGGCGTCCCTGGGTTTATGCTGCCGCTGGTGATCCTGCTTGAATTCGGCGGCGGTCTGGCAATCCTGTTCGGTTTCCTGACCCGCACTACCGCGCTGTTCACCGCCGGCTTCACCGTGCTGACCGCGTTCCTGTTCCACAGCAACTTTGCTGAAGGCGTGAACTCGCTGATGTTCATGAAAAACCTGACCATCGCGGGCGGCTTCCTGCTGCTGGCTATCACCGGTCCAGGCGCCTTTAGTATCGACCGCGTACTGAATAAAAAGTGGTAAGCGCACTATACTGAATAAATATAAAGCGAGGAGACATCTCCTCGCTTTTATTATCTATGCCCTAAATAATTCGAGTTGCAGGACAAAACGGTTAACCGTTTTGAACAGCGCTTGCGCTGGCCCTGAAAGGGTGAGCGAGGAAAGCCAACGCACAAGCAACGTGAAGTATGACGGGTATAAAGGAGGAAATAATGGGACAATTAGTTGACGGCGTCTGGCACGATACCTGGTATGACACCAAATCCACCGGAGGGCGATTTAAGCGTTCTGTTTCCGCCTTTCGCAACTGGTTAACCGCCGACGGCGCGCCGGGCCCAAGCGGCGAAGCCGGATTCGCTGCGGAGAAAGATCGCTATCATCTGTACGTTTCTCTTGCCTGCCCATGGGCGCATCGCACCTTAATTCTGCGTAGCCTGAAAGGACTGGAGCCGTTTATCTCCGTCTCTGTGGTTAATCCCTTGATGTTCGAGAACGGCTGGACTTTCGACGATAGCTTCCCGGCAGCCACCGGCGATACGCTCTACCAGCACGAATATCTTTATCAGCTTTATCTGCATGCCGATTCCCACTACAGCGGGCGCGTTACGGTGCCGGTGCTGTGGGACAAAAAGCAGCACACCATCGTCAGCAATGAGTCGGCGGAAATCATCCGCATGTTTAATACCGCCTTCGACGGGCTGGGCGCCCGCGCAGGAGATTACTACCCGCCTGAGCTGCGCGATCAGATTGATGAGCTGAACGGCTGGATCTACGACAATGTGAATAACGGCGTCTATAAAGCCGGGTTCGCCACCAGCCAGCAGGCCTATGATGAAGCGGTCGATGCAGTGTTTACCGCTCTGGAGCGTCTGGAGCAAATCCTTGGCCAGCATCGTTTCCTGACGGGTAACCAACTGACGGAAGCTGATATTCGCCTGTGGACCACCCTGGTTCGTTTCGATCCGGTGTACGTGACCCACTTTAAATGCGACAAACGCCGCATCAGCGATTACCTCAACCTGTATGGCTTCCTGCGCGATATCTACCAGATGCCGGGCATTGCGGAAACGGTGGACTTCGCCCATATCCGCAACCATTACTACCGTAGCCATAAAACCATCAACCCGACCGGGATTATCTCCGTTGGTCCGCAGCAGGATCTTAACGAACCTCACGGCCGCGATCTTCGTTTCCGCTAGGCAATTGGGCGCGATTTGCTGCGCCCAATAATTCACAAAACAAATATTTACCATCATTTCATTCACGTCTATTCTTATTTCGATCGCTTTAAAAACAAGTGATTGACGGTTAACAGAGGCGTAGAAATGGACTGGTATCTTAAAGTATTAAAAAACTACATTGGATTTGGCGGCCGCGCCCGGCGCAAAGAGTACTGGATGTTTATTCTGGTCAACATCATCCTCACCGGCGTACTCAGCATCATTGATAAGATGCTGGGATGGCAGCGCGCCGGAGGAGAAGGGATTCTGACCACTATCTATGGCGTGCTGATATTCTTACCGTGGTGGGCCGTGCAGTTCCGTCGATTGCACGATACCGACCGCTCGGCATGGTGGCTGTTATTGCTGCTGATTCCCGTTATCGGCTGGCTGGTGATCCTGGTATTCAATTGCCAGAACGGCACCCCAGGCAATAATCGCTTCGGGCCGGATCCTAAACCGACTTCTTACTAACGATGCGCCCCTCGACAAAAAAGGGGCGCATTTTGTTTTATCTTCCCATAAACAGCTTCGGGATTTCCCGCAGACACCATGACTTCGCCTCACCCATGCTGTCGCGACGCCAGGCCATAATAATGTCGATCTCGTTGCTGTATTCCGGACTGACCACCCGCAGACGCCCTTCGGCAATATCCTGCTCTACGAGCGGATACGGCATCGTCGCAACGCCCAATCCTGCCAGCAGCGCCTGACGCTTATCTTCGATGGTGCTCACGGTTAAGCGCGGTTGTTTATCGAGCAGCTGCACGGTCAACACCGGGCGCTCGCGGGCGGTATCCGCGACCGCCACGCCGCGGTACTTAACGCGCGTAACTTCAGAAAGCGGCTCCGGCTCCTGGTGAATAGGATGATCCGGCGCGGCTACATAGACGCTCATCACCGAATAGAGCTTGCGGGAGTTGATTTCCGAAGAGGAGCGAAAATGCATATCCGGCGCAACGACAATATCCGCCCGCCCCTGCTCAAGGCGTTCCCATGCCCCGGCCAGTACTTCGGTAATAATCGACAGTTGAGTATTCGATTTGGTCGCCAGCTTTTCAATTAAAGGAAAAAGGTCGGTGGTGGGCACCAGCGCCTCGGTGACGATAGTGAGGTGCGTTTCCCAACCGCGCGATAGCGCTTCGGCATCCGTCGTCAGCTTATCGGCCGCCTCCAGCAGTACGCGCCCGCGCTCCAGCAACATTCGGCCCACGTTAGTGAATTTTGTTCGATGACCTGAACGGTCAAACAGCACGACGTCCAGCTCCTCTTCCAGCTTTTGCATGGTATAGCTCAGCGCTGAAGGCACCCGACCCAGCTCATCGGCCGCCGCCGCAAAGCTTCCGCGTCGGTCAATTGCATCCATAACGCGCAATGCTTCCAGCGTTAATGCTCTCTCTTTAGCCATCGCAGTCTCATTCAGGAAATTTGAATATACCGGGCAGAATATCTGGCTAACAATACAGCGTCCATACCTTTACCATTGATTTAGTGTAAAGAGAGGTCAAGAAGATGATTACAACCCGAACAGCCAAACAGTGCGGTCAAGCAGACTTCGGCTGGCTGCAGGCCCGCTACACCTTTTCCTTTGGCCACTACTTCGACCCCAAATTGCTGGGCTACGCATCGTTGCGCGTGCTCAATCAGGAAGTTCTGGCGCCCGGCGCGTCGTTTCAGCCGCGGACCTACCCGAAAGTCGACATTCTGAACCTGATTCTGGAAGGTGAAGCGGAATACCGCGACAGCGATGGCAACCATATTCAGGCAAAAGCCGGCGAAGCGCTGCTGATATCAACTCAGCCTGGCGTAAGCTACAGCGAGCATAACCTGAGTAAAGATCGCTCGCTGACGCGAATGCAGCTGTGGCTGGATGCCTGTCCACAGCACGAAAACCCGCTGGTGCAAAAAATCGCTATCGCCGCTGGATCGCAGCAGCTGCTGGCTTCGCCGGACGGCAGCCAGCATAGCCTCCAGCTGCGCCAGCAGGTATGGATCCACCATATCGACCTGGCGAAAGGCGAGCAGCTTAACGTGCAGCTTCACGGCCCCCGCGCCTACCTGCAGTCGATTCACGGTACGGTGCATGCGCGGGTGCAGGAAGAAGAGAAGCAGGCTCTGACCTGCGGCGATGGCGCTTTTATTCGTGACGAAGCTAACATTACCCTCGTTGCTGATACGCCGCTGCGCGCTTTGCTGATAGATTTACCAGTGTAACAACGGCAGTAAGGGAGTATGTCAGTGGGCAAGAAGAAAACAAAAAAAGTGGCGCTATCGGCGCAACAGCCGCAATCGGAAACCGTCACTACGATGAGTTTTGGCTATGAAGAGATGTTAAGCGAGCTGGAAGCGATCGTCGCGGAAGCGGAGATTCGGCTCCAGGAAGAAGAGAGCGTCGCCTGATGCAAATATCGGCCCCGGGCGCGGGGCCGATGGATTTACTCACTCAGCTCCTGAGCTAAGTCTTTTTGTACCTGCTTACGCTGTTCTGGCGTCAGCACCTGGTTCACATCAAAATAGTACTTCACGCGATAATAGCGAGCCTGCTGCTCTACCTGGCTAAATGCCGCCAGCTGCTCTTTGACCGCCTTTTCGTTCCATTTTCCAGAATCAATAACCTCAAACAACACGCCGTCTTTAATATCTTTCTGGGAAATCTGCTGAACGTTTTTTTCCAGCTGCTGATGCAGGCTTTTAATTTTCGTTATCTGATCGTTAGTCAGTTTTAAGTGCTGGACAATCGGGTCCTGCGCCGGAGCGGGTGCAACCTTAACATCCGCAGCCTGAGCCGCCATGGAGAACCCAGTGGCGAGAGCGGCTGTTAATGCAATGCGGGTCATTAATTTCATTGTTGTATCCTGATTAATTATCGTCGATGTGGCGGTCTATTATTTTTCAGAAGCTAATGACGAAATGTAAGAAATAGTACGTATAAATGTAGTTAAATCAGTAATATATACTAAATACGAATGCTATAATTCAATTCATTTATTTAAAATATATAAAACCAGGCGAGGAGAATGCATGGCCGTATGAGTCATGATGCGGTTGATGGCAGCCCGGTTTCCCACATACTGCCCGCGTTCTTTGTTCAAACCCGAAGCCAGAAGCAAAAACCCCCGCCATTTCTGACGAGGGTTTTCTTTGAATGTGGAAGCTGACCGTTAAGCCGCTTTCTTTCGGGTATAGCGTCGTGGACAGTCATTCATCTGCCCCATGTTTCAACCCGAAGCCAGAAGCAAAAACCCCCGCCATTGCTGGCAGGGGTTTTGCTGAAAAGTTGAAGCTGACCGTTAAGCCGCTTTCTTTCGGGTATAGCGTCGTGGACAGTCATTCATCTGCCCCGTGTTTCAACCCGAAGCCAGAAGCAAAAACCCCCGCCATTGCTGGCAGGGGTTTTGCTGAAAAGTTGAAGCTGACCGTTAAGCCGCTTTCTTTCGGGTATAGCGTCGTGGACAGTCATTCATCTGC
>NZ_JBLURD010000006.1:0-104691 GCF_051209435.1 Klebsiella sp. HN106 | reverse complement strand
CCGTGTTTCAACCCGAAGCCAGAAGCAAAAACCCCCGCCATTGCTGGCAGGGGTTTTGCTGAAAAGTTGAAGCTGACCGTTAAGCCGGGTTCTGTCGTGGACAGTCATTCATCTAGGCCAGCAATCGCTCACTGGCTCAAGCAGCCTACCCGGGTTCAGTACGGGCCGTACCTTGTGAACCCCTATTTGGCCTTGCTCCGGGTGGAGTTTACCGTGCCGCGAACTGTTACCAGACGCGCGGTGCGCTCTTACCGCACCCTTTCACCCTTACCTGATCCCACTTGCGTGGGCCATCGGCGGTTTGCTCTCTGTTGCACTGGTCGTGGGCTTGCGCCCCCCAGGCGTTACCTGGCACCCTGCCCTATGGAGCCCGGACTTTCCTCCCCTCCGCCCGTCTCCCCCGAAGAGGACGACGACGAAGCGGCGACTGTCTGGTCAGCTTCGGCGCGAAGTATAGAGGGTTTACCGACGGTTGTCATCCTTCCGTCGCCATCCCAACCTGCAATGTCGCCGCAATATTACGCGACGCATGATAAATATTGTCCGCCGCGCCGCGAAACGCCTCTTCGAGCGTCGTTACGCTGGTCAGCACGCTAAACACCGCATCAATCCCATACTGGTGAACCACACCGACGTCCCGGGTCAGACTACCGGCGATGCCAATCACCGGCTTATGATACTTTTTCGCCACGCTTGCCACGCCAACCGGCACTTTACCGTTAATACTCTGGCTATCCAGCCGACCTTCGCCGGTCACCACCAGCGAACAATCAAGGATATGCTCTTCCAGGTTCAGCGCCTGGGTCACGATTTCAATCCCGCTGCGTAATTCAGCCTTCAGAAACGCCATCAGCGCGGCACCCATACCGCCCGCCGCGCCCGCACCGGCAACCTGCTTCACATCGACATGCAGATCGGCCTTAATAATATCGGCATAGTGCGCCAGATTGCTGTCCAGCTCGCGGATCATCGCTTCGGTAGCCCCTTTCTGCGGGCCAAAAATTCTTGACGCGCCGCTATCGCCGATCAGCGGATTGGTGACATCGCAGGCGACCCGAATAGCGCAATCATGCAGTCGGGCATCAAGACCGGAGATATCTATCGAATTGAGGCTACACAGACTACCGCCGCCGTTGCCAATCTCTGCGCCGTTGGCATCGCAAAGCCGCGCGCCCAGCGCCTGCACCATTCCTGCGCCGCCATCGTTGGTGGCGCTGCCGCCAATGCCAATGATGATATTTTTCGCCCCGTGATCCAGCGCCTGCAGAATCAGCTCGCCGGTACCGCGCGATGTCGTCAATAGCGGGTTACGCTGTACGGGCGGCACGAGCCCCAGCCCGCTGGCCGCAGCCATTTCGATAAACGCGGTTTTGCCGTCACCGGAAAGCCCCCAGCAGGCATCAACCGGGAGACCCAGCGGCCCCGTCACGCAGGCGCTCATCTCGGTTCCCTGCGTCGCGGCAATCATCGCCTCAACGGTACCTTCTCCGCCATCAGCGAGAGGAACCTTCACGTAGAGCGCATCGGGGAAAATTTCCCGAAAACCTTTTTCTATAGCCTGAGCAACCTCGGTGGCCGAGAGGCTTTCTTTATAAGAGTCTGGGGCGATTACGATTTTCATAGTTATGTAGCCTGACAGTGCCGCGCAAGGCAAGAATTACAGGGCGCGCATCCGCGCCCTTCTTGTTAGCGAGTGACTTCCACTTTCGCCAGTTTTTCGTAGTAGCATGCAAGTGCGCTATGGTCGGCGGTACCCAGGCCATCAGCGCGCAGCGCCTGCATCATCTCCATTACTGCGGCGGTCAGCGGCAGCTGGGCGCCCACGCCGTGAGAAGTATCCAGCGCATTCGCCAGATCTTTAATATGCAGATCGATACGGAAGCCCGGCTTAAAGTTACGATCCATCACCATCGGCGCTTTGGCATCCAGCACGGTGCTCCCGGCCAGCCCGCCGCGGATGGCCTGATAAACCAGATCCGGGTTCACGCCCGCTTTAGTCGCCAGCGTCAGCGCTTCGGACATCGCCGCAATGTTCAGCGCCACAATCACCTGGTTGGCCAGCTTGGTGACGTTGCCCGCGCCGATCTCGCCGGTGTGTACCACGGATCCCGCCATCGCTTTCAGCAGATCGTAATATTTATCGAAAATCGCTTTATCACCGCCCACCATCACCGACAGCGTACCGTCGATAGCCTTCGGTTCGCCGCCGCTGACCGGGGCATCCAGCATATCGACGCCCTTCGCTTTCAGCGCTTCGCTGATTTCGCGGCTCGCCAGCGGCGCGATGGAGCTCATATCAATCAAAACGGTGCCCGGCTTCGCGCCTTCAATGATCCCGCCTTCGCCCAGCGCGACCTCTTTCACGTGCGGGGAGTTCGGCAGCATGGTGATGATCACATCGCACTGCTCGGCAATCGCTTTCGCTGATGCGGCGGTTTCTGCGCCTGCGGCAATCACTTCGGCAATCGCTTCCGGATTACGGTCAGCAACCACCAACGAGTAACCCGCCTTGAGGAGGTTTTTACTCATTGGTTTACCCATGATACCGAGGCCAATAAAACCAACTTTCATTGTCATGTCTTTATCTCTCTAGTTTCGGTGGTGGTTATTTCTTAAAGGAGTCAGCCAGCTTCTGCGTGGCAGAACGGAAAACGCCCAGGTCGCTGCCGACGGCGACAAAGGTCGCGCCCCATTCCAGATAGCGGCGCGCGTCGGCTTCAACCGGCGCCAGAATACCGCTCGGCTTACCGTGCTTCTTCGCGCTGGCAAAAATGTGCTGGATTGCTTTTTGAACTTCCGGATGGGAAGCATTGCCCAGATGACCCAGCGCAGCGGCCAGATCGCTTGGGCCGACAAAAATACCGTCCACGCCAGGCGTGGCGGCTATCGCATCAACGTTATCCACGCCCTGCTGGCTCTCGATTTGCACGAGAATGGTGATATTTTTGTTCGACTGCGCGAAGTAATCCGGCACGGTGCCAAACATATTGGCGCGGTGCGAGACGGATACGCCGCGAATGCCTTCAGGCGGATAGCGGGTTGAGGCAACGGCGTTAATCGCCTGCTCTTCCGTTTCTACAAACGGGATCAGAAAGTTATAAAAACCGATATCCAGCAGGCGTTTAATGATCACCGGTTCGTTGGTCGGTACGCGAACGACCGGCGCGCTGTTGCTACCTTTCAGCGCCATCAGCTGCGGGATAAAGGTAGAGATATCGTTCGGCGCATGTTCGCCGTCCAGTACCAGCCAGTCGAAACCGGCCAGGCCTAAAACTTCGGTGCTAATTGGGCTCGCCAGCGCGGACCAGCAGCCAATCTGAACCTGATGCGCCGCCAGGGCCGCCTTAAATTTATTCGGGAAGATATCGTTATTCATCACTTATACCTTGTCACTTAACCGTTAATTATTTCTGCAGTTCCATACGTTTGATGTCGCCGACCACAAACAGATAGCAAACCATCGCCATCAGGGCGGAACATCCAACAAAGACCAGCGCTGCGTTGAATGAGTGCAGTTCGCTCACCAGGTAACCGATAACCAGCGGGGTTACGATGGAAGCAACGTTACCAAATACGTTAAATACGCCGCCGCACAGGCCAACAATCTCTTTCGGCGCAGTATCGGAAATCACCGGCCAGCCCAGCGCGCCAAACCCTTTACCGAAGAATGCCAGCGCCATCAGGGTGACCACCAGCGCGGTATTATTGGTGTAGTTACACAGAATGATGGTGGAAGCGAGCAGCATTCCGAGGACGATCGGCAGCTTACGCGCCACGGTGATGGAAAAACCGCGTTTAATCAGATAGTCAGAGAACACGCCGCCCAGCACGCCGCCGGCAAAACCGCACAGCGCCGGAATCGATGCGACCAGACCCACTTTCAGAATCGACATACCCTTTTCCTGCACCAGATAAATCGGAAACCAGGTGAGGAAGAACCAGGTAATGGTATTGATAAAATATTGACCGAAGAATACGCCCAGCATCATGCGGTTGGTCAACAGCTGCTTGATATAGTGAAGCTTCGGACCGCTGGCCGCCGCGCTGCCGGGCTTTTTATGGTCCATATCAACGACTGCGCCATTCTCGGAGATAAACTTCAGCTCCTCTTGCGTCATGCGCGGATGGTCAGTGGGATTATGGATCAGTTTTATCCACAGGCCGGTCAGCACAAAGCCAATCACGCCCATGACGGTGAAGACATGCTCCCAACCCCAGGCAAAGGTCAGCCAGCCCAGCAGCGGCGAGAACAGCGCCAGGGAGAAATACTGCGCGGAGTTAAAGATCGCCGATGCGGTGCCGCGCTCTTTCGTCGGAAACCACGCCGCGACGATACGGGCGTTTGCCGGGAAAGATGGCGCTTCAGAGAAGCCCAGCATAAAGCGCATAAAAAACATTGAGATGCCCGCCCACGCCAGCGGAAACATATCCACAAAGCCTTGCAGGAAGGTGAACAGCGACCAGAAGAACAGGCTGTAAGAGTAGACCTTTTTCGATCCAAATTTATCGAGCAGCCAGCCGCCGGGGATTTGCATTAGCAGGTAGGCCCAGCCAAAAGCGGAGAAAATATAGCCCATTGAGACCGCACTCAGCTGCAGCTCTTTCGCCACCTCGGTACCGGCGATCGAAAGCGTCGCGCGGTCGGCATAGTTAACGGCAGTGACAATAAAAATAATTAACAGAATTAAATAGCGGGTTGGCACACTTTTTTTCTGTTCTATTGTTGCATCCAGACTCATCTCATATTCCTCAGGTACAACACACCTTCCATTATTTATTTTGGTGTGATTCTTAATTATTCAGAAATCAATATCAGGAGGTATCGATTTACTCATCCGGCGCATTGCAAGCATGACTCAGTATAATCAGCTTGCGACCGTTAAACACTGTGCATACAACCTGTAAATGGCGTTTAATTATCTCTAATGTTGTGCAAATGCAATAATCAATGGGCGCTGATCCACAGTTCCAGCGATTTCCCCCATGCGCGGGTTCTCTTGCGTAGCAATGGGTGATTTAGATCACATTTTCAAATTCAAACACCTGACATTCTTTATTTCACAAATCTGCGCATCAGAAATTGAATATACCCTAAATATTTCGAGTTGCATGAAGGCGGCAACGCAGGGAATCCCCTGGCGCTTACTAAAGTAAGTGACTGGGGTGAGCGAGGAAAGCCAACGCAAATGCAGCTTGAAATATGACGGGTATAAACGTTTTATTTTATTATTCGCACCTTGCTGGAGAATACTGGACAATGGCTGACATTGAAATTAGACAAGAATCGCCAACGGCGTTTTATATAAAAGTGCACGAAACGGATAACGTGGCGATTATTGTTAACGATCGAGGTTTAAAAGCCGGAACGCGTTTCCCTGACGGGCTCACGCTGGTTGAGCATATCCCGCAAGGCCACAAGGTCGCGCTGGTCGATATTCCTGTACACGGTGAAATCATCCGCTATGGCGAGGTGATTGGCTACGCGGTACGCGATATTCCGCAGGGCAGCTGGATTGACGAATCGCTGGTGGAACTGCCGAAGGCGCCGCCTCTGCACACCTTACCTCTGGCGACCAAAGTTCCGGCGCCGCTGCCGCCGCTGGAAGGCTATACCTTCGAAGGCTATCGCAACGCCGACGGCAGCGTTGGCACCAAAAATCTGCTCGGTATTAGCACCAGCGTGCACTGCGTGGCGGGAGTCGTCGATTACGTAGTGAAAATTATCGAACGCGATCTGCTGCCGAAGTATCCCAACGTCGATGGCGTCGTGGGTCTGAACCATCTTTATGGCTGCGGCGTGGCGATTAACGCTCCGGCAGCGGTCGTTCCGATCCGCACCATTCATAACCTGGCCCTCAATCCAAACTTCGGCGGCGAAGTGATGGTGATTGGCCTTGGCTGCGAGAAACTGCAGCCGGAGCGCCTGCTGGAAGGCACCGACGATGTAAAAAGCATTCCCGTAGATAGCGCCAGCATCGTCAGCCTGCAGGATGAGAAGCACGTCGGTTTTAAATCAATGGTGGATGACATTCTGCAGGTCGCCGAGCGCCATCTGGAGAAGCTGAACCAGCGCCAGCGCGAAACCTGCCCGGCCTCCGAACTGGTGGTCGGTATGCAGTGCGGCGGCAGCGATGCGTTTTCTGGCGTGACCGCCAACCCGGCGGTGGGCTATGCCTCCGATCTGCTGGTGCGCTGCGGGGCGACCGTCATGTTTTCCGAAGTCACCGAAGTACGCGATGCGATTCATCTGCTGACGCCGCGCGCCATCAACGAAGAAGTCGGCAGACGCCTGCTGGAGGAGATGGCCTGGTACGATAACTATCTTGATATGGGTAAAACCGACCGCAGCGCCAACCCCTCCCCGGGCAATAAAAAAGGCGGTCTGGCCAACGTTGTAGAAAAGGCGCTGGGTTCTATCGCTAAATCCGGAAAGAGCGCGATTGCCGAAGTGCTCTCTCCGGGGCAGCGCCCGACCAAACGCGGTTTGATTTACGCCGCGACGCCGGCGAGCGACTTCGTCTGCGGTACTCAGCAGGTGGCCTCCGGGATCACTGTGCAGGTCTTTACTACCGGTCGCGGTACGCCGTATGGCCTGGTCGCCGTACCGGTGATTAAAATGGCGACGCGTACCGAGCTGGCAAACCGCTGGTATGACCTAATGGATATCAATGCGGGAACCATCGCCACCGGCGAAGAAACCATTGAAGAGGTAGGGCTGAAGCTGTTTGAATTTATTCTTGATGTCGCCAGCGGCCGCAAGAAGACTTTCTCAGATCAGTGGGGCCTGCACAATCAGCTGGCGGTGTTTAACCCGGCGCCGGTGACCTGATCGGCTCAGCAACTTATCCCGCTCGTGATGCTTCGGGCGGGATACCTCTGCTATTGATGCGCGTTGAGAAACCCCTCTATCTGCGCTTTGGTGGAAGTCCCTTCCATCGGCCCACGCCGGGTAATCGCCAGAGAGCCGCTGGCGTTGGCCCATCTCAGCGCCTCCTGCGGCGATGCGCCGGACAGGAAAAGGCTGACAAAGGTGGCGCCAAAGCAGTCGCCGGCCCCCGTCGGATCGACAACCGGGACATGAAAACCGGCAGCATGATGCGTTTCTCTGGCGCTGTAATAGCTCGCTCCGCGCGGGCCGCGTTTAATTACCACGTGCTTAACGCCGCGCTTTAAAAGCTTATCCACCAGCACCTGCTCATTGCGCCCAGGGTTGAGGCCAAAGTAATCCAGTTCGCCATCGCTGGGCAAAAAAATATCTGTATAATCAAGGATATATTCAAAAGCCTGCGACATTTCAGGGATGTTGAGCATCTCTTTGCGGATATTCGGATCGAACGAAACCGTGCCGTTGCGCGCTTTAATATTTTCAATCGCTTTACGCATCGCGTCGATCATGCGAAACGAAAACAGCGAAGAGCCCATAATGTGAAAATGATTGCACTGGTTAAGCAGACGGTCGTCAATATGGTCAGCGGTTAGCAAACCACAGGCGCTGTTCGGCATATTAAAAATAAAATCGCGCTGCGCCTGGCTACGGTAGCTCACGAAAGCGCTGCCGGTGGTCGCCTTTTGCAGTATGGCGATCCCATTAACGTTTACGCCGTCGCTTTCCAGCCGCGCGATATTCATTTCACCAAACGCATCGTTGCCGACACAGCTGAAAAGCACCGAGCCCAGCCCCAGCTTTGCCACCTGATCGGCGAAAATTGCCGGGGCGCCGCTGGGATATGGCCCCCAAAATTCACCCGGGCGAGAAAAACCCTGGTTCTCTTCTTTTGCCAGAAACTCCACCAGTAGTTCGCCGATGGTGCAAATGGTCACATTCATCATCGCTCCTTTACTTTGCCTTCTGCAAAGCAGGGTTGAGCCATGTCAGGCACTCGTTGTTGGTATAGCTGTTAGTCATGCCAGCGGCGAGAAGGCGGGCGTGATACTCCGCGGCGACCACCTGCGGCGTCACGATGCCGCTAATTTGCTGCAAGTCGCCAATCGCGTAGCGTTTATCGCCATACACCGGACGATGCGCAACGACCGCAATCACCCTCTCACTTTGCGCCACCGCTTCGCTCAGCAGGCGAGCGCTGGCTTCCTGTCTGACGCTCAAGGTGCCATCTTCCGCAATGTGGTCGACAGCGATCAGCGCTCGTGAGGGGCGATATTGACCCAGCGCGTTCAGCGCCAGATCGCCTTCGACTATTTTGCCGCTGCTCCCGAGTACGCCGCCGAGCAGCACGGTTTCCCCATTCAGAAACTCCTGCGCCAGCGGCACATGCGCCAGGTCGTTTAACAGCAGACAAAGCTCGTCATAGCCAGCAAGGAACGGGATCACTTTGCGTAAGATCGACCCCTGCCCCAGAAAGAGCGTTTCGCTATCTTCGATCTGCACGGCGATCTGGCGAGCCATTTCGGTCTCCAGGGCTTTATCCGTTACTACCGGAGCCTCCTGAGCCAAGGCGATCGGGGTCCCGGCCTGGGAAGTGTAAATTGCGCCGCCAAACGAGCGCTTAAGGTAGCCCTGCTGTTCAAGGTAGTTCAGGTCATTACGGATCGTTACCCCAGATACAGCCAGCATTTCAGCCAGATCGTCGACTTTGATCTCTCCGTTTTTGCGCACGATCTCCGCGATGTCCAGGCGCCTTTTCAGCAGACTTGTAGACGGTTTTGCCACAGTGTTGTGCCTTCTTATTTTCTCCCAGAATAACTTTCATTTTTAAATTTCCCCGCTGCATTGTCAAACGCCAGGCCTTCTTTAAGCATTCAATAGCGAATTAAAATTATTTAATTCAGTAGGTTATGTTTAATCACGCTTTTTAAGATACTTTTAAAAAAGAAAACAAACAAGAGCATATAACTTTCATTTTTAAAATAACATCACAGTAGTGTGCGATTGATCACAACAACAAAACGTAGCGATCGCTACATTACTTTCAAAACGAAGGCGTAAGTAACAAATAAATTTACAAAATGAAAGTTAAGGAGCAAGAATGTACATTATCTCGAGTAAAAACATGCTGTTGAAAGCTCAGCGGCTTGGATACGCTGTTCCGGCCTTTAATATCCACAACCTGGAAACGATGCAGGTGGTGGTAGAGACGGCGGCCGAGCTGCGTTCTCCGCTGATCCTTGCCGGCACCCCTGGAACTTATAGCTATGCAGGAACCGGTAACGTGGTGGCGATCGCTCGCGATCTGGCTAAGATCTGGGATCTCCCTTTAGCGGTCCACCTCGATCACCATGAAGATCTGGCCGATATCACACGTAAAGTACAGGCCGGTATCCGCTCGGTCATGATCGACGGTTCACACGCACCTTTTGAAGAAAACGTCGCGTTAGTCAAGAGCGTGGTTGAACTGAGCCACCGTTATGATGCCAGCGTCGAAGCCGAGCTTGGTCGCCTGGGCGGTGTGGAAGATGATCTCGTGGTCGATGCAAAAGATGCGCTGTATACCAACCCGGAACAGGCGCGTGAATTTGTCGCCCGCACCGGTATCGACTCGCTGGCGGTCGCTATCGGTACTGCCCACGGCATGTACGCTGCAGAACCCAAGCTCGATTTTGACCGCCTCGCCGCCATTCGCGATCGCGTTGAGGTTCCTCTGGTTCTTCATGGCGCATCGGGTCTGGCCGATAGCGATATCCGCCGGGCAATCTCGTTGGGCGTGTGCAAGGTCAACGTCGCCACCGAGCTGAAAATCGCCTTCTCCGATGCCCTGAAGCACTATTTCGAGGAAAATCCAGACGCTAACGATCCGCGTCATTATATGAAACCGGCAAAAGCGGCGATGAAGGATATCGTACGCAAAGTCATTCACGTTTGCGGCTGTGAAGGACAACTGTAATTTTCGGATCGAAGGAGCAATGTCGTGATCCATACCCTGACACTCAATACTGCAATCGATATGAATATCTTTTGCGATCCGCTGAAGCCGTCGGCAGTGAACCGAACCCGGCACACGGAATATTGCCCGAATGGCAAAGGAGTGAACGTTTCGCTGATATTAAATCACTATCAGCAGCCCACTCACATTATGGGCATTTTCGGTGGTTTCACTGGCCGTTATATTGTGGAAGAGTTACGTCAGAAAAACATTAAAGTGACGCCGGCATGGGTCTCTGAGCCAACCCGAATTAATATTTTTATTAATGACGGAGCTGAGGAATATAAGCTCGTTAATCCCGGAGCAAAAATTGATGATGAGTGCAAACAACAGGTTATTCATCATCTGCAATGCGTCACTTCCGGGGATTATTTAGCGATCAGCGGCAGCCTGCCGCCGGGAATTGAAAGCCGATTTTATGCTGAAATCATTGAATTATGCCAGCAGAAAGGCTGTGAAGTTATTCTCGATATCAGCCATCCGGTACTGCGCCAGCTGCTGGAATTGCGGCCATTGTTGATTAAACCCAACGATGACGAGCTGCGGGAAATCTTCGGTCTTGACGTCAGTAGCCGCCAGCAGGTGCGTGAGGCCATGCGCACGCTGCATCAACTGGGCGCTCGCAACGTGCTGCTGACGATGGGAGCCGAGGGTCTCTACTTTTCCAACGGCGAAGGCGTGTGGTTTTGCTCCGCACCGAAAATTGAACTGGTCAGCTCCGCCTGCGCTGGTGACGCCGCACTGGGTGCTTTTCTCAGTAAATGGCTTAACAAAGAAGATGTCACTCACGCTCTGGCATTAGCCAGCGCGACCGGCGCCGATGTCGCCGCTTCCGCCGGGTTAGGCAAATTACAACGCACAGAAGAATTATTACAACAAATTCAGGTCGTCCAATTATAAAGGTCCGATTATGAAAAAAATCATTGCAGTTACCGGCTGCCCTACGGGTATTGCACATACTTTTATGGCTGAAGAGGCCTTAAAAACCGCAGCAAAGAAATTAAATGTCGATATTAAAGTGGAAACCAACGGCGCTTCCGGCGTTGAAAACGCGATTACCCCCGCGGATTTAAAAGATATTTATGGCGTGATTATCGCCGCCGATAAAGACGTGAACGCCGAGCGGTTTAATGGCCTGCCGGTCATTGAGGTTCCGGTTAAAGAAGCCATTCACCATCCGGCCGATTTAATTAATAAAGTGATCGGCGGTCAGGCGGCGCGTCGCCAGGGAATTTCTGCTTCCGCCGAGTCAACGGAGAAATACGAGCAAGAGTCTTTCGGCCGTCAGGTTTATAAGCACCTGATGAGCGGCGTGTCCAACATGCTGCCGTTTGTCGTAGCGGGAGGGATTTTGATTGCCATCTCCTTCCTGTGGGGCATCTACTCCGCCGATGCAAACTCGCCGCAATATAACGCGATCGCCGCAACGCTAATGAAAGTGGGCCAACAAGCCTTCTCAATCATGGTACCGATTTTCACCGCCTATATCGCCTGGTCTATTTCCGGGCGTCCCGGTATGGTCGCGGGCTTCGTCGGTGGCTTACTGGCCAATGCGACCGGCGCAGGCTTTCTCGGCGGAATTATCGCCGGTTTTGCCGCCGGTTATTTTATGCTGCTGATCCGCAATATGCTCAACGGCCTGCCGCGACAGTATGAAGGGCTCAAATCGATATTCATTATGCCGCTCATCGGCGTGCTGGTGATTGGTGTAATGATGGTCCTCCTCGGTCAACCCGTCGCCGCCATCAATAACGCGATGATGAACTGGCTAAGTTCATTACAGGAAGCAAACCCGATTCTGTTAGGTATTGTGGTCGGCGCGATGTGCTCCTTCGACTTCGGCGGCCCGGTGAATAAAGCCGCCTACGTCACCGGTACGCTGCTGCTTGGCCAGGGCAACTACTTCTTTATGGCCGGGGTTTCCGCCGCCTGCATCACACCGCCGCTGGTTATCGCTCTGGCAACGACCTTCTTCCCGAAAGGGTTCAGCGAAGAAGAGCGCGCCGCCGGGATGGTCAACTATATTCTCGGCTGCACCCATATTACTGAAGGCGCTATTCCGTTCGCCGCGAAAGATCCTTTACGCGTTATCCCCATGATGATGATCGCCTCTTCCATCTCTGCGGTTCTTAGCTACAGCCTGCATATTCAGGTTCCCGCTCCGCACGGCGGCTTCCTGATCCTGCCGCTGGTGAGCAAACCACTGATGTGGGTGCTGTGCATTCTCGCCGGTTCCGCCTGCGGCGCGGTCATGCTGGGATGCTGGAGGCTGTGGCAAAAGCGGGCCCTGGAAGCGACATCGCTGGCCGGCGCTATTAAATAAGGAGCTATGTATGCAACTGACTTGCGCAGATATCCATTTCGATCGCGCGATCAAAACGAAAGATGAAGCGCTGCAACGCGTCGTTGGCAAATTAACCGAAGCCGGGCATACCACGCCCGCTTATCTGAGCGGCATGCGCGACCGTGAAGGACAAATCAGCACTTACCTCGGCAACGGTATCGCGATCCCTCACGGCACGCCACAGAGCCGCGATGCGGTACTGAAAACCGGTGTCAAAGTACTGGCCTGCCCGCAGGGTGTGGATTGGGGAGAAGAACAAACGGCATATCTGATTGTGGGCATCGCCGCCCAGGATAACGAACACCTTGATATTCTCCGCCAGCTTACCCACGCCCTGAGCGATGAGCGCGTGCCGGCAGCGCTTTCGCGTGCTGAGAGCCCACAGGCGGTGCTGGAGATACTGGCCGGCAATATCTTCCCGGCCGGAGGAGAAGAGACGGAACCGCCCCCGATGTTCGACGAAGAGGCGACCTTTACCCTGCGCAATCCCCACGGACTGCACGCGAGACCAAGCGCGGTACTGGTGAAAGCGGTGAAGCAGTGGCAGTCGCAAATCCGGGTGGAAAATCTCGACACGCGTTCCGCCATTGTTGACGCCAAAAATCTGATGCGGGTTGTCTCTCTCGGTGCAAAACAGGGCCATCGGCTGCACTTTATGGCCAGCGGAGAGGATGCTCATCAGGCGCTGGAGGCTATTGGCGCGGCCTTTAATGCCGGATTAGGCGAAATCGCCGCTCAGCCGCAGCGTGCCGTTCCGCCCGTAGAAAAACCTAAACGGAGCTGGCTGTCTCGATTATTTAGTTAAATTTCAAACAATTAAAAACGCTCTGCCGTCATCGCCAGAGCGTTTTTTTATCTTTAACTTTCGCAACATTACGTTTTACCTTTCTTTTTTTCGAGATTGATCACAAATCAAAACAAAGGAGTTTGCGAGCAAAACAAAACATAACGAATATATTCGAAAGAAAACGGAGGTTTGAAATGAAAGATATTATTTCCCGCCACAAAGCTGGCGAACACATCGGCATCTGCTCAGTTTGTTCCGCACACCCGTTGGTCATCGAAGCCGCGCTACGTTTCGATCTGCATACCAACAATAAGGTCCTCATCGAGGCCACCTCTAACCAGGTTAACCAGTTTGGCGGCTACACCGGAATGCAGCCTGCGGACTTCCGTAATTTCGTAAATAAAATCGCCCGCGAAGTCGGTTTCCCGTCAGAACGCATCATCCTCGGCGGCGACCATCTCGGCCCCAACTGCTGGCAGGGCGAACCCGCCGCTGAAGCGATGGAAAAATCAGTCGATCTGATTAAAGCCTACGTCGCCGCAGGATTCAGCAAAATCCATCTCGATGCTTCAATGTCCTGTGCAGACGATCCGGTGCCGCTGAACCCGGCCGTCGTCGCCGAACGCGCCGCTCGCCTGTGCCAGGCTGCGGAAGAGACCGCAACCGACGAGCAGAAACGCCATCTGACCTACGTCATCGGCACCGAAGTTCCGGTTCCCGGCGGCGAAGCCAGCACCATCGGCAGCGTCCACGTGACCCGCGCCCAGGATGCGGCGGCAACGCTGGAAACCCATGAAGCCGCCTTTCGTAATCTGGGGCTGAACGCCGCGCTGGATCGCGTCATCGCTATCGTGGTGCAGCCCGGCGTTGAGTTCGACCATACGCAAATTATTCATTACCAACCGGAGGCAGCCAAAGCACTCTCCGCGTGGATCGAAAGCACGCCCATGGTCTACGAAGCGCACTCGACTGACTACCAGTCCCGTCAGGCCTACCGGGCGCTGGTACGCGACCATTACGCCATCCTGAAAGTGGGTCCGGCGCTAACCTTCGCGCTGCGTGAAGCCATCTTTGCTCTCGCGCAAATGGAGAATGAACTGGTCGCTCCGGAGTCCCGCAGCCGCGTAATGGAAGTGATTGATGAAGTGATGCTTAACGAACCGGGCTACTGGCAGAAGTACTATCGTCCGACCTGGAGCCAGGCAATGGTTGATATTCACTTCAGCCTGTCCGATCGCATTCGCTACTACTGGCCGCATCCGCGTATTCGCCAGAGCGTGGAAAAGTTAATGGCAAACCTGACCGAAACTAAGCTGCCTTTGGGCCTTATCAGCCAGTATATGCCCGTGCAGTTTGAACGACTGTCGTTAAACGAACTCGCCGCCGTACCGCACGACCTCATCCTCGACAAAATTCAGGATGTGCTGCGTGCCTACCGTTACGGCTGTTCATCTGAAATCGCCTGAAGTTAAAGAGGATTTATGAGTCAATTGTTTGTTCGTACCGGCATTCATTTTCGTTCCAGCCAGCAGGCGCTGGAACACATTGGCGAAGAGATGCTGGCGCGCGGCGTCGTGCACGATAGCTATCCGCTGGCGCTGCTCGAACGAGAAGCGACTTTCCCAACCGGTATTGCGCTGGAGCAGCATGCGGTCGCGATTCCCCACTGCGAGGCGGTACATGCGAAGTCTCCGGCTATCTATCTGATTCGCCCGGACAATCCGGTCCCTTTTCAGCGTGCTGACGACGACGGCGAAATCGACGTTTCGTTAATCATCGCGCTGATTGTAGAAAATCCGACTGCACAGCTACAGCTGCTGCGCCGGTTATTTAGTGAGCTACAGAACCCGACCACGCTTGAAGCATTGCTCGCTGCCCCGCAGGAGCAGCTGCCCGAGCTGTTTCGGCGCTCTATCCTTGAGTCAGAGCCGAGCGCTCAGGCTTTATAAGACACTGATAATAAAAGGGGTACCCTATGAAACGCAAAGTAATCGTCGCCTGTGGCGGCGCTGTCGCCACCTCGACCATGGCCGCAGAAGAGATCAAAGATCTGTGCGCGGACCACAGCATCGAGCTGGACCTGGTGCAGTGCCGGGTGAATGAAATCGAAACCTATATGGACGGCGCACACCTCATTTGCACCACCGCCCGGGTTGACAGAACCTTTGGCGACATTCCGGTGGTTCACGGTATGCCTTTCATATCCGGCGTAGGCATTGAAGAGCTGCAGCAAAAAATCCTGAACATCCTGACGGAGTAACGCCCATGTTTAGCGAAATCATGCGTTATATCCTCGATCTTGGTCCGACGGTGATGCTGCCTATCGTGATCATTATCTTCTCCAAAATACTGGGGATGAAGCTCGGGGATTGTTTTAAATCTGGCCTGCATATCGGCATTGGCTTTGTCGGTATCGGCCTGGTTATCGGCCTGATGCTCGACTCTATCGGCCCGGCGGCAAAAGCGATGGCTGAGCATTTCCAGATTAACCTGCACGTGATTGATATTGGCTGGCCGGGGTCGTCACCGATGACCTGGGCGTCGCAAATCGCGCTGGTGGCGATTCCTATCGCCATCGCAGTCAACATTTTCATGCTGGTCACCCGGATGACTCGCGTCGTGAACGTCGATATCTGGAACATCTGGCATATGACCTTTACCGGCGCCATGCTGCATATCGCGACCGGTTCTTACTGGATTGGTATTCTTGGCGTAGTGGTGCATGCAGCTTTCGTTTACAAGCTCGGCGACTGGTTTGCGAAGGATACCCGCGACTTTTTCGGCCTTGATGGCATCGCCATACCGCACGGTAGCTCGGCTTATTTAGGGCCGATAGCGGTGCTGGTCGATACGATTATCGAAAAAATCCCCGGCCTGAACCGCATTCACTTCAGCGCTGACGACATTCAGAAACGCTTCGGTCCGTTTGGCGAACCGGTCACCGTCGGTTTTGTGATGGGTTTGGTCATCGGCGCGCTGGCGGGCTACGACCTGAAGGGAATTCTCCAGCTGGCGGTCAAAACCGCGGCCGTCATGCTGCTGATGCCGCGCGTTATCAAACCTATCATGGATGGCCTGAACCCGATTGCCAAACAGGCGCGTAAACGTCTGCAGGCGAAGTTTGGCGGCCAGGATTTCCTGATTGGTCTCGATCCGGCGCTACTGCTTGGGCATACCTCGGTCGTATCGGCCAGCCTGATCTTTATTCCGCTCACTATTCTGATCGCGGTTGTGGTGCCGGGCAACCAGGTCCTGCCGTTCGGCGATCTCGCGACCATTGGATTCTTCGTCGCCATGGCGGTGGCGGTACACCAGGGGAACCTGTTCCGCACGCTGATTTCCGGGATCATCCTGATGGGGATCACGCTATGGATTGCGACGCAGACCATCGGCCTGCATACCCAGCTGGCGGCTAACGCCGGGGCTCTGAAGACAGGCGGTCTTGTAGCCTCTATGGACCAGGGCGGTTCACCGGTTACCTGGCTGCTCATTCAGCTCTTCACCTGGCAAAACGTGGTGGGTTTTGTGGTTATCGGCGTCATCTATGTCGCCGGCGTGCTGTTGACGTGGCGTCGGGCGCGCAGCTTCGCCGCCGCAGAGAAAGCCACCGCCGCGCAGCAAAGCCCGAGCGTTTCTTAATCTCAAGGGGGAGCATTCGCTCCCCCGGACATTTCTGGAGAATATTATGCAATCAGTGGTTATCCATGCTGAGGGGACAGTGCGCGTTGAAGAACGCCCGATACCGGCCCTACAAACGGAAAACGATGTCCTGGTCAAAGTCGTCAGCTCTGGATTGTGCGGTTCTGATATTCCGCGCATCTTCGCCAAAGGCGCCCACTACTATCCCATCACCCTGGGTCACGAGTTCAGCGGTTATGTTGAATCTTACGGCTCAGCAGTGACCGACCTGCAACCGGGTGACGCGGTAGCCTGCGTGCCTCTGCTCCCCTGCTTTAGTTGTCCCCAATGTCAGCGCGAATATTACTCTCTCTGCAAGCAGTATCAGTTTGTCGGTTCGCGCAGCGAAGGCGGAAATGCGCAGTACGTGGTGGTTAAACGCGCCAACCTGTTCCGTCTGCCGGATCAGATGCCGATTGATGACGGCGCGTTTATTGAACCGATTACCGTCGGTCTGCACGCCTTTCATCTGGCGCAGGGCTGCGAAGGGAAAAACGTGATTATTATTGGCGCAGGCACGATTGGCCTGCTGGCGCTGCAGTGCGCCCGCGAACTGGGCGCCAAAAGTATTACGGCTATTGATATCAACCCGCAGAAGCTGGAGCTGGCAAAAACGCTCGGCGCAACGCACGTCTTTAACAGTAAGGAGATGAGCGGCAAACAGATTCAAACGGCGCTGGAAGAGATTCAGTTCGACCAGTTGGTGCTGGAAACCGCCGGCACGCCGCAAACCGTAGCGCTGGGCATTGAGGTCGCCGGACCGCGTGCGCAGCTGGCGCTGGTGGGAACGTTGCACCATGATTTGACGCTGCCTTCCGCCACCTTTGGCCAGATTCTCCGTAAAGAGCTGACTATCGTTGGTAGCTGGATGAATTACTCCGGTCCGTGGCCGGGAGAAGAGTGGCAAACGGCGGCTCGGCTGCTGACGGAAAAACGCATTCAGCTTGCCCCGCTTATCGCCCACATCGGCGATGCCGAAAGCTTTGCCCGCGAAGTCCAGGCGCTCAACGGCGCGCCGATGCAGGGGAAAATCCTGCTTAAACTCTCCTGACCGCCTGAGCCAGCAATCTGCGCTGGCTCACATAACCTTTCGAAAATTATCGTTCAACTTTCATTATCCTTCGATTACACTAAGATCAGTTAATTATCAGGCAAATTAATATGAACTCATTCGAGCGAAGGAACAAAATTGTCGAAATGGTCAATACGCAGGGTAGCGTATTGGTGCTGGACCTTTCGAATCTCTTTGGCATCTCCGAAGTGACTATCCGGGCCGATCTCCGCTTGCTGGAGGAAAAGGGATTACTCACCCGCTTTCACGGCGGCGCCGCGAGGCCCGGCAGTAATTTAACCGAAGGAGATAGCCAGGAAGTGGTGCTGGAAGAGCGTTATCAACTGGCCAGCGACCCGAAAAAGCGAATAGCCCAGGCCGCGGCGGCAATGATTAGCGAAGGCATGACGGTGATCCTGGATAGCGGCAGCACCACCCTGCTGATTGCCGAGGCGCTGGTACGTATGACCAATATTACGGTGATTACCAATAGCTTACCCGCAGCGTTTACGCTTTCAGAAAATAAAGATATCACCCTGGTGGTGTGCGGTGGCACCGTGCGCCACAAAACGCACTCGATGCACGGCACCATCGCTGAACGCTCGCTTCAGGGCATCAGCGCCGATCTCATGTTCGTCGGCGCGGACGGTATCGACACCACCAACGGCATCACGACCTTCAACGAAGGCTACTCCATCAGCGGCGTCATGGCCGCCGCTGCGCATAAGGTCGTTGCCGTGCTGGATGCCAGCAAATTTAATCGTCGCGGCTTCAACCAGGTTCTGCCGATGGAGAAAATAAACTGCGTGATTACCGATGACGGGATTAGCGGGGAATATCTCGCCGAGTTAAAAAACACACCCATTGAGTTACAAATCGTCTAGACAACCCGGCAGATATTAAACATCTGCCTTTTGTCACTTGATTAATATTATAAAAAACAAAACCTATAAAAATAGCTTGCCAACCAGTATGTTCATGAATTCATTTTTAATAAAATCAGTTCATAAACCCATTCCTGAAAACTTTTATTTAAACGTAAATTAAGCACATTTAACTTTACAGCGAATTACCATAAATACAATCCTAAAACCCGCCTCAGCCAATATGAATTCATAAAAAGTTCAATATAATCTTCGTCGTGATGATTTATGAAAAAAGCTTAATCACCATAAAAGATGTTTTCCAAAAAAAATACATGGATGAGGTAAAAAATGAATGTAATTGCAAAGTCCGTTGCAGTTGGATTACTGGCAATGGCTGCAGGCAGCGCCTGGGCAAGCGATGGTACTATTGAATTCACGGGTGAAATCACCACCTCTACCTGTGAATTCGCTAACGGCGATACGGTAAATGTTGAACTGGGCCATTACTCTAATACCCAGTTTAAAACCGTAGGCGACAAATCACCGACTACCCCGTTCACCATTCCGCTGACCAATTGCCCAACTGAAGCCTGGAAACATGTTGATGGCAGCGAAAGCAAGTCGTTCCAGCTCTGGCTGGAAACGCGTAATGGCGGTACTACGGGCGCAAATAACGATCTGGTTGCAGTAACGGGTTCGGCCACGCCTGCGACCGGCGTCGGTATTCGCATCGACCGCGCTTCCGACGGAGCCCAGCTGGCGCTCAATAAACTGAACGACACCCCGGTCACTTTTGATATCACGGGTGAACAAACGGACGTCAATCTGCAGGCTTACTACGTCTCTACCGTTGAATCTTCGGCCATCACCGCCGGGGAAGCGAACGCTTCCGTCGACGTTACCATCGATTATCGTTAATTCTCACGTTGTGCTTTTACCCACCATATGGTGGGTAAAACTTTTTATTGGAGCCGCAGGATGAAAGGGAAAACCCTGGTAGCATTGGCCTTGTTGCTTGGAGGATGGGTCAGCCAAAGCCTGGCCGGCGGGATCGTTCTGCAAACCACGCGGGTGATTTACGACGCCAGTAAAAAAGAGGCCGCCCTGCCCGTTGCCAATCACAGCAGCAAAATGCCCTATTTATTGCAATCATGGATTGATAATCCGCAAGGAACAATCCGCGGGCCGTTTATTATGACCCCGCCGCTGTTTCGCCTGAATGCCGGCGACGACTCCTCATTGCGCATTATTAAAACCGAAGGCAATTTGCCGGAAGATAAAGAGTCGCTGTTTTACGTTAACGTGCGGGCTATTCCGGCCCAATCGAAAAGTGAAGCGGAAAAAACCAACGCGCTGACCCTGGTATTTAAAACCAGAATAAAGCTTTTCTATCGCCCGGCGCATCTTAAAGGCGCCCCGCAGGATGCGTGGAAATCTATACAATATAAGCGAACGAATAATACCTTAGACATCTATAACCCATCCGCCTATTACGTGGTATTTGCCGGCATCGCATTGGGTAAAACAGATTTAACCAATCAGGTTGACTATATCGCTCCCGGCGAGCACAAACAAATTCCGCTACCTGCCGCATCGGGTAATACCGTGCAGTGGGCCGCCATCAATGACTATGGCGGTACCACGGCAAAAGAAACTCGGGTACTGCAATAACGCTTACGCAGACAAGACGTAAATAACAATAAATAACGGATACGGGCAATCAGGGAATGCAAAGCAACACCACAGGGAAAAAAAACGTGCTGGCGCTTAAAAGCCTTGCTTACAGGGTCAGGCACGCTTTGCCGATGATGCTGGCCGGCAGCGGCCTGATATGCCATGTCGCGCAGGCCGACGACTTTTATTTCGATCCTTCGCTGCTGGAAACCAACAAAAGCGGCCTGCAAACGGTAGATCTATCAGCCTTCTCTCAGGACAGCGCCCAGCTACCGGGCGAGTATATCGTTGATATTTATATTAATAATAAGAAGCTGACGCAGCGTAAAATCCCGTTTGTCGCCGGAGATAACCACCAGCTTATCCCCCAGTTTACCGTCGGCCAGCTGCGCGAGCTGGGCTTTAAAGTTGATGAGATCCCGGCGCTGGCGGAGCTGGACGATGCAGCAAAAGTCACCAACCTCGCGCAAACGGTGCCGAACAGCAGCAGCGAGCTGGATCTCAACCACGGTAAGCTGAACATGAGCGTACCGCAAATTATGCTCTACCGCGATGCCAGAGGCTATGTTGATCCCTCCCGCTGGGACAATGGCATCCCGGTGCTGTTCACCAACTATAACTTTACCGGTTCAGAGAGCCGCTACGACGGCGGCGAGCGCAGCAGGCGCCAGTATCTGAACATGCAGAACGGCGCCAACCTCGGCCCGTGGCGGCTGCGCAACTACTCGACCTGGACGCACAACAGCGACACTTCGCAGTGGGACAGCATTAATACCTGGCTGCAGCGGGATATCAAAAGCCTCAAATCGCAGCTGGTGATGGGCGAAAGCGCGACTGACGGCAGCGTGTTCTCCAGCTATCAGTTTACCGGCGCGCGGCTCTATTCCGATGACAGCATGCTACCTAACAGCCAGCGCGGCTTTGCGCCGACGATCCGCGGGATCGCTAACTCCAGCGCTATCGTGACGGTTCGTCAGAACGGTTACACCATTTACCAGAGCACCGTGCCTGCCGGCGCGTTCGAGATCAACGATCTGTATCCCTCCTCATTCAGCGGCGATTTAGACGTGACGATTGAAGAGGCTGACGGTACCACGCGCCATTTTGTACAGCCGTTCTCCTCCCTGCCAATGATGCAGCGGCCGGGGCACCTCAAATATAGCGTCACCGCCGGGCGCTTTCGGGCGGCAGACTCGGAGGACAGTAAAGAACCGGAGTTCATTGAAACTACGGGGATTTACGGCCTGAGTAACACCTTTACGCTGTACGGCGGCCTGACGGGCTCCGAGGATTACCAGGCGTTAACTCTGGGTATCGGCGGTACGCTGGGAGAGTTTGGCGCCCTGTCGATGGATATTGGCCGGGCGGATACCCGCTTTGATAACGGCGACAGCGATTCCGGCTACAGCTGGCGCACCCAGTACATTAAAGATATTCCAGAGACCGGCACCAATCTATCGCTGGGCTATTACCGCTATACCAGCACTGGCTACTTCACGTTCTCAGATGCCAACCAGCGGGATATCGACGCCGGCGATCGGCAGAGCAGCGAAATCCAGTTCAGCATTAATCAGAATCTGTTTACCGGCGTCAGTTTTTACGCTTCCGGTTCGCAGCAGGAATACTGGGACAAAGGGCAGAAGGACAAAAACCTGTCGATTGGCCTCAGCGGCAACCTGTGGGGTGTCAGCTATAACGTCAGCGGCCAGTTTACCGACTATGCCGATCGCGACAGCGATCGTTCGCTGTCCATCAGCCTCAGCGTACCGCTGGACCGCTGGCTGCCGCACGCTAACGCCAACTGGCGGATCACCAGCCAGAAGGAGCAAGCGACCCAGCATGAAGTCGGAATCAACGGCTCCCTACTGGAAGATAGCCGTCTGAGCTACAGCCTGAAACAGCGTCAGAGCGAGAATAACGACAGCAACGGCAGCAGCCTCTACGGCAGCTATCGTTCCGCCTACGGCACCGTCAACGCCGGTTACGATTACAGTTCCGATAACCGCCAGATGAGCTATGGCCTGGCCGGCGGCATCGTGGCGCACGGCCACGGCGTCACCTTGTCGCAGCCGCTGGGTAACGCCTTTGCGCTGATTGATGCCGATGGCGCCTCTGGTATACGCGTCAAAAACTATCCCGGAATCGCTACCGACTACTTCGGCTATGCCGTGATCCCCTACCTGACCTCTTATCAGGAGAACCGTATCTATCTGGATACCACCATGATGCCGGATGACGTCGACGTCACCCAGACCATGAAGCTGGTGGTTCCGAGTCAGGGAGCGGCTGTGACCGCGCAGTTTAGCGCCAAAATTGGCCAGCGCGTGCTGCTGACGCTGACCGACAGAAACGGTAAACCGCTGCCGTTTGGCGCGATGGCCAGCAGCGAAAGCCAGCAGCAGAGCATTGTTGATGAAGGCGGCGTGCTCTATCTCACCGGCGTCAACGAACGGCCGCAGGCCTGGAACGTGCGCTGGGGGAATGAAGAGCATCAGCAGTGCCGATTTACGTTTAGCCTGCCCGCTAACGGCCAGCGCACAGCCTCCGTTATTCGGGCCACGACAACATGCCGCTAAGGAACAAAACACCATGAAAAACGCGATTTATCTTTTAACCGGCGGCATTGCTCTCGCCCTGTTTGCCGCAGCACCGGCACGCGCGGCGATGGGCGGCTGCGAAGCCGTAGGCGGGCCTGTTAATTTTACCACCAGCTTTGCCAACGAGTGGACAAAAGAGCAAAACGTCGCCGGGACTTTAATAGACCTGACCTCCGGCACCACATCTGGCGGTAGCTATAAAATGGTTTGCGACTGTCCTGCCAACACCGGGGTTAATCTCTACTATTCAACAACCACGCCGTTAGCTAACTCCGGCTATTCCGGATTTCAAAAATTAAATGACAGTCTGGATATTAAAACGGTGATTACCGATGTACCTGGCGTATCGGCGCTTACGGTTCCTACTAACATAAACTCACCGGCTAGAGGCGAAGGTTATTTTAAGGCTGCAAACGATAATGGCGTATGTAATGGGGATCCTGACGATCAGCGCGCCGGGACATTTACCGTAGGCAGTAACGTCAGCATTACCTTTCGCGTCACGCAATCTTTTTTAGGCCGGATGGAGATCCCCAGCACGCATATTGCTACCCTCCAGTCGGCCTGGAGTAGCACTGTTGGTTATGCAAAAAACGTCTACAAAGATATTGCCGATATCTATCTCGAGGGCAGCATCACCGTTCCGCAAAGCTGTAAGATTAACGAAGGCGATGTCATTCGGGTCGACCTTGGGCAAATCAGCGCCTCAAAATTCACCACTAAGGACCACATGCCTGACGGATATACGCCTGTAAAGTTTGATATTGTCTACGATTGTGGGGATGCGTCATTATATCAAAAATCTGACACTCTTGAACTTGTTGTGCAGGGTGATGACGTCGTGAGTCAGTACGTGCTCGCAGCCCGCCGCAGGGAATCAGATAATGTTGCTGATGTTGGTATTATGATGCGCCATAACGTCAATATACCCATGAATGGTGGATCGATAACTTTAGATAAATCAGCTCCAGGCGCTGTACAGCTGCAAGCCCAACCCATTAATCTGGTCGGCGGAGTACTGCAGCCAGGCCCGTTCCACGGCTCAGTGACCCTCACCGCAACGGTTAGATAGCCACATCCGCCTTTCCTGACGCGCTATCAGGAAGGCGGTAATTCGCAGTATTACCCCTGCTGCTCCAGAGCATACTTATACAGCGCGTTTTTCTTCACGCCGTGAATTTCTGCGGCCAGGGCAGCGGCTTTTTTCAACGGTAGCTCGGCCTGCAGCAGGGCCAGCGTGCGCAGCGCCACCGCCGGCAGCGCCTCTTCCTGCGCTTTAAAACCCTCGACGATCAGCACCATCTCGCCTTTACGGCGGTTTTCATCTTCTTTCACCCATGCCAGCAGCTCGCCGATGGGCGCGCCGTGAATCGATTCCCAGGTTTTGGTTAGCTCCCGCGCCAGCACCACGTAGCGGGACTCGCCCAGTACCGTGCAGATATCTTCCAGGCTTTCCAGCAGGCGGTGGGTCGATTCATAGAAGATAATGGTGCGCGGCTCTTCTTCCAGCGCCTTCAGCGTATCGCGACGCCCTTTAGACTTCGCAGGCAGAAAACCTTCGTAGCAGAAACGATCCGACGGCAGCCCCGCCGCGCTCAGCGCCGCAATCGCCGCGCAGGGGCCGGGCAGCGGCACCACGCGGATATTGGCCTCGCGGCAGGTGCGCACCAGATGGTAACCGGGATCGTTAATCAGCGGGGTTCCGGCATCGGAAACCAGGGCGATGTTTTGCCCCTCTTTTAGCTTCGCCACCAGCGTTTCCGCTTTTTGCTGCTCGTTATGGTCATGAAGCGCAAATAACCGGGCGTTAATCGCAAAATGCTGCAGCAGCAAACCGGTATGGCGGGTATCCTCGGCCGCAACTAAATCAACGGCTTGCAACACTTCCAGAGCGCGTTGCGTGATATCAGACAGATTCCCTATCGGAGTGGGCACAATATAGAGCTGTCCCTGAGAATTATCTGCTGATTCGTGTTGTTTCATTGTCTCGTCCGTATTGCCGAATTAATATTGAGCATTGAGCCAAAAAAATATCACTGGACACATATGGTACCGTCAACATTTCTTCGTTCTAAACCCGTGCGTTGTCTGCCCGTACTGCTGGCCGCTCTGATCTTTGCCGGCTGCGGCACCCACACCCCGGACCAAAGCACGGCGTATTTGCAGGGTACGGCACAGGCAGACTCCAGTTACTATCTGCAACAGATGCAGCAAAGCTCGAATGATAGCAAGACCAACTGGCAATTACTCGCCATTCGTGCACTGCTGAAAGAAGGTAAGAAACCGCAGGCCGTTGAGCTGTTCAACCAGCTGCCGTCCGGTCTTAACGCTGCGCAAAGTCGCGAACGGTCGTTGCTGGCGGTAGAAGTGAAGCTGGCGCAGAACGACTTCCAGGGCGCGCAGGCGCTGCTGAGCAAACTCGATCCGGCAAGCTTTGAGCAGAACCAGCTGCCGCGCTACTGGCAGGCGCAAATTGACGCCAGCCAGGGGCAGCCTTCGCTGAACCTGCTGCGGGCCCTGGTCGCCCAGCAGCCGCTGCTGAGCCTGGCCGCGCAAAAGCAGAAGAACATCGACGCGACCTGGAAAGCGCTCACCGCGATGACCAAAGATCAGGCCTACGCGCTGGTGATTAACGCCGACGAGAACGTTCTGCAGGGCTGGCTGGACCTGCAGCGCATGTGGTTTGATAACCGCAGCGATCCGACGATGCTCAAAGCAGGCATCAAAGACTGGCAGACCCGCTATCCGCAAAACCCGGGCGCGAAAATGCTGCCGACGCAGCTCGTCAATATGCAAAACTACCAGGCCGCATCGACCAATAAAATCGCGCTGCTGCTGCCGCTTAACGGCCAGGCGGCCATTTTTGGCCGGACTATCCAGCAGGGCTTTGAAGCAGCGAAAAACGGCGCGCCTGCCGTTTCCGGAAGCGCAGTGCCCGCCCAGGTCGCCCAGGCGGCGAATGTTGCCGATAGCGCAGTGGTAAGCCCGTCGCAGGCGGAAGTAACCGATCTGACGGCGACGAACAGTGCTCAGGCGCCGGTACAAACGCCAGCTGCCGACCAGGCGCAAGCTCAGGCGCCGGTCACTGCACCGGAGGCGACATCCGCCCCGGCGCCGGAGACCGCCAGCCAGCCGGTACAGGCACCGCAGACGCAGGCTGTGTCCGCCACCCCGGCTAACCCGGCCGCCGAGCTGAAAATCTATGACACCACCACGCAACCGATGAGCCAGCTACTGGCTCAGGTACAGCAGGACGGCGCGACCATCGTCGTCGGCCCGCTGCTGAAAGATAACGTCGAACAGGTCATCAAGAGCAATACCTCGCTGAACGTGCTGGCGCTCAACCAGCCGGAGAAAATCGAAAACCGGATTAATATCTGCTATTTCGCCCTCTCTCCGGAAGACGAAGCTCGCGACGCGGCGCACCACATACACGATCAGGGTAAACAGACTCCGCTGCTGCTGGTGCCGCGCGGCGCGCTGGGCGATCGCGTGGTTAATGCCTTTGCCAATGAGTGGCTGAAGCTGGGGGGCGGCACGGTACTGCAACAGCGTTTAGGTTCCACGGCCGAGCTGCGCGGCAGCGTTAACAGCGGTATTTCATTAAGCGGTACGCCGGTTTCTACCCTGCCGTCAGCGCAGGACAGCGCTCTGGGAAGCCCGAGCGATGTGCCGGTCAGCAGCACCGGCGGCGTCGACGCCGCTTACATCCTGGCGACGCCGGAACAAATTGCTTACGTCAAGCCGATGATTGCCCTGCGTAACGGTAGCCAGAGCGGCGTGACGTTGTACGCCAGCTCCCGCAGCGCCCAGGGAACCTCCGGCCCGGACTTCCGTCTGGAGATGGAAGGCCTGCAATACAGCGAAATCCCGATGCTGGCGGGAAGCAACCCGGCGCTGCAGCAGCAGGCGCTGGCCGCCGTTCGTAACGACTACTCGCTGGCGCGCCTGTACGCCATGGGCGCCGACGCCTGGTCTCTGGCCAACCACTTCTCGCAGATGCGCCAGGTGCCAGGCTTTGAGCTGAACGGCAATACCGGCGATCTTACGGCCACGCAGGATTGCGTGATCAACAGGAAACTGTCATGGCTCAAATACCAGGGTGGGCAAATCGTCGCAGCCAACTAAGTAAACAGACCGGCGATGCCTGGGAAATGCAGGCGCGCCGCTGGCTGGAGCGCCAGGGTTTGCGCTTTATCGCCGCCAATGTCCGCGAGCGCGGCGGCGAGATTGACCTCATCATGCGCGACGGTAGCGTCACCGTATTTGTCGAAGTACGCTATCGTCGCAGCGCAAGCTACGGCGATGCCGCTTCCAGCGTCACGCCGCAAAAGCAACAAAGACTGCTCAAAGCCGCGCGTCTGTGGCTCTGCCGACAGAATGGGAGCTTTGAGACTGTGGATTGCCGTTTCGATGTGGTAGCCTTCACCGGAAACGACATCCAATGGCTAAAAAACGCCTTTGGCGAATAGCGTATACCTAAAATAATTGGAGTTGCAGGACAAAGCACTTGTGCTTTGAACAGCGCTGGCGCTGGCCCCGAAGGGGCGAGACCGCAGGCCGAGTAACGCGGCAAGCGAGAAAGTCCCGATGAGCTGACTCAAGTCAGTGATTCGGGCGAACGAGCGTAGCCAACGCACAAGCAACCTGAAGTATGATGGGTAAAATGAATTAAGGGATCCCGTGCTCGACAGAATCAAAGCCTGCTTCACCGAAAGCATTCAAACCCAAATTGCAGCAGCGGAAGCACTCCCGGACGCCATCTCCCGTGCGGCTATGACGCTCGTACAATCGCTGCTGAACGGCAACAAAATTCTCTGTTGTGGTAATGGCACTTCCGCCGCCAACGCACAGCATTTTGCTGCCAGCATGATTAATCGTTTCGAAACTGAACGCCCTGGTTTACCCGCCATTGCACTAAATACCGATAATGTGGTCTTAACCGCAATTGCCAACGATCGCCTGCATGATGAAATCTATGCCAAGCAGGTGCGGGCGTTGGGACACGCCGGCGACGTACTGCTGGCGATTTCTACGCGCGGCAATAGCCGGGATATCGTGAAAGCCGTGGAAGCGGCAGTCACCCGCGATATGACTATCGTGGCGTTAACCGGTTATGACGGCGGTGAACTGGCTGGCCTCTTAGGGCAGCAGGACGTCGAAATCCGCATTCCCTCGCATCGCAGCGCGCGAATTCAGGAAATGCATATGCTCACCGTCAATTGTCTGTGCGATTTGATCGATAACACGCTTTTTCCACACCAGGACGATTAAGGAGAACACATGAAGGCTCTCTCGCCCCTCGCCATTCTGCTGTCTGCGCTACTGCTTCAGGGATGCGTTGCCGCAGCGGTAGTTGGCACGGCAGCGGTCGGCACCAAAGCCGCGACGGACCCGCGTACGGTAGGTACTCAGGTGGATGACAGCACGCTGGAGCTACGCGTCAACAGCGCGCTATCCAAAGATGAACAAATTAAGAAACAGGCCCGCATCAACGTGACCGCCTACCAGGGTAAAGTCCTGCTGACCGGTCAGTCTCCAACGCCAGACCTCTCCGCGCGCGCGAAGCAAATCGCAATGGGCGTAGAAGGGACAACGGAGGTGTTTAATGAGGTGCGTCAGGGCCAGCCGATCGGCTTAGGTACCGCCTCTTCGGATACCTGGATCACCACCAAAGTCCGCTCCCAGTTGCTGGGTACCGACCAGGTGAAATCCTCCAACGTGAAGGTAACAACCGAAAATGGCGAAGTGTTCCTGATGGGTCTGGTTACCGATCGTGAAGGACGCGCGGCGGCGGATATCGCCAGCCGGGTAAGCGGCGTGACTCGCGTCACCACCGCTTTTACCTATATCAAGTAAACGTTAACCCCCCGGCTTGCGCTTTGCTGAGCCGGGCTACGGGTTCATCGCCTGCTGTAGACCCGTAGCCCGGACAGGCGCACAGCGCCGCCTCCGGGAAAGTCATCAGATTAAAGCCAGCCCGCCAACCACCGCGCCGCACAGCGCCACCATCACGCCGGTCAGCCACAGCGCCTTCGCCGGAAACGCTTTCCGCAGCATAATCAGTGACGGTACGCTGACAGCAGGCAGCGTAATCAGCAGCGCCAGCGCGGGCGCCACGCCCATACCTGCCAGCATCATCGTCTGCACTATCGGAATCTCCGCCGCTGTCGGAATAACAAACAGGCAGCCGGCAATCGCCATAGCAATCACCCAGAACAGCGTGTTATCCACCACCCCATCGGCATGAGGGAATAACCACACCCGCGCGGCTCCCAGCACCAGCACCGCCAGAATATAAACCGGGATAGTGTTCCAGAACAGCGTCCAGAGAGCGCGCAGCCAGCGGCTAAAGAAACCGTCCTGCACGGTTACAACCGGCTGTTCAGGCACCGAAACCGGCTGCGTCGCCGCCTCTTTTACCCATTTCTGCACCAGCGTTGCGACCACCAGCACCGTCGCCAGACCAGCCAGCAGGCGCACCAGCGCAAACTGCCAGCCCAGCACAAAACCCATAAACACCAGCGTCGCCGGATTGAGCAGCGGATTGCCCAGCCAGAACGCCAGCGCGCCGCCCATCGAGGCCTGCTGTTTACGCATTCCTGCCGCCACCGGCGCGGCGCAGCAGGTGCACATCATGCCCGGCAGAGAGAATACGGTTCCCAGCAGCGTACCGCGAAAACGCGCCTGCCCCAGCGTGCGTAGCAGCCAGTCACGCGGAATCAGCACCTGAATCAGCGAACCCAGCAGCACGCCCAGGACCGCCGCTTTCCATACGGCCAGGAAATAGACCAGGGCGTAATCCCAGGCCGCAGCGAAAGGGTTAGCGTTACTGTTAGCAAGGATAGATTTGCCGATACTGTGCGTCTCTGCGGCGGTGAAGGCTTTGCCATAGTAGGGTTGCCATTTAACGAACCACAGACCAACGATAACGACGAGAAAAAAGAGCGCGGGCTTCCACCATTGAAACGGTGATGCCGCCTGAGATGAAGACTGACCAGCCATAGCATTCCCCGGGGAGTGTCATGATAAATTGAGGACATGAATACTACGCCTCCGGGGAAATTTTGGAAATCAGTAATCCCCCGAGCGTGCCGCCCTTTCGCGCAGCTGCGACGAAGAGAGAATTTGTACGCCCTCCTGCGTGGGCGATAGCGCCTCCGCGAGTAGCGCGCTCGCCACGTCCCGCGCCTCTATTGACTTCAGATTTCCCGGCAGCAGATTGAAAATCGGCGCAAAGAGCGTTTCGCCGGCGCGTTTTTTTTCGCGCTCGCCTATCAGCATTGACGGGCGGGCAATGGTCAGGCGCGGCCACTGCTGCGCAATCAGCGCCTCTTCCATCTCACCCTTTACACGATTATAGAAAAAGGGCGAATGCGCATTGGCCCCCATCGCGCTGACGACCAGCATATGCTGCGCGCCCAGCTTTTTTCCCACCAGCGCGGTATCAATGACCAGCGTATAATCGGCATGCACAAACGCCTCTTTGCTACCCGCTTCCCGGCGGGTAGTCCCCAGACAGCAGAAAACGATATCTATCGGATCGACAACCTGCGCCAGGGCGTCCGTTAGCTGCGGATCGTGGGGGTTAAAGACGCCGGAGATATCGGCCAGCGGCCGACGCGTCGGGGCGGCAACGGACTTAACGCCCGGCGCGTTGAGTAGCATTCGAAGTAAGTGACCGCCAACTAACCCGGTTGCCCCCGTTATCAGTACCTGACTCATCGAAACTCCTTTGCAGATTTTTCTATGTTGCGATCCCAGCCTCATGTTCCAGACTTAATACTCTACGAGGTAATTATCCATCATCATCAGGGAAATGCCTCATTCCACACCAAAACACTGGAGGAAGAATGAGTAAGAAGATAGCCGTTTTAATTACCGACGACTTTGAAGACTCGGAGTTCACCTCACCCGCGGACGCCTATCGTCTGGCCGGTCATGAGGTCGTGACGATTGAAAAACAGGCGGGGAAGAAGGTACAAGGGAAAAAAGGGGAAGCTGAAGTCGTTATCGATAAAGCCATTGATGACGTCACCCCTGCCGACTTCGACGCTCTGCTGCTACCGGGCGGTTATTCACCGGACGCGCTGCGCGGAGACGAACGCTTTGTCACCTTCACCCGCGATTTTGTGAACAGCGGCAAACCGGTATTCGCCATCTGTCACGGTCCGCAGCTGTTGATTAGCGCCGATGTGATTCGCGGGCGTAAGCTGACGGCCGTGAAGCCTATCATCGTCGACGTGAAAAACGCCGGTGGCGAATTCTACGATCAGGAAGTGGTTATCGACAACGAGCAGCTGGTGACCAGCAGAACCCCGGACGACCTGCCGGCGTTTAATCGAGAAACGTTACGTCTGCTCGGTGCCTGATTCACGCAGCCAGTGCAGCTTTTTACCAAAACCCAGCGTGTTATCGGTGAACTTAAGCTCATCGGGGAGAATCTCCCAGACGGGAGCCGATAGCATGCGGGCAACCGGAAAACGGCTGACGTAACGCTTACGCATCGCCGCCTCTTCCTCCCCGGACAGGCGGCGAATTTGGCCTTTAAACTGGACGCCGCGGATCAAGGCGACGGTCTTCGGCTGGCCGTTTACCGTTCCGGCCACCCTGGCGCCTTTCCCGGTCATCTGGCCGTGGCGCGTTTTTTCATCGCTAAGCAAATAAAAGGCGACCTTTTCCGGGTCATAAACGTAAAAGGCATTGGCGCACCACAGCTCGTCATCGCGGGCGACGCACCAGGTCACGACATGCTGCTTTCCCAGCCAACGGCTGATAGCGGCGAGCGTATCCATCTTTACTCTCCAGTATGTTATGGTGCTCACACCTTAACATAGCGACCTCTGTACCGTGTGCTGGTTTCTCTATCTGATTCGTACCGCCGATAATCGCCTTTATACCGGGATTACTACCGATGTCTCACGCCGCTTTTGCCAGCACCAGGACGGCAAAGGCGCGAAAGCGCTGCGTGGTAAGGGAGAGCTTCAGCTGGCCTTCAGCCAGGAGGTTGGTGAACACTCACTAGCACTGCGACTGGAGTATCGTATCAAGCAGCTAACGAAGCGCCAGAAAGAGCGCCTCGTTGCCGGAGACGGTTCGTTTGAGGCGCTGCTGGAAAGCCTCAGAAGCGGTTAAAGTGGTCGCTGTATTCGACCAGCCCGCTGACGCCATCAAGGGCGTTATCGGCCAGGCGGTGAACCTGGAAAGCATCCGCGCTATCCGGCCAACGGCAGTGCAGATTAAAACGCGCTGCGGGTTCAAAGCCCAGACGACCATAAAGCGCCGGATCGCCAAGGGTGACAACAGCGGCATAGCCAAACTCGTTCAGTGAATCGAGCCCTTCATAGACCAGCTGACGACCGATGCCCTGACCGCGGTAGCTTTCATCGACCGCCAGCGGAGCCAGTCCAACCCACTGCAGCTCTTCGCCTTCAACGGCAACCGGGCTAAAGGCCGCATAGCCCACGACCTGACCTTCGTCATCCGTCGCCACCACGCCCAGCGTGATCAGGCCATCTTCACGTAGGCTGTGCACCAGCTGCGCTTCCGCATCGCTGCCGAAGGTACGACGCAATAGCGCGTCGATTCCCGGTGCATCAATCCCAATTTCTACTCGAATCAGCATGCCTCACCTACCGATGTCTGTTCAGGTTTCTGCGGGCCTTTCAGGCCTGCTTCAACAAAGTCCGCCAGCTGCAGCAGCATAATACGCAGCGCCCTGGGCATCTGCTCCAGCTCAATGGCATCCATCAGGTTTTTTACATAAAGACCCAGCTCGGTATCGCCTTCGATAACCAGGCGACGCTGGAAGAACAACGTATCCGGATCCTGCTTGCGCGCCGCAATCATCAGCAGGTCGCTGGCGTCGGCGCTAAAGCTGACGTCCGCTTCAGCCTCCGGGCAGACCACCAGACGGCCGTTAATCACCGAGGTATACCACAGCAGGCCGATATCACGCACATGAATACTTAACCAGCGCCCCTCGAGAAAATCCAGCTCCCCATCCGCCAGCGCCTGGTGAAACTGCCAGCTTAATACTTGTTCCAGCACCTGGCGCTTGAGGGCAAAAGGCGCCAGCTTAACCGGCACGCTTATTAACGACGGGCCAAAGTGAACCAGTTGGGAACGCAGTTTATCCAACACAAGCTTTACTCCATGAATGCAATAGTTCCTCTATTGTGCCATATCAAATAAACGACATAGCGGCGTAAATCAACAAAATCACAATGTCGGGCCGCTGGTATTGATCCCGCCAATACGCTTTTAACTGCCTCAAATCAAAAATTGTCACCAGAAGGTTAACTAAAATCCCAGCTCATTAACCATCCAGCGTCCCTGACGGGCCGCGTTTTTCAGGAAAAATTATGGAGCTGCTCTGCCCAGCCGGTAACCTTCCGGCGCTTAAGGCGGCCATCGAAAACGGCGCCGATGCCGTCTATATCGGGCTGAAAGATGACACCAACGCCCGCCACTTTGCCGGCCTTAATTTCACCGAAAAGAAACTGCAGGAAGCCGTCAGCTTTGTGCACCAGCATCGTCGTAAACTGCATATTGCCATCAATACCTTCGCGCATCCTGATGGCTATGCCCGCTGGCAGCGCGCGGTAGATATGGCGGCCCAGCTGGGCGCCGACGCGCTGATCCTCGCCGATATCGCAATGCTGGAGTATGCCGCCGAGCGCTACCCGCACATCGAGCGTCACGTTTCCGTTCAGGCCTCGGCCACTAACGAAGAAGCGGTAAAATTTTATCATCGCAACTTTGACGTCGCCCGCGTGGTGCTGCCGCGCGTACTGTCGATTCACCAGGTCAAACAGCTGGCCCGCGCCACGCCGGTGCCGCTGGAGGTCTTCGCCTTCGGCAGCCTGTGCATTATGGCGGAAGGCCGCTGCTATCTTTCCTCTTATCTGACCGGCGAATCACCGAATACCGTCGGCGCCTGTTCGCCGGCACGCTTCGTGCGCTGGCAGCAAACGCCGCAGGGACTGGAATCACGCCTTAACGAAGTGCTGATCGACCGCTATCGAGATGGTGAAAATGCCGGCTATCCCACCCTCTGTAAAGGGCGGTATCTGGTCGACGGCGAGCGCTACCACGCACTGGAAGAGCCCACCAGCCTGAACACCCTGGAGCTGCTGCCGGAGCTGATGGCGGCAAATATTGCCTCGGTCAAAATCGAGGGCCGCCAGCGCAGTCCGGCGTACGTCACCCAGGTGGCGAAAGTCTGGCGTCAGGCGATCGATCGCTGCAAAGCCGATCCGCAAAACTTCGTGCCGCAGTCCGCGTGGATGGAGACCCTCGGTTCGATGTCCGAAGGGACGCAAACCACCCTTGGCGCCTATCACCGTAAATGGCAGTGAGAACAGCAATGAAATATTCATTAGGGCCGGTGCTTTATTACTGGCCAAAAGAGACGCTGGAAGATTTTTACCAGCAGGCAGCCAGCTGCAGCGCGGACACGATTTATCTCGGCGAAGCGGTATGCAGCAAACGCCGCGCCACCAAAGTCGGCGACTGGATCGAGATGGCGAAAGCGCTGGCGGGAAGCGGCAAACAGGTAGTGCTTTCCACCCTCGCGCTGGTGCAGGCGTCCTCGGAACTGGGCGAACTGAAGCGCTATGTCGATAACGGCGAATTTCTGATTGAAGCCAGCGATCTCGGCGTCGTTAACCTGTGCGCGGAACGTAAGCTGCCGTTCGTCGCTGGCCATGCGCTCAACTGCTACAACGCCGTCACCCTGCGTCTGCTGCTTAAGCAAGGTATGGTGCGCTGGTGTATGCCGGTCGAGCTTTCCCGCGACTGGCTGGCGAACTTGCTGACCCAGTGCGACGAACTGGGCATTCGCAACCAGTTTGAGGTAGAGGTGCTGAGCTACGGCCATCTGCCGCTGGCCTACTCCGCCCGTTGCTTTACCGCCCGTTCGGAAGACCGACCCAAAGACGAGTGCGAAACCTGCTGCATTAAATATCCTAACGGGCGCAACGTGCTCTCACAGGAGAACCAGCAGGTATTCGTCCTCAACGGCATTCAGACCATGAGCGGCTACGTCTATAACCTCGGGAATGAGCTGAGCACCATGCACGGGCTGGTGGATATGGTCCGCCTGTCGCCGCTGGGCATCGAGACCTTTGCGATGCTGGACGCCTTCCGGGCAAATGAGAACGGCGCAGCGCCGCTACCGCTGACGGCGAACAGCGACTGCAACGGCTACTGGCGGCGGCTGGCCGGACTGGAACTGCAGAGCTGATTAACCGCTCACTTTGTTAATGGCTATCGCTGCTTTTTAATGCACTATTAAAGATGCAGCTTTTCTGGCAGGCGTATCGCGGATGCGCCAGGCTGGAAGAAGACCTTCAATCTGATGACTATGCTGTAGCAAAGTGAGCCTTTATGACTGACAAATCTGTTTCATTCTCGGTGCTCGACCTGGCGCCAATCCCGCAAGGATCTTCCGCAAAGGAAGCTTTCTCCCACTCTTTAGATCTGGCGCAGCTGGCGGAAAAACGCGGTTATCATCGCTACTGGCTGGCCGAGCACCATAATATGGTCGGTATTGCCAGCGCCGCGACCTCGGTGCTGATTGGCTATCTTGCCGCCCATACCACCACTCTGCATCTGGGCTCCGGCGGCGTGATGCTACCGAACCATTCGCCGCTGGTGATTGCCGAGCAGTTCGGCACGCTCAATACGCTCTACCCCGGTCGTATCGATCTCGGCCTTGGGCGCGCGCCAGGTAGCGATCAGCCGACCATGCGCGCGCTGCGTCGCCATATGAGCGGCGATGTTGATAACTTCCCGCGCGATGTCGCGGAGCTGGTGGACTGGTTCGACGCCCGCGATCCTAATCCGCACGTACGGCCGGTTCCCGGCTATGGCGAGAAGATACCTGTCTGGCTGCTCGGCTCAAGCCTTTACAGCGCTCAGCTGGCGGCGCAGCTGGGGCTGCCGTTCGCCTTTGCCTCGCACTTCGCGCCGGATATGCTCTTCCAGGCCCTGCACCTCTACCGCACCCACTTCCAGCCGTCAGAACGGTTAGAGAAGCCGTATGCGATGGTATGCATTAACATTATTGCCGCCGATAGCGACAGAGATGCGGAATTTCTGTTTACGTCCATGCAGCAGGCGTTCGTCAAACTGCGCCGCGGCGAGACCGGACAGCTGCCGCCGCCGGTGCAAAATATGCATCAGCTGTGGTCCGCTTCAGAGCAGTACGGCGTTCAGCAGGCGCTGAGCATGTCGCTGGTCGGCGATAAAGCGAAAATCCGCCACGGGCTGGCATCGATCCTACGGGAGACCCAGGCTGATGAGATCATGGTTAACGGCCAAATCTTCGATCATCAGGCGCGCCTGCATTCATTTGATTTGGCGATGCAGGTGAAAGAAGAGCTGATCGGGTAGTGAGCAATGCGGCATTTTTGCCGCATTTTCAATTATTGATAGGTGGGTAATACGTTAAAGCTTGAGAGGAAATGCACGATAACGTTACCCAGCCCAAACAGCAGCACCAAAGCGATCATCGGCTTTCCACCCCAAACGCGAAACAATGGGCTGCCAAAACGTTTACGCGATGCGCGAGCCAACAGCGCCGGTACAATTGCCGCCCAGATCGTCGCGGCCAGACCTGCATAGCCGATCGCATAGAGGAATCCGTTCGGCCACAGCAAGCCTCCCGCCATCGGCGGAACGAAGGTCAGTACCGCTGTTTTAAAACGTCCCAGCGCGGAGTCATCGAAGCCGAACAGATCCGCCAGATAATCAAACAGCCCCAGCGTTACGCCAAGGAATGAACTGGCAACGGCAAAGTTCGAAAAGATGACTAACAGCAGATCCAGGCTCCGGCTGTTCAGCACTCCGCTAAGCGCCTGGACCAGGACATCTATATTGCCCCCCTTCTGCGCGATGCCGATAAATTCAGGGCGCGGGATATTACCCATCGTCACCAGCAGCCACACCACGTACAGACCCAGCGCCAGCAGCGTACCGTAAACCAGGCATTTCACGATTGTGCGCGGATCTTTGCCGTAGTACTTCATCAGGCTCGGCACGTTGCCATGATAGCCGAAAGATGCGAGACAGAACGGCAGCGTCATCAGCAGATAGGGCATATACGAGGCATTTTGTTCAGCCACGTTAAACAGCGTGGTCGGCTGGACGTGTCCCAACAGGCTGCCAAAGGTCAGAAAGAAGGTAATGACCTTAGCTCCCAGCACAATGGCCGTCATGCGGCTCACCGCTTTGGTGCTCAACCAGACGATAAACGCCACCAGTAGCGCAAAACCAAAACCAGCCGCCCTTGCCGGTACGTTCAGCGACATTTCACTAAACGTATGGTGCAGGATCGAGCCGCTGGCGGAGATATAGGCGTAAGTCAGAATATAAAGTACAAAGGCGATCGACACGCCGTTAACCAGATTCCAGCCTTTACCGAGCAGATCTTTAGTAATGGTATCGAAGCTCGAACCAATCCGATAATTCAGGTTCGCTTCGAGGATCATCAACCCGGAATGCAGCATACAAAACCAGGTAAAAACCAGCGCCGCCAGAGACCAGAAGAACCATGCGCCGGACATTACAACCGGCAGCGAAAACATGCCCGCACCAATAATTGTCCCGCCGATAATCACTACGCCGCCAAATAAGGACGGTCGGGTTGCCGTAGTGGTAAGTGTCGCCATTTGCCGAAATCTCCAGTCGAAAATACTTTTTTTGTTATCAACGTGAAGCACTGTACCAGTACACGAGTACAAAGGAAATAAAAAAAGCCCCAATCGTTAAGATCGGGGCTGTATCGTTTACTTTACGTTAGCGGAAAGCGCTAATTATGCATCGCCACCGAAACGACGACGACCTGCGGAGTCGTCACGACGCGGCGCTGAAGCATCATCGCGGCGCGGCGCGCGGCCACCCTCGCGACGTTCACCGCTGAAACGGCGACCTTCACCACGGCCGCCTTCGCGACGCTCACCGCCGAAACCACGACCTTCACGACGTTCACCGCCGCCGAAGCTACGGCCGCCTTCACGACGCTCACCGCCGCCACGACGTTCGCCGCTGCGCTCAGGGCGCGGCTGAGCATCGCCCAGCAACTGCATGTTCATCGGCTTGTTCAGGATGCGGGTACGCGTAAAGTGCTGCAGCACTTCGCCCGGCATGCCTTTCGGCAGTTCGATGGTGGAGTGAGAACCAAACAGCTTGATGTTACCAATGTAACGGCTGCTGATATCGCCTTCGTTCGCGATGGCGCCAACGATATGACGAACTTCAACGCCGTCATCACGGCCCACTTCAATGCGGTACAGTTCCATATCGCCAACGTCACGACGCTCACGCTTCGGACGATCTTCGCCACCGCGATCGCCGCGCGGGCCACGATCGTTACGGTCGCCACGACGTTCGAAACGATCGTCACGGTCGCGGAACTCGCGCTTAGGACGCATAGGCGCATCCGGCGGCAGGATCAGCGGACGTTCGCCCTGCGCCATTTTCAGCAGCGCTGCGGCCAGCGTTTCCACGTCCAGCTCTTCGCCTTCGGCAGACGGCTGGATTTTCGCCAGCAGCGCGCGGTACTGATCCAGATCGCTGCTTTCCAGCTGCTGCTGAACTTTCGCGGCAAATTTTTCCAGGCGACGTTTGCCCAGCAGCTCTGCGTTCGGCAGTTCAACTTCCGGAATGGTCAGCTTCATCGTACGTTCGATATTGCGCAGCAGACGACGCTCGCGGTTCTCAACGAACAGCAGCGCGCGGCCAGCGCGACCCGCACGACCGGTACGGCCGATACGGTGAACGTAAGACTCGGAATCCATCGGGATATCGTAGTTAACCACCAGGCTAATACGCTCAACGTCCAGGCCACGAGCCGCAACGTCGGTTGCAATCAGGATATCCAGACGACCGTCTTTCAGACGCTCCAGAGTCTGCTCACGCAGGGACTGGTTCATGTCGCCGTTCAGCGCAGCGCTGCTATAGCCGCTACGCTCCAGCGCTTCGGCCACTTCCAGGGTCGCATTTTTGGTACGAACGAAGATAATCGCCGCATCAAAATCTTCCGCTTCCAGGAAACGCACCAGCGCTTCGTTTTTACGCATACCGTAAGCAGTCCAGTAGCTCTGGCTGATGTCCGGGCGAGTCGTGACGCTGGACTGGATGCGCACTTCCTGCGGCTCTTTCATAAAGCGGCGGGTAATACGACGAATCGCTTCCGGCATGGTGGCAGAGAACAGAGCGGTCTGATGACCCTCCGGGATCTGCGCCATAATGGTTTCTACGTCTTCGATGAAGCCCATGCGCAGCATTTCGTCAGCTTCATCCAGTACCAGACCGCTCAGTTTAGAGAGATCCAGCGTACCGCGTTTCAGGTGGTCCAGCAGACGACCCGGGGTACCGACAACGATTTGCGGCCCCTGACGCAGTGCGCGCAGCTGCACGTCATAACGCTGGCCGCCGTACAGGGCAACCACGTTTACGCCGCGCATATGTTTAGAGAACTCCGTCATTGCTTCAGCAACCTGAACCGCCAGTTCGCGGGTCGGCGCCAGCACCAGAATCTGCGGTGCTCTCAGCTCAGGATCAATGTTGTTCAGCAGCGGTAAAGAGAACGCTGCGGTTTTACCGCTACCCGTCTGGGCCATACCCAGAACGTCGCGGCCGCCCAGCAGATGCGGAATGCACTCAGCCTGGATCGGAGATGGTTTTTCGTAACCCAGATCGTTAAGCGCTTCAAGGATGGGAGCCTTCAGGCCCAGATCTGCAAATGTGGTTTCGAATTCAGCCATGTAGTACGTGTGCCTCAAAATTAATGGCGGCCAGTCTACATAACTCATCGTGAAAATTTACGGTAATTTTCATTGAAAAGTGTGAACCGGCTCAAAGTAGGTGTATTAACGAACAACAACGCCCTCACCCGCTAAGGTGATGGCAATCAAAAAAGGGCTGATGTGTTCGTCAGCTATTGCTGGTCCGATTCTGCCAGGTCATCTTGCTCCTGGCCCAAGAGCGATAATTCCAACAATGCGTATCGGTGCTCAACGTAGTTATGAACGTTGTTTGCGACCGCCAGTTTGAACAGTGCCGTAGCGCTGTCCTTGTCCCCCAGACTTAGGTAGTACTTACCTAAATAGAAGTTGGTTTCACTGAGATGCTCAGCGAGCGAGGTGTTATCCGTTGCGTCTGCCTTCAGACGGTCCATTAGCTCTTTTTCGCTAATGTCGCCAAGGTAGAACCCGACAATGTTCCATCCCCATTGTTCTTTGTCCGACTTGTTTAAGCGCTGTCTCAGTGCTTCAAGCGCCCGCTTCTCATCGAGCTGACGCTCGGCGAGATAAAGCCACAGGCTTCGGAAAGGATCATTGGGATCGTCTTGATAAAACGCCAGCAGATCATCTTGCGCTAACTTAGCACGACCGCCGTAATACAGAGCGATGCCGCGATTTAAGTGCGCGTAGTTGTAAGTTGGATCAAGCTCAAGTACAGAATCAAACGCTTCATAGGCAGCATCAAAATTGCCTGCCTGCGTTAAATAAATGCCTAAGTAATTGAATACTTCAGGCATATCCGGTCGGATTGCCAGCGCTTGTGAAAAATCATTTCGCGCTAATGCCCTCAGACCGAGACTATCATACAACACTCCGCGCTCATATAAAAGCTGTGCGCGTTCGTCATCGGTTAAAGCCCGACTGGCAAGAATTTGTTCCATGCGCGCCAGAATCACTTCCTGCTGCAAAGTCGGTTGCAATGGCACCGCGAGGACTGCGTCCTTACGCCAGGCAGAGTTGCTGCATCCTGCCAGCGTGAGAGCTGTCGCCACGAAACACCAGCGCAAAAAAGGCTTCATTTCCCACTCCCGAAGACAACGATTGGATGAACGTCCAGTTCCCCGGCTGCAAACAGGGCTTCCTGCCCGCAATGCGCCCTCCGCAATGCGGAGGGCAAACGGCAACCTTACTCGCCCTGCTGTTCGGCAGCCGGAGCTTCCGGCGCAGCCGCAGGCTGAGTTTGTTCAGTTGCTTCTTTGATGCTCAGACGGACACGGCCCTGACGGTCAACTTCCAGAACCTTAACCGGCACTTCCTGACCCATCTGCAGATAGTCGGTCACTTTCTCAACGCGCTTGTCGGCGATCTGAGAGATGTGAACCAGACCCTCTTTACCGCCGCCAATGGCAACGAATGCGCCAAAGTCAACGATGCGGGTCACTTTACCGTTATAGATACGGCCAACTTCGATCTCAGCGGTGATCTCTTCGATACGACGAATCGCGTGCTGCGCTTTGTCGCCATCGGTTGCTGCGATTTTGACGGTACCGTCATCTTCGATTTCGATAGTGGTGCCGGTTTCTTCGGTAAGCGCGCGAATAACGGAGCCGCCTTTACCGATAACGTCTTTAATTTTGTCCGGGCTGATCTTGATCGTGTGAATACGCGGTGCGAACTCAGAGATATCGCCGCGCGGCGCGTTAATCGCCTGTTCCATCACGCCCAGGATGTGCAGACGCGCACCCTTAGCCTGGTTCAGAGCAACCTGCATGATCTCTTTGGTGATACCTTCAATTTTGATATCCATCTGCAGAGCAGAGATACCTTCACGGGAACCCGCAACTTTGAAGTCCATATCGCCCAGGTGATCTTCATCGCCCAGAATGTCAGACAGTACGACGAAGTTGTCGCCTTCTTTCACCAGACCCATTGCGATACCCGCAACGGCGGCTTTCACCGGCACACCTGCGTCCATCAGCGCCAGAGAAGCGCCACAAACGGAAGCCATGGAGGAGGAACCGTTCGATTCGGTGATTTCAGAAACCACGCGTACGGTGTACGGGAACTCTTCGATAGTCGGCATCACGGCCAGTACGCCGCGCTTAGCCAGACGACCGTGACCGATTTCACGACGCTTCGGAGAGCCGACCATTCCCGTTTCGCCTACGGAGTACGGAGGGAAGTTATAGTGGAACAGGAAGGAGTCGGTACGCTCGCCCATCAGCTCATCGATGTTCTGCGCGTCACGTGCGGTGCCCAGGGTCGCGGTAACCAGCGCCTGAGTTTCACCACGGGTAAACAGTGCTGAACCGTGGGTACGCGGCAGAACGCCGGTACGAACGTCCAGACCACGAATCATATCTTTTTCACGACCATCGATACGCGGCTCACCGGCCAGTACGCGGCTACGCACCACGTTTTTCTCGATTGCGTGCAGGATTTCGCCCAGTTCGTTAGCGTCCAGGGTTTCATCTTCCGCAACCAGGGTCGCGATAGTTTCGGATTTGATCACGTCAACCTGAGCATAACGCTCCTGTTTGTCGGTGATACGGTACGCATCGCTCAGGCGAGATTCAGCCAGCGCAGCGACGCGCGCGTTCAGCGCGGCATCAACCACTTCCGGCTGCCAGTCCCAACGCGGTTTACCGGCTTCTTTCACCAGGTCGTTGATGTTCTGAATAACAACCTGCTGCTGGTCGTGACCAAACACGACCGCGCCCAGCATCTGGTCTTCGCTCAGCAGTTCAGCTTCGGATTCAACCATCAGTACTGCGGCTTCGGTACCCGCAACAACCAGATCCAGTTTGCTGGACTTCAGCTCTTCCTGGGTCGGGTTCAGCACGTACTGGTCATTAATATAACCCACGCGCGCGGCGCCAATTGGGCCGTTAAACGGAATACCGGACAGAGACAGCGCAGCGGAAGCGCCGATCATCGCGACGATATCCGGGTTAACCTGTGGGTTAACGGAAACGACGGTCGCAATAACCTGAACTTCGTTAACGAAGCCTTCCGGGAACAGCGGGCGAACCGGGCGGTCAATCAGACGCGCAATCAGGGTTTCGCCTTCGCTCGGACGGCCTTCACGACGGAAGAAACCACCCGGGATTTTACCAGCAGCGTAAGTACGCTCCTGATAGTTAACGGTCAGCGGGAAGAAATCCTGGCCTGGCTTCGCTTTTTTCTGGCCGACTACGGTAACGAATACCGCGGTGTCATCCATGCTAACCATAACGGCGGCAGTTGCCTGGCGCGCCATCATGCCGGTCTCCAGCGTTACGGTATGTTGGCCGTACTGGAATTTACGAACGATCGGATTAAGCAAAATTCTATCCTTTTATCTATAGATGATGTCAAATCCACGATAAGACATCGTATGACCCGATCTTCTGCATCCTCGCGACTAATGACAACCTTTACCCGCCCCTGCGAGTCAAGCCTCTCATTAGCCGCGCGAACCTCTGCATGAAGATCATTAATAGCAACAATACATGAGTTTTTAATGAATTGCTGCCGCCCGGTCGAAAAAAGGGGCCGTGAGGCCCCTTCTTCTGAAACTCGCAGAATTAGCGACGCAGACCCAGACGCTCGATCAGCGAAGAGTAACGTGCAACATCTTTACGTTTCAGGTAGTCGAGCAGTTTACGACGCTGAGAAACCATGCGCAGCAGACCACGACGGCTGTGGTGATCTTTTTTGTGCTCTGCAAAGTGACCCTGCAGGTGGTTGATCTGTGCAGTCAGCAGTGCAACCTGAACTTCAGTAGAACCGCTGTCGTTTTCGCCACGACCGAACTCAGAAACGATTTTTGCTTTAGCTTCAACGCTTAGAGACATTTTCGAACTCCAAAATTAAAAGAAAGAAAGGGTGCCGATCTCTAATTCAGCAACCCCTGATATAACGCTCGCAAATGTTAAAACACTTTGGCGGACGTTAAGCGGCGATATTCTACTCGCAGCAGCCTTTTATCGCAAGGAAAGCGCTCAGGCAGGGTATTCAACCACCAGACGACGAGGCGCCACGCGGCCTTCATCATCGATTTCCCCCATGCCAAGAAACTTCTCGTCATCACCTTCGGTGACGCGAACCAGCCCCTGCAGCGGCGCACCCGATGTCCGCACCGGATTACCGTTTTTAAAGTAGATGGCGGAGGTTTCCGGAATATTCACCAGCGGGTAATCCGAAGCCGGGCTGTCCATCGGCATCAATAGCGGGTCCAGCAGCTGGGCTGCGGGAATATCCTGCGCATTGGCTTGTTCAACCAGCGCCTGCAGCTGTTCCAGCGTCACCATCCGTTCGACGGGATATTTACTGACCGCCAGGCGACGCAGGAAAGTGACGTGCGCGCCGCATCCAAGTTTCTCGCCTAAATCATCAATAATCGTGCGAATGTAGGTGCCTTTGGAGCAGTGAATTTCCAGCTCAAGCTCCGTCCCCTCATGGCGGATAAACAGCAGCTCGTAAACCGTAATCGGCCGGGATTCACGCGGTACTTCAATCCCCTGACGGGCATATTCGTACAGTTTTTTCCCCTGGTATTTCAGCGCCGAATACATCGACGGCACCTGCTGGGTTTCGCCACGAAAGCCATCGAGCGCGGCTGCCAGCTGCTCAGGACTAAAAGTCAGCGGACGTTCTTCCACCACCTGGCCGTCGGCATCAGAGGTATCGGTGCGCTGGCCAAGTTTAGCAATCACGCGGTAGCGCTTGTCAGAATCAAGCAGATACTGGGAAAACTTTGTCGCTTCCCCGAGGCAAATCGGCAGCATGCCGGTCGCCAGCGGATCCAGCGCTCCCGTATGCCCTGCCCGGTTAGCATTATAAAGTCGTTTAACTTTCTGCAGCACGTCGTTGCTGGATGCGCCTTGCGGTTTATCCAGCAACAGTACGCCGTGCACGTCGCGACCGCGACGACGAGGACGACTCATTAGTCCTCCTTACTGTCGTCCGGGTTCACACGACGCTCATCGTCATGTTTCACCACGCTGGTCACCAGGTTCGACATGCGCATTCCTTCGACTAATGAATTGTCGTAGAAGAAGGTCAGTTCCGGCACGATACGCAGGCGCATTGCTTTGCCCAGCAGCGAGCGAATAAAACCAGACGCTTCCTGCAAAGCCTTGATGCCCGCTTTCACGGCGGCTTCGTCTTTGTCGTTCAGGAAGGTCACAAACACTTTGGCATAGGCCAGGTCGCGGGACATCTCGACGCCTGAAACCGTGGTCATCATGCCCAGACGCGGGTCTTTAATTTCGCGCTGCAGGATGATTGCGATCTCTTTTTGCATCTCCTGAGCCACGCGCTGCGGGCGACCAAATTCTTTCGCCATAATAAATTCTCCAGACAAATAAGGGGGCCACGCGGCCCCCTTTAATTTTGTATAACCGGGTGGCGCTGCGCTTCCCCGGCCTACTAAACGATTAATCGATGGTACGTTGAATCTCGATGATTTCGAACACTTCGATCATATCGCCAACGCGAACGTCGTTGTAGTTCTTAACGCCGATACCACACTCCATGCCGTTACGAACTTCGTTAACGTCATCTTTGAAGCGGCGCAGGGATTCCAGCTCGCCTTCATAGATAACCACATTGTCGCGCAGTACGCGGATTGGGTTATGACGCTTAATCGTACCTTCAGTAACCATACAGCCTGCGATGGCGCCGAATTTCGGCGATTTGAACACATCACGGACTTCGGCCAGACCAATGATCTGCTGTTTCAGTTCCGGAGACAGCATGCCGCTCATAGCTGCTTTCACTTCGTCGATCAGATGATAGATGACGGAGTAGTAGCGCAGATCCAGGCTTTCCGCGTCGATAACTTTACGTGCGGATGCATCAGCACGAACGTTAAAGCCAACCAGAATCGCGTTGGAGGCAGCGGCCAGGGTTGCGTCGGTTTCGGTGATACCACCTACGCCGGAACCGATAATCTTCACTTTCACTTCGTCAGTAGACAGTTTCAGCAAGGAGTCGGAGATCGCTTCCACAGAACCCTGCACGTCCGCTTTGAGGACGATGTTCACTTCGTGAACTTCGCCTTCGGTCATGTTGGCGAACATGTTCTCAAGTTTAGATTTCTGCTGACGAGCCAGCTTAACTTCACGGAATTTACCCTGACGATACAGCGCAACTTCACGTGCTTTCTTCTCGTCACGAACGACGGTCACTTCGTCACCGGCAGCCGGTACGCCTGACAGGCCGAGGATTTCCACCGGAATGGATGGACCCGCTTCCAGCACTTCCTGACCCAGTTCGTTACGCATCGCACGAACGCGACCATATTCGAAACCGCACAGGACGATGTCACCCTTGTGCAGCGTACCTTCGCGTACCAGAACGGTAGCAACCGGACCACGACCTTTATCCAGGAAGGATTCGATAACCGCGCCGCTCGCCATACCTTTACGAACCGCTTTCAGCTCCAGAACTTCAGCCTGCAGCAGGATTGCGTCCAGCAGTTCGTCGATGCCGGTACCCGCTTTAGCAGACACGTGGACGAACTGGCTTTCACCGCCCCACTCTTCCGGCAGAATGCCGTACTGGGACAGTTCATTTTTAACGCGATCCGGATCCGCTTCCGGCTTATCGATTTTGTTCACCGCAACCACGACCGGCACACCCGCCGCTTTCGCGTGCTGGATTGCTTCGATGGTCTGCGGCATCACGCCGTCGTCTGCGGCCACAACCAGAACCACGATATCCGTCGCCTGAGCACCACGAGCACGCATAGAGGTGAACGCGGCGTGGCCCGGGGTATCCAGGAAGGTGATCATACCGTTGTCGGTTTCGACGTGGTACGCACCGATATGCTGGGTAATGCCGCCCGCTTCGCCAGAGGCCACTTTCGTTGAACGAATGTAGTCCAGCAGAGAGGTTTTACCGTGGTCAACGTGACCCATGATAGTCACAACCGGTGCGCGCGGTTCCGCCGCAGCGCCGGTGTCACGGTCGCTCATTACCGCTTCTTCCAGCTCGTTTTCACGACGCAGGATAACTTTGTGGCCCATCTCTTCGGCAACCAGCTGTGCGGTTTCCTGGTCGATGACCTGGTTAATCGTCGCCATAGCGCCCAGCTTCATCATCGCTTTGATGACCTGAGAACCTTTAACGGCCATCTTGTTGGCCAGATCGCCAACGGTGATGGTTTCACCGATGATAACATCACGGTTAACCGCCTGAGCCGGCTTCTGGAAGCCTTGCTGCAGAGCCGAACCCTTACGATGTTTACCACCTTTACCGCCGCGAACGGCCGCACGGGCTTCTTCACGATCGGCTTTCGATTCAGCGTGTTTGTTGCCTTTCTTAGCCGGACGCGCTGCTTTCGCATTACGTCCACGGCCGCGACCGCCTTCAACTTCACGATCGTTATCGTCTTCAGCCTGACGCGCATGCTGAGAAGTTGTTACGTGATAGTCAGTGGTCTCTTCAGGCGTTTCTGGCGCTTCAGTCCAGTTCTTTTCGTTTTCTTGAGCCATACGGCGTGCTTCTTCCGCTACACGGCGCGCTTCTTCTTCAAGTTTGCGGCGTGCTTCTTCTTCCGATTTGCGCTTCAGCTCCGCAGCTTCGTTTTCGCGGCGTTGCTTTTCAGCCTGGGCGGTTTTGGTCATATCGTCGGTTTGTTGATTGCTCACTTTGTCTTTTTCCGCGGCTTCACGTTTCGCTTTATCGGCGAGTTCACGTTTCGCTTGTTCTGCGGCCTCACGTTCAGCTTTTAATTGCGCCTCGCGCTTGGCAGCTTCTTCTGCCTCACGACGGGCTTGCTCTTCCGCTTCACGCTGCGCCTGCTCTTCCGCGGCAAGGCGTTCGGCCTCTTGCGGATCGCGTTTCACAAAGGTGCGTTTCTTGCGGACTTCGATTTGTACCGACTTACTCTTTCCACCGGTACCCGGAATATTTAACGTGCTGCGCGTTTTGCGCTGCAGCGTCAGCTTGTCGGGCGCTGAGCCGTGTTCACGGTTCAGGTGCGTCAACAAGGTTTGCTTCTCTTGCGCGGTCACAGAATCATCAGCCGATTTGCGGATCCCTGCATCAGCAAATTGCTGTATCAGGCGATCCACAGAGGTCTGAATCTCTGAGGCCAGCGCTTTAATGGTCACATCTGTCATGCTGTTCCTTCCTGCTACAGTTTATTACGCTTCGTCGCCGAACCAACAAATATTACGAGCGGCCATGATAAGTTCTCCGGCTTTCTCGTCGGTCAAGCCTTCGATATCAGCCAGATCATCAATGCCCTGCTCGGCGAGATCTTCCAGCGTACAAACACCACGGGCGGCCAGGGTGAATGCCAGGGTGCGATCCATGCCTTCCAGATTCAACAGATCGTCGGCAGGTTTGCTGTCTCCCAGGCTCTCTTCTTTGGCCAGCGCCAGCGTGGTCAGCGCGTTTTTCGCCCGCTCACGAAGTGCTTCAACGGTCGGTTCATCCAGACCGTCAATTTCCAGCAGTTCTTTCATTGGCACATAGGCCAGTTCTTCCAGAGTGGCGAAACCTTCTTCAACCAGCAGCGTGGCGAAATCTTCATCAATATCAAGATATTTAGTGAAGGTATCAATCGCTGCATGGGCTTCAGCCTGATGCTTAGCCTGGAGGTCATCAACGGTCATGACGTTCAGTTCCCAGCCGCTCAGCTGAGACGCCAGACGGATGTTCTGACCGTTACGGCCAATGGCCTGCGCCAGGTTGCCCGCTTCGACTGCGATATCCATGGTGTGCTTGTCTTCATCTACCACGATAGAGGCGACGTCAGCCGGAGCCATGGCGTTAATGACAAATTGCGCCGGGTTATCGTCCCACAGCACGATATCAATACGCTCGCCGCCCAGTTCAGTCGAGACCGCCTGAACGCGCGCGCCGCGCATACCGACGCAGGCACCCACCGGATCGATGCGCTTATCGTTGGTTTTAACCGCGATTTTGGCACGAGAGCCAGGATCGCGAGCCGCCGCTTTAATTTCGAGAACTTCTTCACCAATTTCCGGAACTTCAATGCGGAACAGTTCAATCAGCATTTCCGGCTTGGAACGCGTCACGAACAGCTGCGCGCCACGCGCTTCCGGACGGACTGCGTACAGTACGCCGCGGATACGGTCACCCGGACGGAAGTTTTCACGCGGCAGCATGTCTTCACGCAGGATCACGGCTTCAGCGTTGTTGCCCAGATCCAGCGTAATGTTGTCGCGATTCACTTTCTTCACTACGCCCGTGATAATTTCACCTTCGTGCTCACGGAACTGATCAACGACCATTGCGCGTTCGGCTTCACGTACTTTTTGTACGATAACCTGCTTCGCAGTCTGCGTAGTGATACGGTCAAAGGTGACAGATTCAATCTGGTCTTCGACGTAATCGCCAGGATTCATGCTTTCATCTTCGAAACGCGCAGCTTCCAGCGTGATTTCGCGCGTCGGCTGGGTGACTTCTTCCACAACCAGCCAGCGACGGAATGTGTCGAAATCACCGCTTTTACGATCGATTTCTACGCGAACGTCGATCTCTTGTTCATATTTTTTCTTAGTAGCCGTTGCTAACGCACTTTCCAACGCTTCGAAAATTTTCTCACGCGGCAGCGCCTTTTCGTTGGAAACGGCTTCAACAACAGCCAAAATTTCTTTGTTCATCGGGGCCTTTCACCTCAATCCAGACTGTTAAAAGTGGGGAACCAGGTTCGCCTTCTGGATGTTACTCAGCGCGAACACTTCATCTTTGCCTTCGACGGTTACCGTGATCATCTCACCGTCTACCGCTTTGATAAGGCCCTGCCATTTGCGTCGGTTCTGTACCGCCATGCGCAAAACCAGCGAAACTTCTTCGCCGATGAAACGCTCATAGTGTTCGGCGGTAAACATAGGACGATCGAGACCAGGGGAAGAAACTTCCAGGTTATAAGCGACTGTAATCGGGTCTTCTACGTCCATAACAGCACTGACCTGGTGACTCACATCAGCACAATCATCAACATTGATGCCATCTTCACTATCAATATAGATGCGCAGTGTGGATGTGCGACCGCGAATAAATTCGATGCCGACCAGCTCAAAGCCAAGCGCTTCAACTGGCGCTGTGAGCATCTCTGTTAATTTTTGCTCTAATGTGGACAAACCCACCCCCAAGACATAAAAAAAGGGCGTATAGCCCAGTTATTCTGAAGTCAGATAACAAAAAACCCCGATAAATCGGGGCTTTAGATAACTGAACCCTGAGATCGCAACTGCGATCTGGAACACTTTCCAGAAGAATTCTTTCAAATTCGTCTACGAAGGACCCGGTCCTCACAGTATATTTGAAAAAGTACTTAATGGGAAAGTGGTTGCGGGGGCCGGATTTGAACCGACGACCTTCGGGTTATGAGCCCGACGAGCTACCAGGCTGCTCCACCCCGCGCCTGAAACGTGGCATATTTTACTCGTTTTGAGCAAAAGACGCAAATACTGCTGGGATTTGGTACCGAGAGACGGGACATAAAATCGTAGTGAATTGTATTGATACTTCATATATTTTGTCAACATGAATTTCACATAGCGGGTTTCGGTTCGTGCTGGTATTTCAGGGTTTTTTGGTAAAAAGCGGTTTCGCCTCTTCCTGTCACCAGCAAAAGATGATTAAATGAAAACTCACAATTAATGCATAAAAATGCAATAAAGATTGTTGAGTCAAACTCACCACAGTCTCTCTAGCAGGGTTTTATTTTATGACGACGATTCTCAAGCATCTCCCGGTAGGACAACGTATTGGTATTGCTTTTTCTGGTGGGCTGGATACCAGCGCCGCGCTGCTGTGGATGCGTAAAAAGGGAGCAGTCCCTTATGCATATACCGCTAACCTGGGACAGCCAGACGAAGACGATTACGAAGCCATTCCTCGTCGTGCCAAAGAGTATGGTGCTGAAGGAGCTCGTCTGATCGACTGCCGTAAGCAGCTGGTTGCGGAAGGTATTGCTGCAATCCAGTGCGGCGCATTTCATAACACCACCGGCGGGTTGACCTACTTTAATACCACTCCGCTGGGCCGCGCAGTGACCGGTACTATGCTGGTTGCCGCGATGAAAGAAGACGGCGTTAACATCTGGGGCGACGGCAGTACCTATAAAGGCAACGATATCGAACGTTTCTATCGTTACGGCCTGCTGACCAACGCAGAGCTGAAAATTTACAAACCGTGGCTGGATAGCGACTTTATCGACGAGTTAGGCGGCCGCCAGGAAATGTCAGAATTTATGATTTCCTGCGGGTTTGACTATAAAATGTCCGTTGAAAAAGCCTACTCAACCGACTCCAATATGCTGGGAGCTACGCACGAGGCTAAAGATCTTGAGTTCCTGAACTCCAGCGTCAAGATTGTGAACCCGATTATGGGTGTGAAGTTCTGGGATGAAAGCGTCAAAATTCCTGCGGAAGAAGTCACCGTCCGCTTTGAACAAGGCCACCCGGTTGCGCTGAATGGACAGACCTTTAGCGATGACGTTGAGCTGATGCTGGAAGCTAATCGCATCGGCGGCCGCCATGGACTCGGCATGAGCGATCAGATCGAAAACCGTATCATCGAAGCGAAGAGCCGCGGCATTTATGAAGCCCCCGGGATGGCGCTGCTGCATATTGCCTATGAGCGTCTGCTGACCGGTATTCATAATGAAGATACCATCGAACAATATCACGCACACGGTCGTCAGCTGGGTCGCCTGCTGTATCAGGGGCGCTGGTTCGACTCACAGGCTCTGATGCTACGCGACGGCCTGCAGCGCTGGGTGGCCAGCCAAATCACCGGCGAAGTGACCCTTGAACTGCGTCGCGGCAACGACTATTCCATCCTGAATACCGTGTCAGATAATCTGACCTATAAAGCAGAACGCCTGACCATGGAAAAAGGCGACTCAATGTTCTCCGCTGAGGACCGTATCGGCCAGCTGACAATGCGCAATCTGGATATCACCGATACCCGCGATAAGCTGTTTGGCTACGCTCAGTCCGGACTGCTGACCGCCTCTTCCGCCACCGGCTTGCCGCAGGTGGAAAACCTGGAAAATAAAGCTAAGTAACATCCCTGAGAAAACAGTAAAGGCCGCGCAAGCGGCCTTTTTTATGCTGTGAAATCCCGACCCCAACTGAAGAGGAATATCAGCCGCTTATGCGACTGCGCACTTTTCTCTGGACGAAAAAAAAGACGCTTTTCAGCGTCTTTTTTCAGGAAATTGGTACCGAGGATGGGACTCGAACCCACAAGCCCGTTAGGGCACTACCACCTCAAGGTAGCGTGTCTACCAATTCCACCACCTCGGTACGGATACTACTTATCAGTGCGGGATGTCGCTGCTCGGCTGTGCCGGAGCTGTCGGCTGAGTTTGCTCAGTTTTCGGAGCGCTCAGGTTATCCCACTCACTTCCTTTGTTGGTCTTGTTGCTGTTGATATTACCCAGCGCCAGACTGATGATGAAGAACAGCGCAGCCAGGATACCAGTCATGCGGGTCATGAAGTTACCAGAACCGCTGGATCCAAACAGAGTGCCGGAAGCGCCTGCTCCGAAGGAGGCTCCCATATCAGCGCCTTTACCTTGCTGCAGCATAATCAGACCAACAAGGCCAATTGCTACAATAAGGAAAACAACTAAAAGAGCTTCGTACATAATCAACCTGTTCCTTGCGGATTCGCCGCATACCAAGTGCTTCGACCAATAAAGCGGGACGTATTAACGTTTCCCACTGAAGCGGGTGTGAATACTAACCAAAGCGAATGACCTTCGCAAGGGCAATTTCAACGCATTGTATCAAGTGCGGAAAAAAACAGCAAAAAGCGATTTTTTGTCGATTAAAAAGGCGGCAAGCGTCGCCTTTTTAATTACTTAGCCAGACAAATTACACGCTTTTTACGGCATCAGCGATACGATGGGCGAACTCGTGTACCTTTTCTTCATGCTCGCCTTCCACCATAACGCGAATCAGCGGCTCGGTGCCTGATTTACGCAGCAGTACGCGGCCACGATTGCCCAGCTCGGCTTCCACTTCTGCCGTGACCGCTTTTACGTGTTCATGTTCCAGTGGGTTACCGCTACCTTCGGTAAAGCGGACATTAACCAGCAGCTGCGGGAACATTTTCATTCCGCTACACAGATCGTGCAGGCTCATATGGTTACGCACCATCGCCGCCACCACCTGCAGGCTGGCGACAATCCCATCCCCCGTTGTGGTTTTGTCCAGCAGGATCACATGGCCGGAGTTTTCGGCACCGATGCGCCAGCCTTTCTCCTGCAGTTTTTCCAGCACATAACGGTCACCTACCTTCGCGCGAACGAAAGGAATACCCAGCTGTTTGAGCGCCAGTTCAAGCCCCATGTTGCTCATGAGCGTCCCGACGGCGCCGCCACGCAGTTGCCCCTGGCGCAGACCTTCGCGAGCTATGATGTAGAGGATCTGGTCACCGTCGACTTTATTGCCTTCATGGTCCACCATTATGACCCGATCGCCATCGCCATCGTAGGCAATACCCAGGTCGGCTTTTTCCTCCAGCACGCGCGCCTGCAGAGCACGAACATCCGTCGCTCCGACTTCTTCATTGATGTTGAGTCCATCAGGCTCACAGCCCATGGCGATCACCTGAGCGCCCAGCTCGCGGAAAACACTCGGGGCGATATGGTAAGTCGCGCCGTGAGCGCAATCGACCACCACCTTCAAGGAGTTGAGGCTCAGCTCGTTCGGAAAGGTGCCTTTGCAAAACTCGATATAGCGGCCAGCGGCGTCGACGATACGGCTGGCTTTGCCCAGCTCGGCGGAATCAACGCAGGTCAGCTCTTTTTCCATTTCGGCTTCAATGGCTTCTTCAACTTCATCCGGGAGCTTAGTCCCTTCGATAGAGAAGAATTTAATGCCGTTATCATAGAACGGATTATGCGAAGCGGAGATCACAATTCCGGCCTCCGCGCGGAAGGTTCGCGTCAGATAGGCAATTGCCGGCGTTGGCATTGGGCCGGTAAAAGAAGCCGATAACCCTGCGGCAGCCAGGCCAGCCTCCAGCGCGGACTCCAGCATATAGCCTGAAATACGGGTATCTTTACCGATAATAATCTTGCGCGAACCGTGGCGCGCCAGCACCTTTCCAGCCGCCCAGCCCAGCTTTAAGACAAATTCTGGCGTTATTGGCGCATCGCCTACGCGGCCACGGATACCATCAGTACCAAAATATTTGCGGTTACTCATAACGTTTATTTTCCTTAGCGGCCAGGGTAGCTTCCACCACACGCAGCGCTTCTACCGTTTCTTTGACATCATGGACGCGAATAATCTGCGCGCCCTGCATTGCAGCAATGACTGCGCAAGCCAGGCTGCCATTCAGGCGTTCTTTCGGCCCGACATTAAGCAACTGGCCTACCATCGACTTACGCGACATACCGACCAGTAGCGGAAGACCGAAATGATGGAACTCGCTGAGTCGGGCAAGCAGTTCATAATTATGGGAAAGATTTTTACCGAAACCGAATCCCGGGTCGAGCAGCAATTTATCTTTTGCGATACCGGCCCGCTCGCAGCGCACAATATGTTCGACAAAAAAGCGTTCAACGTCAGCAAAGACATCCGCGTATTTAGGGGCATCCTGCATAGTCTTCGGCTGGCCCTGCATATGCATCAGGCACACCGGCAAGCCGGTTTCCGCCGCAGCCTCCAGCGCTCCCGGCTCGGTTAACGAACGGATATCATTGATGATATGCGCCCCCACGCGCGCTGATTCACGAATCACCTCCGGTTTAGAGGTATCAACGGAGATCCACACTTCGAAGCGCTGGGCAATGGCTTCTACCGTCGGAATGACTCGAGCAAGCTCTTCCTCAACGCTGACATCTGCGGCCCCCGGGCGCGTCGATTCCCCACCGATATCAATAATAGTCGCTCCGGCATTAATCATCAGATTGGCATGTTTAACGGCTTCTACCAGCGTATTGTGAGTCCCGCCGTCAGAGAACGAATCCGGGGTAACGTTAAGAATTCCCATTACATGGGGGTGGGAGAGATCGAGGGTTGAACCCTGGGCTTCAAGTTTCATCGCTATGTCCCTGAGTCAGAGAAAGATTGAAAAAGAAAAACCCCGGAGCAAACGCCCTGGGGTTTTAAAAGTACAACAGCATCAATGACGGCTAACTTATTTGTCGCCCAGCTGTTCTGACATGGTATTACCCGGGTTTGGCGTACGCGGTTCATCAACAGGACGCGGCGCACGAGGCGTGCCGTTATTGTCAGAATTGTTGGACGAACCCGGTTCTTCCCAGCCAGCTGGCGGGCGAACATCGCGGCGAGCCATCAGGTCATCAATCTGCGGAGCATCGATGGTCTCATATTTCATGAGCGCATCTTTCATCGCGTGCAGGATGTCCATGTTATCGTTCAGAAGCTGGCGTGCACGATTGTAGTTACGCTCAATCAGTGACTTCACTTCCTGGTCGATGATACGAGCCGTTTCATCGGACATATGTTTCGCTTTCGCGACGCTGCGGCCAAGGAAAACTTCGCCTTCTTCTTCGGCATACAGCAGCGGGCCGAGTTTGTCAGAGAAGCCCCACTGGGTCACCATGTTACGCGCCAGGTTAGTCGCGACTTTAATGTCGTTAGACGCACCGGTAGAAACATGCTCTACGCCGTAGATAATTTCTTCAGCCAGACGACCGCCGTACAGGGTCGAAATCTGACTTTCCAGCTTCTGACGGCTGGCGCTGATAGCGTCGCCTTCAGGCAGGAAGAAGGTAACACCGAGCGCACGACCGCGCGGAATAATCGTCACTTTGTGCACCGGATCGTGTTCCGGCACCAGACGACCGATAATCGCATGACCCGCTTCGTGGTACGCGGTGGACTCTTTCTGCGCTTCCGTCATCACCATGGAGCGACGTTCCGCACCCATCATGATTTTGTCTTTCGCTTTCTCGAATTCAACCATCGAGACCACACGCTTGTTGCCACGAGCGGCAAACAGCGCAGCTTCGTTTACCAGGTTTGCGAGGTCAGCACCGGAGAAGCCTGGCGTACCGCGGGCGATAATTGCCGCATCGATATCCGGCGCCAGCGGTACGCGACGCATATGCACTTTCAGGATCTGTTCACGACCGCGAACATCCGGCAGACCAACAACAACCTGACGGTCAAAGCGGCCCGGACGCAGCAGCGCAGGGTCAAGAACGTCCGGACGGTTGGTCGCCGCGATAACGATGATACCTTCGTTACCCTCAAAACCATCCATCTCAACCAGCATCTGGTTCAGCGTCTGCTCACGTTCATCGTGACCGCCGCCTAAGCCCGCGCCACGCTGGCGGCCTACGGCGTCGATTTCATCGATAAAGATGATGCACGGTGCCGCTTTCTTGGCCTGTTCGAACATGTCGCGCACGCGAGATGCGCCAACGCCCACGAACATTTCAACGAAGTCAGAACCTGAAATTGTAAAGAATGGAACCTTCGCTTCGCCTGCAATGGCCTTGGCCAGCAGGGTTTTACCGGTACCCGGAGGGCCGACCATCAGGACGCCTTTCGGGATCTTGCCGCCCAGCTTCTGGAAACGGCTCGGTTCACGCAGGTATTCAACCAGTTCACCGACTTCTTCTTTCGCTTCGTCACAACCGGCGACGTCGGCAAAAGTGGTTTTGATCTGGTCTTCCGTCAGCATGCGCGCCTTGCTCTTACCGAACGACATGGCGCCTTTGCCACCGCCGCCCTGCATCTGACGCATGAAGAAGATCCAGACGCCGATAAGAAGCAGCATCGGGAACCAGGAAATGAAGATAGAAGCCAGCAGGCTTGGCTCTTCCGGCGGTTCGCCAACCACTTTGACGTTTTTCGTCAACAGGTTATCAAGCAGCTTCGGATCGTTAACCGGAATGTAAGTCGTGTAACGGTTACTATCTTTCTTGGTAACGTTGATCTCACGTCCGTTGATACGCGCTTCGCGAACCTGGTCCTGATTGACCTCTTGCAGGAAGGTTGAATAATCTACCTTTCGGCCATTCGACTCGCTGGGCCCAAAGCTCTGGAAAACTGACATCAGCACAACGGCAATGACCAGCCAGAGTATTAGGTTTTTCGCCATGTCACTCAAGGGATTAACCTCTTATTACAACTGTGTTAAAAACAGCGTCAGGATACTCTATATCCCGCGTCTTTCAAACTTTCGTTTGAAATCTGCCGGCTATGGTTTACGCCCGGTCGCTACAATATACACTTCACGCGAACGGGCGCGAGAAGAGTCCGGCTTACGAACTTTGACCTTCGTAAACAGGGAGCGAATCTCTCTTAGATACTCATCGAAGCCTTCGCCCTGGAACACCTTCACTACAAAACTACCACCTGGCGCTAATACATCTCGAGCCATTCCAAGCGCCAGCTCCACCAGATACATGGCCCGGGGAATATCCACCGCCGGTGTTCCACACATATTTGGCGCCATATCGGACATGACAACTTGTACTTTACTGTCACCTACACGCTCAAGTAACGCTTTCAGGACTAATTCATCACGAAAGTCGCCCTGAAGGAAGTCCACACCAACGATTGGATCCATAGGTAAAAGATCGCAAGCAATGATGCGGCCGCTGTTACCGATCTGCGTAACCGCGTATTGCGACCAGCCACCGGGTGCAGCGCCGAGGTCAACTATCGTCATCCCCGGTTTAAAAATCTTGTCACTTTGCTGTATTTCATCAAGTTTAAACCAGGCTCGGGAACGTAACCCCTTTTTCTGTGCCTGCTGAACATATTTATCGCTAAAGTGTTCCTGAAGCCAACGACTTGAGCTGGCAGAACGCTTTTTACCTGTCATTTAACATTCCCATTTCGGGTTCATCGTACTTCGCGACGTAAAAATCGACGCGGTAGTTTGGCGATATATGGGAGATGGCGGTAGAATGAACCGTTTTCAATCCCAACGTAAGCAAAAAAATACGATGAATCTGAGTACTAAACAAAAACAGCACCTGAAAGGTCTGGCACATCCGCTCAAGCCGGTAGTTATGCTTGGCAACAATGGTTTGACCGAAGGGGTACTGGCCGAGATTGAACAAGCGTTAGAGCACCATGAACTTATCAAGGTGAAGATCGCCTCGGAAGATCGCGAAACTAAAACCTTGATCGTGGAAGCTATCGTGCGCGAAACCGGCGCCTGTAATGTACAGGTCATCGGTAAAACGCTGGTTCTGTACCGCCCGACTAAAGAGCGTAAAATCTCGCTGCCACGCTAAGAATATCCTGGTTATCGACACAACTTTGTGTAAATCGAGGGTTTTCTGCGGGTAGACGAGCAAAATGCCATGCTCCGGACGTTGATAAAAGGCCGCTACGCGGCCTTTTTCCTTTCTTTACAATCCATCAACATCGTAGCGTTAAATTCGGATTAAAGGTACTCAACCTTGATAATTTCGAATTCGACTTCACCGCCCGGTGTACGGATGACGACAACATCATCCTGTTCTTTACCGATTAAACCACGCGCAATCGGTGAGTTTACAGAGATCAGATTTTGCTTAAAATCGGCCTCGTCATCGCCGACGATACGATAAGTTTGCTCTTCATCGGTATCAAGATTCAGAACGCTGACTGTGGAACCAAAAATCACTCGGCCATTGTTAGGCATTTTGGTGATATCGATGACCTGCGCGTTAGACAGCTTCGCCTCGATATCCTTGATGCGTCCTTCACAGAAACCCTGCTGTTCGCGGGCAGCGTGATACTCAGCATTTTCTTTCAGATCGCCGTGCTCGCGCGCCTCAGCGATAGCCGCGATGATTTCAGGACGACGTACGGACTTCAGGAAATCCAGTTCTTCGCGCAGTTTTTCAGCGCCACGTAAGGTCATCGGAATAGCTTGCATTTGTTATACCTCTTTATCGATCCTTCATGGAGCAGACGCCGCTGCTCCGCAGCCGGTCAAGTCTTGAGCATGGCCGGAGCAAAAGAAAACCGACCCGGAAAGCGATCCCCAGGCCAGCAGCAATTTTCAATTTGATACGTATTTTAACCCGAAGTTCATTATGGGTCATCGTTTACTTTACAGGGCGTTGCACCGTAGTATGACGGACTGGTTTCAGGTTGTTAGCGCGAGATTATGCGATTTCCCAGATTTATCATCGGATTGACTGCCGGTATAGCGATTAGCGCTCATGCGGCGAATATTGACGAGTACATCAATCAGCTTCCTGCGGGCGCAAACCTTGCCTTTATGGCGCAGAAGGTAGGCTCCCCGACGCCGGAGATAGACTACCATAGCCAGCAGATGGCGCTACCCGCCAGCACCCAAAAAGTGATCACCGCGCTGGCCGCGCTGCTGCAGCTGGGTCCGGATTTCCGCTTCACCACGACGCTGGAAACAAAAGGCAGCCTCAGCGGTGGCATCCTGAAAGGAGACCTGATTGCGCGCTTTGGCGGCGACCCTACCCTCAAGCGCCAGGATATTCGTAATATGGTTGCCACGCTGAAGAAAGCAGGCGTCCAGCGAATTGAAGGCAATGTTCTGATCGATACCTCCATTTTCGCCAGTCATGATAAAGCGCCAGGCTGGCCATGGAACGATATGACGCAGTGCTTTAGCGCACCTCCGGCGGCGGCGATTGTCGATCGAAACTGTTTCTCCATCTCGCTTTATAGCGCGCAAAAGCCGGGCGATTTGGCGTTTATCCGCGTGGCGTCTTACTACCCGGTGACCATGTTCAGCCAGGTGCGCACCCTCGCTCGCGGCTCTTCTGAAGCACAATACTGTGAGCTGGACGTGGTTCCCGGCGATCTCAACCGTTACACCCTGACCGGCTGTCTACCGCAGCGCAGCGAGCCGCTGCCGCTGGCTTTTGCCATTCAGGATGGCGCCAGCTATGCCGGCGCGATTCTGAAAGCGGAGCTGACCGACGCCGATATCACCTGGAGCGGTACGCTGCTGCGTCAGACCCTGGCAAACGAGCCGGGTACCGTACTGGCGAGTACGCAATCTGCGCCGCTGCACGATTTGCTGCGTATAATGCTGAAAAAATCGGACAACATGATCGCCGATACGGTGTTTCGCACCATTGGCCATGCTCGCTTCGGCGTGCCGGGAACCTGGCGAGCCGGATCCGATGCCGTACGGCAGATCCTGCGTCAGCAGGCCGGTGTCGATCTCGGGAATACAATCATTGCCGATGGCTCAGGCCTGTCGCGCCATAACCTGATCGCGCCAGCGACGATGATGCAGGTGCTACAGTACATCGCCCAGCATGATAACGCGCTCAACTTTATCTCGATGCTGCCCCTGGCTGGCCACGATGGCTCTCTGCAATACCGCGCGGGTCTGCATCAGGCAGACGTTGACGGCAAAGTTTCGGCGAAAACGGGCTCACTGCAGGGGGTGTATAACCTGGCTGGATTCATTACCACGGCCAGCGGGCAGAAGATGGCGTTCGTGCAGTATTTATCAGGCTACGCCGTGCCTCCGGCCGACCAGCGTAACCGACGTATTCCGCTGGTGCGCTTCGAAAGCCGCTTGTATAAAGACCTGTATCAGAATAATTAAGCAAAAGGGCCGCATCTTCTGCGGCCCTTTTAGTTTACCCGGAATTAACGTTTATAGATGAATTCGACACCTTCTTCGTCGTCTTCGTCCCAATCGTCATCCCAGTCTTCATCATCTTCCACTTCAGCTTCTTCAAGCTGCTGACGGTGGTAGTCATCCCACATAAACTCGACTTTTTCTGCGGGCTTCGCTTCTTCCGCATGCACTATCGGGTTTTCGATGATAAAGGTCATGACATCCCAGCACAGGTCTTTTACGCCCTGCTGGCTGGCGGCGGAAATCAGATAGAACTTATCTTCCCAGCCCAGCGCTTGCGCGATGGCTTTCGCTTTCTCTTCCGCCTCAGCTTTATCCATCAGGTCAATCTTGTTAAAGACCAGCCAGCGCGGCTTAGAAGCCAGTTTCTCACTGTATTTTTCCAGCTCGCCGATGATGATCCGCGCATTCTCAACCGGATCGGAACCGTCAATCGGCTCAATATCGATGAGATGCAGCAGTACGCGGCAACGCTCCAGGTGCTTCAGGAAGCGAATGCCGAGGCCTGCGCCTTCAGCTGCGCCTTCAATCAGCCCAGGGATGTCGGCCACCACGAAGCTCTTCTCGTTGTCCATACGCACCACGCCGAGGCTCGGTACCAGCGTAGTGAACGGGTAGTCAGCAACTTTAGGCTTCGCCGCGGAAACGGCGCGAATGAAGGTCGATTTACCCGCATTAGGCATCCCCAGCATTCCGACATCCGCCAGCAGCATCAGCTCCAGCTGCAGATCGCGCTTATCGCCCGGCGTCCCCATCGTCTTTTGACGCGGAGTACGGTTAACGGACGATTTGAAACGGGTGTTGCCGAGACCGTGCCAGCCGCCTTTAGCGACCATCAGGCGCTGACCATGTTTGGTCATATCACCCATCGTCTCGCCGGTGCCCTGGTCAATCACGCGGGTCCCTACCGGCACTTTCACCGTCACGTCTTTACCGCGTTTGCCGGTACAATCGCGGCTCTGGCCGTTCTGCCCGCGTTCGGCGCGGAAAGACTTCTCAAAACGGTAGTCGATCAGGGTATTCAGGTTTTCGTCCGCCTCGAGCCAGACATCACCACCGTCGCCGCCGTCGCCGCCGTCGGGGCCGCCTTTCGGGATATATTTTTCGCGGCGGAAGCTAACGCAACCATTGCCGCCATCACCTGCTACGACCAGGATCGTTGCTTCATCAACAAACTTCATTTTACTCTCCGTAAATCATTCGCCTGAGCGGGGGAGCGGCACAACCGCTTCTCGCTTACGCCACCGTCCCCAAAGACGGTGGCCGACGGCGGAATACATCGCGCCCGCAACCACGACAAACGCACCGAGATAACCCATCAGGTTCAACAGCGGTCTGGCGAAAACGTCGGGCCAGGCCAGTGATAATAAATCTGAAAATAGCAGCGTAAATAACGGCGTTAAGGTAATCAACGCGCTCACCTGCGCCGCCTGCCAGCGCGCCATGGCTTCCGCCAGCGCACCGTAGCCCACCAGGGTATTGAGCCCGCAAAAAACCAGACAGGCCAGCTGCCAGTCGCTTAATGCCAGCACCTGTGAAGGCGTTGCTAATGGCAATAGCGATATCGTACATAAAGTGTACAGCAAAAAAAGGATTTGCTGCGATGCCAGACGGCGCAATAACACCTTTTGCGCGACGCCGTAGCTCACCCACACCGTCGCGGCGCCTACGCCGAAAATTACCCCCCATGTGTAGTCCGTCAGGCGGGTAAATATCTCAATCAGGCTGGTGTTAAAAAACATCACCAGACCGCTCACCAGCATTAGCGCTCCCGCAACCTGGGTGCCGCGCATTTTCTCTTTAAGGATAAAAACGCTGGCCACCATCATGCCGACCGGGGACAGCTGGCCAATCACCTGAGAAGCGGTGGGGCTGAGATATTGCAAGGAAGAACTAAACAGAATGAAGTTACCGAACAAACCACCCGTCGCAATGACCAGCAGTATCAACCAGCGCGGCTTGCGAAAAATACGCAGCGGAGGCAGTTTTCTTTTCATGGCCAGAATGGCGCCGAGACCAATACTTGCCATCAAAAAGCGGTAAAACACCACCGTCGGCGGTTCCATCACTTCAAGAACCTGCTTCATTGCGATCGGCAAAGCGCCCCAACACATCGCCGTGGTGAGCGCTAAAATAATGCCGATGCCGGCCTGCTGCTTCATGCCCGTTTTCCCTGCAGAAAATTTTCCGGGTTTTCAATGTAAAAAGCCCCGCAACACGTTGCGGGGCTTTAATCCGTTACCGGACCACGAAAAACTTACTCAGCAACGATGCTGATGTATTTACGGTTGTTCGGGCCTTTAACTTCGAATTTCACTTTACCGTCTGCTTTAGCAAACAGAGTGTGGTCACGACCGCAACCTACGTTAGTGCCAGCGTGGAATTTGGTACCACGTTGACGAACGATGATGCTACCCGCCAGAACGGATTCGCCACCGAAACGCTTAACGCCTAGGCGTTTAGCTTCTGAATCGCGACCGTTACGAGTTGAGCCGCCAGCCTTTTTATGTGCCATTTAAATCTCTCCTCAGGTCTTAGGCGCTGATGCCAGTAATTTTCACATCAGTGAACCACTGACGATGGCCCTGCTGCTTACGGTAGTGTTTACGACGACGAAACTTAACGATTTTAACTTTCTCGCCACGACCATGTGCAACAACTTCAGCTTTAATTACGCCGCCCTCAACGAAAGGAACGCCGATTTTAATTTCTTCACCGTTTGCGATCATCAGCACTTCAGCGAACTCAACAGCTTCGCCAGTTGCGATGTCCAGCTTTTCCAGGCGAATGGTTTGACCTTCGCTTACTCGGTGTTGTTTACCACCACTTTGGAAAACCGCGTACATATAGAACTCCGCTTCCGCGCACCTCTTCGTATGATTCAGAGTGCGCTATAAATATTCACAATAGGGCGCGAATATTACGCAAAACGCGAGCCTTTGACAAGAGCGATCAGCGATCAACGCAGAAAAAAAACACAACTTTCACTCCAGCGTTTATCTACGGCAATTTTTCAGTACAATCACATCTTCTTTTAATTCTGTCTTAATCCTTCTGTGATCCTATTCGGATACGCGATAACAGGACATTTGGCCCGGCTTTTGCGATGAATTTAGAAAAAATCAATGAGTTAACCGCGCAGGATATGGCGGGCGTCAATGCGACAATTCTTGAGCAACTCGACTCTGATGTTCAGCTTATCAATCAGTTAGGCTATTACATTGTTAGCGGAGGCGGTAAACGCATTCGTCCGATGATCGCCGTACTGGCCGCGCGTGCCGTTGGATATCAGGGCAACGCTCATGTCGCCATTGCCGCGCTGATCGAATTTATCCACACCGCCACCCTGCTGCATGATGATGTCGTCGATGAGTCTGATATGCGTCGCGGAAAAGCCACAGCAAACGCCGCTTTTGGTAATGCCGCTAGCGTGCTGGTTGGTGATTTCATCTACACCCGCGCCTTTCAGATGATGACCAGCCTTGGCTCGCTGAGAGTTCTGGAAGTGATGTCGGAAGCCGTTAACGTTATCGCTGAAGGCGAAGTGCTGCAGTTGATGAACGTCAACGATCCGGACATCACCGAAGAAAACTACATGCGGGTTATTTACAGCAAGACTGCCCGTCTGTTTGAAGCTGCAGCTCAGTGCTCCGGTATTCTGGCCGACTGTACCGCGGAACAAGAAAAAGCGTTACAGGATTACGGACGCTATCTGGGGACCGCTTTCCAGCTGATCGATGATTTGCTGGACTACAGTTCTGACGGCGAGCGACTCGGTAAAAACGTCGGTGACGATCTGAATGAAGGCAAACCTACCCTTCCGCTGCTGCACGCGATGCGGCACGGCAACGCCGAACAATCCGCCATGATCCGCGGAGCGATTGAACAGGGTAACGGTCGTCATCTTCTTGAAGCCGTGCTGGAAACCATGGCCACCTGTGGTTCGCTTGAATGGACCCAAAAACGCGCGGAGGAAGAAGCTGATAAAGCTATTGCCGCGCTTCAGGTCCTTCCCGATTCTCCATGGCGGGAAGCGCTAATTGGCCTCGCCCACATCGCTGTACAGCGCGATCATTAATTCCCGCCCTCCTTTCCCGCGTCAATCGCGGGAAAGTTCCAATAAACTCCTGTAAACTCAAAAGCTGCTTTATTTCTTGATATATTCCTAATATCCCATCCATTAAAAGAACTTGTTAGAACATTACTGGAACTCAAGGTATAGTCATTTTGTCGCCCATTAAGGACGAACGGAATGTTTAATACCAGGAGAATTTATGGATAAGTTCATCGACTGGCATCCGGCGGATATTATTGCCGGATTACGCAAAAAAGGGACGTCGCTGGCAGCTGAATCGCGGCGTAATGGTTTAAGTTCTTCAACGCTTGCCAACGCGTTGACTCGTCCCTGGCCCAAAGGCGAGCTGATTATTGCGAATGCGCTGGAAACCGATCCGTGGGTGATATGGCCATCGCGCTATCACGACCCCCATACCCATCAGTTTATCGACAGAACGCAGATGATGCGTCAGAGGAAGAATAACAAGTAAAGCGAGGTTGCAGAAAACAGCCCCCGGACCAACGTCAGAGGGCTGCTGCTACAGGCTTATTCGCCTTTGACGCGTTCGATATTCGCGCCCAGCGCCTGCAGTTTGTCTTCGATACGCTCGTAGCCGCGGTCAATGTGGTAAATACGATCGACAATCGTCGTACCTTCCGCGATACAGCCCGCCAGTACCAGGCTGGCTGACGCGCGCAGATCCGTCGCCATTACCTGAGCGCCAGAAAGCTGCTGCACGCCGTGGCAAATCGCCGTGTTGCTTTCGATTTCCGCATGCGCACCCATACGGATCAGTTCCGGAATATGCATAAAACGGTTTTCGAAGATCGTCTCGGTGATCACCCCTGTTCCCTCAGCAACCAGATTCAGTAATGTGAACTGGGCCTGCATGTCGGTCGGGAAGCCCGGGTGTGGGGCAGTACGCACGTTGACAGCCTTCGGCCGGTTGCCATGCATGTCGAGGCTAATCCAGTCCTCGCCCGTTTCGATATCCGCGCCGGCATCACGTAGCTTCGCCAGAACCGCATCCAGGGTATCGGGCTGAGCATTGCGGCACAAAATCTTACCGCCAGAAATCGCCGCTGCCACCAGGAACGTCCCGGTTTCAATACGATCCGGCAGAACGCGGTACACGCCGCCACCGAGGCGCGCTACGCCTTCGATGGTGATACGATCGGTACCCTGACCTTTGATTTTCGCGCCCAGCGTATTAAGGAAGTTTGCGGTATCAACGATTTCCGGCTCACGCGCGGCGTTTTCGATAACGGTCGTGCCTTCCGCCAGCGTCGCTGCGCTCATGATGGTCACGGTTGCGCCAACGCTGACCTTGTCCATCACGATATGCGCGCCTTTCAGACGGCCGTTGACCGACGCCTTAACATACCCTTCTTCCAGTTTGATTTCCGCGCCCAACTGCTCAAGGCCGGTAATGTGTAAATCAACGGGGCGCGCGCCGATAGCGCAGCCGCCAGGCAGAGATACCTGACCCTGGCCAAAGCGGGCCACCAGCGGCCCCAGCGCCCAAATAGACGCGCGCATAGTTTTAACGAGATCATACGGAGCACAGAAAACGTCGACCGGGCCGGCATCAATCCAGACGGAGCCGTTGCGCTTAACGTTCGCGCCCAGCTGGCTCAGCAGTTTCATGGTGGTATCGATGTCTTTCAGCTTCGGTACGTTTTGGATCTCAATCGGCTCTTCGGCTAATAGCGCGGAAAAGAGGATTGGCAGGGCGGCGTTTTTCGCGCCGGAAATGGTGACCTCGCCCTGAAGGCGAGTTGGCCCCTGAACACGGAATTTATCCATTGATTCTGTTCTCTGTTAAGAATTCACATACGCTGCGAGGAACATCCCCACAGCTTATAAGCCATTAAGTTTGCGGTCTCGCGCCCACTCCTGCGGAGTAAACGCTTTAATCGACAGAGCATGGATGCGGTTATCGGCAATATATTCCATCAGCGGGGCGTAGATAGCCTGTTGCTTCTTGACCCGGCTCATGCCGTCGAACATCTCACCCACAGCAATAACCTGAAAGTGGCTGCCATCGCCAGAGACGTGGACTTCCTGAAGGGAGAGTGCGTTCATCAGCACGGTCTGAATTTCATGATTTTCCATGGGCTACATTTATCTGATAGTGAAAACAGCCCAACATCTTAGAGGAAAGTGGCGCTGTCTTAAACAAGCAAAAAGCCCCATCGAAAAGTTTGATGGGGCTTTCAGAATAGCTTCAGCAGTAAGGCACTGAAAAATTTATGGGATCATATCAGCAGGAAGGTTATACAACCTGACCAGGGTTTGCAGATTTTCACTCTTACCGATCAATTTCGCTTCCCGACCCTGCCGACGAATCAGCGCGATAAAATGCACCAATAGCGCCAGTCCGGCGGTATCCACGCGGGTCACTGCGCTCAGGTCAATTGCCGACACGCCATCCGTCGCCTGAGCGCGTGCATCCCACAGCGGGACCAGGAGATCCTGATCCAGCTCTCCGCGCAGCGCCAGCGTCTCACCATCGCGAGCCCAGCTCAGCTGCCCGGTCATTATTTTTTCTGTTCCAGGGTAATCGGCTGCGCGGAGCTTGCCTTCAGCTGCGCCGTCAGACCATCAACGCCTTTGGTGCGCAGCAGGTCGCTCCACTCATTTTGTTTAGTGGTGATCATGCTCACCCCTTCCGCAATCATGTCGTACGCCTGCCAGTTGCCGGTCTGGGTATTTTTACGCCACTGGAAATCCAGACGCACCGGCGGACGGCCATTCGGGTCAAGGATCGTGACGCGGATAGGGATAATAGTCGCATCGCCCAGAGGCTGCTCCGGCGCTATCTGGTAGGTCTGACCGTGGTACATCGCCAGCGCCTGGCCGTAGGCCTGCTTCAGATATTCACGGAAGGCGGCAAAATAGGCTTCACGCTGCGCCGGGGTCGCTTCTTTGTAATAACGCCCCAGCACCAGCGCACCGGCGTATTTTACCTGAACGTACGGCAGCAATTCCTGATCGACGATTTCGCGCAGGTAGTTCGGATTAGCCTGAATCTTCGGCTGCTCGTTTTTCAGGCGGTCGAAGGTTTTCTGCGCCGCTTCGTTCATCAGCTTATACGGATTGGACTGGTCCGCGGCGGTAGCCGCAGTCAATGGGGCAATCACCAGCATGGCGACCATTAGTAAGCGTTTAAACATGTCTTCTCTCTCCTGAAATTAATGCGTCGTGCCGGCAGGCGGCGTAGCGTCAGTATGACTCTCTCCAGCAGCCTGTTCATCGCCAGAATTCTTATTGTCACTACCTTTACTGTTGTAGAGGAACTGGCCTATCAAATCTTCCAGCACCATGGCGGATTTGGTGTCCTGAATGGTGCCGCCATCTTTAAGGATAGCCGTTCCCAGCTCAGGGTCTTCAAACCCGATGTTCATCGCCAGGTACTGTTCGCCCAGCAGACCGGAAGTTCTGATCGCCAGCGAACTGGTATCGGGGATATGGTTATAGCGCTCATCAATATCGAGAGCCACGCGAGGCAGGTAGGTTTTAGGATCGAGGGTAATATCCGCCACGCGTCCTACGACCACGCCGCCAATTCGCACCGGTGAGCGCGCTTTCAGACCGCCGATATTGTCAAAAGTGGCATAGAGCCGGTAGGTCGGTTCAGTACGTATAGAGGTCACGTTTGCCGCCTTCAGGCAGACAAACAGCGCCGCCAGCAGCGCCACCAGTAAGAATACCCCAACCCAGATTTCATTTTTTCTCGTTTGCATGAACTCAATTCCCAAACATCAGCGCAGTCAGCACAAAATCCAGCCCCAGAACCGCCAGCGACGCATGTACTACCGTACGCGTCGTCGCCCGGCTAATCCCGGCGGAAGTGGGGATAGCGTCATAACCGTTAAATAACGCGATCCATGTTACCGTAATGGCGAAAACCAGACTCTTAATCAGGCAGTTGACCAGATCCATCCGCCAGTCGACGGCATTTTGCATCGCCGTCCAGAAGAAGCCGGCATCAATGCCCTTCCAGTTAACCCCAACCAGCGAACCGCCCCATACGCCGACCGCCACAAAAATAATGGTTAGCAACGGCAGTGAAATCACCCCGGCCCAGAAACGCGGTGAAATCACGCGGCGAAGCGGGTCGACCGCCATCATCTCCATGCTGGAGAGTTGTTCAGTGGCGCGCATCAGACCAATTTCGGCCGTCAATGCCGAACCGGCACGTCCGGCAAACAGCAGCGCGGCAACAACCGGCCCCAGTTCACGCAGCAGCGACAGCGCCACCAGCATGCCGAGGCTGGTTTCAGCGCTATAGGTGGTTAACACCAGATAGCCCTGCAGACCCAGCACCATACCGATGAACAACCCCGATACAATAATGATCAGCATCGACAGCACGCCAACGTTATACAGCTGGCGTACCAGCAGCGGCGCATGCTTGCGAAACTCAGGCTTGCCCACAACTGCGTTGAAGAGCATCAATCCAGCACGCCCGAACGTCGCGATAGTTTTAATACCGCGATGTCCGAGCGCGGCTAGCGCATTTAACAACATGAGTCGCTTAACTCCCTTTGCCCAATAAATCATGATGATAATCACCCGCCGGATAGCGGAACGGCACCGGGCCGTCAGCGATACCATCAATGAACTGACGAACGCGAGGATCGGCATTTTCACGCAGCGACTGCGCGCTCCCATGCGCCACGACTTTTTTGTCCGCCACAATATACGCAAAGTCCGCAATGCTGAGCACTTCCGGCACATCATGCGAAACTACGATACAGGTGACACCCAGGGTGCTGTTGAGTTCAGAAATCAATTTCACCAGTACCCCCATCGTAATGGGGTCCTGTCCGACAAAGGGCTCATCGAACATGATGAGATCAGGTTCCAGCGCAATCGCCCTCGCCAGCGCAGCACGGCGCGCCATCCCCCCCGAAAGTTCGGAAGGCATCAGCTTAGCGGCTCCGCGAAGGCCGACGGCTTCCAGCTTCATCATTACCGTGCTGTGCAGCAGCGCTTCCGGCAGACGAGTATGCTCGCGCAGCGGATAGGCGACGTTATCAAACACGTTCATGTCGGTGAACAGCGCGCCGGATTGAAACAGCATGCTCATACGCTTGCGCACGGTGTACAGGCGCGAGCGCGACATCTGCGGTACGTTTTCACCATCAAACAGGATCTCGCCCTTGTCCGGCAGGATCTGGCCGCCGATCAGGCGTAACAGGGTGGTTTTGCCGATCCCTGATGGCCCCATAATCGCGGTGATCTTTCCGCGGGGTACCGATAGCGAGATATCATCGAAGATCACGCGATCGCCCCGCGAGAAGCGAATACCGCGCACTTCGACTAGATTCGCCAAACTCTGGCTCATAAAATCATCCTTACTAGACACCCTTCGGGCTAAGCATGGCGCTTTCTTTCACCACAAACCCAACATTTTTACAGAATCTTACCTGCCCAGGTTAGCGAAAGCTGGCATTTGTTTTACTTTTGGCACACATAAAGTCAAAATTAAGAATTCGTTACGCTGCCTACGGACGGCCAGCGAGGCGACGATTATACCTGAATAAAGGACTTTAGATGCTCTTAGCGACGGCTCTGTTAATTATTGGTTTATTGCTGGTTGTCTACAGCGCCGATCGTCTGGTCTACGCCGCTTCAATACTCTGCCGTATGCTGGGGATCCCTCCCCTGATTATTGGCATGACGGTGGTAAGCATCGGAACCAGCTTACCGGAAACGATCGTTTCCGCCGCCGCTTCTCTGCATGGGCAAACCGATTTAGCGATCGGAACGGCTCTCGGATCGAATATCACCAACATCCTGCTGATCCTCGGCCTCACAGCTCTGTTTCAACCTTTTACCGTGCATTCTGATATCCTGCGCCGCGAATTGCCGTTAATGTTGCTGGTCAGTTTACTGGCGGGATTCGTGCTGTACGACGGACAGCTCACGCGGATAGACGGCCTTTTTTTGCTGGCGCTGGCCATATTATGGCTGCTGTTTACCATTAAAATCGCCCGCCTGGCAGAGCGTCAGGGGAACGACAGCCTGACCCGCGAACAGCTGGCGGAGCTGCCGCGGGAGGGTTCGCTTCCCGTCGCGCTGCTCTGGTTGGGCGTTGCGATGATAGTGATGCCGATGGCCACGCGAATGGTCGTTGATAACGCCACGGTTCTGGCGAACTTTTTTGCCATCAGCGAACTGACCGTCGGCTTAACGGTCGTCGCGATAGGCACCAGCCTGCCCGAGCTGGCTACCGCCATTGCCGGAGCGCGCAAAGGCGAGAACGATATCGCCATCGGCAATATCATTGGCGCTAATATTCTGAATATTGTACTGGTCCTCGGGCTCCCCGCGCTGATTGCGCCGGGTACCTTTGCCGCCGAGGCCTTTACCCGCGACTATGGCGTTATGCTGCTGGTCAGCCTGATCTTCGCTGCGCTGTGCTGGCGCCGTAAGCAGCAGCCAGGTCGCCTTGCCGGCGCCCTGCTGGTTGGCGGTTTTATGCTTTGGTTAGCGATGCTGTACTGGACAGCGCCGCTCTTCGTTGAATGATTCGGGATAACATTATGTCGCAAACAGATTTGCCAGCGGATTTTGACTTTCAACGGGCAGGCCGTGAGGTTCTGGAAATTGAACGTGAAGGTCTGGCCCAGCTCGATCAATATATTAATGAAGATTTTACCCGTGCCTGTGAGACCATCTTCCGCTGTAACGGTAAAGTTGTGGTGATGGGGATGGGCAAATCCGGCCATATCGGGCGAAAAATGGCGGCGACGTTTGCCAGCACCGGTACTTCATCTTTCTTCGTTCACCCCGGAGAGGCCGCGCACGGCGATTTGGGTATGGTCACCCCCTGCGATGTGGTGATTGCGCTGTCCAACTCCGGCGAATCAAACGAAATCCTCGCCCTGATCCCGGTGCTTAAGCGCCAGCAGGTGTCGCTGATTTGTATCACCAGCCGACCGGACAGCAGCATGGCGCGCGCGGCGGATATTCATCTGTGCGTAAAGGTGCCCAAAGAGGCTTGCCCGTTAGGGCTGGCTCCGACATCCAGCACCACCGCCGCGCTGGTCATGGGCGATGCGCTTGCCGTAGCGCTGCTGGAAGCCCGCGGTTTTACCGCAGAGGATTTTGCGCTATCGCATCCCGGCGGCGCGCTGGGCCGTAAGCTACTGCTGCGGGTCAATGATATCATGCACACCGGTGATGAAATTCCGCACGTGAGCCTGGAGGCTACGCTGCGCGATGCGCTGCTGGAAATCACGCGCAAAAATTTAGGCATGACTGCCATTTGCGATGATGAGATGAATATCATCGGCATCTTCACCGATGGCGATCTGCGCCGCGTATTTGATACCGGTATTGATATGCGTAACGCCAGCATTGCCGAGGTGATGACGCGAGGCGGTATCCGTATCCGTCCCGGCACTCTGGCCGTTGATGCGCTCAACCTGATGCAGTCCCGTCATATCACCTGCGTACTGGTTGCCGATGGCGACCGCCTGGTAGGTGTGATACATATGCACGATCTCCTGCGCGCGGGCGTAGTGTAAGTAAGGAAAAAATAATGAATAATGCTGATGCCCTGATCGCGACCTGCTATGGGCCGGTGAGCCAGGACTTTATTGACCGGGCGGCAAAAATCCGTTTACTCATACTTGATGTGGACGGCGTTCTATCCGACGGCGTTATCTACATGGGCAATAACGGTGAAGAGCTGAAAGCGTTTAACGTGCGCGATGGCTACGGCATCCGCTGCGCCCTGACTTCAGATATTGAAGTGGCGATAATTACCGGGCGAAAAGCTAAACTGGTGGAAGATCGCTGCCAAACGCTGGGCATCAGGCATCTGTACCAGGGACAGTCCGATAAGCTGCTGGCGTTCCATGAACTATTGAATAAGCTGGCCGTTGATGCTGATGAAGTCGCCTACATTGGCGACGATCTGATTGACTGGCCGGTGATGGCTAAAGTGGGTTTAAGTGTAGCGGTAGCCGATGCGCATCCGTTGCTGCTCCCGCGCGCGGATTACGTCACGCGTATTAACGGCGGTCGCGGAGCGGTACGGGAAGTATGCGATTTGCTACTATTGGCGCAGGGCAAGCTGGATGAGGCCAAAGGGCAATCTATATGAGTAAAACCAGACGTTGGGTTATCATTTTACTGTCGCTGGTCGCGCTGATTCTGATCGGCCTGAACCTGGCGAGTACGGACGATACGACCCAGCAAGCGATCAATCCTGATGACCCAACGTATACCAGCGAACATACCGATACCGTCGTGTATAGTCCCGAGGGGGCGCTTAACTACCGGCTCATCGCTGAACACGTGGAGTACTTCTCCGCGCAGCAGCTGTCGTGGTTTGCCAAACCGGTGATGACCACCTTTGATACGAATAAAGCACCAACCTGGTCTATCAAAGCGGATAAAGCTAAGTTGACCAATGATCGCATGCTGTATCTTTACGGGCACGTTGAAGTCGATGCGCTGTCGGCTGACTCTCAACTGCGCAAAATTACGACGGATAACGCCCAGATAAACCTGGTGACGCAGGATGTTACCTCCGATGACATGGTGACGTTGTACGGAACAACATTTAATTCCAGCGGCCTGAAAATGCGCGGGAACCTGCGCAGCAAAAATGCCGAGCTGATTGAAAAGGTTAGAACCTCATATGAAATTCAGAACAAACAAACTCAGCCTTAAGATTGCGCTCGCCAGCGCCTTACTGGCGGCCAGCCTGTCGGCTCAGGCAAAGACGGGTGATACCGATCAGCCGATTCACATTGAATCCGATCAGCAGTCGCTGGATATGCAGGGCAACGTCGTGACCTTTACGGGGAATGTTGTCGTCACTCAGGGAACCATCAAAATCAATGCCGACAAAGTCGTTGTGACCCGTCCTGGCGGCGAAAAAGGTAAAGAGGTTATCGATGGCTACGGTAACCCTGCCACCTTCTACCAGATGCAGGACAACGGCAAGCCGGTGAAAGGCCGCGCGTCGAAAATGCATTATGAACTGCAAAATGACTTTGTCGTCCTGACCGGCAATGCGCATCTGGAGCAGGTCGATAGCAATATCCAGGGTGACAAAATCACTTACCTGGTGAAAGAACAAAAAATGCAGGCTTTCAGCAATAAAGGCGGGCGCGTGACCACGGTTCTGGTTCCTTCGCAGCTGCAGGACAAAAGTGGCGATCAGTCAAAGAAAGGTAAGTAATTCGTTATGGCAACATTAACTGCAAAGAACCTTGCTAAAGCCTATAAAGGCCGCCGCGTCGTGGAAGATGTCAGTCTGACCGTGAACTCGGGCGAAATTGTAGGCCTGCTCGGCCCAAACGGCGCCGGTAAAACGACCACCTTCTATATGGTCGTTGGCATCGTACCGCGCGACGCAGGGAATATTATCATCGATGACGAAGATATTAGCCTGCTGCCGCTGCACGCGCGCGCGCGTCGCGGAATCGGCTATCTCCCTCAGGAAGCCTCTATTTTTCGCCGCCTGAGCGTATACGATAACCTGATGGCGGTATTGCAGATTCGCGACGACCTGAGCACCGAACAGCGTGAAGATCGCGCGAAAGAGCTCATGGAAGAGTTTCACATTGAGCACCTGCGCGACAGTCTCGGTCAGGCGCTCTCCGGTGGTGAACGCCGCCGCGTTGAAATCGCCCGCGCGCTGGCCGCTAATCCGAAATTCATCCTGCTTGATGAACCCTTCGCCGGCGTTGACCCCATTTCCGTTATCGACATCAAACGTATTATTGAACACCTGCGCGACAGCGGCCTCGGCGTGTTGATTACCGACCATAACGTCAGGGAAACGCTGGCCGTTTGCGAACGCGCTTATATCGTCAGCCAGGGCCACCTGATTGCTCACGGTACGCCACAGCAAATCCTTGAAGACGAGCAGGTTAAGCGCGTGTATCTTGGGGAAGACTTCAGACTCTGATAGGGTAGAGGTTCCAGACGTTTTAGCCGGAGATATTGGCCCTGAATATGAAGCAAGGTTTGCAATTAAGGCTAAGCCAACAGCTTGCCATGACGCCACAACTGCAGCAGGCGATTCGTTTACTGCAGTTGTCTACGTTAGAACTCCAGCAAGAACTCCAGCAGGCGCTGGACAGCAACCCGTTGCTGGAGCAAACCGATCTTCACGATGAGGTAGAAACCAAAGAGGCCGAGGATCGCGAATCTCTGGATACCGTCGATGCCCTTGAGCAGAAAGAGATGCCCGACGAGCTGCCGCTTGATGCCCGCTGGGATGAGATCTATACCGCGGGAACGCCCTCAGGCAACGGCGTCGATTATCAGGATGATGAACTGCCCGTCTATCAGGGCGAGACCACGCAAAGCCTGCAGGATTACCTGATGTGGCAGGTTGAACTCACGCCATTTACCGATACCGATCGCGCCATTGCGACCTCAATCGTCGATGCCGTTGATGACACAGGGTACCTGACTATTCCTGTCGAAGAGATCGTTGAAAGTATTGGCGATGATGAAATCGGACTTGAAGAAGTTGAAGCGGTGCTCAAGCGCATCCAGCGTTTCGACCCCGTCGGCGTGGCGGCGAAAGACTTGCGCGATTGCCTGCTGGTTCAGCTTTCACAGTTTGCCAAAGAGACGCCGTGGATTGATGAAGCTCGCCTGATCATCAGCGATCATCTCGATCTGCTGGCCAACCATGACTTCCGTACTCTGATGCGCGTTACCCGCCTGAAAGAAGAGGTGTTAAAGGAAGCGGTGAATCTGATCCAATCGCTGGATCCGCGCCCGGGCCAGTCGATTCAAACTGGCGAGCCGGAATATGTCATCCCTGACGTGCTGGTGCGTAAGGTTCACGATCGTTGGGTTGTCGAACTCAATTCAGATAGCCTTCCCCGCCTGAAGATCAATCAGCACTATGCGGCAATGGGTAACAGCGCGCGCAATGATGCTGACGGCCAGTTTATCCGCAGCAATCTCCAGGAAGCCCGCTGGCTTATCAAGAGCCTGGAGAGCCGCAACGACACCCTGCTGCGCGTCAGCCGCTGCATCGTCGAACAGCAGCAGGCCTTTTTTGAACAAGGTGAAGAGTTTATGAAGCCGATGGTGCTGGCGGATATCGCTCAGGCCGTCGAAATGCATGAATCCACTATTTCACGCGTTACCACGCAAAAATACCTGCACAGTCCACGCGGTATTTTTGAGCTGAAGTATTTCTTCTCCAGCCATGTGAACACCGAAGGCGGCGGCGAAGCATCGTCGACGGCCATTCGCGCGCTGGTGAAGAAATTAATCGCCGCGGAAAACCCCGCGAAACCATTGAGTGACAGTAAGCTCACCACCATGCTGTCCGATCAGGGTATTATGGTGGCGCGGCGAACCGTTGCTAAGTACCGAGAGTCTTTATCCATCCCGCCGTCGAATCAGCGCAAGCAGCTGGTTTGACCCAACCGATAAGGAAGACACTATGCAGCTCAACATTACAGGACACAACGTCGAAATAACTCCCGCCATGCGCGATTTCGTGACGGCGAAGTTCAGCAAACTGGAGCAGTTTTTCGACAGGATCAATCAGGTCTATATTGTGTTAAAAGTGGAGAAGGTGACGCAAATTGCGGACGCCAATCTGCATGTCAACGGTGGCGAAATCCATGCCAGTGCGGAAGGGCAGGATATGTATGCTGCTATCGATGGCCTTATCGATAAGCTGGCAAGACAGTTAACAAAACATAAAGATAAACTGAAACAACACTAATTGTCCGGGCAATAGCCTACGCCAACCGCCTGCAGGCGGTTGGCCAGGGTGAGCTCAGGTGAAATTATGATAAATAACGATTCGGCTCTACAACTGAGCAATGTCCTTAACCAGGAATGTACCCGTAGCCAGGTTCACTGCCAGAGCAAAAAGCGCGCGCTGGAAATCATCAGCGAGCTGGCGGCAAAGCAGTTAGGCTTAGCGCCCCAGGTGGTGTTCGAGGCGATTCTCACCCGTGAGAAAATGGGCAGTACCGGGATTGGTAACGGCATTGCGATCCCCCACGGTAAACTCGAAGAGGATACGCTGCGGGCCGTGGGCGTTTTTGTTCAACTGGAAACCCCGATTGCCTTTGATGCTATCGACAATCAACCTGTCGATCTGCTGTTTGCCCTTCTCGTCCCGGCCGATCAAACTAAAACGCATCTGCATACGCTCTCGCTGGTGGCGAAGCGCCTGGCAGATAAAACTATTTGCCGCCGTCTGCGCGCTGCACAAAGTGATGAAGAGCTCTATGAAATCATCACTGAAGCGGGAAGCAACAATGAGGCATAACGGAAGTCGCACCTTACTCTTTTTCGTACTGAGGAGAAACGGTACATGGTACTGATGATCGTCAGCGGCCGTTCAGGGTCGGGGAAATCCGTCGCCCTGCGAGCGCTGGAAGATATGGGTTTTTACTGCGTCGATAACCTGCCGGTTGTGCTGTTGCCAGAGCTGGCGCGTTCGCTCGCCGACAGAAACATCTCGGCGGCCGTCAGTATTGACGTGCGAAACATGCCCGAATCGCCGGAAATCTTCGAGCAGGCGATGAAAAATCTGCCCGCAGAGTTTTCACCTCAGTTGCTGTTCCTTGATGCCGATCGTAACACCCTGATTCGCCGCTATAGCGACACCCGTCGTTTACATCCTCTATCGAGCAAAAACCTGTCGCTGGAAAGCGCCATTGATGAAGAGAGCGATCTGCTGGAACCTCTGCGCTCCCGCGCCGACCTGATCGTCGATACTTCTGAAATGTCGGTGCATGAGCTGGCAGAAATGTTGCGCACGCGTTTGCTGGGCAAACGCGAACGCGAACTGACGATGGTATTTGAATCCTTTGGCTTTAAGCACGGCATCCCTATCGATGCCGACTACGTTTTTGACGTGCGCTTTCTGCCGAACCCGCACTGGGATCCGAAGCTGCGCCCGATGACCGGCCTTGATAAACCCGTGGCCGCTTTCCTCGACCGGCACACGGAAGTTCATAATTTCATTTACCAGACCCGCAGCTATCTTGAGCTATGGTTACCTATGCTGGAGACCAATAACCGCAGCTATCTGACGGTAGCTATTGGTTGTACCGGTGGTAAACACCGTTCGGTTTATATCGCCGAACAGCTGGCTGACTACTTCCGCTCACGCGGTAAGAACGTGCAGTCCCGTCATCGGACGCTGGAAAAACGCAAATCATGACCGTTAAGCAAACCGTTGAAATCACCAATAAGCTGGGCATGCACGCTCGCCCGGCGATGAAGCTGTTTGAATTAATGCAGAACTATGATGCTGAAGTCCTGCTGCGCAATGATGAAGGTACTGAAGCTGAAGCGAATAGCGTGATTGCCTTGCTGATGCTCGACTCGGCTAAAGGCCGTCAGATTGAGATTGAAGCTAACGGCCCGCAGGAGGTTGAAGCGCTGGCCGCCGTTATCGCGCTATTCAACGCCGGGTTTGATGAAGACTAGAGGTATTCCCCGGCTGCAGCGGTGCTGACCGGGGAGATCTGATAGCAAGTTTATTGATGTAGCTTATTCGCCCGCATAAAACCTTCCCCACCCAACTGCCTCATCTGGCGCAGGATCCACGCCTGACGGCGATGAACATAACCCGACGGCGCATCGGCGCGAAAGCGAATGGGATTGGGCAAAACCGCAGCTAAAAGCGCGGCTTCTGCAGCCGTCAGTCTACTGGCAGGTTTGTGAAAATAGCGCTGCGATGCGGCTTCTACGCCAAACGTTCCGTCGCCAAACTCAGCAATATTGAGGTAAACGGTGAGGATCCGTTTTTTGCTCCAGACCGTCTCGATGCCGACGGTCAGCCCCGCCTCCAGCCCTTTTCTCAGCCAGCTGCGGCCATCCCACAGGAACAGGTTTTTTGCCGTTTGCTGCGACAGCGTTGACGCTCCGCGGATCCGGCTGTCATTGCGCTCGTTATGCGCCAGCGCCTTCTCAATGGCCGAAACATCAAACCCCCAGTGCTCCGGGAATTTCTGATCTTCTGCAGCAATAACGGCAAGCCCCATCCACGGCGAGATTTCATCCATCCCCACCCAATCGGAATGGGCGACATAATGAAAATTCCCGGAAAGCCAGGCGCTGACCTGGCGCTCCAGCATCACTGCCGAAAAAGGGACGGGCACGATACTAAACAGCGCAATTCCGCCGCCCCAAAGCACCACGCAAGCCAACAGCAGCCTCAGAACAAAACGCTTCATCATCCGCAGCGGCGAAAAGCGGAGGGTCATGCGGCCAGCACCAGGACGCGAGCGACCAGTTTTTCAATTCCGTTCGCCGCCTCCGCGATGTTCTGCGCCAGCATGTACGCCGGAGTCGTCACCACTTTGTTATCTTCATCAACTACAATATCATCCACCGGGCAAGGCACGTGCTCAGCGCCCATTTCCTCTACCGCATCGGCGGTATCGAGATCGGTACCGATGGTCACGCGTAGCGGAATAGCGAAAATTTTCGGCAACAGCGCCGGAGCGATGCAGATAAAGCCCAGCGGCTTACCGGCCTGATGCATCGCCAGAGCCAACGCTTTAAGATCGCTATCCACTTCACATTCGCTCCCCTGCGAGGCAAAGCTACTAAGATTCTTTGCCGCGCCAAAACCGCCGGGCACAATCAGCGCGTCCAGCTCATCCGCTCGGGCATTGGCCAAAGGCTGAATCTCTCCGCGCGCGATACGCGCCGCTTCCACCAGCACATTACGGCTTTCCGCCTGCGCTTCGCCGGTCAGATGATTGATAACATCGGTTTGTACTTTATCCGGCGCATAGCAAACGGCCTGAGCCCCGCTGCGGGCAATTGCCAGCAGGGTAATGACGGCTTCATGGATTTCACTTCCGTCATAAACGCCGCATCCGCTCAGCACGACACCAATTTTCTTCATCACATCAGCCCCTTAGTACAAGTTTATGAAAGCAGTCAAAAATTTTGATTTACTCGCTATGCTTCACATATTTTACTGTTTCACGTAACAAAATATTTAAGGTTTGCTATCTTAATGAGCGAGTAAGCCAAATCCTCAGGTTGCGCCGTGTAAAAAAAATCACTTAAATGATTCTGGCGCAATGTCCAGTTCCCTGGTGTTGGCGCAGTATTCGCGCACCCCGGTTTATCCGGGGTCATTTTTTATCTGCCGCCGCGACCCACGCTTTCAGTACCGCGACATCGCTTTGCCATTCGGATTTCATCTCTTCAACCCATTCGCCAACGTTATCCGCCCATGCGGGTAAATCCGGCGTCTGGATCTGCTGACCTAACTGTTGAATATGGCGCAAACCGATCGAGCCCGCAGCCCCTTTAATCTTGTGCCCCTCTTCAACAATTCCTTTCTGGTCGCGAGCGGTCAAATTAGACTCCAGAACCGCCATATAGCCCGGCATCATTCTTTCAAAGACGGCCAGACCGTCATAAATAAGCTTCGGCCCTACCAGTTCGATGTACTGCTCAAGCATCGGAATATCCAGTACTGAAGCCGATTTACTGCTATCTACAGATGGCATCTCATTCTCCTCTTCTTCCGGCGCATCCCAGAATTTTTTGATAATCGCGGTTAATGCCGGAACCGATAACGGCTTACTCAGGACATCATCCATTCCCGCTTCCAGATACTCATTCTTGTTCTTCAGTACGTTAGCGGTAAGCGCAACCAACGGCGGAAGCTCGTCGGCGGCAAAGCGCTGTTTAAGCTGACGAGAGATATCAAGGCCGGTCATATCCGGCAGCTGGATATCAAGCAGCACCAGGTCGTATTCGCCGGGGACGAACATCTCCAGCGCAGCCTTACCGGTCATCGCCACATCGACGCTATTGCCAAGCTTCTCAAGTACCGATCGCGCAACGATCACGTTTAGCTCAATATCTTCCACCAGCAGCACGTTCAGCGCAGGTAATGGCATTTCATCTTCCGCCAGCGTATCTTCAACCTCTTCCGCAACGGCCGGAGCATGTACGGTGAGGGTAAATGTCGCGCCTTTACCCGGCAGGCTGGAAACGCAGATATCCCCCCCCATATTTCGCGCCAGGCGACGTGATACGGCAAGACCGATACCGGTGCCCGTCGCAGGCTTGCCGCCCTGGCTATCTTTAACCTGGTAGTACATGGCGAAAATCTTATCCTGCTCCGCTTCAGGGATGCCGATACCTGAATCTTCCACCTCGAAGTGCAGTATATTCCCCTCGTCATAGCGCACGCGGACGTTCACATTCCCGCCTTGCGGAGTAAATTTCACCGCATTACTAATAAGATTCCACAAGATTTGGCGTAAACGCGTTCCGTCGGTGATCACTTTATGCGGCAGCGGAAGCGTGGGTTCCAGCACAAAATGCAGGCCTTTCTGCTGCGCCTGCAGGCCGGAGAGGTTTTCCAGGTCCGCAAGGAAACCGGTAAAATCAACCGGCTGGTTGTCCAGCTGAATTTTACGCCGCTCCATCTTATCCATCTCAATAATATCATTGAAGATATTACCAAGGGTTACCGCTGAGACATGGATGGTTTTCAGGTATCTTTCCTGTTCGCCGGTCAAATCGGTATCCAGCAGAATTCGGCTAAGCCCTACAATGCCGTTAAGCGGCGTACGCAGCTCGTGGCTGATCGTTGAGATAAAGGTGGTCTTATCTCGGCTGGCTCGCTCCAGAGCGTCCTGATAGCGCTTACGCTCCGTGATATCGCGGCCAAAACCCATCAGGCCGCGCCGCTTACCTACGCGGTCGTAATAAGGAACCTTACGGATTTCAAAGCAGGCCTTACGCCCGTCCGGATAATCCAGCCACTGTTCGTAGGTTAGTGAGACGTTATGGCGGAAGACTTTCTCATCCGTTTCCAGCACCTTTTCCGCCACTTCTTCGGTATAAACATCCTGCGGCTTCAGATGGATAAGCTGCTTTTCACTTTTGCCTGTCAAAAGCTCCATCGCACGGTTACAACCGGAAAACTCTTTATCTTCATTACGATAGAAAACCAGATCCGGAGAAGCATCAAGGAAGGAGCGCAGAAAAGAGGATTGTTGCTCAAGCTGAATTTGCGCCTCTTCACGCTCTTTCATCTCAATTTTGAGCTGCTCAAGCGTCGTTTCACGTTCCGCTTCCGCCTTTTCACGTTCGCCGATTTCCTGATTAAGCTGGGCGATATTGTCCTTAAGCTGCACATTCAGCTTGAGATCGCGCTCGCGCATCTCCTCCAGTTTCTCTACCAGCCGCGAGAGGCGCTGCCGGGACTCTTCCAACTGCTCAACCACCACCGAAAGGAAATAGACCGCCCACGGGGTAATCAGCAGGCCGAAGAAGATGGAGCGGATCACATCAATACTTTCCACCTGGCCATGCAGCACCATCGTAACGGCCATCTGCACAACTATCGCCAGCACCACCAGCGCAAAGGCCAGCAGCATTGAAAAGCGCACCAGACCCAGCTTCATCATCAGGTCAACATAATACTGCGCCAGCATACGGATTTGCTTCATAAGGGATTCCTTCGCGACAACTTCGCACAATAATACTCAATTCTGAGCAAGACGCTGTAAGTTGTGCAAAAAATGCGGGAAGGATTGCAGTTACGCGGCTGACGCTGAACTGGCGTCAGCCGGAAATAGAGAAGAGAACAAAACGAGCGTTAGCGTTTACTGAGCGCTTCCCACAGCCCCTTCAGGTAGGTCACGCCCAGCGCACGGTCGTATAATCCATAACCTGGCCGCCCTGTTTCACCCCAGATAAAACGTCCATGATCCGGGCGTATATAGCCACTAAAACCATTGTCATAGAGCGCCTGCATCACTTTATACATGTCCAAAGAGCCGAATTCTGACGGATGAGCGCATTCATAAAAGTCTTTATCTTTAATAAGATTAATATTACGCACATGGGCAAAATGGATACGCTTGCGCCGTGTAAACTCGGCCAGAATCGAGTAGACGTCATTGGCAGGATCTTCCGCGATTGAACCGGTGCAGAGCGTGATGCCATTGGCCTCAGAATCTACCGCCCGGCAGATCCAATCCAGATCGTCGCGATTTTTCACGATACGCGGCAAGCCAAAAATAGAGTACGGCGGATCGTCTGGGTGAATAGCCATTTTCACGCCGACCTCTTCGCAGACGGGGATAACCGCCTTCAGGAAATAGACCAGATTCTCCCGCAGCGTCTTGTCATCAACATCTTTGTACTGCGCAAACAGCTCCTGAACTTTGGCCAGACGCTCAGGTTCCCAGCCCGGCAGAGCAAAACCATTTGAGTTATCCAGAACCTCTTTCACCACCTCTTCCAGGCTCTTATCAATATCTTTTTTTTCAAAAGCCATCGTCCGGGAGCCATCCGGCAGAACATAGTTCATATCGGTCTTCATCCAGTCAAAAACCGGCATGAAGTTATAGCAAATCACTTTTACGCCAAACCGGGCAAGATTACGGATAGTCTGTTGATAGTTGGCGATATAGCGATCGCGGGAAGGCAGCCCTATTTTAATATCGTCATGAATATTGACGCTTTCGATAACTTCCATTTTTAGCCCGGCATCATGAACCTGATTTACCAGGCGCTGGATTTTTTCCAGCGGCCAGACCTCACCAACCGCGACATCATAGAGCGCCCCCACCACGCCTTCAACGCCGGGAACCTGGCGGATATATTCCAGAGAGACCTTGTCTTCCTCCGGCCCAAACCAACGCATTGTCATTTGCATACGAAATCACCTGATTCAATGTTATTAACGGCAATAGCCTACTACCATACAAGATAAAATAACCAGATTTATATCAACGGCAGTGACGTTGGTCACACCACTTTTTTTCAGAGGATAAAGCAAAATAAATGCGCCGTAGCGATGACGTTATCCGCCTGCTATGGAGAGATCCAGCGACGACCGAGAGCAGACCCCTGAACGCCGTGTTCATTGAGGTATTTATCCAGTTCAACCATCCCGGTCCAGCGGTTCTCACACCACAGCGGCGCCAGCAGCGTTGGGCGGCGCGCGCTGGCGGAGATACGGTGAAAAATCACTTCCGGAGGGGTGTGACGGATCATCTCTCCTGCGGTAACCGTATAGTCGTCCAGCGCAATACCGTTTAACCTTCCTGCCTGCCAGGCCCTGGCCATAATGCTCCCCTTCACAATATGAAGTGGATGCAGCTTAATGCCGTCTACGCCGGTCTCCACTACCTGCTCTAAGGTCTCCAGGCATTCACCCTGTCCCTCGCCCGGCAGGCCCACGATAAGGTGGCTACACACTTTAAGGTCGCGCTCGCGTGCCAGGCGGGTGGTTCGCTGATAGCAGGCAAAATCGTGGCCGCGGTTAATTCGGTGCAGCGTTTTATCATGCGCGGTTTGTAAACCCAGCTCGAGCCATACTTCGTAGCCCTGCTCCCGATACTCACTCAGCAGGTCCAATACGGCTCCGGGGACGCAGTCCGGGCGGGTGCCCACGCACAGCCCGACGATGCTGGCCTGGCTGATTGCCTGCTGATACATGGATCGCAGTACCTGAACTTCGGCAAACGTACTGGTATAGGCCTGGAAATAGGCCAAATAGCGCTTAGCCCGGTTTACCCGCTGCGCCTGATGGGCTAGCTGCTCAGCAATCGAACGGTGCTGCTGCTCTTCATCGGCAAAAGAAGCGACATTACAAAAGGTACAGCCGCCACGACCAATGGTGCCATCGCGATTTGGACAGCTAAATCCACCGTGCAGCGTCAGTTTGTGAACCTTTTCTCCATATCGGCGCGCAAGATCCCCACCAAACATGTTGACTAATTTTTGTAACTGCATAATCTGATAGACCGGCCTTAAGAAAGGGGCCAAGCCTGCCATTTTTAGCTACCGACGGCGATGACCTGGATCAATCGTCAACGCGGCCGCTTACCTCATTGCATAAACAATCAAGATAACTGCAATTTAATTCATAGTCAGGGTAATGAGTTTTCCTTATACATAGCCGCTGATTGGCAATTATCTTTACCCTGGCACAAAACAGTATTAGCAACCAAAAAATAAATAAAAAGCAGTTTAAAAAACTGTGATAAAAAAACAATTCAGCACAGACAGATAATGTCGTGCCGTCGATACAGTGAGACAGATCACACTCGTTTCTGTCTCCTGGCGCGTTTCAGTAGTATTTAAAACGCATTTATTCTCTTAAAAATCATTTAATTAGCTGTTGCATAGCACATTTTTGTATAAATAAGATTGCCATTTGACGTATGTGTGGATTCCCGATAAGTTGGGAATCCGCTGGAAGCTTTCTGGATGAGCGCTCTGCTCATCATATTTATGCAGTAATTGAGATTCCCTCTTAACAGCAAGTCCTCAAACTTGTGTACCGATGCGAAAAGGATTTAAAGAGGGCGAATGCGAGGTGTAAACCCCGTCGCCATGCTCTTTCTGTGCCCGTGCGCAATCGGTAACGGAGGGTGTCCCGTAGAGCCTGGGGAGGTTCACTGATATGTTGTACGATAAATCCCTTGAGAGGGATAACTGTGGTTTCGGCCTGATCGCCCACATAGAAGGCGAACCTAGCCACAAGGTAGTGCGAACCGCTATACACGCACTGGCCCGAATGCAGCACCGCGGCGCGATTCTTGCCGATGGAAAAACCGGCGACGGTTGTGGCTTGCTGCTACAAAAACCCGATCGTTTCTTCCGAATTGTTGCGGAAGAGCGCGGCTGGCGTTTAGCCAAAAATTACGCCGTTGGGATGCTGTTCCTTAATAAGGATCCTGAACTGGCAAACGCGGCGCGCCGCATCGTCGAAGAAGAACTTCAGCGCGAAACGCTGTCTATCGTCGGCTGGCGCGATGTGCCAACCAATGAAGGCGTACTAGGTGAAATCGCCCTCTCCTCGCTGCCACGTATAGAACAAATCTTTGTTAACGCCCCGGCTGGCTGGCGCCCGCGCGACATGGAGCGCCGCTTATTCATCGCGCGCCGTCGTATCGAAAAGCGTCTGCAGGAAGATAAAGATTTTTACGTTTGCAGCCTGTCGAACCTGGTCAACATTTATAAAGGTCTGTGTATGCCGGCGGATTTGCCGCGCTTCTACCTGGACCTCGCGGATCTGCGCCTGGAGTCAGCCATCTGTCTGTTCCACCAGCGCTTTTCCACCAATACCGTGCCGCGCTGGCCGCTGGCTCAGCCGTTCCGTTACCTGGCACACAACGGTGAAATCAACACCATTACCGGTAACCGCCAGTGGGCCCGCGCCCGTACCTATAAGTTCCAGACGCCGCTAATCCCTGACCTCCACGACGCCGCGCCGTTCGTTAACGAAACCGGCTCTGACTCCAGCTCTATGGATAACATGCTGGAGCTGCTGCTGGCGGGCGGGATGGACATCATTCGCGCAATGCGCCTGCTGGTTCCGCCAGCCTGGCAAAATAACCCGGATATGGATCCCGAGCTGCGCTCGTTCTTTGACTTTAACTCCATGCATATGGAACCGTGGGACGGCCCGGCGGGCATCGTGATGTCCGATGGTCGCTTCGCCGCCTGTAACCTCGACCGTAATGGCCTGCGTCCGGCACGCTATGTGATCACCAAAGATAAGCTCATCACCTGCGCATCCGAGGTGGGTATCTGGGATTATCAGCCGGATGAAGTCGTTGAAAAAGGCCGCGTCGGTCCAGGCGAACTGATGGTTATCGATACCCGCGAGGGGCGTATTCTGCACTCCGCGGAAACCGACAACGATCTGAAAAGCCGTCACCCGTATAAAGAGTGGATGGCGAAAAACGTCCGTCGTCTGGTGCCGTTCGAAGAACTGCCGGACGAAGAGGTCGGTAGCCGCCAGCTGGATGATGATACCCTCGCCAGCTATCAGAAACAGTTCAACTACAGTGCCGAAGAGCTGGATTCCGTCCTGCGCGTACTGGGTGAAAATGGCCAGGAAGCGGTCGGCTCGATGGGCGATGATACCCCATTTGCCGTGCTCTCCAGCCAGCCGCGTATCATTTACGATTACTTCCGCCAGCAGTTCGCGCAGGTCACTAACCCGCCGATCGATCCGCTGCGCGAAGCGCACGTTATGTCGCTGGCCACCAGCATCGGCCGTGAAATGAACGTCTTCTGTGAAGCGGAAGGCCAGGCGCATCGCCTGAGCTTCAAATCGCCGATTCTGCTGTACTCGGATTTTAAACAGCTGACCACCATGGAAGAGGAGCACTATCGCGCCGACGTCCTGGATATCACTTTTGATGCCGCCGAAACCACGCTGGCTGAAACCGTGAAGGCGCTGTGCGATAAAGCCGAACAGATGGTGCGTAACGGTACCGTTCTGCTGGTGCTCTCAGACCGTAACATCGCTAAAAATCGTCTGCCGGTACCGGCACCGATGGCGGTAGGCGCGATCCAGACCCGCCTGGTCGATAAGAGCCTGCGCTGCGATGCCAACATTATTGTCGAAACCGCCAGCGCCCGCGATCCGCACCACTTTGCCGTGCTGCTCGGCTTCGGCGCGACGGCTATCTATCCGTACCTCGCCTATGAAACCCTGGCGAAGCTGGTCGATAATAAAGCCATCGACAAAGAGTACCGCGCGGTGATGCTGAACTATCGTAACGGCATCAACAAAGGTCTGTATAAGATCATGTCGAAGATGGGGATTTCGACCATTGCATCCTATCGCTGCTCGAAGCTGTTTGAAGCGGTCGGCCTGCATCGCGAAGTCTCCGATCTGTGCTTCCAGGGCGTTGTCAGCCGTATCGGCGGCGCGGGCTTCGATGATTTCCAGCAGGATCTGCTGAATCTGTCGAAACGTGCCTGGCTGGCGCGTAAACCGCTGGATCAGGGCGGTCTGCTGAAATACGTTCACGGCGGCGAATATCACGCCTACAACCCGGACGTGGTGCGCACCCTGCAGCAAGCGGTACAAAGCGGTGAGTACAGCGATTATCAGCAGTACGCGAAGCTGGTTAACGAGCGCCCGGCGGCAACGCTGCGCGACCTGCTTTCCGTCACCCCGAACGGAACCACGGTGAACCTGGACGACGTTGAACCGGCGAGCGAACTGTTCAAACGCTTCGATACCGCGGCGATGTCTATCGGCGCGCTGAGCCCGGAAGCGCACGAAGCGCTGGCGGAAGCCATGAATAGCCTCGGCGGCAACTCCAACTCCGGCGAAGGCGGCGAAGACCCGGCGCGCTACGGCACCAATAAAGTGTCGCGCATAAAGCAGGTCGCCTCCGGCCGCTTCGGCGTGACTCCGGCTTATCTGGTCAACGCCGACGTTATCCAGATTAAAGTCGCCCAGGGTGCTAAGCCTGGCGAAGGCGGCCAGTTACCCGGCGATAAAGTGACTCCGTATATCGCCAAACTGCGCTATTCAGTACCTGGCGTAACGTTAATTTCTCCGCCGCCGCACCACGATATCTACTCGATCGAGGATCTGGCACAGCTGATTTTCGACCTGAAACAGGTCAACCCGAAAGCGATGATCTCCGTGAAGCTGGTCTCTGAACCGGGCGTCGGGACTATTGCCACCGGCGTAGCAAAAGCTTACGCGGATTTAATCACCATTGCCGGCTACGACGGCGGCACCGGCGCCAGCCCGCTATCGTCAGTGAAGTACGCGGGATGTCCGTGGGAGCTTGGACTGGTAGAAACCCAGCAGGCGCTGGTTGCTAACGGGCTGCGCCATAAAATTCGTCTGCAGGTCGATGGTGGGCTGAAAACCGGCCTCGATATCATCAAAGCGGCTATCCTCGGCGCTGAGAGCTTCGGCTTCGGGACCGGACCAATGGTGGCGCTGGGCTGTAAATATCTGCGTATTTGTCACCTGAACAACTGCGCAACCGGCGTAGCAACCCAGGATGACAAACTGCGTAAGAACCACTACCACGGTCTGCCGTTTAAAGTGACCAATTACTTTGAATTCATCGCCCGCGAAACGCGCGAGCTGATGGCACAGCTGGGCGTGAAGCGTCTGGTGGATCTGATTGGCCGTACCGATCTGCTGAAAGAGCTGGACGGTTTTACCGCCAAGCAGCAGAAGCTGGATCTGAGCAAGCTGCTGGAAACCGCGGAGCCGCATCCAGGCAAAGCGCTGTACTGCACGGAGAACAACCCGCCGTTCGATAATGGCGTCCTGAATGCGCAGCTGCTGCAGCAGGCAAAACCCTTTGTTGACGGCAAGCAGAGCAAAACGTTCTGGTTCGATATCCGCAATACCGACCGTTCCGTAGGAGCCTCGCTGTCCGGCTACATCGCCCAGACCCACGGTGACCAGGGCCTGGCAGCAGATCCTATTACCGCCCACTTCAGCGGTACCGCAGGTCAGAGCTTCGGCGTGTGGAATGCCGGCGGCGTTGAGCTGCATCTGACCGGCGACGCGAACGACTACGTGGGTAAAGGGATGGCCGGCGGCCTGATCGCCATTCGTCCTCCGGTAGGCTCGGCCTTCCGTAGCCATGAAGCCAGCATTATCGGCAACACCTGTCTGTACGGCGCGACCGGCGGTCGTCTGTATGCTGCGGGTCGTGCGGGCGAGCGTTTCGCAGTGCGTAACTCCGGGGCTATCACCGTCGTCGAAGGTATCGGCGACAACGGCTGTGAATATATGACCGGCGGCATCGTCTGCGTGCTGGGCAAAACCGGCGTCAACTTCGGCGCAGGCATGACCGGTGGCTTTGGTTACGTACTGGATGAAGACGGCGACTTCCGTAAACGCGTGAACTCTGAACTGGTAGAAGTGCTGGACGTTGACTCTCTGGCCATCCATGAAGAGCACCTGCGCGGTTTAATTACCGAGCATGTGCAGCTTACCGGTTCACAGCGCGGTGAAGAGATTCTGGCCAACTGGCCGGCCTTCTCGGCGAAGTTTGCGCTGGTCAAACCGAAGTCCAGCGATGTTAAAGCACTGTTGGGTCACCGTAGTCGTTCCGCAGCTGAGCTGCGGGTGCAGGCGCAGTAAGGGGTTAAGATGAGTCAGAATGTCTATCAATTTATCGACTTACAGCGAGTTGATCCGCCTAAAAAAGCGCTGAAGATCCGTAAAATTGAATTTGTGGAAATTTACGAGCCGTTTTCAGAAGGCCAGGCTAAAGCACAGGCAGATCGCTGCCTGTCCTGCGGCAACCCGTACTGCGAATGGAAATGCCCGGTGCATAACTACATCCCGAACTGGCTGAAGCTGGCTAATGAAGGACGTATTTTCGAAGCGGCTGAGCTGTCGCATCAGACCAATACCCTACCGGAAGTCTGCGGACGGGTTTGCCCGCAGGACCGCCTGTGCGAAGGTTCCTGCACCCTGAACGATGAGTTCGGCGCGGTAACCATCGGTAACATTGAGCGCTATATCAACGATAAAGCGTTCGAAATGGGCTGGCGTCCTGACCTTAGCGGCGTGAAACAAACCGGCAAAACCGTCGCCATTATCGGCGCGGGTCCGGCAGGTCTGGCGTGCGCCGACGTATTGACCCGTAACGGCGTGAAGGCGGTAGTCTTCGATCGCCATCCGGAGATCGGCGGCCTCCTGACCTTTGGTATTCCAGCCTTTAAGCTGGAAAAAGAGGTGATGACCCGTCGTCGCGAGATCTTTACCGGTATGGGCATTGAGTTCAAACTCAATACCGAGGTGGGTCGCGATGTACAGCTCGACGATCTGCTGAAAGGGTACGATGCGGTATTCCTCGGCGTTGGTACCTATCAGTCAATGCGCGGCGGTCTGGAAAACGAAGACGCCAGCGGCGTCTTTGATGCGCTGCCCTTCCTGATCGCCAATACCAAGCAGATCATGGGCTTTGGTGAAACGGCGGACGAGCCGTACGTCAGCATGGAAGGCAAACGCGTCGTGGTTCTTGGCGGCGGCGACACCGCAATGGACTGCGTGCGTACCTCGATTCGCCAGAACGCGACTCACGTCATCTGCGCCTATCGCCGTGATGAAGAGAACATGCCGGGCTCGAAGCGCGAAGTGAAAAACGCGCGGGAAGAAGGCGTGGAATTCCAGTTCAACGTTCAGCCGCTGGGCATTGAAGTGAATGCCAACGGTAAAGTCTGCGGCGTGAAGATGGCGCGTACGGAGATGGGCCAGCCGGATGCGAAAGGCCGCCGCCGCGCGGAAATCGTTGCCGGCTCAGAACATGTGGTGCCAGCAGATGCCGTAGTCATGGCATTTGGTTTCCGTCCGCACAGCATGGAATGGCTGGCGAAGCACAGCGTTGAGCTCGATTCTCAGGGCCGCGTGATTGCGCCGGAAGGCAGCGACAATGCTTTCCAGACCAGCAACCCGAAAATCTTCGCCGGCGGCGATATCGTTCGCGGCTCTGACCTGGTGGTCACCGCGATTGCCGAAGGCCGTAAGGCGGCTGACGGCATCCTGAACTACCTGGAAGTGTAACGAAAAAAGCTTGCGGGTCCCGGAGCCCGCAAGCTTATTCATTCAGAGATAGACAATACTGATTACCGCCTCGCCGTCCAACGTCACCTTTTGCCCGCTCCTGAGATTACTTCCCACCGATGCGCTTATCTGCAGAGGCACCGTTGCCGCCGTGATTGGCTGCGGCACCGAAGAGCCTTTTTTAACAAAGGTATAGAAATAGTCCTGTCCCGTTGGGAGCGGTAAAAGCGAGGAAACTTCCCACGGTCCCTCCTTGCTGGCCGATCCGGCGATATCAACGGCAACTTTTTTATCATCAACCGCGATGGTATTGGCGGAATCGATTTGCATCGCATAGCTGCCAATAGGTTTATTTTCCATCGTCATACCCAGACCAAAAAGCCGTAATTTGTCGCTTATGTATCCGCCGCCATTGACCTGAAAAAGCACTCCCTCATGGCCGTGTGTATCTTTTCCCGTGATAGCGGAACTGGATCGCGCATCTCTCGCCGTAATAGCGATCCCGGTGGAGGATTCGCAGGTAATCGTTAAGGTAATATCCCGCACGCCTAGCTGGGTAAATGCGGACGTTGATAGCGACCCGACATGCCGTTCACCGAAATCTACGATGCCGTTATGGCTCAGCGTTGGCGTGCACGCCGCCGCTTCTGCGGTCACGGTAAAATCAATACTAAGGTTGTCGCCGGCGTGAAGGATCGGACTGAGTAAAAGCGCGAATAAAACAAAGGCGTACCTCATGGAGTTACCACCCTGATCTGCAGATTCCCACGATACGTTACGCGATCCGTAATCGCCTGGCTCTCCATCATTGAAGCCACGTTCAGAACCACAGAGAGCTGACTGGCTTCAATCTCTTCTCCCTGTACAAAGGCGATCCCTTGATTGAGCACAATGCGGGATCGCTTTGCTGCTTCAGCGGTAATCGGCGCCCCGGCGCTCCGTACAGGGACCAGCATCACGTCGCGATCGTCAGCCACCGCTTGCCCGGCGGTAATATTCATTTCCCCACGATTGCCAAGTGCGAACCTGCCGTTTTGCGCATAGGCGCTACCGAAGAAAAGCCGAATACGTTGTGGCTTATCACAATGTACATGCAGGACGAACTGCTTTTCCGGAAGTACCACAGGCTTATCTCCCGCCTGCTGACGTTCTGCCGGGCGAACGGGCAGATAGTCAACCGAACGCTGCGTGCTATTTAATTCGCATTCGGCCAGAAGGGCGCCGGAAAATGCCAGCAGGCTAAGGCCCAGCCATAGACGAATCATTGACATACCCCGCTGGCATTTTCATAGAACGCATCTGCGTCTGGCGCTTCAGGCAGCGTTAGCGAGATGCGGCAACTTCCCTTTTCCAGTTTCGCCACCAATGTTTGTCTCCCTGTGAGGTTGTTCAAAAAAAGCACGCCGTCATCGACGGAAGTCGTTAAGTAATTGCCCGCTGAATCCGTTACGGCGACCCCCTTCGGCAGCGGATCACCGTTCCCCATCGTGACATCCAGCAGCACCCGGCGTTCCGTGATGGTAGAAAAGCGGATTTTGCCTACGGCCCCTCGGCCTTGCTTGAGCATTCTGAGCCCATTGCCAATATCCATGTTCTTTGGCAAAGTCGCGGTGTTGATTTCAACGGCTGCCTCTCGCCAGGCCGAAACGGAAGGAATGACTGCCTGACCGCTGAAGTCAGTCCACACCGGCCCCTGCGATGTCTCGATGCGCACTCCGGAAACCGGCTTATCCAGGCTGGCAATGGCAAAGGTGTCGCGAATCGCCCACGGTGTAAAAGTCACACCATGGCGGTGGGCGGCCATTCCCCCGCGCAGCGTTCCGGAATAGCTATGGCTCTGCGAACCGTTGGTACTCGCATTCATGCTTAGCTGCGTGTAATGCAGATTCTGATTTATCCCGCCGCTGAAGCTGTTCCGACTCTCGGTCTGGTCACGTTCGGCGCCGAGGGTATAAGTGGTGTCATCGCTGATAGTGCCCGTTACCGAAGTACCGTATCTCTTCCGCCCTTTTTCACTGCGCGCGTAAGCGTTGACCGAATGCTGCTGGAAGGGAATATTCAGGTTCAGGTAAAAAATATTATCATTGCTTTGTTCGATACTCCCGCCGCTGAGCTGGCGCTGCCAGCTTGCCGATACGGAAAATGCGCTAAAACTCTTTCCCCAGTTAAGCGTCGCGTAGCGAGAATTATTTTGGCTATCGAACCCTGTTACATCATAGAAGCTGGCGCTCATCGTACCTATAACAGGGTGTCCCCAGCTCGCACCCAATGAGTACTCCATTTTATTGGTGGCGCTAAAACTCTTATCAATGGCCTGAGAAAACTCACGATACTTTTCAGAATATTTGCTCAACGAAGCATTCAGCCCAAAACCGGACTGTGTTGCACAGGAGGTCGATAGAGTGTACTTCTGGCCCTGCTGCGCATTATCGCGATCGAACGCCTGGTTAATCTGAAGAGAAAGCGAAATTTCCTGCGGCAGTACTGAGTCAACGCGTATTCCTAAGGCCTGGTAGCTCTGGGCAACGATCGCGCCGCTAGTTAAATTATGCCTGGCGTTCAGCTTCCAGCCGCCAGCCAGGCTGGCTACCCAGGGCTGCTGGCTATATGCATCGCTCACCCGGCCTAATGAAAATTGATATCCGCCCGCAGGCCCCAGCCCGGAGCGATACAATGAGGCGGGAACCACCTGGCTATGCTGGCTGCCATCGGTCTCAATAACGGTGACCGTCAGATCGCTGGTGACGTTGCGCAGGGGAATATCCGTTAAAGTAAAGGGGCCGGCAGGCACTAAAGTGGAATACACCATGATCCCTTGCTGGCGGATCTCAACCCGCGCCTGCGGGGTACTGGCGATCCCGGTTACCAGCACGCCGCTCCCGGCATCGTTAAGGGCGCTCTCCGGCATCAAGGAGATACCGTATAGCTCGGTGCCGTCGAGCAAAGGGTTATTCATGCCTATTTCACCCGCCTTGACGGTGCTTTTTATCTGCGTAAAGGTGCGCTGTAGGTAGGTCTGCGAATTTTCGCTGGTAAACTGATTATTCGCACGGCTTAATAGCTGATGGCTACGCAGCAGCCAGGTATTCACGTTTAGACCGCCGTCCAGCATCAGCTGCGAATACTCGGAATGACCGCCGCTATAATCGTTGCGCGAAGCGAAAAAGGTATAATTCAGCACCCCAGCCGTACCGCTCGTGTCGTATCCGCTGAGGTCGGTACTTTGGTGGACTAACTGCTCCTGCGGTAATATCAGATCGATTCGCCCTTTTCCGGGCGACGCTTTTAGGATCGTTTCAGGATGGGCCTGTAAATAGTCATAGCAGCCCTCGCTATCGTTCCTGGGCTGGTGAACACCGGCCTGTTCCATAAACGCTTTATCGAAACACAGCTGGCCGTCATCATCAAAGTGGGCAACGATATTCCCCTTATCCTTACCGTTAACGCCCAGCATAACCGAGGTCGCCCCTGGCAGGAATTTGGCTTCTGAGGAGAAATAATGCGCAATTTGCGGATCGATACCCAAAGACGTTAAGGTTTCACTATCAAATTCTATCGCGCTCTTTTTGGCCTCTTCAGCTACCGCCAGTTGAGCGCTTCCCAACCCGATAAGACAGGCCAACAGCTTTTTCCTGAGCATTCCGTTCATCCTTGAACATGGTTACTGCAACGAGGTGATGTAGCGCTCTCCTTTATATCCATAGCGGCTTGCCGGATAAAACTCGACTTTCGTATCCGCTCCCGCTTTAGCAGGTAATTTTACGCTGACGCTGGTGTGCGGCAGGAGATACGTTTTCGCTAACTCGCCGGGAGAACCTGACGGCAAAGTATTAAACATGGCCGTCATCCTGACGACATAGTCGCTCGGATTACTGATCTCCACCTGGCCGCCCTTTTTGCGCCAGACCAGATGCTTCCACGGCGCGGGCTCCTCCGGCAGGCCAGCCGGATGGATAATGACCGGTAAATCCTGACGAATTGTGACCGTTGTTTTCAGTTTTTCCTTTTCCTTCGGCGGAATGCCTTCAAAGGTGACCCGTTTAAACTCTTCATGCTGCAGCGGTTTAGAGGTTTGCAAAATAAAACGGATCTTTTGCGTGTCCCCTTGCTCTACGCGTACTACCGGTTGTGTAACAATTAAGCGGATAGATTTATCGCTATCGGCTAAATCAACCACTTTGGTATAAAGCAGGGACGGATGCGGATCTGAATTGGTGAGGTTCATCGACACCTCACCTTTTTGTTCATCAACGAGTAAAACAGATGTCTCAGGCACCATGCCGCTGGCATTGGCCCGGGTCGTCAATATCAATATCGACAACAGCAGCGTTTTTTTCATATTAGTGGTGTGTATTAAAATGAGATAGAGCTTATTAACAGGCCCAATAAATTTTATAAAAATATTTATTGGGCCGAATTTCAGAAGGACAGCATATAAATATTAGAGATAAACAAGACTCAGCGTGGCATTACCATCGAGCTCGATTTTTGTTCCGGCACCCAGTACGCCATTGTCCTGAACGGCGGAAACAATATCCAGCGGCATCACTAAATCTTTAAACAACATTGGGGTGGTTTTGCCGGTTTCAGCAACGGTAACGATACGGGTAGTATCAGGATAATATAACCCACCACCGTTCGCATTCTTCCATACGGAACTTGCTACATCCGTATCTTTCACAATCATATCCACTGCTGCACCATCGGCAGTTAACCCATCCTTCATTGCCGTAACGGTGTAAGCACCAATGTTCACGTTGTTAACGGTGCCGAGGCCAAATACTGCATTAGTATTCGACATATTCTGACCCGGTACATAGTCTGCAATATAGGCCGAACTTGAAAGCGTGACTTTAGAACTCGCGCGGTTATCCTGCGCAATAATACCCACGCTGGTCGCCGCATCGCAGCTTACCGTTAAAGTAATGGATTTTTTTCCCAGCTGAACTAAGGAGTTACCGTTAATTGTTTTCTCGAGAACCGAGTTGTTCATGGAGCCATAATCAACGACGCCACTGTTGCTTAGTTCCGGAGTACATGCTGCCGGAGTAAAAGTTCCTTTTACCGTAAGATTGGCATCCGTGGCAGCATTGGCGCCTGCAGTAGAAACAATAGCAGCGCAAACGCACAGCGCAGAAAGTGACTTTTTAGAGAACATATCAATTTTCCTTAATGTATAGTACGACCGATATGAATTAAAATATCGGCATATCCTTTATCCAATTAAATCATTATCACTAATCATCCCCTCAATAATTATTGAGAAAAGAATTAGTCACTGGAAGTAATGATGAAAGAGACTCCTCTCACCGCCGGCTAATCTACTTAATTGAACGACTAATCTCAAGAAAAATAATTGCAAATTTTAAAAAGTAAAAACCTTCAATGATTACAAGAAGATAGTACATGAACTGCAGGTAAGTTAAATAAAACACAGGTCAGTTAATTAATCTGCTCTTTATAAATAAACGGCATCAATAGTAAAATAAGAACACATATTCATCATAGAAACACCTTAATTAAAGTTACAATAAATAAACCCAGAAAAATATGAATTCACACTCCCATTTCATCTAATATACCCTATCTCCTGTGCTGGATGACCATAGGGCACAGCAAAATAATCTGTGCAGACCCAGCCCGCCGCAGAAACACACTTTGCCCTGACGGAGAAGAGACTCGACGCCAGCAGTAAAGTTATAAAATGAAAAAAAAGCGAAGCATATCTATGAATGCTTCGCTCGGGATAGGGGATGCTGTCTGATTCACATATGAATTCATATATGAATCAGGCCCCGCAGGGCCTGTTATTGATATCACTTCACAACGCGTAGCGCTGGACGTCCGCCACGGGGCGGCGGCGTATCATCCGGATCGTCATCATGATTGTCAGGCTTATCGCCATCAATCACCGACATGACCGTTTCGCTGTCAGGCAGCTCTTCTTCATCGTTCAGGCTGGTGACATCTTCATCGTAAGCGGCTTCTGGTTCGAACATGGTCCCCGCACCGTTCTCACGCGCGTAAACCGCCAGTACGGCAGCCATCGGCACGGAGACATTGCGCGGCACACCGCCGAAACGCGCGTTAAAACGCACTTCGTCGTTCGCCAGCTCCAGGTTACCGACAGCACGCGGAGCAATATTGAGAACAATTTGCCCATCACGCGCATACTCCATCGGCACAAGTACGCCCGGCAGAGTCACGTCAACGACCAGATGCGGAGTCAGCTGGTTATCCAGCAGCCACTCATAGAACGCCCGCAGCAGGTACGGGCGACGAGGCGTCAGCTGTGATACATCCATCATTTAGCCCCGACCGAGGCGCATTTCACGCTCGGCTTCAGTTAAAGAAGCGAGGAAGGAGTCGCGCTCAAATACGCGAGTCATATAGCCTTTAAGCTCTTTCGCGCCAGCACCAACCAGCTCGACGCCAAGAACCGGCAGGCGCCACAGCAGCGGAGCCAGGTAGCAGTCCACCAGGCTAAACTCATCGCTCAGGAAGTAGGGCTTCTGGGTGAAGACCGGCGCAATGGCCTGCAACTCTTCACGCAGCTGCTTACGTGCAGTATCGGCCTGCGAAGCGGTACCGGTCTGAATAGTATTCATCAGAGAATACCAGTCTTTTTCGATACGCTGCATGTAAAGACGGCTTTCCCCACGGGCCACCGGATAAACCGGCATCAGCGGCGGATGCGGGAAACGCTCATCCAGGTATTCCATAATGATGCGAGATTCCCACAGAGTGAGCTCACGATCCACAAGCGTCGGCACGCTTTGATTCGGGTTGAGGTCAATCAGATCCTGAGGCGGGTTATCCTTCTCCACGTGCTCTATCTCAAAACTAACACCTTTTTCGGCCAGCACGATGCGGACCTGATGGCTATAGATGTCAGTAGGACCAGAAAACAGCGTCATTACCGAACGTTTGTTGGCAGCGACAGCCATGAAAACCTCCAGGTATATTCAGAATTTTGTACTGCTGCCGACCACGGATGGCCAGCCAGATGTAAAAACCCCATTTGCGTGATATCACTTTTGCTTATCATCCAAACAAAAAATGAACAATCACCTGCATTTGGGCAGAAAATTGGATGATAGTTTACCAGATTTTGAAGACGTTGTGGTGAGGGTATTCTGGAAATGCTGAAAAAGTGGTAATAATGGGGCGTTTGTAGAGTGAAAATGGCAAATTTATCCATAAAAAAACCCGCCGAAGCGGGTTTTTTCGCAAATTGTTCTGCATAAGCAGAGGACAATTAACGTTTGGAGAACTGCGGACGACGACGTGCTTTACGCAGGCCGACTTTCTTACGTTCAACCTGACGAGCATCACGAGTAACGAAACCAGCTTTACGCAGTTCGCCACGCAGGGACTCATCGTACTCCATCAGAGCGCGGGTGATACCGTGACGGATCGCACCAGCCTGACCAGAGATACCACCACCTTTAACGGTGATGTACAGATCTAATTTCTCAACCATGTCGACCAGTTCCAGCGGCTGACGAACTACCATGCGGGCAGTTTCACGACCGAAGTACTGTTCCAGAGAACGCTGGTTGATAACGATTTTACCGTTGCCCGGTTTGATGAAAACGCGAGCTGCGGAACTTTTGCGGCGACCGGTGCCGTAGTATTGATTTTCAGCCATTGCCTATAATCCCGATTAGATGTCAAGAACTTGCGGTTGCTGTGCCGCGTGGTTGTGCTCGTTACCCGCGTAAACTTTCAGCTTACGGTACATAGCACGACCCAGCGGGCCTTTTGGCAGCATGCCTTTAACCGCGATTTCAATCACACGCTCAGGACGGCGGGCAATCATCTCTTCAAAGGTCGCTTCTTTGATACCACCGATGTGGCCGGTGTGGTGATAGTACATTTTGTCTTCGCGCTTGTTGCCGGTTACAGCAACTTTTTCTGCGTTCAGAACGATGATGTAGTCACCGGTATCAACGTGCGGAGTGTATTCCGCTTTGTGCTTACCGCGCAGGCGCAGAGCCAGTTCGGAAGCCAGACGGCCCAGAGTTTTACCGGTCGCGTCAACAACATACCAGTCGCGTTTTACGGTTTCTGGTTTAGCTGTAAAAGTTTTCATTAAAAGCTTACCCAAATAAATAAGTTACACGTTGGTGAACACCCAAACGTTTAGTCAGTTGAGGTTCACACGACATTGTCCAGCAAACCTACCCCTTCGAATAGCCTATGCCGGCACATAGAAAGTTTTGGGAAAAAAACCTTCTCGTAACGTGGGGTCGCAAGATTATAGAGAAGTCGGGGTCAAAGATCGACCCCTTTATGTGATTTGTACCCGGTTTTACCCCGCCAGGTGTTCTCGCTTCAGATACTCCTCGCTCTGCATCTCCTGCAGGCGCGATAAACAGCGCTGGAACTCGAATTTTAATCTCTCGCCCTGATAGATCTCATACAGCGGAACCGCCGCACTGACCACCAGTTTGACGTGGCGTTCGTAGAATTCATCGACGAGGGCGATAAAGCGCCGCGCCTCGCTCTCCATCAGCCCGGTCATCACCGGCACATCAAAGAGCATGACGGTATGAAACAGACGCGAAAGCGCAATATAGTCGTGCTGGCTACGCGCATCCACGCACAGCGTCGCAAAGGAAGCCGCCAGCGTCTGGTTCTCAACGCCTAACGTCGGCAGCGGGCGGTGGTTTATCTCCAGCGTTGGCATCTGCTCGCGCTTTGCGCCCGCCAGCGCCAGCCACAGTTTGTCCATCTGCTGGCGGGTCTCAGCGTTCAGCGGCGACAGCCACAGGTGCGCCTGGGTCAGCGTGCGCAGACGATAATCGATGCCGGCGTCGACATTCATCACATCGCAGTGCTGCTTAATCGCGTCGATCGCAGGCAGGAAGCGGGCGCGCTGCAGACCGTTACGGTACAGTTCGTCAGGAGGAATATTCGACGTCGCCACCAGGGTTATCCCGCGGGCAAACAGCGCTTTCATCAGACCGCCCAGCAGCATCGCATCGGTAATGTCAGAGACAAAAAACTCATCAAAGCAGAGCACATCGGTTTCAGCTTTAAAACGGTCCGCAACGATTTCCAGCGGATCGCTGTGCCCCTGCAGCGTGGTTAACTCTTCATGTACCCGCAGCATAAAGCGATGAAAATGCAGACGTTGTTTACGTTCTCCCGGCAGACTTTGAAAGAACAGATCCATCAGCCAGGTTTTCCCTCTGCCGACCCCACCCCACATATAGAGACCGCGAACTGCGGCCGTTTCGACAGCGGGTTCACGCTTGCCCAGCAGCTTGCCGAATTTCGCCCGCAGACCGCCGCCGGTTTGCGGCGCTACCGAAGGTTTATTCTGCAATTCTTGATAAATCGTATCGAGGCGGCTGACCGCTTCTCGCTGAACGTCGTCAGGTTGATGGCTTCCCTCTTTGAGAGCGGAAAGGTAACGCGATGTTGGGGACAGGCTTTGCATGATCTAATTGTTATTCCTTGAAAACCGTAATGCCGTAGCTCACGATTGACGAAAAAAAGGCTGCTCTACACTACGTGATGATACGCCAGGATTCCACTTCTGTGGAATTAGCGGTTATAGTGGCACTATCGGGCGCAGGCGGAGAGCCTCATAGCCACCCTACGGAACCACAAAACAACGGGAGATGTTCATGACCTGGGAATACGCGCTAATTGGGCTAGTTGTCGGCATCATTATCGGTGCCGTCGCGATGCGTTTTGGCAATCGTAAATTACGCCAACAGCAGGCGCTGCAGTTTGAACTGGAAAAGAATAAAGCAGAGCTGGAGGAGTACCGCGAAGAGCTGGTGAGCCATTTCGCCCAGAGCGCCGAGCTTCTGGATAACATGGCGCATGATTACCGCCAGCTGTATCAGCATATGGCGAAAAGCTCCAGCAACCTCCTGCCGGACACCATGGCGGACGCTAATCCGTTCCGCAATCGTCTGGAAGAGTCCGAAGCGGGCAACGATCAGGCTCCGGTCCAGATGCCGCGCGACTATTCTGAAGGCGCATCCGGTCTGCTGCGCGGCGGTGTAAAGCGCGATTGATTCGGCAACGCCAGTAAAAATATTTTCCGGGCGCACCCTCTGCGCCCGTTTCAACCTCTCATCCCAGCTACAATTTAACTATTGCCCACGTTGTTACCGGGTCGAAAATTCAATAACATCGGGCCATTCGGGACGTTTCCCATACACCTCAGGTTACGAGAGCCAGCAACTAATGAATAAACCAACTTTGCTGTTGAGTGCGTTAGCGTTAAGCATTGGGTTGTCGTTGTCAGCCTTACCTCCGGCAGCAGCGTCTTTACCGACACAAGTTCCGGGCCAGGGCGCGCTGCCAAGCCTCGCGCCAATGCTGGAAAAAGTGTTGCCGGCGGTGGTGAGCGTACAGGTTGAGGGTACCGCGTCACCCGCGCAGGATATGCCGGAAGAGTTGAAAAAATATTTTGGCGACAACGCGCCGCAAGAGCAGGCGCAGCCTTTTGAAGGACTGGGTTCTGGGGTCATCATTGATGCCGCAAAAGGCTACGTGCTGACCAATAATCACGTCATTAATCAGGCCCAGAAGATCAGCGTCCAGCTCAACGACGGGCGTGAGTTCGATGCCAAACTGGTCGGCAGCGACGAGCAGAGCGATATTGCACTGCTGCAGATCCTCAAGCCCAGTAATTTGACGCAAATCGCTATCGCCGACTCGGACAAGCTGCGGGTTGGCGACTTCGCCGTCGCCGTCGGTAACCCGTTTGGCCTGGGTCAGACCGCCACATCCGGGATTGTTTCCGCCCTTGGCCGCAGCGGCCTGAACCTTGAGGGGCTGGAAAACTTTATCCAGACCGATGCTTCCATTAACCGCGGCAACTCCGGTGGCGCGCTGCTGAATCTCAACGGCGAGCTGATTGGCATCAACACCGCCATTCTGGCCCCGGGCGGCGGCAGCGTCGGCATTGGTTTCGCCATTCCCAGCAATATGGCAAAAATCCTCTCTCAGCAGCTTATCCAGTTTGGCGAAATCAAACGCGGCCTGTTGGGTATTAAAGGAATGGAAATGAGCGCGGATATCGCCAAAGCGATGAATCTTGACGTCCAGCGCGGCGCATTCGTTAGCGAAGTCCTGCCAAACTCGGGGTCGGCTAAAGCGGGCGTTAAATCTGGCGACGTTATCGTCAGCCTGAACGGCAAACCGCTCAACAGCTTCGCCGAACTGCGTTCACGCATCGCCACGACCGAGCCGGGAACCAAGGTGAAATTAGGACTATTGCGTGAAGGGAAACCCGTTGAAGTGGAGGTCACGCTGGACAAGAGCACCTCGTCTTCCGCCAGCGCAGAGCTTATCGCTCCGGCGCTACAGGGCGCATCGTTAAGCGACGGTCAGATGAAGGATGGGACCAAAGGCGTCATCATTGATAACGTCGATAAAGGCAGCCCTGCCGCGCAGGCCGGCCTGCATAAGGACGATATCATTATTGGCCTCAATCGCGAACGCGTGCGCTCGATTGCCGAACTGCGAAAAGTACTCGAAAGCAAACCGACGGTCATTGCACTGAACGTCGTTCGCGGCAGCGAAAGCATCTATCTACTGCTGCGCTAACTCGCCTTCCGGACATCGCGTGCAGTGCGATGTCCGGACAAGTCGTGTTATGCTTCGCCTGTCTATCCATCAAAGATATCTGCATCATGCCTGCAAAGCTTTTACGTTCGATACTTATCGGTTTGATCGTCGGCGGTTTGCTGCTGGCCGTCATGCCTTCCCTGCGCCAGTGGCAGCTTTCGCCGACCACGCAATACGATAGCGCGGATGAATCCCCCGCCAGCTATAATTCCGCCGTCCGTCGCGCGGCGCCTGCGGTCGTCAATGTCTATAACCGCGCCCTTAACAGCACCAGTCATAATCAGTTAACGCTCGGCTCCGGCGTGATCATGGACCAGCGCGGCTATATTCTGACCAACAAGCACGTCATCAACGATGCCGATCAGATTATTGTTGCCCTGCAGGATGGCCGGGTCTTTGAAGCGCTGCTGGTCGGCTCAGATACCCTCACCGATCTGGCGGTATTAAAAATCAACGCCAGCGGCGGTCTGCCGGTTATTCCGATTAACCCGAAACGCGTGCCGCATATCGGTGACGTCGTGCTGGCGATTGGCAACCCGTACAACCTCGGGCAAACCATTACCCAGGGCATTATCAGCGCCACCGGGCGTATCGGTCTGAACCCCACTGGGCGCCAGAACTTCCTGCAGACCGATGCGTCAATCAACCACGGTAACTCCGGCGGCGCGCTGGTGAACTCGCTGGGCGAGCTTATGGGTATCAATACCCTGTCATTTGATAAAAGCAACGATGGCGAAACGCCGGAGGGCATCGGCTTTGCGATTCCTTTCCAGCTGGCGACCAAGATTATGGATAAGCTGATCCGCGATGGCCGCGTGATTCGTGGCTACATTGGGATCAGCGGCCGCGAAATTGCGCCGCTGCACGCGCAGAGCGGCGGCGGTATCGATCAATTGCAGGGGATTGTAGTCAATGATGTGGCGCCGGAAGGCCCGGCAGCCCAGGCAGGGATCCGCGCCAATGACGTGATTATTTCGGTTAACGATAAACCCGCCGTTTCCGCCCTGGAAACCATGGATCAGGTCGCAGAGATCCGTCCGGGCTCGGAAATTCCGGTGGTGATTATGCGTGACGATAAAAAAATTACGCTGCATATCGCCGTACAGGAATATCCTGCGACCAACTAACAGGCTCCCCGAACGGGGAGCGCTATTTAATCAGCAAAAATCGGCCCGGCCGGGAATTTCGCCAGAAACCCGGTGACGGCCAGCAGCGACCACAGCCCCGGCCAGGCAAACTGCCGCTCCCGCAGCTCGTCATCGAGCGTCATCAGCGCAAATTCGCCGTTATCACCCAGTACGCCGCCCTGCCAGAGCAACCGTTGAGCCTGCTGCCGCGCCCAGGGTGATTCGCTCTTCCAGGCCAGCAGATGCAGCAGCGACTGCTGCAGGCAGACGCCATGAGGATGCTTGTCCCGCAGCAGTCGCCGGTAAACCGGCAGCGATATGCTGCGCACGGTATAAAATCCGCTGCGGATTTCAGCATCGGCATCCGCCGCGCCGGCACAATACTGACCGGCCAGGTCGCACAGACGATTGTGCGTCAGCGCCAGCCCCCGGGCATCCAGATGACCCGCTGCGGCACACAGCAGCCCACTTCTTTGCATCCACGGCGTGGAGTCCCGAAATACCGTATCAGGTAGCGCCGGTTCTGTTTCAGCTGCTTTATTTTGCGTACCCGCCTCATAGCAATGGACAAAAAAATCATGGCCTCCGCGGGCAACCGATGGGTGCGCTAACAGGTTAAGCGCGGGCTGCAGTTGTTCAACTTCATCTACTGATGCCAGCATGTAATCGATAATGACATCTTTTGTCGATGCCCTGCTTTCGGGGCGTAATGTTATGGTTTCATTCATCAAAGCCTCCTTATAGGAAATCTCCCGGTGGCGCTGCGCTGACCGGGCTACGGGTCCGTGCAGTCTGGTGGCCCGGATAAGCCGTTTACGGCGCAATCCGGGGAAAGGTAACGATTCACATCGCCAGCACGTACTTGAGCATCACCCCGGCGGCAATCGCCGAGCCAATCACCCCCGCCACGTTCGGCCCCATCGCGTGCATCAGCAGGAAGTTCTGCGCGTCCGACTCCAGCCCCACCTTATTCGACACCCTTGCCGCCATCGGCACCGCCGACACCCCGGCGGAGCCAATCAGCGGGTTGATTTTGTGCCGGCTGCACAGGTTCAGCAGCTTCGCCATCAGCACGCCCGCCGCCGTGCCCACGCAGAACGCTGTCACCCCCAGCACCAGTATCCCCAGCGTCTGCGGCTGCAGGAACTTGTCCGCCACCAGCTTCGCGCCCACCGATAATCCGAGGAATATCGTCACGATATTTATCAGCCCGTTCTGCACCGTGTCGCTCAGGCGCTCCACCACCCCGCTCTCGCGCATCAGGTTGCCGAAGCAGAACATCCCCAGCAGCGGCGCCGCATCCGGCAGCAGCAGCGCCACCAGCAGCAACAGCACCGCCGGGAAGAGGATTTTTTCCCGCTTACTCACCGTGCGCAGCTGCACCATGCGGATTTTCCGCTCCTTCTCGCTGGTCAGCGCCTTCAT
>NZ_JBLURD010000005.1:0-310877 GCF_051209435.1 Klebsiella sp. HN106 | reverse complement strand
GTCCGAAGACGTTAAGAATCCATGTCACTTTGAGTGCCCACACAGATTGTCTGATAAATTGTTAAAGAGCAGTGCAACGCGGCTTTCGCTCACCGTTGCGAGGTGGCGTATATTACGCTTTCCTCATTCAGAGTCAAGCGTTTAATTTCGCTTTTCTCTGCCGGTATTCATCGCTGAATCCCGCTGACCCGGCGGGCTGTAAGCCGTTGTTCCGTGTCAGTGGGAGCGCATTATAGGGAGTAATTACGAAGTGACAAGGGGAAATTTCAAAAAACTTTTCAACCGCCTCTTTTTTCATCATTACGCCGTGTAATGTAGCAAAAAAGCGGCGTTTTGCCGTTTTAACCAACGAAGCACGCCGCCAGATGGCATACTGATAAGGTAAAAAAGAGAAAGGAACGGCATTTATGTCTTTAAGCGCACAGCAGTTGGCGGCACAAAAGAACATCTCCTGGGTATTAGCGGAGAAACTAGCTCAAAAAATCCTGACCGGGGAATACCCGCCAGAAAGTATCCTTCCCGGAGAGATGGAACTGGGTGAGCAGTTTGGCGTGAGCCGTACGGCCGTGCGTGAAGCGGTTAAAACGCTTGCTGCGAAAGGGATGCTTTTACCTCGTCCACGGATCGGAACGCGGGTGATGCCCCGCAGCAGCTGGAACTTTCTCGATAAAGAACTACTCGCATGGTGGTTAACGGAAGATAATTTCGCTGAAGTTGTCGGCCATTTCCTCGTTATGCGCGAAAGCCTGGAGCCCCAAGCCTGTTTTCTGGCGTCAACCTCAGGCACGCCGGAGCAGAAGGCTCAACTCAACGCTTTGATGGAGGAGATGGTTGAGCTAAAGAGGAACTTTCAGCGCGAGCGCTGGATTGAGGTCGATATGGCCTGGCATGAACATATATATGAAATGAGCGGCAATCCTTTCCTGACCTCTTTCGCTTCTTTATTTCATTCGGTTTACCACACCTACTTCACTTCGATTACCCAAAATGAAGTGGTGAAGCTGGATCTCCATCAGGCAATCGTTGATGCCATTCTGGATAGCGACGGCTTGCGAGCGCTGAGCGCCTGCCAGGCGTTGTTGAGTGCCCCCAACCATTCCGACAAATAGTAAAGGTATCGAATGACCAAAAAGAAAGCCCGCAGTATGGCCGGGCTGCCATGGATCGCAGCGATGGCTTTTTTTATGCAGGCGCTTGACGCTACCATTCTGAATACGGCCCTTCCCGCTATCGCCCATAGCCTTAACCGTTCACCGCTTGCGATGCAATCGGCCATTATCAGCTACACGTTGACGGTAGCCATGCTTATCCCGGTCAGCGGTTGGCTGGCCGACCGCTTCGGCACGCGGAAAGTATTTATCATCGCCGTCAGCCTGTTTACCCTCGGTTCCCTGGCCTGCGCGCTTTCCAACTCCCTGATGGAACTGGTTATCTTCCGCGTCATTCAGGGCATCGGCGGAGCGATGATGATGCCGGTTGCGAGGCTGGCGTTACTGCGCGCCTATCCGCGCAGCGAACTGCTGCCGGTACTCAACTTCGTCACCATGCCTGGCCTGGTCGGCCCTATCCTCGGCCCCGTGCTCGGCGGCGTACTGGTGACCTGGGCAAGCTGGCACTGGATATTCCTGATTAATATTCCCATCGGCATTATCGGAATCGTCTACGCTCGCAAGTACATGCCGGATTTCACCACGCCACGACGGCGCTTCGACACGCTCGGTTTTATCCTCTTTGGCCTGAGCCTGGTGCTGTTTTCCAGTGGAATCGAGCTGTTTGGCGAGAAGATTGTTGCCACCTGGATGGCTCTGGCCGTTATCGCCCTGAGCATCGTTTTAATGTGGGCCTATATTCGCCACGCTCGCCGTCATCCCACACCGCTCATTTCGCTATCCTTATTTAAGACGCATACCTTCTCTGTTGGGATCGCGGGAAACCTGGCCACGCGCCTGGGCACCGGCTGCGTTCCGTTCCTGATGCCGCTGATGCTCCAGGTTGGCTTCGGCTATCCGGCGATTATTGCTGGCTGCATGATTGCACCTACGGCTATCGGTTCCATTATTGCGAAATCAACCGTCACCCAGATACTTCGCTGGTTCGGCTACCGTAAAACGCTGGTTGGGGTCACGGTATTCATCGGCCTGATGATCGCTCAGTTTTCGCTGCAATCTCCGGATCTGTCGATCTGGATGCTGCTGCTGCCGCTATTCGTTCTGGGGATGGCGATGTCCACTCAGTTCACCTCAATGAACACCATCACGCTCGCCGATTTAACCGATGAAAACGCCAGCAGCGGCAACAGCATGCTGGCCGTCACTCAGCAACTCTCTATCAGTCTCGGGGTCGCCGTTAGCGCGGCGGTGCTGAGGTTTTATGAAGGATTTGATAGCGCAAATACCATTGAGCAATTTCATTACACCTTTATTACCATGGGGGCTATCACCGTGGTATCGGCGCTGGTATTTACTTTATTAAGAGCAAAAGATGGCCGCAACCTGATTAAGGAGCGGCATAAGCGTTAGGCTGAGCCACGAACCACCAGCTCAGGCGTTAACTGCACGCGCTGCTGTTTTTGTCCCGGATCGGCCATGCGGTGAATCAGCACATCGATGGCCAGTTCGCCCAGCTCATCTTTCGGTTGATGAATTGTGGTTAGCGGCGGCGTCATATAGCGCGCCAGTTCGATGTCGTCATAACCCACCAGCGCCATGTCCTGCGGAATACGCAGGCCGCTCTGGTAAAGGGCCTGATAGGCGCCCACCGCCATCGCATCGTTACCGACAAATACTGCCTGCGGTAGCTCTGACAGCGTCAGCAGCGTCTGCATGGCGCTGAATCCGCCGCCAAATTCAAAATCGCTGCTAATCACATATCCTTCCGGTACCGCAAGTCCGGCTCGAGTCATCGCAGCCTGATATCCCTCCAGGCGCAATCGGGCTGGCGTTTTATCCAGCGGACCCGCGATACAGGCAATCCGACTATAGCCCTGGTCAATCAGATACTGGGTCGCCATATCGCCGCCGAGCAGAGAGTTATCCTGAATCAGATCGCTATCGCCGTCGAACGGCGCCCAGTCCATCATCACCGTCGGTACAGAAGGATAGCGCTGCATAATTTCCGGCGAAGGCTGATGAGTTTCAGTGCACAACAGGAGTAAACCATCGACGCGCTTTTGCATCAGCGTCTCAAGATTACGGTTCATCCGCTGCTCATCGCCTTCGGTATTACACAGTACCAGGCTATAGCCTCGCTCAAAGCAGCTACGTTCCACGCCGCGCACCAGCTCCGAATAAAACGGGTTGGTACTGGCGGTAATAAGCATGCCTATGGTGCGGGTTTGGTTTAATTTAAGGCTGCGCGCCAGCGCAGACGGCGCGTAGTTCAGGCTTTTAATCGCGGCATCGACTTTAGCGGTAATTGCTTCGCTAACGAAACGATCTTTGTTGATGACATGAGAAACCGTCGAAGTGGAAACGCCCGCTATGCGGGCTACATCCTTCATGGTGGCCAAGCGTTACCCCTGTTGACGTAAAAATTCGTCTATTTCTTTTCGCCAGGGCACGGAGGGCTGGGCCCCTTTGCGGGTGACGGCGATAGCGGCGGCGGCATGGGCAAAACGAATCGCCTGCGCCAGTTCACTACCTTCAAGCAGCGCGGTGACCAGCGCACCATTAAAGGTATCGCCAGCGGCTATGGTATCTACCGCCTGCACTTTAAAGCCGGGCACCCGACGACCTTCACCTTCGCAGCTGGCCCATACGCCACGGCTGCCAAGGGTAATGATCACCGTACCGATACCTTTATCATGGAGCACTTTGGCGGCTTTTGCCGCATCATCGTCGCTTTCCACGCGCACGCCGGTGAGCTTTTCCGCTTCGGTCTCGTTAGGGGTAATGATATCTACCAGCGTGAGCAGCTCATCGGGCAATTCACGTGCCGGCGCCGGATTGAGGATGACTGAGGTTTGATTCTGGTGAGCGATTTTCGCCGCGGCCAGTACGCTTTCCAGCGGTGATTCCAGCTGCATCAGCAGCGCCTGCGCGCCAGCAATACGCTCTTTTTCCGCATCAACCTGCGCAACGGAGAGCGCGGCATTAGCACCGGCATGAATACCGATAGTATTCTCACCTTCAGCGTTAACAAAAATCAGCGCCACGCCGGTTGATTCTCCGGTGACGGCTCTGACCGGCGAAACGTCAATATTGTCGCTTTCCAGCTGGTGACGAACGCGCTCGCCAATGTCGTCATCGCCGGTACAGGCGATAAAGGAAATATTAGCCCCGCTGCGTCCGGCAGCAACGGCCTGGTTTGCGCCCTTACCGCCAAAAGCGACCTGATAGTGATGACCGGTAACGGTTTCACCAGGCGTTGGGAAGGCGTCGAGATTCAGGATGTGATCGGCGTTGATACTGCCAAGGACGACAAGTTTGCCTGCGGTTTTCATAATCAATATTCCCGGAAAGCGCGCCACCGGGATCCGGTGGCGCATGCCCTGCTTTTCTTTATTATGTTGTCCCTCGGACCGTCGCCGATCCGAATCGCACATTATTGCTTAATGACCAGTTTCAACTCAACCGGGTAGCTGGTATCCACTTTTTCGCCCTTCAGCACTTTATCGGCGGTCTCAACGCCTTTAACGCCGATCTGCTCCGGTAGCTGGGCGATGGTCGCAGCCAGTTTGCCACTATTAACCGCTTTTTCGCCATCCGGCGTGCCGTCAAATCCAACAACCATCACATCAGATTTGCCTGCCGTTTGTAGCGCACGCAGCGCGCCCAGCGCCATTTCATCGTTCTGGGCAAATACCGCCTGCACATCAGGATGCGCCGTCAGCAAGTTCTGCATGACGTTCAGACCCTTGGTACGGTCAAAATCTGCCGGCTGGCTGGCCAGTACGTTAAACTTGTGCGCAGCAACGGCCTGCTGGAAACCTTCACCACGTTCGCGCGCCGCGGAGGTCCCGGCAATGCCTTGTAGTTCAATGATCTTCGCGTTTTCGCCGACTTTCTTCGCGATATAGTCACCGGCCATCTTACCGCCCAGCACGTTGTCAGATGCAATATGGCTTACCACGTCGCCTTTTGACGCCTGACGGTCGAGGGTGATAACCGGAATTTTCGCCTGATTAGCCAGCTTCACGGCGTTACCCACCGCATCGGAATCCGTAGGGTTGATCAGCAGCAGTTTGGTGCCACGAACGGTTAAATCCTGAACGTTAGCCAACTCTTTGGCCGGGTTATTCTGGGAATCCAGTACCACCAGGTTATAGCCAAGTTTGTCCGCTTCTTTTTGCGCGCCATCCTTCAGCGAGACAAAGAACGGGTTGTTAAGGGTAGAGATAACCAGAGCGATAGTATCTTTTGCCATCGCGTTTGCGCTTACGGTCGCACTTAACGCTACAGCAGAGACCAGGGTCGCCAGTTTTTTCATATTCATAGTTAAGATGTCCTGTAGAGTTCTCAGTTACTGCTTCTTGTTATCTACCAGTACCGCCAGCAAAATGACCACCGCTTTCACGATCATCTGGTAATAGGATGAAACGCCTAATAAATTCAGGCCGTTGTTCAGAAAGCCAAGGATCAACGCACCAATCAGCGTGCCGACAATACGGCCTTTACCGCCCGCGAGGCTGGTACCACCGAGCACCACCGCCGCAATCGCATCCAGTTCATATCCTGTGCCCGCCGTCGGCTGCGCGGAAGAGAGACGCGCGACCTCAATAATCCCGGCCAGCGAGGCCAGCATGCCGCACAAAGAATAGACGATGATTTTAACTTTATTCACGCTGATACCGGAAAGGCGCGTTGCCGCCTCGTTACCGCCGAGCGCATAAATATAACGGCCCAGGCGAGTATGGTGCAGCATGTACCAGGCGGCCAGGAAAACGATCGCCATAATCCACACCGGCGTTGGGATCCCCAGCGGACGACCAATCCCGAACCAGCCGAACAGATCGGCGTTGTCGGTAAAGCCGGTATTTACCGGGCTTCCATTGGTATACACCATCGTCACGCCGCGCAGCAGCAGCATCATGACCAGCGTAGCGATAAATGCCTGCACGCGCCCTTTCGCCACAATCACGCCGGTCACGGCGCCGATAGCCGCGCCTAATGCCAGCGCAGCGGCCACGGCCACCAGTGCGTTGACCTCAATCCCGACAATTGAAGCAGCAACCGCGCCGGTCAGAGCCAGCAGAGAACCGACGGACAGGTCGATACCCGACGTCAGGATAACCAGCGTCATCCCTACCGCCATAATGGCGTTAACTGAAGTCTGCTGCAGAATATTGAACAGGTTATTCACGGTAAAAAAGTTGGGGCTCATGGTCGAGACAATCGCAATCAGCACCAGCAGGGCAATCAGCGATTTTTGCTCCATCAGCCACGCTTTTGTGAAGTAGCGACGACCAGAAACAGCCGGGTTATTCATCTTTTTTACTCCTGATTCACACGATTAAGCTTGCCCACAGCGGCAGCCATCAATACTTCCTGGGTGGCCTGCTCGCGTGTGAATTCACCGCCGAGATGCCCTTCATGCATCACCATGATGCGATCGCTCATGCCCAGCACTTCCGGCATCTCCGAAGAGACCAGAATGATGCTCAGACCTTCGGCTTTGAACTGATTAATCAGCTGGTAGATCTCTTTCTTCGCCCCGACGTCGACGCCGCGGGTCGGCTCATCAAGGATCAATACCTTCGGGCGGGTCATCAACCCGCGGGCTATCGCGACCTTCTGCTGATTACCGCCGGAAAGTAGCCCAATGGCCTGCTCCATCGAAGGCGTTTTCACGTTAAACAGGCGGATAAAATCACTCACCGCCTGTTGTTCATCTTTGTGCTTGAGACTACCGCCGCCGCGGCTGAAGTAACGCAGCGCGGTCAGCGACATGTTCTCTTTAACCGACATGCCGAGCACTAAACCGTCGCGCTTACGGTCTTCTGAGATGTAGACGATTCCGTTGGCCAGACCATCCTGCGGGGAACGCGTAACAACTTCGCGTCCATCCAGCGTGACCGAACCGCTGCTGCGCGGCAGCGCACCGTACAGCACCTTCATCAGCTCGGTGCGCCCGGCGCCCATCAGCCCGGCGACGCCGAGAATCTCGCCCTGACGCAGAATAAAGGAGATATTTTCCACGCCCGAACCGCACAGGTTGTCGACCTTAAGACGAACAGCGCCCGGGGCTTTGTCCAGATGCGGGTACTGATCTTCCAGCTTACGGCCGACCATCATCTCAATCAGCAGATCTTCATCCAGACTGGCCACTTCACGCTCGGCGATAAACTGCCCATCGCGAAATACCGTGACGTCATCGCAAATCTCGAAGATCTCTTTCATACGGTGGGAGATATAGACAATACCGCGCCCCTGCGATTTCAGTTCGCGGATTACGCGGAACAGGGATTCGGTCTCGGTGTCGGTCAACGCATCGGTGGGCTCATCCATAATGATGACCTTCGACTCAAAGCTCAGCACCTTAGCGATCTCAACCATTTGCTGATCGCCTATCGATAAATCCCCCACCAGCTTCTGGCTGTTAAAACGTAGATTCAGCTTTGCCAGCAGCTTATCGGCTTCGGCGTACATCGTTTTCCAGTCTATTTTGCCAAAGCGATTCACAAATTCACGGCCGAGGAAAATGTTCTCAGCGATCGTCAATTGGGGGATCAGGTTTAGCTCCTGGTGGATGATGCCAATTCCGGCTTCCTGAGAAGATTTGGGACCGTTGAAGGTGGTCTCTTTACCCAACCACAGCAGCGAACCGGCATCGCGGGAGTAAATGCCGGTCAGCACTTTCATCATCGTGGATTTACCGGCGCCGTTTTCCCCGACCAGCGCCATCACGCGGCCCGGATATACGTTTAGCGAGGCGCCGGAGAGCGCCTTGACGCCAGGGAACGATTTATCGATCCCTTTTAATTGCAATAAGGCTTCCATAGCGGCGACCTCAGAACGTCACGCCGGCACAGAGAATAACGTTCGCATACGGGGAACATTCCCCGCTGCGAATCACCGCCTGACTATCTGCGGTTTCTTTTTTGAACTGCTCATGGCTGGTGTAACGAATTTCAATGGTGTTTCCCTGGTGTTGCTGCAGCTGCTCAAGATGATTGAGCAACGTCGCGTGGAGCTGCGGATTAAGCGTTTTAATCTCTTCCGCGAGGATAGCCGCTTCAACCTGCATTTCGCTAGTCACCACCTCCAGAACCTGCATAAAGGAGGGCACCCCGTGGGTTAACGCCATATCGATACGGGCGCTGCTGCGGGGAACAGGTAACCCGGCATCGCAAACTACCAGCGTATCGGTATGACCCAGGCGGGAGATGACCGACGAAATTTCAGCATTGAGGACGGTACCTTTTTTCATTTTCTCTTTTACTCCACTAGCGAAACGTTTCGCTGGTATAAGTATTAGCAATAAGAGAACAGAAAACCATCACCAGATGTGAGAATTGTGATCGTCATCGAAACGTTTCGCAAGTCTGAAGAGTTAAAGCCAGAAGCGTTCAAATAAACAAAAAGCCCTTCATCAAGAAGGGCTTTAGCGCATCAGATTTCAACCTGGGTGCCGAGCTCAATAACCCGGTTCGGCGGGATTTCGAACTGGTCAGGCGCTCGCAGAGCGTTGCGCTGCAGCAGAAGATAAAGCTTGCCGCGCAGGCGCAGGTACCATGGCCGCTTGCCGATGATCAGCGACTCATGAGACATAAAGAAGGAGGTCTCCATCATCCGGCAGCTCAGGCCTTCCAGCCCACAGCGGTGGAAAACTTCTTCGACATTCGGCGTTTCCCGCCAGCCGTAGCTGGCTACTACGCGCCAGAACGACGGCGAAATCTGCTCAATCTGTACGCGACGAACGTTATGCACGTACGGCGCATCTTCAGTACGCAGCGTGAGCAAAATCACCCGCTCGTGCAGCACCTTATTATGCTTAAGGTTATGCAACAGCGCGAAAGGAATGACGTTCAGCGCGCGCGACATATAGACGGCGGTACCCGGAACGCGGACCGGCGGCGATTTCTCCAGAGAAGAGATCATCGCTTCCAGAGAATTACCGTGCTCATGCATCCGACGCAGAAGGCGGAAACGCTCGCTTTTCCAGGTGGTCATGATGGTAAACATCACCAGGCCGAGGGTCAGAGGCAGCCAGCCGCCGGAGACGATTTTATCGAGGTTCGCGGAGAAGAGCGGGATATCAATGCACATAAAGGCAACCAGCAGCAGCGCCACAACGAACTTATTCCAGTGCCAGTTTTGACGCGCTACCGTCGTGAACAGAATGGTGGTCAGCACCATCGTCCCCGTCACCGCAATACCGTAGGCCGCCGCCAGATTCGAGGAGTGCTCAAAGTTAACAATGACGATGACCACCGAGATATAGAGCAGCCAGTTGATAAACGGAATATAAATCTGCCCGGACTCCATTTCCGAAGTATGAATAATCCGCATCGGCGACAGGTACCCCAGGCGCACCGCCTGCCGGGTTAGCGAGAAGACGCCAGAGATAACCGCCTGTGAAGCGATAACCGTCGCCAGGGCGGCAATAATCAGCATGGGAATGAGCGCCCACTCGGGCGCCAGCAGAAAGAACGGGTTTTTAATCGCTTCCGGGTGTTTGAGCAGCAGCGCGCCCTGACCAAAGTAGTTAAGCACCAGTGAAGGCAGTACTACCGAAAACCAGGCCAGGCGAATCGGCAGTTTACCAAAATGCCCCATATCCGCGTACAGCGCCTCCACGCCGGTAATCGACAGCACTACCGCGCCCAGCGCCACAAACGAGACGGTTTTATATTCGAGGAAAAAGTGTACCGCCCAGTAAGGATTCAGCGCCTGCAGCACTTCCGGGTTAGCAAAGATACTGCGCGCGCCCAGTACCGCCAGCAGCAGGAACCAGATCAGCATAATCGGCGCGAACAGCTTACCGACCATGCTGGTACCGTGCTTTTGAATGGCAAATAGCAGCGTCAGAACGATGATGGATATGGGGACCACCCACGTATCCAGGTCCGGGGCGATAATTTCCAGCCCCTCTATCGCCGACATCACCGAGATGGCAGGCGTAATCACCACCTCGCCATAAAAGAAGCTGCCGCCGATAAGCCCAAGGATCACCAGGATGGAGGTTGCGCGCGCGGAGGTGTTTCGCCCCGCCAGCGACATTAACGTCAGGATCCCGCCTTCGCCGGCATTGTCTGCCCGCATCACGAAGGTGATGTATTTGAGTGATACGGTGAGAATTAATAGCCAGAAAATGAGCGACAGGAAGCCAAAAACAGCATCACGCTCAACGCCAAAGCCAAACTGGCCGGACAGACATTCACGAAGTGTATACAGTGGACTGGTACCGATATCGCCGTATACCACGCCGATTGCCGCCAGCGTTATTGCCGGCAGCGATTGCTTATTATCAGTGCTCATAGACTAGTCTTTTCGTTTATAAAACAAATGTGTGCCTAGTCCCTTGGCCCACAAAAAGCGCACAGTATGCACGATTATTTGCTGAATCGTACCCCTAACTGACATCATCTTAACCTGACTCAAAGAAAATAAATCGATTCTTCAGGCTATTACCACCCCTAAGCAAACATCTATACTCGACCTAACAACGACATTCTAAAAAGCACGCAACTCTATTATGGCTCAATCACATTTACTGGCAGAAAGAATTTCCCGGCTCAGCGCCGCTCTGGAAAAAGGACTCTTCGAACGCAGCCACGCCATTCGCCTTTGCCTGCTTGCCGCACTCAGCGGCGAGAGCGTTTTTCTGCTGGGTCCACCGGGCATTGCCAAAAGTCTGATCGCCCGACGCCTAAAATTCGCCTTCCAGCAGGCTCGCGCATTTGAGTACCTGATGACGCGTTTTTCCACGCCGGAAGAAGTTTTTGGCCCGCTCTCCATTCAGGCGCTAAAAGATGAAGGACGCTACGAGCGTTTGACCGCGGGTTATCTTCCGGAAGCCGAAATTGTTTTCCTCGATGAGATCTGGAAAGCTGGCCCGGCGATCCTCAATACGCTGCTGACGGCAATAAACGAACGCCATTTCCGCAACGGGGCAACCGAAGAAAAAATCCCTATGCGCCTGCTGGTGGCGGCGTCGAACGAACTCCCCGAAGCAGACAACAGCCTGGAGGCGCTATACGATCGGATGCTTATCCGTTTATGGCTGGATAAGGTTCAGGATAAAACCAACTTCCGCTCAATGCTGATAAGCCAGCAGGACGAGAACAGTAACCCCGTCCCGGCGAATCTACAGGTCAGCGACGAGGAGTTTCAGCAATGGCAGCAGGATATCGGCAGCGTTAAGCTGCCGGACAGCGTTTTTGAACTTATTTTCCAGCTGCGCCAGCAGTTAGATACGCTGCCGAACGCGCCGTACGTCTCAGATCGTCGGTGGAAAAAAGCCATTCGTCTGCTGCAGGCCAGCGCCTTTTTCAGCGGCCGCGACACTATCGCGCCAATAGACCTGATCCTGCTGAAAGATTGCCTGTGGCACAATATTGAGACGATGAACCTGATGTCCGCGCAGCTGGAGACCTTAATGACCAGCCACGCCTGGCAGCAGCAGGCAATGCTCACTCGCCTGGGGTCGATTATCCAACGACGTATTCAGCTTCAACAGCAGCAAAGTGATAAAACCGCGCTAAAAGTAAACCGTCTTGGCGGTATGTTCAGCCGTAAACCTCATTATGAACTGCCCGCTGAAGTGCAGGAACCCACGCTGACGCTGCTCCTCCAGCAGCCGCTTAAGCTGCACGACCTGGAAGTGATTCATATTACGTTTGTTCGTGAAGAGCTTGCTCACTGGCTGGAGAAAGGGGGTGAGATTCGTGGCAAGCTCAACGGTATCGGTTTTGCCCAGCCGCTGAATATGGATGTCGATACCAGCCAGCATCTGGTCGTGCGCGATGTCAGCTTACAGGGGTCGCGACTTTCCCTGCCCGGTAGCGAATCACGGGAAAATATGCCGGCCGAAATCCGGCAGCAGCTGGAAGCGCTGGACGACGAATGGCATCAGCAACATAACCGCTTCAGCGAACAGCAGAAATGTCTGTTTATTCCCGGTGAGTGGCTGGGACGCATTGAGGCCAGCCTGCAGGACGTCGGAACGCAGATTAAACAGGCGCGTCAGTCATGACGCTGGACATGCTGAATGTCATGCTGGCAGTCGGCGAAGAGGGTATGATCGATGAGATGCTGCTGGCGCTGCTGGCGGCACCTCAACTGGCGGTATTCTTTGAAAAATTCCCGCGCCTAAAAAATATTATCGCCGCCGACATTCCGCGCTGGCGGGAAGCGGTCAGATCGCGACTTAAAGAGACCAATATCCCCCCCGAGCTGGATGCGGAGGTTCAGTGTTATCAGCAATCACAGCGGCTTTCTACCTCGCAGTTTATCGTCCAGCTTCCGCAAATTTTGAGCCAGCTGCATAAGCTGCACTCCCCTTTTGCCAGCCAGGCCCAGCAGCTGGTGGATAACAACAGCACCTTTACGCCAGCGCTGCACACGTTATTCCTCCAGCGCTGGCGCCTGAGCCTGGTGGTGCAGGCAACCTCCCTTAATCAGCAACTGCTGGATGAAGAGCGCGATCAGCTACTGAGCGAAGTTCAGGAACGCATGACCCTCAGCGGCCAGCTGGAGCCGGTGCTGGTGGAAAATGACAATGCGGCGGGGCACCTGTGGGACATGAGCGCTGGCGAGCTGAAGCGAGGCGACTATCAGCTGATCGTGCGCTACGGCGACTTTCTAAGCCAACAACCCGAGCTCATGCAGCTCGCTGAACAGCTGGGACGCTCACGTGAAGCGAAAGCGGTGCCGAAAAAAGATGCGCCGATGGAAACCTTTCGCAGCCTGGTGCGCGAACCGTCCACCGTACCGGAGCAGGTGGACGGGCTTCAGCAGAGCGACGATATTCTGCGTTTGTTGCCGCCAGAGCTGGCTACCCTCGGTATCACCGAGCTGGAGTTCGAGTTCTATCGTAAGCTGGTTGAAAAGCAGCTGCTGACCTATCGGCTTCACGGCGATGCGTGGAAAGAAAAGATCACCGAACGGCCGGTCACTCGCCAGGATTTTGATGAACAGCCGCGCGGACCCTTTATCGTCTGCGTCGATACTTCCGGCTCAATGGGCGGTTTTAATGAACAGTGCGCCAAGGCGTTTTGTCTGGCGCTAATGCGGGTCGCTCTGGCGGATAACCGCCGCTGCTTTATTATGCTGTTTTCCAGCGAGGTGGTGCATTACGAACTTACCGGACCACAGGGGCTGGAACAGGCGATCCGCTTTCTGAGCCAGCGCTTCCGTGGCGGCACCGATCTGGCCAGCTGTTTCCGGGCAGTGATTGAGCGTATGCAGAATCCGCAGTGGATCGATGCCGATGCGGTAGTCATTTCAGATTTTATCGCACAGCGCTTGCCGGATGAGGTGATCAATAAGGTGGGAGAGCTACAGCATAAACATCAGCATCGCTTTCATGCGGTGGCGATGTCGGTACACGGCAAGCCCGGTATTATGCGCATTTTCGATCATATCTGGCGCTTTGATACCGGGCTGCGTAGCCGCCTGCTGCGACGCTGGCGGCGTTAATCACGCATTAAAGAAGAGCGGCAACGCTTTGACGAACCTGTGTCGGCCATACGCCGCACTGTACCTGGCCGATATGGTCAAGCTGCAGGAGCAGCATCGTCAGACGAGACTGACCAATGCCGCCGCCGATAGTCTGCGGCATCTCTCCGCGCAGCAGCGCCTGGTGCCATTCCAGCTTCAGGCGATCTTCATCACCGGTAATCGCAAGCTGGCGCTTCAGCGCTTCGGCATCCACGCGGATCCCCATTGAAGAGAGCTCGAAGGCATCTTCCAGAACCGGGTTCCATACCAGAATATCGCCGTTCAGACCGGCATAGCCTTCAGCAGCCGGCGTGCTCCAGTCATCATAATCCGGCGCGCGAACATCGTGGCGCTGACCATCGGAAAGCTTGCCGCCGATGCCGATCAGGAATACCGCCCCCAGCTCTTTAGCAATCGCCCGTTCACGACCTTTGGCATCAAGATCCGGATAGCGGCTTAAAAGCTCCTCGCTATGAACAAACTGGATCGTCTCCGGCAGAAACGGCTTGAGGCCAAATTCTTTACTGACGGCGTCTTCGGTAGCTTTGATCCCGGCATAGATCGCTTCAACGGTCGATTTCAGCGTTCCGCAGTGGCGTTCTCCGTCACCCATTACGCGCTCCCAGTCCCACTGGTCAACGTAAACGGAATGGATGGGCGTTAATCGGTCTTCATCGGGGCGAAGGGCCTTCATGTGCGTGTACAGCCCTTCGCCCGCGCTGAAGTCGTGTTGTCCCAGGGTTTGACGCTTCCACTTCGCCAGTGAATGAACCACTTCGAACTGGGCGTCTGGCAGTGTTTTCACTTTAACCTGAACCGCTTTTTCGCAACCAGAAAGGTTATCCTGAGTTCCATCGCCCACGCGGCTTAAGATCGGCGCCTGAACTTCGATCAGGCCGAGCTTCTCTTCAAGCTGACGGGAAAAGTGTGACTTAACGAAACTAATCTGGCGTTGTTTTGCGATGTATGCGGTTTTCATTTTTTATAACTCCTGCGTCCTGTTGCCATTGATTAAGCAACAAAACAGCGCTGCAATTCAATAATCCCACAACAAAAAGCCAGCATCGATTTTGATTCATTAAAATTTGAGGCTAAAATAGAAAGATTCGTCAAACTTCATAAGAAAAACCTATGGAAAATTATCAGATCGACAATCTGGACCGCGGCATCCTTGAGGCCTTAATGGCCAACGCGCGCACCGCTTATGCTGAACTGGCAAAACAGTTTGGCGTCAGTCCGGGAACCATTCACGTTCGCGTGGAGAAGATGAAGCAGGCCGGAATTATCACTGGCGCACGGATTGACGTGAGCCCAAAGCAGCTGGGCTACGATGTGGGATGTTTTATCGGCATCATTCTGAAAAGCGCCAAAGACTATCCCTCGGCGCTGGCGAGGTTAAACAGTCTGGATGAGGTTACCGAAGCGTACTACACCACCGGGCACTACAGTATCTTTATAAAAGTCATGTGCCGATCGATCGATGCGCTCCAGCATGTACTTATCAACAAGATCCAAACAATTGATGAAATTCAGTCCACCGAAACGCTGATCGTGCTGCAAAACCCGATTATGCGTACCATCCGCCCGTGATCGGACTTTTTAATCCCACATTTTTCCACAGGTAGATCCCAGCTCGCTCACAGCGTACAATACGCCACTCTGAATAGTGGAGCGGGCGATCATGGCAGAGATAACTCTTATCAGCGGCAGTACGCTGGGTAGCGCAGAATATGTGTCAGAACATCTGGCGGAAAAGCTGGAAGAGGCTGGTCACAGCACGACTATTCAGCACGGCCCGCTGATTGACGATCTACAGGCGGAAGGGATCTGGCTGGTTATCTCTTCTACTCATGGCGCCGGCGACATTCCCGATAACCTTCTGCCTTTTTATGAAGCGCTTCAGGAAAAGCAGATCGACCTTTCTGCGGTCCATTTTGGCGCAGTCGGTATCGGTAGTCGTGAATATGACACCTTCTGCGGAGCGATTGATAAGCTGGAGTCGGCGCTGAAGGCCTGCGGGGCAAAACAGATTGGCGAAACGCTAAAAATTAACGTCCTCGAACATGAAATTCCGGAAGATCCGGCTGAGGTCTGGCTGGGATCCTGGCAAAAATTGCTCTGAGAATTGTAAAGATCATACTTTCTTCTGTGGATAACTATGCTTAAAAGCTTGGATCAACCGGTAGTTATCCAAAGTATAACCGTAGACTGATTTTTGTGCTGTGTATAACCCTTCATTTTGATCCCAGCTTATACGGACCAGGATCACCGATCATTCACAGAAAGCGATCCTTCTTAAACGATTGATCTTAAATCGTGGATCCGACTTATCCACAAGACAAGCCGATCCTAATAAGAGATCACAATAAAACAGATCTCTAAATAAAAGATCTTCTTTTTAATACTCAGGATCCCGGCGCTTTCTCGAAAGGCGAAAGTTGAGTAGAATCCACGGCCCGGGCTTCAATCCATTTTCAAACCGCTTTATGCGAGGCATACCACCATGTTTTATCAGGATCCTTTTGACGTCATCATCATTGGCGGGGGTCATGCAGGCACTGAGGCCGCAATGGCCGCAGCGCGAATGGGTCAACAGACTCTGCTTTTGACACACAATATCGACACGCTAGGGCAAATGAGCTGCAACCCGGCGATTGGCGGCATTGGGAAAGGACACCTGGTAAAAGAAGTGGATGCGCTTGGCGGCCTGATGGCGAAGGCCATTGACCATGCCGGTATCCAGTTTAGGATACTAAACGCCAGCAAAGGCCCAGCCGTACGGGCGACTCGCGCTCAGGCCGATCGCGTGCTTTATCGGCAAGCCGTACGCACGGCCCTGGAGAATCAGCCTAATTTGATGATCTTCCAGCAGGCCGTTGAAGATCTGATTGTTGAGAACGATCGCGTGGTGGGTGCTGTTACCCAGATGGGGCTTAAATTCCGCGCCAAAGCGGTAGTGCTGACCGTAGGGACATTCCTCGACGGTAAGATCCATATCGGACTCGATAACTACAGCGGCGGTCGCGCAGGCGATCCTCCGTCGATCCCGCTGTCTCGCCGTTTACGTGAACTGCCGCTACGCGTCAGCCGCCTGAAAACCGGTACCCCACCGCGTATTGATGCGCGGACCATTGATTTCAGCGTTCTGGCTCAGCAGCACGGCGACGATCCAATGCCGGTTTTCTCGTTTATGGGGAATGCTTCCCAGCACCCGCGTCAGGTACCGTGCTATGTCACGCATACCAACGAGAAAACCCACGACGTGATCCGCAATAACCTCGATCGTAGCCCGATGTATGCCGGCGTGATTGAAGGGATCGGCCCTCGCTACTGTCCTTCGATCGAAGACAAGGTGATGCGTTTTGCCGATCGCAATCAGCATCAGATCTTCCTCGAGCCGGAAGGACTGACGTCGAACGAAATTTATCCAAATGGCATCTCCACCAGCCTGCCGTTTGATGTCCAGATGCAAATTGTCCGCTCAATGCAGGGGATGGAAAATGCAAAAATCGTTCGCCCCGGCTACGCTATCGAGTACGATTTCTTCGATCCGCGTGACCTGAAACCAACGCTGGAAAGTAAATTTATCCATGGCCTGTTTTTTGCGGGCCAGATTAACGGCACTACCGGTTATGAAGAAGCGGCCGCTCAGGGCCTGCTGGCAGGCCTGAACGCAGCCCGCTTCTCTGCCGAGAAAGAGGGATGGGCGCCGGGTCGCTCCCAGGCCTACCTTGGCGTCCTGGTGGACGATCTGTGTACGCTCGGCACCAAAGAGCCGTACCGCATGTTTACTTCACGTGCGGAATACCGCCTGATGCTGCGTGAAGACAACGCCGATCTGCGCCTGACTGAGCAAGGCCGTGAACTGGGCCTGGTAGATGATGAACGCTGGGCGCGTTTCAACGAGAAGCTTGAGAGTATTGAACGTGAACGTCAGCGCCTGAAATCCAGCTGGGTAAATCCGCTGGCGGAAAGCGCCGCTGAAGTTAACGCACAGCTGACGGCGCCTTTGTCTCGTGAAGCTAACGGTGAAGATTTGCTCCGTCGTCCGGAAATGACCTACGAACAGCTGGTGAAGATGTCGCCATTCTCGCCGGGTCTTGAAGACAAGCAGGCCGCGGAACAGGTTGAGATTCAGGTAAAATACGAAGGCTACATCGCGCGCCAGCAGGATGAGATTGAGAAACAGCAGCGCAATGAAAACACGTTGCTGCCTGCCACGCTTGATTATCGCCAGGTGAATGGGCTGTCGAACGAAGTCATTGCTAAGTTGAACGACCACAAGCCGTCTTCAATAGGGCAGGCATCGCGTATTTCCGGCATTACGCCTGCGGCAATCTCGATTTTGCTGGTGTGGTTGAAAAAGCAGGGAATGCTGCGCCGTAGCGCCTGACTTTCCCTGAACGATACATTTGGCGGATAGCGCATAAGATATCCGCCTGGTTTATATCCAGCCCGGTAAGCGCGTCGCCTCCGGGCTCATTGTTTTTAAACAGGTACCGAACGTGATCAACAAACTTTCTCGTCTGCTTGATGAAGCGGGTATTTCACTTACCGATCACCAGAAAAATCAGTTGGTCGCCTATGTAGGCATGCTGGATAAGTGGAATAAGGCCTATAACCTTACCTCGGTTCGCGATCCGGATGAGATGCTGGTACGCCACATTCTCGATAGCATTGTTGTTGCGCCATACCTTAAAGGAACGCGTTTTATCGATGTGGGTACCGGACCGGGTCTGCCGGGGATCCCGCTGGCTATCGTACGCCCTGAATCTCATTTCACCCTGCTGGATAGCCTCGGTAAACGAGTACGTTTCCTGCGACAGGTCCAGCATGAGTTAAAACTGGATAACATCACGCCGGTACAAAGCCGCGTGGAAACGTTTCCGGCTGAACCGCCGTTTGATGGCGTGATCAGCCGCGCTTTTGCGTCGCTGAATGATATGGTGAGCTGGTGCCATCATTTACCGGCGCAGGACGGTCACTTCTATGCGCTCAAAGGGTTAGCGCAAAAAGATGAAATGGCCAATCTTCCGGAAGGGTTTGCCATTAGTGATGTTTTCGAACTGCATGTTCCTCAGCTGGATGGTGAGCGTCACCTTGTGGTGGTCCAGCCAAAAATGATTTAATTTTTATCAAAAAATGTGAAAAAAAACCGGGTTGTGCATGTTACAAAAATAAAAGTCACGGCAGGGTAGTATCGGACAAGATTTAACCTTGTCGTTACCATGGTTTTTCTTTCGGTTAACTTTGCGCTGTTGCTTTACCAGGAGAATAGTCAACATTGAAAATATCAGTACGCTAAAAATCTCGCTGCTTGCACTTCATACTGATGTTAAATTTTTATTATGAATGTCAATAAAAGGTTTTTATTGTATATGGTATTGTTTTAGAAAGAATACCCACTTTTTATGTTGAATATCAATTGGATAAAAAATTGAGTTTTATGTACAGAATTAATTCGATTTCACGAAAAATGTTTATTATGTGATCTGATGCACGCTTTAATAGCCGTGTTTTCGCGGTATTTGCAGTTTTGCATGACGGCTCACAGATTGGTGAAATGCATGAAAAGTTGTCAGTCGGAAAATAATTAAACATTTATTCACTATTTTGCTACTTATTGTTTGAAATCACGGGGCGTCACCGTATAATTTGTCCGCTTTTTGATGCTTGACTCTTCGTCTTAAAGGACGTTTTATACGACACGCGACATACCTCGAAGGGAGCAGGAGTAAATACGTGATGTCAGTGTCGCTCTTGAGTCGAAACGTTGCTCGTAAGCTTCTGTTTATTCAGTTACTGGCGGTAATAGCAAGTGGACTGCTGTTCAGCCTCAAAGACCCTTTCTGGGGCATCTCCGCCGTTAGCGGAGGTTTGGCGGTTCTTTTGCCAAATATGATTTTTATGATTTTTGCCTGGCGTCATCAGGCGCATACACCTGCTAAAGGCCGAGTGGCCTGGACCTTCGCTCTCGGCGAAGCTTTCAAGGTGTTGTTGACCTTCGCCCTTCTGGCGGTGGCGCTGGCGGTTTTCAAAGTGGTGTTTTTGCCGCTGATAGTGACGTGGGTTTTGGTGCTGGTGGTACAAGTTCTGGCGCCAGCTGTAATTAACAACAAAGGGTAAAAGGCATCATGGCTTCAGAAAATATGACGCCGCAGGAATACATAGGACACCATCTGAATAACCTTCAGCTGGACCTGCGTACTTTCTCGCTGGTGGATCCGCATAACCCCCCGGCCACCTTCTGGACGCTCAACATTGACTCCATGTTCTTCTCGGTGGTGCTTGGTCTGTTGTTCCTGCTTATGTTCCGTAGCGTAGCCAAAAAGGCGACCAGCGGCGTACCGGGAAAATTCCAGACCTTTATCGAGATGATCATCGGCTTCGTCCATGGCAGCGTTAAAGACATGTACCACGGCAAGAGCAAGGTTATCGCTCCGCTGGCCCTCACCGTGTTCGTTTGGGTATTCCTGATGAACCTGATGGACCTGCTGCCTATCGACCTGTTGCCATACATCGGTGAACACATTTTCGGCCTGCCAGCACTGCGCGTGGTTCCGTCTGCGGACGTCAACATCACCCTGTCGATGGCGCTTGGCGTGTTTATCCTGATTCTTTTCTACAGCATCAAAATGAAAGGCGTGGGCGGGTTCGTTAAAGAACTGACCCTGCAGCCGTTCAATCACTGGGCGTTCATTCCTGTCAACTTAATCCTTGAAGGGGTAAGCCTGCTGTCTAAACCTGTATCTCTGGGTCTGCGACTGTTCGGCAACATGTATGCCGGTGAGCTGATTTTCATTCTGATTGCTGGTCTGTTGCCGTGGTGGTCACAGTGGGTTCTGAATGTGCCGTGGGCCATTTTCCACATCCTGATTATTACGCTGCAAGCCTTCATCTTCATGGTTCTGACGATCGTCTATCTGTCGATGGCATCTGAAGAGCATTGATTTTTTACCAACATACTACGTTTTAACTGAAACAAACTGGAGACTGTCATGGAAAACCTGAATATGGATCTGCTGTACATGGCTGCCGCTGTGATGATGGGTCTGGCGGCAATCGGTGCTGCGATCGGTATCGGCATCCTCGGGGGTAAATTCCTGGAAGGCGCAGCGCGTCAACCGGATCTGATTCCTCTGCTGCGTACTCAGTTCTTTATCGTTATGGGTCTGGTGGATGCTATCCCGATGATCGCTGTAGGTCTGGGTCTGTACGTGATGTTCGCCGTCGCGTAGTAAGTTGTTCGAAAGAAACCTAAGCCACAGAGTTATTTTTTAAGAGGTATTGTGCTGTGAACATGAACGCAACAATCCTCGGCCAGGCCATCGCGTTTGTTATCTTCGTATGGTTCTGCATGAAGTATGTATGGCCGCCGTTAATGGCTGCCATCGAAAAGCGCCAGAAAGAAATTTCTGACGGTTTAGCTTCTGCAGAACGCGCTAAGAAAGATTTGGACCTTGCACAGGCCAACGCGACCGACCAGCTGAAAAAAGCGAAAGCGGAAGCCCAGGTAATCATCGAGCAGGCGAACAAGCGTCGCTCTCAGATTCTGGACGAAGCCAAAGCTGAAGCAGAACAGGAACGCACTAAAATCGTCGCACAGGCGCAGGCTGAAATCGATGCCGAACGTAAACGTGCTCGCGAGGAGCTGCGTAAGCAGGTCGCTATCCTGGCTGTTGCTGGCGCCGAGAAGATCATCGAACGTTCCGTGGATGAAGCTGCTAACAGCGACATCGTGGATAAACTTGTCGCTGAACTGTAAGGAGGGAGGGGCTGATGTCTGAATTTGTAACGGTAGCTCGCCCCTACGCCAAAGCAGCTTTTGACTTTGCCGTCGAACACCAAAGCGTAGAGCGCTGGCAGGATATGCTGGCGTTTGCCGCTGAAGTGACTAAAAACGAACAAATGGCAGAGCTACTCTCTGGCGCGCTGGCGCCGGAAACGCTCTCTGATGCGTTTATCGCGGTTTGTGGTGAGCAACTGGACGAAAACGGTCAAAACCTGATTCGGGTAATGGCTGAAAATGGTCGTCTGAATGCGCTCCCTGATGTTCTTGAGCAGTTCATTCACCTGCGCGCTGCCAGTGAGGCAACCGCAGAGGTAGAAGTTATTTCTGCCGCTCAGATGAGCGAAGAACAGCTTGCGAAAATCACCAGCGCGATGGAAAAACGTCTGTCACGCAAAGTTAAGCTGAATTGCAAAATCGATAAGTCTGTAATGGCAGGCGTTATCATCCGTGCGGGTGATATGGTCATTGATGGCAGCGTACGCGGCCGTCTTGAACGCCTTGCAGACGTCTTGCAGTCTTAAGGGGACTGGAGCATGCAACTGAATTCCACCGAAATCAGCGAACTGATCAAGCAGCGCATTGCTCAGTTCAATGTTGTGAGCGAGGCTCATAACGAAGGTACTATCGTTTCTGTAAGTGACGGTGTTATCCGCATTCACGGCCTGGCCGATTGTATGCAGGGTGAGATGATCGCTCTGCCGGGTAACCGTTACGCTATCGCACTGAACCTGGAGCGCGACTCCGTTGGTGCGGTTGTGATGGGTCCGTACGCTGACCTCGCCGAAGGCATGAAGGTTAAATGTACTGGCCGTATCCTTGAAGTTCCGGTTGGCCGCGGCCTGCTGGGACGTGTGGTTAACACCCTGGGTGCACCGATTGATGGTAAAGGTCCGCTGGAGCACGACGGCTTCTCTGCCGTTGAAGCTATCGCTCCGGGCGTAATCGAACGTCAGTCCGTCGATCAGCCGGTGCAGACCGGTTATAAATCCGTTGATGCCATGATCCCAATCGGTCGTGGTCAGCGTGAACTGATCATCGGCGACCGTCAGACCGGTAAAACCGCTCTGGCAATCGACGCCATCATCAACCAGCGTGATTCCGGCATCAAGTGCGTCTACGTGGCAATCGGCCAGAAAGCGTCCACCATTTCTAACGTGGTGCGTAAACTGGAAGAACACGGCGCGCTGTCTAACACCATCGTTGTGGTTGCAACCGCATCTGAATCCGCCGCGCTGCAATACCTGGCTCCGTATGCCGGTTGCGCAATGGGGGAATACTTCCGTGACCGCGGTGAAGATGCGCTGATCATTTATGATGACCTGTCTAAACAGGCCGTTGCTTACCGTCAGATTTCCCTGCTGCTCCGCCGTCCGCCTGGACGTGAAGCATTCCCGGGCGACGTATTCTACCTCCACTCTCGTCTGCTGGAGCGTGCTGCACGTGTTAACGTCGAATACGTTGAAGCTTTCACCAAAGGTGAAGTGAAAGGTAAAACCGGTTCTCTGACCGCTCTGCCGATTATCGAAACCCAGGCGGGTGACGTTTCTGCGTTCGTTCCGACCAACGTAATTTCTATTACCGATGGTCAGATCTTCCTGGAAACCAACCTGTTCAACTCCGGTATTCGTCCTGCGGTTAACCCGGGTATCTCCGTATCCCGTGTTGGTGGTGCAGCTCAGACCAAGATCATGAAGAAACTGTCCGGTGGTATTCGTACCGCGCTGGCACAGTATCGCGAACTGGCGGCGTTCTCGCAGTTTGCTTCTGACCTTGACGATGCAACCCGTAAGCAGCTGGACCACGGTCAGAAAGTAACTGAACTGCTGAAACAGAAACAGTATGCGCCGATGTCCGTTGCGCAGCAGTCTCTGGTTCTGTTCGCGGCAGAACGTGGTTATCTGGCGGATGTAGAGCTGGCGAAAATCGGTAGCTTTGAAGCCGCTCTGCTGGCTTACGTCGACCGTGATCACGCTCCGTTGATGCAAGAGATCAACCAGTCCGGTGGCTATAACGACGAAATCGAAGGCAAGCTGAAAGGCATCCTCGATTCCTTCAAAGCAACCCAATCCTGGTAAAGTCTGGCGGCTTGCTTTAGGGCAGGCCGCAAGGCATTGAGGAGAAGCTCATGGCCGGCGCAAAAGAGATACGTAGTAAGATCGCAAGCGTCCAGAACACGCAAAAGATCACTAAAGCGATGGAAATGGTCGCCGCTTCCAAAATGCGTAAATCGCAGGAGCGCATGGCAGCCAGCCGTCCTTATGCAGATACGATGCGCAAAGTGATCGGTCACCTTGCGAACGGTAATCTGGAATATAAGCACCCTTACCTGGAAGAACGCGACGTTAAACGCGTGGGCTACCTGGTGGTGTCTACCGACCGTGGTCTGTGTGGTGGCTTGAACATTAACCTGTTCAAAAAGCTGCTGGCGGAAATGAAAGCATGGTCCGATAAAGGCGTTCAGTGCGAACTCGCAATGATCGGCTCGAAGGGCGTGTCTTTCTTTAATTCCGTTAGCGGTAATGTTGTCGCCCAGGTGACGGGTATGGGGGATAACCCATCCCTGTCCGAACTGATCGGTCCGGTAAAAGTGATGTTGCAGGCCTACGATGAAGGCCGTCTGGACAAGCTGTATATTGTCAGCAACAAATTTATTAACACCATGTCTCAGGTTCCAACCATTACTCAGCTGCTGCCGTTACCGGCTTCAGAAGATGGTGAGTTGAAGCGTAAATCCTGGGATTACCTGTATGAACCCGATCCGAAAGCGCTGCTGGATACCCTGCTGCGTCGTTATGTGGAATCTCAGGTTTATCAGGGTGTGGTAGAAAACCTGGCCAGCGAGCAGGCCGCACGTATGGTGGCGATGAAAGCCGCGACCGACAATGGCGGCAGCCTGATTAAAGAGCTGCAGTTGGTATACAACAAAGCTCGTCAGGCCAGCATTACTCAGGAACTCACCGAGATCGTCGGTGGAGCATCCGCGGTATAACCAGGTTAATTCGTAGAGGATTCAAGATGGCTACTGGAAAAATTGTCCAGGTAATCGGCGCCGTGGTCGACGTCGAATTCCCTCAGGATGCCGTACCGCGCGTGTACGAGGCTCTTGAGGTACAAAATGGTAGTGAGAATCTGGTGCTGGAAGTTCAGCAGCAGCTCGGCGGCGGTATTGTTCGTACCATCGCCATGGGTTCTTCCGACGGTCTGCGTCGCGGTCTGGAAGTCAAAGACCTCGAGCATCCGATCGAAGTCCCGGTAGGTAAAGCAACGCTGGGTCGTATCATGAACGTACTGGGCCAACCGGTAGACATGAAAGGCGACATCGGCGAAGAAGAGCGTTGGGCGATTCACCGCGCAGCGCCTTCCTACGAAGAGTTGTCAAACTCTCAGGAACTGCTGGAAACCGGCATCAAAGTTATCGACCTGATGTGTCCGTTTGCGAAGGGCGGTAAAGTTGGTCTGTTCGGTGGTGCGGGTGTAGGTAAAACCGTAAACATGATGGAGCTGATCCGTAACATCGCGATCGAGCACTCCGGTTACTCCGTGTTTGCGGGCGTAGGTGAACGTACTCGTGAGGGTAACGACTTCTACCACGAAATGACCGACTCCAACGTTATCGATAAAGTATCCCTGGTGTATGGCCAGATGAACGAGCCGCCGGGAAACCGTCTGCGCGTTGCGCTGACCGGCCTGACCATGGCTGAGAAGTTCCGTGACGAAGGTCGTGACGTTCTGCTGTTCGTCGATAACATCTATCGTTACACCCTGGCCGGTACTGAAGTATCCGCACTGCTGGGTCGTATGCCTTCAGCGGTAGGTTACCAGCCGACTCTGGCGGAAGAGATGGGCGTTCTGCAGGAACGTATCACCTCCACCAAAACGGGTTCTATCACTTCCGTACAGGCGGTATACGTACCTGCGGATGACTTGACTGACCCGTCTCCAGCCACCACCTTTGCGCACCTTGACGCAACCGTGGTACTGAGCCGTCAGATCGCTTCTCTGGGTATTTACCCGGCAGTTGACCCGCTGGACTCCACCAGCCGTCAGCTGGATCCGCTGGTTGTTGGTCAGGAGCACTACGACACCGCTCGTGGCGTTCAGTCCATCCTGCAGCGTTATCAGGAACTGAAAGACATTATCGCCATCCTGGGTATGGATGAACTGTCTGAAGAAGATAAACTGGTGGTAGCTCGCGCACGTAAGATTCAGCGCTTCCTGTCCCAGCCGTTCTTCGTGGCAGAAGTATTTACCGGTTCTCCGGGCAAATACGTCTCCCTGAAAGACACCATCCGTGGCTTTAAAGGCATCATGGAAGGCGAATACGATCACCTGCCGGAGCAGGCGTTCTACATGGTCGGTTCTATCGACGAAGCCGTGGAAAAAGCCAAAAAACTTTAACGCCTTAATCGGAGGGTGATATGGCAATGACTTACCACCTGGACGTCGTCAGCGCAGAGAAACAAATGTTCTCTGGTCTGGTCGAGAAAATCCAGGTAACGGGTAGCGAAGGTGAACTGGGTATTTACCCGGGGCACGCGCCGCTGCTCACCGCCATTAAGCCTGGTATGATTCGCATCGTTAAGCAGCACGGTCACGAAGAATTTATCTACCTGTCAGGCGGCATTCTTGAAGTGCAGCCGGGTAGCACGACCGTTCTGGCTGATACGGCAATTCGTGGCCAGGATCTCGACGAAGCGCGAGCCCTGGAAGCGAAACGTAAGGCTGAAGAGCACATTAAGAGCTCTCATGGTGACGTGGATTATGCTCAGGCGTCCGCGGAACTGGCCAAAGCGATCGCTAAACTGCGCGTTATCGAGTTGACCAAAAAAGCGATGTAACACCGGCTTGAAAGTTAAAAAGCCAGTCTGGTTTCCAGGCTGGCTTTTTTTATGGCTTCGTTTCAGAAATAACAAAACTAAAAAGATGGTTTAAAAAATTTGTGATGAATGTCTCGTTTTTGTTGATCGTTTGGAGAATGCAGCGTAGACTTTGTTTTGTGATGTGAGTCACAAAAAATGCATCATAAAATGTAATCACTATCCAGGAAGAGATCATGAAACTGCTTAATAAAATCGTCGCTTTCTTCAGTGCTATGAACGTAACCTTCGGTACGTTCAACCACTAAGAAGTCAACTTTCCAGGCTGTTTTTGCGCTGTACCGCTAACTAAAACGACAACACATGCGGTGTGAAACAGACAGAAAGTGAAAAGGTCGCCCCAGGGCGACCTTTATGTTTTTCACGTATAGCGGGGTTAATTACGGCTGAGGAAATTACCGGTATTGAAGCTGCCGTCAGCCTCACGTATTAGCGGGTCAGGCAGCGCCAGAGTCTGGTAATCGGCGCTGTTAATGCTTTTTCCTTTAGCGTTGATGCTTTTACCACCGTGGATAAAGTAGTTGCTATCGTCGATATTCCCGACAACGGCATCGTCATATTTCCCCGGCTGGCTACGTAAGGAAAGGTTCTCGCTGAACGTGCCCTGGGTTTCCGGTGCGCCGTATGGGCTTGGGCGGAACAGGTAGTTAAAGCGCTGGTTATCCACCGCGACGTTGTTGACCACTACCAGCTTGCCGGGATTGAAGTTGTCGGTGAAACCGTCGAGATGGTTCCCGATGGCGATGCTGTTACGTACCTCATGAGCAACCGGCTGCCCTTCCCCGCCGAGCTTAAAACCGTTGCTGGTATTATTGCGGGCAATAGAGTTCTCTATCACCACAACGCCGTTTGCACCGTCCTCAATCTTATTAAACAGATCGAAACCATCGTCGATGTTATCGTGCGAGTAACAGCCTTCCAGTCGGTTCCCCTCTCCTACGCGCATTTTTACGGCGAAGCCATCGGCGTTTATTTTTCCCGGATCTTCGTTGCTAAAGGATTCTGAATTCACCACCCGGTTATAGCTGGCCCACAGCGGGCGTCCTACATCCGCCGGTGAGGAAATTTGAATGCCGGTATCATCGTTACGATAAGCGGTGACGTTCTCAATCAGGTTATGGCTACCCTGTATGCGCAGGCTCTTATCCGTAATATCTACTCCAACGATATGCCAGTAGCTGGCATCCAGCAGTAGCCCGTGTATTACCGCTTTACCGGCGGCTTTCAGGGTCTTGGTTTTGTCTTTCAGGCCGCTGGCGCTCAGAGGGATGACGGTTTGCGGGTAGTCTCCGGCGGCTAATATAATTTCCCCGCCAGCGGGTACGAGCTCGACGGCGGAGGCTAAATCCAACGGCGACTCTGCCGTGCCTTTGGCCTGCGCTTGCCCCTCAGGTGCAGCATAGAGCGTATTGCCTGTGATATTGGCACTCTGTTCCACCGTCAGCGTCTGGGTCAGCGTTTTTGCGCTGGTGGTCGGCGTAAAGGTAACTTCGAACGTGCTTTTATCTTTCAGAACGGCAGGCTGGGTAAACATCTCACCGGCTTTCACGGCTTTATCCTGCCCGATCACCACTTCATCCTGGCGAACGGTGATGCGCCCGTCACTATTGGTACGCGCCTGTAGGATGTACTTTTTGTCCTGGCTTTTTGTTCCCGAGGCAATTTGCATGACCGGCGGCCAGCTTTTAGCGATGTACGGCGCAGAGGGAACAGTATTTGCCGCTGACGTGGTGAGCGAGGCGTTGCTGACGGTGATTTTAGCGTTACGAGAAGCAAAAAAACCGACGTAGTAATGTTCTTTATCCTGTTGAGCAATCAGATCGGCGTGAGGAACCTGCTGGCTTACCCATTTTTCACTGCCCGTCGCTGCCCAGGAAGTAATAAACCCGTCGTTGGTGCGTTCCAGCCTGAGCTGGAACGTCGGCGTTTGCTGTATATCGATTTTTTCTTTATAACTCTGACGCTTTATTGATGCCCCCGCATTGCCCCACGGTTGGGTTATCCCTTCCCGGCTGATAGCCTGCAGCTTAATATGCGAGTGATCTTTTTTATCCTGCGTCATAATGGCGTTCATCACCATATTGGACGCCGCCGGGAACTCTTCATAACCGACCTTCAGCGGCTGTTGACGCGGAACTCCTATTACATCGCGCACCAGCAGTCCTGCCCCTTCCTGTGCTGCCGGGCGAGCGCCATTTTCCGGGCCAAACTGATTGACGGTCACCGTTGCCTGCAGGATAAAATTCTGGCTGGTCGGAAGTTGGGTATAAAAGAAGGTCAGTCCGTCGTGGGAGTTGGCAATTTTACCTCCCCGGCTTTCAATAGTAATGGGTTGGCTGAGATCGGCGACGTCCTGCGGCGTCAGTTTTTTACCGGCGATAGTGACATCATTGACGCCAATCTTTTCAGGCAGAACATTCGAGGAAAAATTGCTGTCCGTGGATTGCCCGAAGGCGATAGCGCGCCACTGAGGGCCTTCGTTGGCCTGCAGCGGTAGCGCGATCATCGTACTGCAAAGGGTTAATGCCAAAGGTATTTTGTTATTCATTCTTTTCTCCTGGGTAATTATTAATCGGCATTATCAGGAAAATGAAATGGCGTTTCTATTTATCACGTCACAATTAATGAATATTAAAACTGCGTTTTATTTTATGGGTTTTCTTTATTTACCCGCCAAAAAAACAGCAAAAGCAGAGGGATAGCCTGGCCACCCCCTCATAAAAATGATTTTTTTGCGCGAAACGGGTTTGCGCTGACTAAAAATAGCCCCCTAAAATGATGTATTGCGTGAAGCCTGCGCGTTTTATCTCCGTCTCGTTTCATGATGAAAAATATGTAGATATTTCAACGTGAAAGGCTTTTACTTTTCGTTCTAACAGCAGTCAGGATGCGTATGTCAAACAGTCCGATGAGCGTGGTGATTCTTGCCGCAGGCAAGGGTACCCGCATGTATTCCGATCTTCCCAAGGTGCTGCATTCGCTGGCCGGCAAGCCAATGGTTCAGCATGTCATTGATACGGCTAAAGAATTAGGTGCTTCCGCTGTCCATTTGGTCTACGGGCACGGCGGCGATCTCCTTCGCCAGACGCTGCACGAAGATAAGCTAAATTGGATCTTACAGGCTGAACAGCTGGGTACCGGCCACGCCATGCAGCAGGCGGCGCCGTTCTTCAAAGATGATGAAGATATCCTCATGCTGTACGGCGATGTACCGTTGATTTCCGTCGAAACATTAAAGCGCCTGCGAGAAGCGAAACCGCAGGGCGGCATCGGTTTGCTGACGGTGAAGCTGGACGATCCGACCGGCTATGGCCGCATTACGCGCCATAACGGTGCGGTAACCGGCATTGTTGAGCATAAAGACGCCAGCGAAGAGCAGCGTCGGATTCAGGAAATTAATACCGGAATTCTGGTCGCCAACGGGGCGGATCTCAAACGCTGGCTGGCTAAGCTGACCAATAACAACGTGCAGGGCGAATATTACATTACCGATATTATCGCCATGGCCTATGCCGAAGGTCGCGAAATCGCGGCAGTCCATCCTCAGCGCCTAAGCGAAGTGGAAGGCGTGAATAACCGGCTGCAGCTATCCCGCCTGGAACGCGTCTGGCAGTCTGAAAAGGCGGAGGCACTTCTGCTCGCAGGCGTAATGCTTCGCGATCCGGCGCGTTTTGACCTGCGCGGCGTGCTGAAACACGGGCGCGATGTCGAAATAGATACTAACGTTATTCTCGAGGGGCATGTTGTTCTGGGCAATCGGGTGAAGATCGGCTCCGGCTGCGTGATCAAGAATAGTACCATTGGCGATGACTGCGAGATCAGTCCTTATACCGTAGTGGAAGATGCTCATCTTGAGGCCGCCTGTACTATCGGGCCATTCGCACGGCTGCGCCCTGGCGCGGAGCTCCTGGAAGGCGCGCACGTCGGCAACTTTGTCGAAATTAAAAAGGCGCGTCTGGGGAGAGGCACGAAAGCCGGGCATCTTTCCTACCTCGGAGACGCTGAGATTGGCGATAACGTCAATATCGGCGCCGGCACCATCACCTGTAACTATGATGGCGCAAATAAACATAAAACGGTGATCGGCGATGACGTGTTTGTTGGTTCGGACAGCCAGCTGGTCGCTCCCGTGACCATCGGCAAGGGAGTCACCATTGCTGCAGGAACGACGGTAACGCGCAACGTTGCCGACGATGAGTTAGTTTTAAGCCGCGTGCCGCAGGTTCATAAACAGGGCTGGCAGCGCCCGGTGAAGAAGAAGTAACGCTTTTCTCTTTCGCCCTTTTGGGGGAAAGAGCGGGGTGAGGGGATAAAATAATCCTCCCCCCACGGCAGTGCCCATAAAAATAACCCCACTCTCTACAAGGCTCGGGGCGCCCGGAAAAACGGGTAAACAGGTTGACCGACAACGTATGGCATACAGCCAAAATCGGAATGAAAAACTATGTGTGGAATTGTTGGCGCAGTCGCGCAGCGTGATATTGCTGAAATCCTTCTCGAAGGTTTACGTCGTCTGGAATACCGCGGTTATGACTCCGCCGGTCTGGCAGTCGTCGATAACGAAGGTCATATGAACCGCGTTCGTCGCCTTGGGAAAGTCCAGATGCTGGCCCAGGCGTTGGAGGAACATCCGTTGCACGGTGGGACGGGAATTGCCCATACCCGCTGGGCGACGCACGGCGAACCCTCTGAAGGCAACGCGCATCCGCATGTTTCTGACCATATTGTGGTCGTGCATAACGGAATTATCGAGAACCATGAGCCGCTGCGCGAGCTGTTGCAGTCGCGGGGCTACGTTTTCGCCTCCGAGACTGACACCGAAGTTATTGCGCATCTGGTTCACTGGGAGCTGGAACAAGGCGGCACCCTGCGTGATGCTGTTCTGCGGACTATCCCGCAGCTTCGCGGCGCTTACGGTACCGTGATTATGGATTCCCGCGATCCGGGTACGCTGCTGGCCGCTCGTTCGGGCAGCCCGCTGGTTATTGGCCTGGGGATGGGAGAAAACTTCATTGCCTCCGATCAGCTGGCGCTCCTGCCGGTTACCCGCCGCTTTATCTTCCTCGAAGAGGGGGATATTGCGGAAGTCACCCGTCGTTCGGTCACTATCTTTGATAAATCCGGCGCCGAAGTGCTGCGCCCGGATATTGAATCCAGTCTGCAGTACGATGCAGGCGATAAAGGTATCTATCGCCACTATATGCAGAAAGAGATCTACGAGCAGCCGAACGCGATCAAAAATACCCTCTCCGGGCGCATTAGCCACGGTGAAGTTGATTTAAGCGAACTGGGCCCGCAGGCTAACGAGCTGCTGTCTCAGGTCGAGCATATTCAGATCATCGCCTGCGGTACCTCCTACAACTCAGGAATGGTTTCCCGTTACTGGTTTGAATCGCTGGCCGGTGTGCCGTGTGATGTCGAAATCGCTTCTGAGTTCCGCTATCGTAAATCGGCCGTGCGTCGCAACAGCCTGATGATCACCCTCTCGCAGTCCGGCGAAACGGCGGACACCCTCGCAGGTCTGCGCCTGTCGAAAGAGCTGGGCTATCTGGGCTCGCTGGCGATTTGTAACGTGCCGGGTTCATCACTGGTGCGGGAGTCCGATCTGGCGATGATGACCAATGCCGGGACGGAAATCGGCGTCGCTTCGACTAAAGCCTTCACTACGCAATTGACCGTTCTGCTGATGCTGGTGGCGAAACTGGCGCGTCTTAAGGGCCAGGATGCCGCGATTGAACACGATATCGTGCATGGCCTGCAGGCGCTGCCGAACCGCATTGAGCAGGTGCTCTCGCAGGACAAGCGCATTGAGGCGCTGGCTGAGAATTTCTCTGATAAACATCACGCGCTGTTCCTCGGACGTGGCGATCAGTACCCCATTGCCCTTGAAGGGGCGCTGAAGCTGAAAGAGATCTCCTATATTCACGCGGAAGCCTATGCCGCTGGCGAGCTGAAGCACGGTCCGCTGGCGCTGATTGATGCAGAAATGCCGGTGGTTGTGGTCGCGCCGAACAACGAACTGCTGGAAAAGCTGAAATCTAACATTGAAGAGGTTCGCGCCCGCGGCGGCCAGCTGTACGTCTTTGCTGACGGCGATGCGGGTTTCACCAGCAGCGATAATATGCACATCATTGAGATGCCGCACGTTGAAGAGGTGATCGCGCCAATCTTCTATACTGTACCGCTGCAGCTGCTGGCTTATCACGTCGCGCTGATCAAAGGAACTGACGTCGATCAGCCGCGTAACCTGGCGAAATCGGTGACCGTGGAATAACGGTTTTTACATCGTGACAGGGCTGCCATCCGGCAGCCCTTTTTATTTGCGGCGAACGGCGAGATCCCACCCGCTTTATGACAGTCTGTCATTTTTGCGACGCTTTTTTGCCGTCATAAAAATAAAATTTTTCGGCAATATTTTCCTCATTATCTTTATTAACAATATGATTTGTATTGTTTTTATTTATCGTAAAATCCCGCCTTTTGGCTTGTCATAAAACTGTAATAATTCGTACATTTTACTGTCACCTGTTTGTCCTATTTTGCTCACCATAGCTTCGAAACAATGGTTTACGAATCCAGCAGGAGACATTATGAACGTTATGCGTACCACCGTCGCAACAGTTGTCGCCGCGACCTTATCGATGAGTGCTTTCTCTGTTTTTGCAGCAGCAAGCCTGACTGGCGCTGGCGCAACTTTCCCCGCGCCGGTGTATGCCAAATGGGCAGATACCTATAACAAGGAAACGGGTAATAAAATCAATTACCAGGGTATCGGCTCCTCTGGCGGCGTAAAACAAATTACGGCCAACACCGTAGATTTCGGTGCCTCTGATGCCCCTCTGGCTGACGACAAACTGGCTCAGGAAGGTCTGTTCCAGTTCCCGACCGTGATCGGCGGCGTGGTGCTGGCGATCAACCTGCCTGGCGTGAAATCAGGCGAGCTGGTGCTTGACGGTAAAACGCTGGGTGATATCTACCTGGGCAAAATCAAAAAATGGGATGACGAAGCGATTGCTAAGCTCAACCCAGGTATGAAGCTGCCTTCTCAGAACATCGCGGTTGTTCGCCGTGCGGATGGCTCCGGCACCTCCTTCGTTTTCACCAGCTACCTGGCGAAGGTGAACGAAGAGTGGAAATCTAAAGTCGGCGCGGGTTCAACCGTTAACTGGCCGACCGGGCTGGGCGGTAAAGGCAACGACGGCATCGCCGCGTTCGTTCAGCGTCTGCCGGGCTCAATCGGCTACGTAGAATATGCCTACGCGAAACAGAACAACCTTGCTTATACCAAACTGCTGTCTGCCGATGGCAAGCCGGTGAGCCCGACGGAAGACAACTTCGCTAACGCGGCGAAAGAAATCGACTGGAGCAAATCCTTTGCACAGGATCTGACTAACCAGAAAGGCGACAATGCCTGGCCGATCACTTCTACCACCTTCATCCTGGTTCACAAGGCTTCCAACAAGCCAGAGCAAACCGCTGAAGTGCTGAAGTTCTTCGACTGGGCGTATAAGAACGGCGGTAAAGAAGCTAATGCGCTGGATTATGCCACCCTGCCGGATAGCGTGGTTGAGCAAGTTCGCGCAGCATGGAAGACCAACGTAAAGGACAGCAGCGGTAAAGCGCTGTACTAATACCCGTCTTACGTCGAGTTACAGGGACGATGGCAGCGCTTGTTCATCCCGGGAGCATAGATACGCTATGTGACCAGGGTGAACAAGCTTGCTACCTGCCTGCAGCTCGAATTATTTAGGGTATGGCATTACCTTTGCCAGAAAGATCAGTAAACTACGATTTTTTCTGGCCCGAAACTGAAGAGTAACGTATGGCTGCAACCAAGCCGGCATTTAACCCTCCGGGGAAAAAGGGTGACATAATTTTCAGCGTGCTGGTAAAACTGGCGGCGCTGATTGTGCTATTGATGCTTGGCGGCATCATCGTCTCCCTTATCATCTCGTCCTGGCCAAGCATTGAGAAATTTGGCTTTGCCTTTCTGTGGACCAAAGAGTGGGATGCGCCAAACCAGATTTTCGGCGCCCTGGTGCCCATTTACGGGACGCTGGTCACCTCATTTATCGCGCTGCTGATCGCCGTACCGGTGAGCTTCGGTATCGCGCTGTTCCTGACGGAACTTTCACCCGCCTGGCTGAAGCGCCCGCTGGGTATCGCTATTGAACTGCTGGCCGCCATCCCCAGTATCGTTTACGGCATGTGGGGTCTGTTTATTTTCGCTCCACTGTTTGCGACTTACTTTCAGGAGCCGGTTGGCAACGTTTTGTCGACCATTCCGTTCGTTGGCGCGCTCTTTGCGGGTCCGGCGTTTGGTATCGGCATTCTGGCGGCCGGCGTCATTCTGGCCATCATGATCATTCCTTACATCGCTGCCGTTATGCGTGACGTTTTTGAACAGACGCCGGTAATGATGAAAGAGTCCGCATACGGTATCGGTTGTACAACATGGGAAGTTATCTGGCGTATCGTTCTGCCCTTTACCAAAAACGGCGTGATTGGCGGGGTGATGCTCGGACTGGGGCGCGCGCTGGGGGAAACCATGGCGGTAACCTTTATTATCGGCAACACCTACCAGCTCGATAGCGCTTCGCTGTATATGCCAGGTAACAGCATCACCTCCGCGCTGGCGAATGAGTTTGCCGAAGCGGAAACCGGACTGCACGTTGCAGCCTTGATGGAACTGGGTCTGATTCTGTTCGTTATCACCTTTATTGTTCTGGCCGCATCAAAGTTTATGATCATGCGCCTGGCTAAGAACGAGGGGGCACGCTAATGGCGACGATTGAATTACAAACCACCGCAGAGCTGGCGGAATCCCGTCGCAAAATGCAGGCGAAACGCCGCATGAAAAACCGCCTCGCCCTGACGCTATCGATGGCGACCATGGCGTTTGGCCTGTTCTGGCTTATCTGGATCCTGATGTCCACCGTCACTCGCGGCATCGACGGCATGAGCCTGGCGCTGTTTACCGAAATGACGCCGCCGCCTAATACGGCGGGCGGCGGTCTGGCGAACGCCCTGGCAGGTAGCGGATTGTTGATCCTGTGGTCGACGGTTATCGGTACCCCTCTGGGCATTCTGGCGGGGATTTATCTGGCGGAATATGGCCGTAAATCCTGGCTGGCTGAAGTCATTCGTTTTATTAACGACATCCTGCTTTCCGCGCCGTCGATTGTGGTCGGTCTGTTTGTATACACCATCGTCGTTGCGCAAATGCAGCACTTTTCCGGCTGGGCGGGCGTGATTGCGCTGGCGCTGCTGCAGGTGCCTATCGTGATTCGTACTACTGAAAATATGCTGAAGCTGGTGCCGGATAGCCTGCGCGAAGCGGCCTATGCGCTCGGTACGCCAAAGTGGCGAATGATTTCTGCGATCACCCTGAAAGCATCGGTCTCCGGCATTATGACCGGTATCCTGCTGGCCATTGCCCGTATCGCCGGGGAAACGGCGCCGCTGCTGTTCACCGCGCTCTCCAACCAGTTCTGGAGCACCGACATGATGCAGCCGATCGCTAACCTGCCGGTAACGATTTTCAAATTTGCCATGAGTCCGTTTGCGGAGTGGCAGCAACTGGCATGGGCCGGGGTATTGATTATCACCCTGTGCGTATTGCTGCTGAACATTCTGGCGCGCGTTATTTTCGCGAAGAATAAACACGGTTAATTTTTGCGGCGCGGCGAAACGCGGCGCCGAACGAGGAAAAGAACGAGATGAGTATGGTGAATACGACCCCGGGTAAGCTTTCAGTTCGTAACCTGAACTTCTACTACGGAAAATTCCATGCCCTGAAAAACATCAACCTGGATATCACAAAAAACCAGGTGACGGCGTTTATCGGTCCGTCAGGCTGCGGTAAATCCACGCTGCTGCGTACGTTCAACAAAATGTTTGAGCTGTACCCGGAGCAGCGTGCAGAAGGTGAAATTCTGCTGGATGGCGATAATATTCTGACCAATACCCAGGATATCGCGCTGCTGCGTGCCAAAGTCGGCATGGTATTCCAGAAGCCGACGCCGTTCCCGATGTCTATCTATGACAATATCGCCTTTGGCGTGCGTCTGTTCGAGAAACTCTCCCGCGCGGATATGGACGAGCGAGTGCAGTGGGCTTTGACCAAAGCCGCATTATGGAATGAAACCAAAGATAAACTGCATCAGAGCGGATATTCTCTCTCCGGCGGTCAGCAGCAGCGTCTGTGTATCGCGCGCGGTATCGCTATTCGTCCGGAAGTGCTGCTGCTGGATGAGCCCTGTTCGGCGCTGGACCCGATCTCTACCGGGCGTATTGAAGAGCTGATCACCGAACTGAAACAGGATTACACCGTCGTTATCGTGACCCACAACATGCAGCAGGCCGCGCGTTGCTCCGACCATACGGCGTTTATGTATCTTGGCGAGCTGATTGAATTCAGCAACACGGACGATCTGTTTACCAAACCCGCTAAGAAGCAAACTGAAGATTATATTACTGGCCGCTACGGTTGATTGCCCTTCTGCTTTCAGGCTCTAACCTATTGGGCAATCAGGAGATACCATGGATAACCTAAATCTTAATAAACATATTTCCGGCCAGTTCAATGCCGAACTGGAGTACATCCGCACCCAGGTCATGACCATGGGTGGGCTGGTGGAGCAGCAGCTTTCTGATGCTATCACCGCGATGCATAACCAGGACAGCGAACTGGCAAAGCGCGTTATCGACGGCGATAAGCAGGTCAATATGATGGAAGTGGCGATCGATGAAGCCTGCGTGCGCATCATCGCCAAGCGTCAGCCGACCGCCAGCGACCTGCGCCTGGTGATGGCGATTATCAAAACCATCGCCGAACTGGAACGTATCGGTGACGTTGCGGATAAAATCTGCCGCACAGCGCTGGAAAAATTCTCCCAGCAGCACCAGCCGCTGCTGGTGAGTCTGGAATCGCTGGGGCGCCATACCGTGCAGATGCTGCACGATGTGCTGGATGCTTTTGCCCGTATGGACCTTGATGAAGCGGTGCGGATTTATCGTGAAGATAAGAAAGTCGACCAGGAATATGAAGGTATCGTGCGCCAGCTGATGACCTATATGATGGAAGATTCGCGCACTATTCCCAGCGTCCTGACCGCGCTGTTCTGCGCCCGCTCGATTGAGCGTATTGGCGACCGCTGCCAGAATATCTGCGAATATATTTTCTACTTCGTTAAAGGTCAGGATTTCCGTCACGTTGGCGGCGACGAACTGGATAAACTGCTGGCGGGAAAAGATCCTAAAGAGTAATGAATCACAGAGACTAATTCTGATATAAGGATATATCAGAATTAGTTATGATTAATGCAGTGGCTATTTTTTTATTCGCAAAAATTGATGCGATTTTCATCACAAATAATAATTTCGCCAATTGTGGTTTGATTTTTATAGCGTAACAATGTGGTTCATTAATCGGGTGACTTGTCGTTACAGGGCCCGAATAAATACGCTGGATTGTTACTGCGTAAGCAGGCAAAACCTGACATCACCGTTAACCGGGTGATGTCAGGTTTTTTTTTGCCAAATAATCCACCCGCAGTAAATGAATGGGATTGTTACCGCCGTGCGGGCAAAACCTGAAGAAAATCGCCTCTGTTTTATACAGGGAGTTTTCTTCAGGTTTTTTTATGCGATGCAAGGATGTCTGAGAATACACCATGCCTTCACGCAGGTTGTTATTTTTTCGCGATATTCAATTGCACTCATGTTTATATAAAGGGAACTTATGTTTAAAAAAAATCTGATTACATCTGCCATACTTATTATGGCGCCGCTCGCTTATTCGACGCATGCTCTGGCGGAATCGCTAACGGTCGAACAGCGCCTTGAGCTTCTGGAAAAGGCGCTTAAAGATACGCAGTCCGAACTTAAAAAATATAAAGATGAAGAGAAAGCCAGAAATCAAATCTGGATCGCCAATACGCAGTCCGGCACCAACACACAACGTGCTTCTACGCAGGTTGCCAGCGCTCCCGCACCGGCCGGCGGCGCAGAAAAACCAGCCGCGGTTCTGGTGAAAAACGAACAGCCCGCGGCGAATGGCGAGTCCATTTATAGCTCGATGACAATGAAGGATTTCAGCAAGTTTGTGAAGGATGAAATTGGCTTCAGCTATAACGGCTATTACCGTTCCGGCTGGGGGACCGCATCTCATGGTTCACCAAAGTCCTGGGCGATTGGCTCGCTCGGTCGCTTCGGTAATGAATACTCTGGCTGGTTTGATTTACAGCTTAAGCAGCGGGTCTATCAGGAAGACAATAAGCGGGTTGATGTCATTGTGATGCTTGACGGTAACGTCGGGCAGCAGTATTCCTCCGGCTGGTTTGGCGATAACGCTGGCGGCGAGAACTATATGCAGTTCTCTGATATGTACGTAAATACCAAAGGTTTCCTGCCATTCGCACCGGAGGCGGATTTCTGGGTGGGTAAGCACGGCGCGCCGAAAATTGAAATCCAGATGCTGGACTGGAAAACGCAGAGAACCGATGCCGCAGCAGGCATTGGTCTTGAAAACTGGAAAGTGGGCGCGGGTAAATTTGATATCGCGCTGGTGCGCGAGGACGTCGATGACTACAACCGCACGTTGACCAAAAGCCAGCAAATTAACACCAATACTATTGATATTCGTTATAAAGAGATCCCTCTTTGGGATAAAGCATCACTGATGGTCAGCGGTCGTTATGTCGCGGCCAATCAGAGCTCATCTGAGAAATATAATGAAGGTAATAATGGATATTATGAATGGAAAGATACCTGGATGGCGGGAACGTCGTTAACGCAGAAGTTTGATAACGGCGGATTTAACGAATTTTCCTTCCTGCTGGCAAATAACTCCATCGCCAGCAGCTTCTCGCGCTACGCGGGATCCAGCCCGTATACCACCTTTAACGGCAGATACTATGGCGATCACACCAACGGCACCGCCGTTCGTTTGACCTCTCAGGGAGAAACCTATTTGAGTGATGACATCATTCTGGCGAACGCCATCGTTTACTCTTTTGGTAATGATGTCTACAGCTACGAGACCGGCGCGCACTCTGATTTTGAGTCTATTCGCGCCGTCGTGCGCCCGGCCTGGATTTGGGATAAATATAACCAGACCGGCGTTGAGCTGGGCTATTTCAAGCAGCAGAACAAAGATATCACCGGCAAGAAATATAACGAATCCGGCTACAAAACCACCCTGTTCCATACCTTTAAAGTGAATACCAGTATGCTGACCTCCCGCCCGGAAATTCGTTTCTATGCGACTTATATTAAAGCGCAGGATATCGACCTGGATAAGGCAGCCAACAGCAATACTCGCAGCATTTTTGAAGACGGTAAGAACGACCAGTTTGCCGTAGGCGCCCAGGCTGAAATCTGGTGGTAAGGCTGGTTCCGGTCAGGACAAATTCTCAAGAGGAATATCGATGAAACGACATGCTATTTACTTCGCTCTGGCGCTGGCAGGCGCTGCGTTTACCACTCATGCCGCGCCATTCCCGGCCACCCCGAGCGCGGCGATCCCGGTCAGCCAGTATATTACCCAGGTTAACGGCGATAAGAGCATTACCTTCCGCCTGTTTGCCCCGGATGCAAAACGGGTATCCGTGGTAACGGGGGCAACGCCGGATACCTTCGTCTCCCATGATATGACCAAAGACGAGCAGGGGATCTGGACATGGAAAAGCGAAACGATGACCCCGAACCTTTACGAATATTATTTCGATGTCGACGGATTCCGTTCTGTCGATACCGGTAGCCGCTATCAAAAACCGCAGCGACAGGTGAATACCAGCCTGATTCTGGTTCCCGGCAGCATTCTTGACGATCGCGCGGTGGCTCACGGCGAGCTACGAACCCTGACCTATCACTCAAAGGCCCTGAATTCTGAGCGTCGCGCCTACGTGTGGACGCCGCCAGGCTATACCGGTAGCGGCGAGCCGCTGCCGGTGCTCTACTTCTATCACGGTTTTGGCGACAGCGGCCTGTCGGCTATCGATCAGGGACGTATCCCGCAAATCATGGATAACCTGCTGGCGGAAGGCAAAATCAAGCCCATGCTGGTAGTGGTGCCGGATACCGAAACCGATATTCCTGAAGCGGTTGCGGAAAACTTCCCGCCGCAGGAGCGGCGTAAAACCTTCTATCCGCTGAATGCGAAAGCGGCTGATAAAGAGCTGATGAACGATATTATTCCGCTGATTGATGAGCGCTTTAACGTGCGTAAAGACGCGGATGGCCGGGCGCTTGCCGGGCTGTCGCAGGGCGGTTATCAGGCGTTGGTCTCCGGAATGAACCATCTGGAGAGCTTCGGCTGGCTGGCAACCTTCAGCGGCGTAACGACAACGACGGTACCGGATGCCGGCGTTGAAGCACAGCTAAACCAGCCGCAGGCGATCAACAAGCAGCTGCGTAACTTTACCGTCGTCGTGGGTGAGAAAGACGTGGTCACCGGTAAAGATATCGCCGGCCTGAAAGCGGAGCTGGAGAAGCAGAAAATCAACTTTGATTACCATGAGTATCCGGGCCTCAACCATGAAATGGACGTCTGGCGCCCGGCCTACGCCGAGTTCGTTCAGAAGTTGTTCAAATAAAATTAAGGGGCCAGTTTGCTGGCTCCTTATCTTCAATACCTTGAGGGAGACAATATGAAATTAATCGTGACGGAAGATTATGCGGAGATGAGCCTGGTCGCCAGCCATCACGTTCTGGGCTATATCACCGCGCCGCGCAGGGTGAATCTGGCGGTGACGGCAGGCAGTACGCCGAAAAAAATGTATGAATATCTGACGGCCGCGATTAAAGGTAAACCGTTCTATTCTCAAGTCCATTATTACAACTTTGACGAGATCCCATTTCGTGGACAGGATCGTGAAGGCGTGACCATTTCCAATTTGCGCAATCTGTTTTTCACTCCCGCTCAGATCCCGGAAGAGAACATTCACAAGCTCAGCCATGAAAACTTTATGCATCACGACCAGCGATTACAGGAAGAAGGGGGCCTCGATCTGATGGTGATGGGCCTCGGCGCCGACGGCCATTTTTGCGGTAACTTGCCGAATACCACGCGCTTCCACGATGCGACGGTGGAAGTCCCTATCGTCGGAGATATGGTGGGGCTTGTCGCTCACGGCGAAATGGGCGGCGACTTCTCTGCGGTGCCGGATAGCTACGTCACGATGGGGCCGAAAAGCGTTATGGCGGCGAAAAACCTGCTGCTTATCGTCAGCGGCGCCGCAAAGGCGCGGGCGCTACAAGAGGTGATTGAAGGCGAAGTCAGCGAGCGGGTTCCGGCATCAGTGCTGAAACTGCATCCATCCCTGGTGATAGTGGCTGATAAAGCGGCGGCTGCGGAATTGAGACAACCGTAATCCACTTTCAGCGTAGCGCAGGCGGGACGCGTCCTGATAGCGCTACGCTCCGGGTTTATCGCGTTATATTCCAGCCGCGCGCTTGCCATAGTTCAGGTAGCTCTTCCAGGCGGGTAAAGGTCGTCACCTTCGGATGGTCGATCGGCTTATTATGCGGATCGGCGCAGAAGTAGAACACCTCCATTCCGGCGGCAATCCCTGACTGCGCGCCTGCGCTGGAATCATCAACCAGAATGCAGTTTTCGACGTTAACGTTCATCGCTTTTGCGGCATGCAGCATCAGGGCCGGATCGGGCTTCCAGCGCTGAATATCATAGCCGCTGTAAAGACGCTCGGGAAAATGGTGCAGCATTCCGGTTTTACCCAGAGAGTGCTGCATTTTGCTCACCGGACCGTTGGAGACCACGCACATCGGCACGCTGACCGCGTCCAGTAGCGCCTGGGCGCCAGAGATGACTTCCAGTTCGCTATCAAACAGGCGGGCGACTTCATCGCGGTACACCGGCTCAAGGGTCGCCTTATCCAGATTAACGCCGTACTCCGCGTTAATGGTGTCGATAATCTCGTACAGCTTTACGCCCTTGAAGCGCTTAAAAATCTCCTCTAAATCCAGCGTAATGCCGAATTCCCTGAACATGTGAACGTAGGCGCGGGAGCAGATCACCTCGCTGTCGACCAGCGTGCCGTCACAGTCGAAAAATACTGCTTCTGGTTGGGTCATGTCGTTTCCATTTTAATAAGTTAACGTTTTCGTCTTGCTGATTTGTGAGACGCAATCGTTGCCGTATAAGCAAAATCGATGAAAAAAAGTATCTCACAACCGCCCTTATTGTCGCATTTTGGTATAGGATAGCGACGAATTTTCCCTCCTTTGTTCGGAAACCGATAATGAGTCAACAACAAACCAGCCAGTCTTCTGGCCAGGGTCTGCTGGAGCGCGTGTTCAAACTGCGTGAACACGGCACGACGGCACGCACCGAAGCGATTGCAGGTTTCACCACCTTTCTGACGATGGTGTACATCGTTTTCGTTAACCCACAGATCCTCGGCGTGGCGGGTATGGATACCAGCGCCGTTTTCGTCACAACCTGTCTGATTGCTGCATTCGGTAGCATCATGATGGGGCTGTTCGCTAACCTTCCGGTGGCCCTGGCGCCGGCGATGGGGCTAAACGCCTTCTTTGCTTTTGTCGTGGTACAGGCGATGGGCTTGCCCTGGCAGGTCGGGATGGGCGCGATTTTCTGGGGCGCCGTTGGCCTGCTCCTGCTGACGATTTTCCGCGTGCGCTACTGGATGATTGCGAATATTCCGGTTAGCCTGCGCATTGGTATCACCAGCGGTATCGGCCTGTTTATCGGTATGATGGGCCTGAAAAACGCGGGCGTTATCGTCGCCAACCCGGAAACCCTGGTGAGTATTGGCAACCTGACGTCTCATAGCGTGCTGTTGGGTATTCTTGGCTTCTTTATTATTGCTATTCTGGCTTCCCGCAACATCCACGCGGCGGTGCTGGTTTCTATCGTGGTCACCACTTTGCTGGGCTGGATGCTGGGTGACGTTCACTACAGCGGCATCGTTTCCATGCCGCCGAGCGTAACGACGGTCATTGGCCATGTTGACCTGGCAGGTTCGCTGAATCTTGGCCTGGCAGGAGTTATCTTCTCGTTTATGCTGGTGAACCTGTTCGACTCCTCCGGCACCCTGATCGGCGTAACCGACAAGGCCGGCCTGGCCGATGCTAAGGGCAAGTTCCCGCGTATGAAGCAGGCGCTGTTTGTCGATAGCGTATCCTCCGTTGCGGGGTCTTTTATCGGTACCTCTTCCGTCACTGCCTATATTGAATCTTCCTCTGGGGTTTCCGTGGGCGGCCGTACCGGCTTAACCGCCGTGGTGGTGGGCATTTTGTTCCTGCTGGTGATCTTCCTGTCGCCGCTGGCGGGCATGGTCCCTCCTTATGCCGCAGCCGGCGCGCTGATTTACGTTGGCGTCCTGATGACGTCCAGCCTGGCGCGCGTGAAGTGGGATGATTTAACCGAATCCGTTCCTGCGTTTATTACCGCCGTGATGATGCCGTTTAGCTTCTCCATTACAGAAGGTATTGCCTTAGGCTTTATCTCTTATTGCGTGATGAAGATTGGCACCGGCCGGCTGCGCGATCTCAGCCCGTGCGTTATTGTAGTTTCACTGCTGTTCGTGCTGAAGATTGTGTTTATTGACGCGAAATAAACAGTAAGCCCTTTTCTGTGAAAAGGGCTTTAGCATTTACACCCTCTCCGCGAGGGAGAGGGGCGGGGTGACATCCCTTTTTATTCAGGCCTTAACTCGCTGAATATACTCGGCAAAAGCGCTAAGCTGCCCGGTCAGATGATCGAGCGTGCCCTGATCGACAACTTTCCCCTCCTGCGGATCCACTTTATTCTGAATCACGCCGCCCATAAACTCGGGCTTATTCATCACCATCGCGTCGAGGAATACCAGAATCTGACGCAGATGATACTGGCAGCGCGCGCCGCCAATGGCCCCCATAGAGCTGGTCTGGATCAGAACCGGCTTGCCGGATAGCGGTTGTTCCGGGAGACGAGACAGCCAGTCGATGGCGTTTTTCAGGCCGCCGGGCACCGAGTAGTTATATTCCGGCGTAACGATAACCACGCCATCCGCCTCACGAATTTGCTGCGCGATATCCTGAACGCTTTGTGGGAAACCCTCTTCCTGCTGCACGTCGGCATCATAGAGAGGAATATCGCCAATGGACGGTAACGCGGAAACTTCCATACCCGCGGGCGCGATGCCGGGCAGGGTACGTGCGACCATGGCATTAAAAGAGCCTTTGCGCAGACTTCCGAGTAACGTAACAACTTTCAACGTATCAGACATGATTGCTCCTTTGCATCATGATGGCCGGGAACACCGGTCAGTTGAGGGAGAAGGCTTTTTCTACCGGTAAACTGGTGAAGCGCATCAGCCGGGCGGATGGTTCTTTAGCACGGGCCTGCGCGTCAGGCAGGCTGCGCCAACCCTCTTTCGCGTTATATTCCCAGACTTTTAGCTGGCCAATATCCGGGCTGGCGGCAATAGACCAGACTAGCACCGTTTCGGCGTCGCAGACGGCTTCGATTGACTGCGTCCCGCTTGTCCGCAACCGTCCGGAGCCCGGGAGAAGCTGCAGGTTCAAGGCGGTTTCGCCGGTCAGCTTCATCACGCTTTTGCGTAACGCATCAAGCTGCGCGCGCGCTTCGTCAGGATCGTGCTGATTGCTAATCCATATTCGCTCATTACTGTTAAATACGTAACGTTCCGTATCGTGCGATGCCTGTAACGCGCGGGAAGCGTGCGGCAATTCCATATCCAGGCCGCAATCGCCTTCGGTGGTTAAGGCAACGCCGACGATATTTCCGGCATAGGAGATGGAGAAACGCGGGAGATGTTCGTCGCGAAAAGCCGGTTTTCCATTCTCTTCGTCAATAATTTCGGGGAGTTCACTGATGCCGTACAACATAAAGAGGAGTTCTGCGAGGAGTGACCGGGATGCGCGATATCGGCTTTGTCGGTACTCAGGCAGGCGTCTGGCGGATTGATGACAGGCCGCTGACAGGCGTGTGGATAGCGGCTCCCGGGTGTTGAGTATCCCTCTTGCAAAATGCGTTGCCATTCTTCGCTCCGTGATTAATGGTCAATGATAAAAACTGCAAATGATATTATCGCTCAGAATTACCAGGTTTTAATGTGGAAATCATCTCTTGAAAAGGGAAATTGCGTGAATTTTACAATTTATTGCGCAAAGGGGGGCAAACCGGGAGCTATAGCGGTTCGGCGTAGAGCTGCCTGAGCGTTTCCCGTAGCCAGACGATCTTCGGGTTATAACTGTTGCGCTTATGCCAAAGAAGGGTAAAGGGGACGCGTATTTTCTCCAGCTGCGACGGTTCCAGCGGCAGAGGTAAGCAAACCAGCGGCAGGTGGTGCTGCTGATTGTAACGCTGGCAGTAACGCGGAGCGGTGGCCAGCATCGTATGATTGGGCTGAGCGGCCATAAATAACGACTGCTCAAAACCCGGAACGGTCAGCGCCACGGTGCGTTTATGTCCCAGATCCTGCAGGACATCGTCCAGCGCCCAGGTGTCGCTTTGTTCCCAGCAAATATTAATGTGCGGATAGCGCAAGAACGTGTCCAGATTCCACTCTTCGCTCAGCGCGGGATGATCGGCGCGCAGCCATACCTGCGGGAGATCGGTAAACAGGATTTCAAAATCAATATACCAGGGCAGCAGGCTAAGCTGCTCCCGGGAGCGAGGATGTGTTTCCCTGCCGCAAAATCCGATATCGACTTCACCGCGAATAATCGCATCCAGCGAATCGTAATCCCAGTTACGCAGGCGGATCAGCGCCTGAGGATAGCGCTGGTAAATCCGCTGCGAAAGCGTATTGAGGAGGATCATCAGCAGCGGCGACTCTGCCGCCAGCTCAAACTTTAGCCCGCTGGGCATAGTGTGATGAGGCTTATCAAGGATCTGATTGCCCATCTGCATCCAGTCCGCCAGATCCTGCTCCATACTGCTCATCAGCGGCGTGGGCGATAGCCCCAGAGGCGTTTTGACAAACAGCGGATCGTCAAACCAGGCGCGCAGCTTGGCCAGCGATTTGCTTACCGCTGACGGCGAGACGTTCATCCGTTTCGCCGTGCGGGTGACGCTGAGCTCCTGAGTTAAGAGCTGCAGGCAGAGCAGCAGATTAAGATCGAGACTCGACAGGGGTTTCTTCATAGCGTTGCGCGGCCCGCGCCGGAGAGGCGACCATAATCAGAACAATGCTCACTATGCTACAGGCAATAAGTATCCCGATCAGCATATTCATCGCGCTGAGTCCGATGATGGCCGCCAGCCAAATCCACAGAGAAGAGCCGCAAACCTGAGCTATCCCTAAAACTGAACTCGCTACGCCAGCGCGCAGGGTGAATGGCCCGAGGGCCTGACTCATCGCCACGCCAAAGCCTGCGGAGAACCCTGCGCAAATCAGTCCCAGCCCCAGCATCGTCACCGTCTGGCTGGTGGACAGACTCAGCAGCACGCCCGCGCTAAAGAACAGCGCCTGTGAGGTCAGCATGAGCGTGCGGGGTTTAAATAGCGTCAGAGCAAACGGCGTCGAAAATGAAACCACCATGCTCACGAGCGCCATAAGCGCCATGGTCATGGAATAGGTACCGCGATCGAAGCCCATCACCTCCATCATCAGCACCGGTGAGACGTTAACGTAGGTCAGAATAGCCGTCACGCTCAGAGTAGTCATCACGATTCGGCTGAGGAAAAAGCGATTGAGCAGCGACTCCGGGACGATATTTTGCTGCTTTGCCGCGTGCGGAACGGATGTTGGTCGCGTTTCCCGCAACACAAATATCGACAGCAATCCCACCAGAGCCCCCATGCCGCTCATGGTATAGAACAGGCTCTGCCAGGGGAATTTCAGCATAATCAGATGACCGATTACCGGGGCCAGAACCGGAATAATGCAGGTAATACCGTTAAGTAGAGAAAGCACTTTTGCCCGGCGGCGATCGTCCAGGGTATCGCGCAATACCGCAAAGGCGACCACGTAGCAGCTGCCCGCGCCAATACCCTGAATAAAACGCCCGGCCAGGAAATGGGCGCTGCCCTGCGCCTGCGAGCAAAGAAGAGAGGCCAGCAGGAAAACGACGGCGCCGAAAATCGCCACCGGCTTCCGGCCGGATTTGTCGGCTATACGGCCAGCAAACAGCATCGCCGCGGCCATTCCTGCCAGGTAAACTGAAAAGGCGATGTGCAGCTGCGCTTCACTGGCCCCCAGATCCTGCGCAATGCGCGGCAGGCCGACCAGATACATATCGATGCCGGATGGATAAAGCAGAACCAGCGCAAAACTGCAGATAAGAAAGCGTGCCATAGAACCCCTCACATAAGATTGCCGTAAAGCATAGTGGGGTTCGTGCGGTAGTACGAGTTGCCATTTGGACAACAATGTTTTCCTGAGAGGAAACGGGAGACGCAAGAGACACTTTTCATGCCCGTATAAATCGGTATGGTGGGTTTGATTCAGGGGATACCGTCCCGCCAGCGGGTCTGGCGGGCGGCGGAGGCTTGTCAGGCCAGCAGCGTGTGATTAACTTTAATCACCGTTTTTTTTATCTCAACGCTCTCTGCGCCCTGCACGCCTGGCTTATGCGGCTCGCCCGGCAAGAAAATGGCAAACATACCGGGCTTCAGCACTACCTGCTGCTGGTCGGCAATGGTTGAACATAGCCGGTAGTCCTCCTCGTGGTGCCATGTTTCGCACTCCCGGGCGCTATCGACCACGCCATAATGGATTGTTTCTTCGCCTTCCAGCAGGATCTGAATATCAATAAATTTTTCGTGCAGCTCCGCTTTTTTACTTTCCGCCGGCTGCGTAGCGAAGCGCATGACGTTCATATAAATATCATCGCCCTGTAAATCATAACGCCCGGGTTCACACTGCTGCGGCTGGGCCTTAACGGCCAGCCTCACAGCCTCAAGCAGAACGGGTGATAGTCCTGCGCATTCCGGGTGATGGATATCGCCGATAATCATAATGCTTTGTCCTCTGCTAACAACGCCGCGCCAATCAGCCCGGCATCATGCTGATAGTGTGCGGCTACAATAGGGGTGTGATATACCGCAGGCTCCTGCGCCAGATATCTTTCAACCAGAGGAATATAGCCGGGCGCCAGCCCGATACTGCCGCCCAGGACGGCATACTGGCAGTTATAGCTGGCCTTCATGTCGGCAATCAGCCGGGCGATGGTTTGCGCCGAACGGTGAACTAAGGATGTCGCCTGGGAATGGCCGCTCTGCGAAAGAGCAAAAATGGTTTTGGCCGTCATTCCCTGCAGATCGTCAGTTGCCAGCGCGGCGATCCCCCTTCCGGATGCAATAGCCTCCACGCAGCCAATACGCCCGCAGCCGCAGCGCGGGCCGTGCGGGTCAGCCAGCGTATGGCCGATATGTCCGGCCAGCCCCTCCTTGCCGGACAAGAGCTTACCGTGGCAGACGATACCGCCGCCCACGCCGGTAGAGATGGTGATGAAGACCATCTCGCTCGCATCGACAGCCAGAGCGTGATATTCGGCCCAGGCTGCCGCCTGCGCATCGTTCACCGCCAGGCACGGCAGCCCCGTTAGCTGCGCCAGCGTGTCCCTAAGAGGAAACTGCGCCAGCCCGCCCAGGTTATCCGGGTTTAACGCCGTCAGAACGCCGTGACCAATAATGCCCGTGGAGGCGACCGCTACCTGCCGGGGCCGGCCTGCGAAAGGCGCAACCAGCTCGCGTAACGCTTCCGTTAGCGCCGCCGGCGTTTTGCTGGCTGGCGTTGACAGCGTCTGTTTTTCCAGCACGCGATGCTGAGTATCGACCAGTGCGGCGGCCAGCTTGGTGCCGCCGATATCAATTGCCAGCGTGGTCATAGCGCAGCCTCAGTCAGCGCATCGCGGTACCACTGGCAGATGTGTTCCAGACGCGTAATCGCTGAGCCGACGGTCACCGCCCATGCGCCGTGCTTTATCGCCTGCGCCGCCAGCGCCGGGGAGTTAAATCGGCCTTCGGCAATGACCCGGTATCCTTTGGCGCTCAGCGCCTGCACTAGCGGGAAATCCGGTTCGGTAGGTACCGCATCCGTGGTATACCCGGACATCGTTGTCCCGATAATGTCTGCGCCAAGATTGTGGCACTCAGTCCCGTCCTCCAGGCTGGAGCAGTCTGCCATCGCCGCGCAGCCACGCTGATGAATTCGGTCAATCATTGCTTTAACGCCAACCGGACGCGGGCGATCCGTACCGTCGAAGGCGATAATATCCGCCCCCGCCTGCGCCAGCGCGTCTACATCTTCCAGAAATGGCGTAATGCGCACCGGCGAGTCCGGCAGATCGCGCTTGATGATGCCAATAATCGGTACTGAAATCAGCTCGCGGGTCGCCTTCAGGTTGTTAAGGCCTTCAATTCGTACTGCGACCGCCCCCGTATTGACCGCCGCCAGCGCCATAGCCGCGACGATTTCAGGTTTATCTAACGGGCTACCCGGTACCGGCTGGCAGGAGACAATGAGGCCACCCAATTGCTTAACGTTACTATCCAAATCATCAAATAAAGACATAGCACTATCCCTTACTTCCGTTTGCGCCCGACAGAGCCGGGCGCATGAATTTAGTGTTTATCGCAAAGCGGAGCGTTCGCTTTGTCGTGACCAACCAGTGCGCCGCTGAACGGTTTACCATCAATAGCGTCATGGGTACGTAGTGCTTCCGGGCGAATCCAGCGCTGTACTCGGGACGGCATATCCAGACCAATCAGCAGGATCACCACAAACGTCAGTCCGAAGGAGAGCGACCCCAGCGCCGTACCCAGATGCATGTGCTGTGCGACCAGCGCGCCGAGGACCGGCGCAGCCGCCCCGCCCAGGGCGCCTACGTTATAGGTGAAACCCAGACCGGCAGCGCGCTGGTCGGTGTCGAAGTAGCCGCCGATCAATTTCGGTAAGATCCCGGCAATCCCCTGACCCAGCATCTGCTGGAAGAAGAGAAGGATGCCCAGACCCCAGAGGCTGGAGCCGCCGATGGCGAAGACCGGAATAATCAGAACCTGCGATGCCAGCAGGCTGTAAACGTAGGCTTTTCGCGTGCCCAGCCAGTCGCCGAGGAAACCGCCGACGATGCAGCCGACGGCTGCGCCGAATCCGCTAAAGAAGAGCACCTTCGCGACCGTCGACGGATCGTATGCCAGCTCGGTTTTCAGATAGGTCGGCAACAGCGCCTGGATAGGCCAGGAGTAGAGAAAGGCGAACAGAACGACAACCATCAGCATCACGCCGGTCGGCCAACGTTTTCCGCTGCTCTGTACCATAAAGCTGATGAAAATGATGGTGCAGACGAGCGCCAGCGCAATCACCACGAGCGGATTGTGCAGGTTTCCGGCGAAGCAGAACCAGAGCGCGGCCGTTGCGGCCAGCGTCATCAGCATATTCATGGCGCGATATTTACCGCGATAGAGAATATCCACCATCGTCCGCACCGGCGTTTTTTTCGTCTGGCGCTCTGTCCAGTCTTCCGTTTCCGGAATATTTTTACGCAGCCACAGCGCGAAAATAATCGGCAGAATGCCGAGGAAGAACAACGCGCGCCAGCCCCACAAGGGGACCACCAGACTGTAAACCTGCGCCGCTACGACAGCGCCGACGGAAAAGCCGGAAATCAGGAAGCCGCTGGCTTTATTTCGCAAGTGTTTTGGCCAGCTTTCAATCACATAGGTGGCGCTGGAGCCGTACTCTCCGGCCATTCCCATTCCAATCACCATACGGGCGATAAACATGGAGGTGTATCCGGGCGCAAAGCCGCAGGCCAGCGTACCGACGGAGAAAAGAATAATACTGCTGACCATCGCGAGGCGGCGGCCATAGCGGTCACCCATCGCCCCCAGCAGCAAACCGCCGAACCAGCGGGAGATAAACGCCGCCGAGATAATACTCGCCGCCTGTACCGTGGTGAGCTGGAATTCGCTTTGTACTTCGGTGAGCACCAGAGCAATTAAAACGAAATCAAAACCATCCAGTAAATAGCCCAGCCAGGCTGCGGAAAACGCCCGCCACTGCGACTTATTGAGGTGCTTATACCATGGTTTGGTACTTATTATTTCACTCATATGCTCTCCTGTGATGAGCAACGTTTTTATGCTGTAGGGCCAAAAAAAAGCAGGGTGCCGCGCACCCGAATGAAGTTAAACTCCAATTAATGTATTTTTTAGAAGTTAAACACCACAAGGGCTTTGCATGAGATATGTGAACAAGATCATGGTCACAGGCGAGGGGGAATGAAAAAAGGCGATCTGACTCACGCGATGAGACGTAATATGTTTTTGCCGCGCCGGGGATAGCCGCATCACCACGGCGTTTTTTAAAAAACCATATTGCCTGGCGCTGAACTGTCCTCCATCATGAGCGCCTGATAATCGCGTAAACAGTAGGGAAGAGATGACGACTCCGACTTCGCCGGTCAAAGCCGGGAAAATACTTGATACCCTGGGGGCGATGCAAAGCAGTATGACCCGCGTCGGGAAAAGCATCGCGCAGTATGTGATCGCTTCCCCGCATAAGGTGACTCAGCTTTCGATTGCCGATCTCTCAGAGGAAGTGAACGCGGGCGAAGCATCGGTGATCCGTTTCTGTCGACAGCTGGGCTATAAAGGTTTTCAGAACTTCAAAATGGAACTGGCCATTGAGCTGGCCATGAACGATAGCGATGACAACAGCACGCTGCTGGAGGCTGAAATTCAGAAAACCGACGATGCGCACACCATCGGCCTGAAGCTCCAGGGCGCCATCTCGACCGTGCTTTCGGAAACGCTAAATCTGCTGGATATGGAGCAGGTGGAACGGGTCGTGGAGGCGCTGCATACTTGTAATTGCGCCTATATCTTTGGCGTTGGCGCTTCCGGACTGACCGCCGAGGAGATGAAGCATAAGCTGATGCGAATCGGGCTGCGCGTCGATGCCTTAACAAATAATCACTTTATGTATATGCAGGCCGCGCTGCTCAAGGTTGGCGATGTCGCCATCGGCATCAGCCACTCCGGACATTCGCCGGAAACCGCGCACGCCCTCGATCTGGCAAGGCAGGCTGGAGCCACCACCGTCGCCTTAACGCATAACCTTGGATCGCCATTGAGTAAAGTCGCTGATATTACGCTCATTAACGGCAACCGACAGGGGCGCCTGCAGGGTGACTCTATCGGCACTAAAACGGCGCAGCTCTTCGTTCTGGATCTCATTTATACGCTGCTGGTGCAGAGAGATCCGGAAGCCGCCCGCGCGAATAAACTGCGAACGATGGATGCTCTGTCCATGCTCAAGTAGAGCGAATTTAGTGCGATTCGTCACAATCTGATACTCCCGTTTTTTCCCCCTGCCGGTAACCTGTTGCAACCGGCATCGTTAGCCCCTAGGATGGAGTAATACTTCAAAATTAATTAATTTAAGAAGAAAAACACCATTCGAGGATTACATGACAAAGTTAACAGGTCTTATTGCCGCCCCCCATACGCCTTTTGATGCCAACGGCGAAGTCAACTACCCCGTTATCGATCGGATTGCCGAGCATCTGATTGCGCAGGGCGTTAAAGGTGCTTACGTCTGTGGGACGACCGGAGAAGGCATCCACTGTTCCGTAGAAGAGCGTAAAAAAATTGCCGAGCGCTGGGTCGCGGCAAGCCGGGGACAATTAAGCATTACGCTACACACCGGGGCTCTCAGCATCGCCGATGCGCTGGAGCTCAGCCGCCATGCTGAAACCCTGGATATTTTTGCCACCTCGGTCATCGGACCGTGCTTCTTCAAACCGTCAACCGTCGACGATCTGGTGGAATATTGCCGTATTATCGCCGCCGCCGCGCCGTCAAAAGGCTTCTATTACTACCACTCCGGCATGTCGGGTCTGAGCCTGGATATGGAGCAGTTCCTGATCGCGGCAGCGGATAAAATCCCGAACCTGTCCGGTATGAAGTTTAACTCCGCGGATATGTATGAGTTCCAGCGCTGCCTGCGCGTCAACAATCGCCAGTTCGATATTCCGTTCGGCGTGGATGAGTTTTTACCGGCAGGCCTGGCCTGCGGCGCCGTCGGCGCGGTTGGCAGTACTTATAACTATGCGGCGCCGCTCTATCATCGTCTGATCGACAGCTTTAACCGGGGAGACCATCAGGATGTTGCTGCCTGTATGGATAAGGTTATCGCAATTATTCGCGTCCTGGTTCAGTACGGCGGCGTTGCGGCCGGGAAGCTGGCGATGCAGCTGCACGGTATTGACGTCGGCGATCCGCGCCGCCCGCTGCGCCCGATGACCAGCGAGCAAAAGCGCGTCGCGCTGGACGCTTTTCGCGCTGCCGATTTTATTTAATCGTTAAGCGCATCGACTGGCATCCGCGGGATACCGCATCCCCGGATGCTTCTTTATCAGCGACGTTATTTCCAGATCTTTGCCATACCTTCACTTTCTGGCCTGACGCTGGAAAACCCAAATTTTGCGTACAGCTCGGGAACATCCGCCACCAGCGAGACGTATGCCCCTTTAAACGCGTTTTCATCCAGCCAGGCGACAATTTTTTGCATGATCTGGCGACCAAGCCCTTTTCCCTGATGAGCGGGATCAACGGCGACGTCGACGATTTCAAAGTTCAGCGCGCCGTCGCCGACGATGCGCCCCATCCCAACGGGCACGCCCTCATAGAGGATATGCACCCCGTAGCAGCTATGCGGCAGACCCGCGCGGGCGCCTTCCAGCGGGCGCGGGGACATACCAGAAATGATGCGCAGGCGGCAAAAGTCTTCCGCAGAAGGTACGGTATCAATCAGGGTGTAATCACTCAACATGGTGGTATCCGGTACGAGTAAAGCGAGGGTATCGATCAGGGTAATAGAGAAAGCGCTATGCCGTGAAGACGTAAAGGGAAAATAATAAACCCGCTTTAACAGGACGTTAAGGCGGGTTAGTCAATGCTCACAAACTGAGATTACTTACCAATACAGAAACTGGAGAAAATGCGCCCCAGCAGGTCGTCGGAGGTAAACTCACCGGTGATTTCGCTCAGGTTCTGCTGGGCCAGGCGCAGCTCTTCCGCCAGCAGCTCGCCAGCCCAGGCGCCCAGCAGCTGCGCTTTACCCTGCTGCAGATGCTCTGCGGCATCGGACAGCGCCTGCAGGTGGCGACGGCGCGCCAGAAAGCCGCCTTCCATATTGGTCTCAAAACCCATGCTCTGCTTGAGATGATTGCGCAGCACGTCTACGCCCTCGCCGGTACGCGCCGAAAGGCGGACAAGTGAGTGGTCATTTACTTCGCTCAACCCCAGCGTTTCGCCGGTAATATCCGCTTTGTTGCGCACCACGGTAATCGGCAAATTTTTCGGCAGACGGGCGATAAAATCTGGCCAGATATCCGCCGGATCGGTCGCACCGGTGGTGGTGCCGTCGACCATGAACAGTACGCGGTCGGCTTGTTCAATCTCCTGCCAGGCACGCTCGATGCCGATGCGCTCGACCTCGTCGTTCGCATCGCGCAGGCCGGCGGTATCAATGATGTGCAGCGGCATACCGTCAATGTGGATATGCTCGCGCAGAACGTCGCGGGTGGTTCCGGCAATATCGGTGACGATAGCCGCTTCCCGGCCCGCCAGCGCGTTCAGCAGGCTTGATTTCCCGGCGTTCGGCCGCCCGGCAATGACCACTTTCATCCCTTCGCGCAGCAGGCTGCCCTGGCGCGCCTCGGCGCGCACGGCGTCGAGATCGGCGATAACCGCGTTAAGCTGGGCTTCAATTTTACCATCGGAGAGGAAGTCGATCTCTTCGTCCGGAAAATCAATGGCTGCTTCGACGTAGATGCGCAGGTGAGTCAGCGCTTCCACCAGATGGTTGACGCGAGTAGAGAATGCGCCCTGCAGCGAATTCAGCGCTGAACGAGCCGCCTGCTCGGAGCTGGCGTCGATCAGGTCAGCAATCGCTTCGGCCTGGGCTAAATCGAGCTTATCGTTCAAAAACGCGCGCTCGGAGAACTCGCCGGGCCTGGCGATGCGCACACCCGGAAGCGTCAGAATACGTTTCAGAAGCAGGTCGAGAATAACAGGGCCGCCATGGCCCTGAAGCTCCAGCACGTCTTCACCAGTAAAGGAGTTCGGGCCGGGGAACCACAGGGCAATACCCTGATCCAGCGCGCTGCCGTCGCTGTCTTTAAACGGCAGGTAGTCGGCATAGCGCGGTTTCGGCAGCTTGCCCAGCACCGCCTGCGCAACGTCGCGCGCCTTCAGGCCAGAGATGCGCAGGATGCCCACACCACCGCGTCCCGGTGGGGTTGCCTGGGCGACGATAGTGTCGTTATGGCTCATGGTGACTCTCTATGTAGATGTAAAAAAGGCGGTCTATTGACCGCCTTCTCTGGCATTAACGTTACCGTAAATACTCAAAATAATTCAAGAGTATCAGGATTTTTTCTTCTCGCGGCTATGCAGACCACGCTTCTCCAGACCACGGTAAATCAGCTGCTGCTGAATAATGGTGACCAGGTTGCTGACGATATAGTAAACCACCAGACCAGACGGGAACCACAGGAAGAACACCGTAAAGATGACCGGCATAAAGGTCATGATCTTCTGCTGCATCGGGTCGGTCACGGTAGTCGGAGACATCTTCTGAATGAAGAACATCGTCGCGCCCATGATGATCGGCAGGATGTAGTACGGGTCTTGCGCAGACAGGTCGTGGATCCACAGGATAAACGGCGCATGACGCAGTTCAACCGAAGCGCTCAGCATGTAGTACAGCGCAAGGAAGATTGGCATCTGGATAATCAGCGGGAAGCAGCCACCCAGTGGGTTAACCTTCTCCGCTTTATACAGGGCCATCATCTCCTGGCTCTGACGCTGCTTGTCGTCGCCCAGACGCTCGCGCATTGCCTGAATCTTCGGCTGCAGCATACGCATCTTCGCCATGGAGGTGTACTGCGCTTTGGTCAGCGGGTACATGATGCCACGAACGATAAAGGTAATGACGATGATGGAGAAGCCCCAGTTGCCCAGATAGCTGTGGATCCATTTCAGCAGCTTGAACAGCGGCTGAGAGATAAACCACAGCCAGCCATAGTCGACGGTCAGGTCAAGATGCGGCGCAACGGCGGCCATTTTGTCCTGAATGGCCGGGCCGACCCACAGGGTGCTTTCCAGCTTGTCGGTTTGACCCGGCTGGACCAGAACCGGCTGAGATTTGTAGCCGATAGCCACAAGACCGTTGCCAAGGTTCGCGGTATAGAAGTTGTTAGTGCCGTTGTTCTGCGGAACCCATGCGGTAGTAAAGTACTGCTGCAGCATGGCAATCCAACCGTTTTTGGTGCTGACGTTCAGGTTTTCGTTATCAACGATAGTATCGAATTTATATTTTTCGTACTTCGTTTCAGACGTTGAGTACGCCGCGCCACGGAAGGTGTGCATGGTAGTCAGGCCACCGGTCTGGGTGTCGCGATGCGTCGGCAGGTTGGCGGTTTGCTTCAGCTGGCCAAAGGTTGAGATTTCCAGCGGTTTTTCGCTGGCGTTCTCTACGCTATAGCCGACGTTCACCGCATATTCACCGCGCTTCAGGGTGAAGGTTTTGGTGAATACGTTGCCTGCTTTATCGGTGTACGTGAGCGGAATGACGATTTCGTTCTGGCCATCAGCCAGCACAAACGCATCTTTATCGACGTTATACAACGGACGCGGTCCGTTTGCCGGATTGTCCGGGCCATCACGACCGGTTAAACCGCTCTGCGCCTGATAGGTAAACTGCGGCGAAGTTTCCAGAAGCTGGAATGGCTCAGTTGACTTCAGCTCTTTCGGATAATCCAGAAGCAGCGCCTGCTCAACATCACCACCGCGGGTGTTGATGGTCAGGTCAAGCACATCGGTTTTTACCGTAATCAGTTTCCCCTGGCCACTGGCCGGTACGCCCTGGTCGGCGGCGCTACCCGTTGCTGTGGTCGTTGTCTGCGTGGTCTGCTGCTGAGGCTGAGGATTGTTATCCTGCTCCCAGGCTTGCCAGATCATGAAAGACACGAACAACAAAGCGATGATAAGAAGATTGCGTTGCGAATCCATCGTTAGTGTTCTCTGGTATCAAATGGTCCAGGCGGGACGGGATCGTCACCACCAGGGTGTAAAGGGTGGCATTTTAATACGCGTTTCACCGTCAACCAACTGCCTTTTATCAATCCAAACCTGCGCAATGCCTCAATTCCGTATTGAGAACAGGTTGGCGTGAAACGGCAGTGCGGCCCGAGTAGCGGACTAATCAGGCGCTGATAGACCCGAATCAGGCCTATCAGGACCCGCGAGCCAGGCGACAGTGGCGGCGCCATAATTTTTCCAACGCTTCCGAGAGAGCACGGTTATCGAGGTCGGCAACCCCTTTCTTCGCCACCACCACGAAATCCATTGGCGGGAGTTCATGTTGACGTAAACGGAAGCTTTCACGCGTCAGACGTTTGATCCGATTGCGTTCATGCGCACGCTTAACGTTTTTTTTGGCGACGGTAAGACCGATGCGGGGATGCCCCAGCGAATTTTGGCGGCCGAGGATGGTGATTTGCGGCGTGCCAGCCCGTAATGGCTGCTGGAAGACGAAAGTGAAATGACTGGGAGTTAACAAACGTAACTCCCTGGGAAATGCGAGCTTAACCACTCAGGGTTAGCTTTATTACTTGGAAACGGTCAGACGAGCGCGGCTTTTAGCACGACGACGTGCCAGAACCTGACGACCATTTTTAGTAGCCATACGAGCACGGAAGCCGTGAGAACGGTTGCGCTTCAGTACAGACGGTTGAAAAGTGCGTTTCATGGCGATTTCTACCTAAACTTGAATAATTTCACTGACTTTCGCGTAAATCCGAACGAATTTCGAACGGCCTACGCCTCAGCGTGGGTGATTAAAGAGGCCGGATTGTAATAATTGTACACTCCGGAGTCAATTCTCTTTCCTTATTTCTCGCACCTTGCCGCACAAAAAACAGGCGATGGCGCGCTGCGGAAAACGGGCATTACGCGCCGGGTGGGGGATTATACGACCTGGTGGATAAAGCGCAAGGATCGTAAAGGATCTTTGTTAGATCGATTAGGCTCAAAACCCGCGTAGCTCATTAATTTTTCCAATATGCGGCTGAAATCGTGCTTCACTCCAGCCAGGATCGATTACACTTATCCAGCTTCGATCCTTCCTGTGGATAAATCGGGAAGAATCTGTTGAGAAATACAAGATCTCTTTCTCAGTTTAGGCTATGATCCCCGGTCCCGATCGGGATCCAGAGATCCGCATCGGGTAATAACCGCAGATAGCGGTTCGCACGTCACCCCTTTTGTGCAGGGGCTTTTCGGCTATGCAGGGTCTTGTCGACGTGTGCCAACAATCACGATTGTTTCAGTTTCTCTTTATATATCGATTTTTGTTCGAGTGGAGTCCGCCGTGTCACTTTCGCTTTGGCAGCAGTGTCTTGCCCGATTGCAGGATGAGTTACCAGCCACAGAATTCAGCATGTGGATACGCCCTTTGCAGGCGGAGTTGAGCGATAACACGCTGGCACTGTATGCGCCAAACCGTTTTGTGCTCGATTGGGTAAGGGATAAATACCTCAATAATATCAATGGACTCCTCAATGATTTTTGCGGTGCGGATGCCCCACAGCTGCGCTTTGAAGTCGGCGCGAAGCCTGCCGTTCAGATGCAGAGAGGCGCGGTAAGCGTTGCCGCGGTCGCCCCTGCGCAGCAGGTTCAGACGGCGCGCGTTGCCCCGACTATCGTGCGTCCAGGCTGGGATAACGTGCCGGCGCCGGCAGAACCGACCTATCGCTCCAACGTCAATGTGAAACATACGTTTGATAACTTCGTCGAGGGTAAATCTAACCAGCTGGCTCGCGCGGCGGCGCGTCAGGTAGCGGATAACCCCGGCGGCGCGTATAACCCGCTGTTTCTTTATGGCGGCACCGGCCTGGGTAAAACTCACCTTTTACACGCGGTTGGTAACGGGATTGTGGCGCGTAAACCCAACGCAAAAGTGGTTTACATGCACTCCGAGCGCTTTGTGCAGGACATGGTAAAAGCTCTGCAAAACAACGCCATTGAAGAATTTAAGCGCTACTACCGCTCCGTTGACGCCCTGCTGATCGATGATATCCAGTTTTTTGCTAATAAAGAGCGCTCGCAGGAAGAGTTTTTCCATACCTTTAACGCCCTGCTGGAAGGCAATCAGCAGATCATCCTGACCTCGGATCGCTATCCGAAGGAGATCAACGGGGTTGAAGATCGTCTGAAATCACGCTTCGGCTGGGGTCTGACGGTTGCGATCGAACCGCCAGAGCTGGAAACTCGCGTGGCGATCCTGATGAAAAAAGCGGATGAAAACGACATCCGCCTGCCGGGCGAAGTGGCGTTCTTTATCGCCAAGCGTCTGCGCTCTAACGTACGTGAGCTCGAAGGGGCGCTGAACCGCGTTATCGCCAATGCCAACTTTACCGGCCGGGCCATCACTATCGACTTCGTCCGCGAAGCGCTGCGCGATCTGTTGGCTTTACAGGAAAAACTGGTCACCATCGACAATATTCAAAAGACGGTGGCGGAGTATTACAAAATTAAGGTAGCGGACCTGCTGTCTAAACGCCGCTCCCGTTCGGTGGCGCGCCCACGCCAGATGGCGATGGCGCTGGCAAAAGAGCTGACCAACCATAGTCTGCCGGAAATCGGCGATGCGTTTGGCGGTCGCGACCATACCACCGTCCTGCACGCTTGCCGCAAGATTGAGCAGTTGCGTGAAGAAAGCCACGATATCAAAGAAGATTTTTCCAATTTAATCAGAACATTATCCTCGTGACGCTATGAAATTTACCGTAGAACGTGAACATTTATTAAAACCGCTGCAACAGGTGAGTGGTCCTTTAGGTGGTCGTCCGACGCTACCGATTCTTGGCAACCTGCTCCTTCAGGTTACCGATGGCGCGCTGTCGCTGACCGGTACCGATCTGGAAATGGAAATGGTCGCGCGCGTTGCGCTGATTCAGCCGCACGAAGCGGGAGCAACAACCGTTCCGGCGCGTAAATTTTTTGATATCTGCCGCGGCCTGCCTGAAGGCGCGGAGATCGCGGTACAGCTGGAAGGCGAGCGTATGCTGGTGCGTTCCGGGCGTAGCCGTTTCTCGCTCTCGACGCTACCGGCGGCGGATTTCCCTAACCTTGACGACTGGCAGAGCGAAGTTGAGTTTACCCTGCCGCAGGCGACCATGAAGCGCCTGATTGAGGCGACGCAGTTTTCGATGGCTCACCAGGACGTTCGCTATTACTTAAACGGTATGCTGTTTGAAACCGAAGGCAGCGAACTGCGCACCGTAGCGACCGATGGCCACCGCCTGGCGGTCTGCTCTATGCCGCTGGAAGAGTCCCTGCCCAATCATTCGGTGATCGTGCCGCGTAAAGGCGTGATTGAGCTGATGCGTATGCTTGATGGCGGCGATACGCCGCTGCGCGTACAGATCGGCAGCAACAACATCCGGGCTCACGTTGGCGACTTTATCTTTACTTCGAAGCTGGTCGATGGTCGCTTCCCTGACTATCGCCGCGTACTGCCGAAGAACCCGGACAAGCATCTGGACGCCGGTTGCGATATTCTCAAGCAGGCCTTTGCCCGGGCGGCGATTCTTTCTAACGAAAAATTCCGCGGCGTGCGCCTGTATGTCAGTGAAAATCAGCTGAAAATCACCGCCAATAACCCGGAGCAGGAAGAAGCGGAAGAAATTCTGGACGTTACCTATGCCGGTACGGAAATGGAAATCGGTTTTAACGTCAGCTATGTACTGGATGTGCTGAACGCACTGAAGTGTGAGAACGTACGTATTCTCCTGACGGATTCCGTTTCGAGCGTGCAGATTGAGGATGCGGCTTCGCAATCCGCAGCCTACGTCGTCATGCCCATGCGATTGTAGAATCTGCAAAGGGGCTGGTTTACTTGCCATTTCGCCTTCCGGCAGTGCTCGAAATGCTCACGTACTTCGTGTACGCTCCGCTTTCTGCGCGCTGGCGGTAGACGAACTGGCTGCGACACCTACGCCCCTTGAATGATGACGAGCTGATATGTCGCTATCCCGACTTCTAATCAAAGACTTCCGCAATATTGAAAATGCGGATCTCGCCTTATCCCCCGGCTTTAACTTCCTGGTTGGCGCCAACGGCAGCGGCAAAACCAGCGTGCTTGAAGCTATCTATACGCTCGGCCACGGTCGGGCGTTTCGTAGCTTGCAGATTGGCCGCGTGATTCGTCACGAGCAGGAGTCATTTGTTCTGCACGGTCGCCTGCAGGGCGAAGAGCGAGAAGTCGCCATCGGCCTGACGAAAGATAAGCAGGGCGACAGCAAGGTTCGTATCGACGGCACTGACGGCCATAAAGTGGCGGAGCTGGCGCTTCTGATGCCGATGCAGCTGATTACGCCAGAGGGGTTTACTTTACTCAACGGCGGCCCCAAATACAGAAGAGCGTTCCTTGATTGGGGATGCTTCCACAACGAAGCCGGATTCTTTACCGCCTGGAGCAACCTGAAGCGCCTGGTGAAGCAGCGCAACGCCGCGCTGCGTCAGGTGAGTCGCTATGCCCAGCTGCGGCCATGGGATCTGGAGCTGATCCCGCTGGCGGAGCAAATCAGCCGCTGGCGCGCCGAATATAGCGCCGCTATTGTCGAAGATATGGCGGATACCTGTCGGCAGTTTTTACCTGAGTTCGCCCTCACCTTTTCTTTCCAGCGCGGCTGGGAGAAAGAAACGGATTATGCCGAGGTGCTGGAACGAAATTTCGAACGCGATCGCATGTTAACCTATACCGCGCACGGTCCGCACAAAGCGGATTTCCGCATTCGTGCCGACGGCGCGCCGGTAGAGGATACATTGTCGCGCGGGCAGCTTAAGCTGCTGATGTGCGCCCTGCGGCTGGCGCAAGGTGAGTTTTTGACCCGCGAGAGCGGGCGACGCTGCCTGTACTTGATAGATGATTTTGCCTCGGAACTCGACGACGCGCGGCGCGGGCTGCTGGCCAGCCGTTTAAAAGCCACGCAGTCGCAGGTTTTCGTCAGCGCCATTAGCGCTGAACACGTTATAGACATGTCGGACGAAAATTCGAAGATGTTTACCGTGGAAAAGGGTAAAATAGCGGATTAACCTAAGATTAAATGAGCGAGAAACGTTGATGTCGAATTCTTATGACTCCTCCAGTATCAAAGTCCTGAAAGGGCTGGATGCGGTGCGTAAGCGCCCGGGTATGTATATCGGCGACACGGATGACGGCACCGGTCTGCACCACATGGTATTCGAGGTTGTGGATAACGCTATCGACGAAGCGCTCGCAGGTTACTGTAAAGACATCGTTGTTACGATCCACAGCGATAACTCCGTCTCCGTACAGGATGACGGCCGCGGTATTCCAACCGGTATTCACCCGGAAGAGGGCGTGTCGGCGGCGGAAGTGATCATGACCGTTCTGCACGCAGGCGGTAAATTCGATGATAACTCCTATAAAGTTTCCGGCGGTCTGCACGGCGTAGGCGTTTCCGTTGTTAACGCCCTGTCGCAGAAGCTGGAGCTGGTTATTCAGCGCGATAACAAAATTCACCGTCAGGTTTATGCCCACGGCGTGCCGCAGGCTCCGCTGGCGGTTACCGGCGAAACCGAAAAAACCGGTACCATGGTGCGCTTCTGGCCGAGCTACGAAACCTTTACCAACGTTGTCGAATTCGAATACGAGATTCTGGCAAAACGCCTGCGCGAGCTGTCGTTCCTGAACTCCGGGGTGTCGATTCGCCTGCGCGACAAGCGCGACGGCAAAGAAGATCATTTCCACTACGAAGGCGGTATCAAAGCCTTTGTGGAATATCTGAACAAAAACAAAACGCCGATCCACCCGAATATTTTCTATTTCTCCACTGAAAAAGACGGTATCGGCGTTGAAGTTGCGCTGCAGTGGAACGACGGGTTCCAGGAAAATATCTACTGCTTTACCAACAATATCCCGCAGCGCGACGGCGGTACTCACCTGGCGGGCTTCCGTGCGGCGATGACGCGTACCCTGAACGCCTATATGGATAAAGAAGGCTACAGCAAAAAAGCGAAAGTCAGCGCTACCGGCGACGACGCCCGTGAAGGCCTGATTGCCGTGGTTTCCGTGAAGGTGCCGGATCCGAAATTCTCCTCGCAGACCAAAGACAAGCTGGTCTCCTCTGAGGTGAAATCGGCGGTCGAACAGCAGATGAACGAACTGCTGAACGAGTACCTGCTGGAAAACCCGTCTGACGCCAAAATCGTAGTGGGCAAAATCATCGATGCCGCCCGTGCGCGTGAAGCCGCGCGCCGCGCGCGTGAAATGACCCGCCGTAAAGGCGCGCTGGACCTGGCTGGCCTGCCGGGCAAACTGGCGGATTGCCAGGAACGCGACCCGGCACACTCTGAACTGTACTTAGTGGAAGGGGACTCTGCGGGCGGCTCTGCTAAGCAGGGGCGTAACCGTAAGAACCAGGCGATTCTGCCGCTGAAGGGGAAAATCCTCAACGTTGAGAAAGCGCGCTTTGACAAAATGCTCGCTTCGCAGGAAGTGGCGACGCTGATTACCGCGCTGGGCTGCGGCATTGGTCGCGACGAGTACAACCCGGACAAACTGCGCTACCACAGCATCATCATCATGACCGATGCGGACGTCGACGGCTCGCACATTCGTACGCTGCTGTTGACCTTCTTCTACCGTCAGATGCCGGAAATCGTTGAGCGCGGCCACGTCTATATTGCCCAGCCGCCGCTGTACAAAGTGAAGAAAGGCAAGCAAGAACAGTATATTAAAGACGATGAGGCGATGGATCAGTACCAAATCTCCATCGCGCTGGATGGCGCAACGCTGCACACCAACGCCAACGCGCCGGCCCTGGCCGGAGAGCCGCTGGAGAGACTGGTTGCCGAGTATAACGCCACGCAGAAAATGATTACGCGTATGGAACGTCGTTATCCTAAAGCGCTGCTCAAAGAGCTTATCTATCAGCCGACGCTCGCAGAGGCCGACCTGGCGAATGAGCAGACCGTGACGCGCTGGATCAACGCCCTGGTGAGCGAGCTGAATGAGAAAGAGCAGCACGGCAGCCAGTGGAAATTTGATGTCCGCGAGAACGCCGAGCTGCAGCAGTTTGAGCCGATCGTTCGCGTGCGTACCCACGGCGTGGATACCGATTATCCGCTGGATCATGAGTTTGTCACCGGGCCGGAATACCACCGTATCTGCGCGCTGGGCGAAACGCTGCGCGGTCTGATTGAAGAGGATGCCTTTATTGAGCGCGGCGAGCGCCGTCAGCCGGTTGCCAGCTTTGAACAGGCGCTGGACTGGCTGGTGAAAGAGTCGCGCCGCGGCCTCTCTATCCAGCGCTATAAAGGTCTTGGCGAGATGAACCCGGACCAGCTGTGGGAAACCACTATGGACCCGGATAGCCGCCGCATGCTGCGCGTGACCGTGAAGGATGCGATTGCCGCTGACCAGCTGTTCACCACCCTGATGGGTGACGCCGTTGAACCGCGTCGCGCCTTTATCGAAGAGAACGCCCTCAAAGCGGCGAACATCGATATTTAATCGTCGTCTACAGCCCTACTCAGGCCGCGCATTTAGCGCGGCTTTTTTGTGGGCGCAGGCATATCCAGCGACATCACGGACGGTAAACGGCTGGCGAGCATATCGACGGCAATTCTCACCCTCAGCGGTAGATGCGGCGTCTGTTGCCAGACCGCATGAACGTCGAAGCGCACATCCGGCGCCTGCTTTAAAAGCGGGACGAGTTTTCCCTGATGAATTTCTTTGCTGGCCATCCAGCAGGGCAGCCATGCAATGCCGTGGCCGGCCAGCGCAGCGTCGCAGATTGCCTGCAAATCATCCATATTGAGCGATGAACGGGGAGTAAAGGTGTGCGAGACTCCTTCTTTATCCATCAGCTGCCAGGATAGCACTCTGCCTGCTTGCAGATAGTTAATGGCCGCATGGTGGGGTAAATCATCAACGCTTTGTGGCAGACCCTTCTTCAGCAGGTAATCCGGCGCGGCGCACAGCACCATGCGGTGTTCTCCCAGCTTTCTGGCGACCAGAACGCTGCTGTCCTGAAGGGGGCCGTTACGCACCGCCATATCAAACCCTTCCTCGACGAGATCCACCACGCGATCGCTGAATGACATCTCCAGCTCGAGACCTGGGTGTTCCTGCGCAAGCTCGATCAGCAGTGGGGCCACGCACTGGCGACCAAACAGCACCGGCATGGCCACGCGCAGGCGGCCACTAACCTGCTGTTTCCCTGTTTCCAGCAGCGACTCTGCTCCACGAATTTCCTCCAGCGCGCGCTGACAACGTTCATAAAAAAGGGCGCCGTTGTCGGTCAGGCTTTGGCTGCGGGTCGTACGTTGAAACAGACGTACCCCCAACCGCTCTTCAAGCCGAGCGATACTCTTTCCTACCGCCGAGCGCGACAAATGCAAACGAATTGCGGCCTGAGAAAAACTTCCCGCCTCAACGGCGGCCACAAAAACCGGAATATCCTTCAGCGTATCGGTCATGGATTGTATCTTTTAAGTCACCAATAGAGGGAAAACTTATCGCCACTGGTTACCCATGGTCAACGGTAAACTGTCACTTCAAGCTTATTTGATGGCAGGAGTGAAAAATGACGCAGACAATGCAACGCTGGTCTATGGACGCCCTCGGGCGTGAGAACCTCAATCTTATTCAGGCGCCTGTTCCGCAGCCGGGCCCGGGTGAAGTCCGCGTGCGGGTGAATGCCGTTGCGCTCAACTATCGCGATAAGATGGTCATTGAAGGCACCATGCCTATTGCGCTTTCCTTCCCGTTTACGCCGGCGTCTGATATGGCGGGCGTGGTGGAGAGCACGGGCGAGGGCGTCACGCGTTTCAAACCCGGCGCTCGGGTGATCTCCACCTTTTTCCCGGAGTGGATCGACGGTAGACCAGCGTCAGATGCCCGCACTTTGCCTTATAAAACCACCGGCGGGTACTTCCAGGGCATGCTGGCTGAGTACGTGGTTGTGAATGAAAACTGGCTGGTGGCTGCACCGGAAACCCTTGATGATGCAGAAGCCAGCACGCTCCCTTGTGCAGGGCTTACCGCATGGTTCGCGCTGGTGGAACGCGGTCATTTACACGCCGGGCAATCGGTGCTGGTACAGGGGACGGGCGGTGTGGCGATATTCGCTTTGCAAATTGCAAAAGCACAGGGGGCAAAGGTTTTTGTCACATCAGGAAGTGATGAAAAACTGGCGCGGGCTAAACAACTTGGCGCCGATCATGGGATAAACCGGCTCAAAAGTGATTGGACGGAAGGAATTTACGAACTGACCGCCGATCGCGGCATCGATCATATTATTGAAACCGTTGGCGGGGAGAATCTGCGACATTCCCTGCGCGCCGTTGCGGTTCATGGTCGCATATCGGTCATTGGCGTGCTGGCCGGGAGTGAAATCTCGCTACCGGCTGGCGAACTGTTGCTGAAATCCCCGGTGATTCAGGGTATTGGTGTCGGGCACCGTCGTGCGCTGGAAGATTTCGTCCGCGCCGTTGACGTGACCGGGTTAAAACCGGTGATTGAACACCGTTACCGTTTTAACCAGCTTGAACAGGCGCTTGAACATCTCGATCGCGGGGCGTTTGGTAAAATCGTTCTGACCCGCGAGTAAGATCCCGGTCCCCGGGTTCTGCCTAAAAGAGGGTGTTCCGCTGCGTAATGTAGCTCTGTTTTTGTAGGCTTAATCGCGTTAGCATGAGTAAGGACTCATCTTACCCGGGGATTTCATGGCTATTAAACTAATCGCAATTGATATGGACGGCACGCTGCTGCTGCCTGACCATACCATCTCTCCTGCGGTGAAAACCGCGATTGCCGCAGCCCGCGAACGCGGCGTCAACGTGGTGTTAACCACCGGACGACCTTACGCAGGCGTGCACAGCTACCTGAAAGAACTGCATATGGAGCAGCCGGGAGATTACTGCATCACCTACAACGGCGCTTTAGTACAGAAGGCAAGCGACGGCAGTACCGTTGCGCAAACCGCGCTGGGCTACGACGACTATCGCTATCTGGAACAGCTGGCCCGTGATGTCGGCTCCCACTTCCACGCGCTGGATCGTAATACCCTGTATACCGCTAACCGCGATGTAAGCTATTACACGGTGCATGAATCCTACGTGGCGACAATCCCGCTGGTCTTCTGCGAAGCCGAAAATATGGATCCCAACATCCAGCTGTTGAAAGTGATGATGATCGATGAACCGGCCATTCTGGACCAGGCTATCGCCCGCATCCCGGCTGAAGTGAAAGAGAAATACACCGTGCTGAAAAGCGCGCCCTACTTCCTGGAAATCCTTGATAAACGCGTCACTAAAGGCACCGGCGTGAAATCGCTGGCCGATACGCTGGGTATCAAGCCGGAAGAGGTGATGGCGATTGGCGATCAGGAAAATGACATTGCAATGATCGAATATGCAGGCGTCGGCGTGGCGATGGACAACGCGATCCCTGCCGTCAAAGAAGCGGCAAACTTTATCACCAAATCCAATCTGGAAGACGGTGTGGCATATGCTATTGAAAAATATGTCTTAAACTAAAAATCGTTTTCTGAAAAACCCGCGTTTATCGCGGGTTTTTTTATACCCTGAGTTTACCCCGCCAGAAAATCTTCATGCCTGATTGTCGTTTTTGTGATCTAAATTGTAGTACAACATGTTTGTATTGTACTACATTGTGCCCATGGCGATGACGAGTGGTATCACGTTAGTACTACAAAGTTGCGGTCAAATCCGCCTGTCGCGGTAAAGTAGAGAGGTACATCCAGAGCACAAGGACTCTCCATGACTCTCAATAAAACCGATCGCATCGTCATCACGCTGGGCAAGCAGATTGTCAGCGGTAAATACGTTCCCGGCTCTGCGCTGCCCGCGGAAGCCGAGCTGTGTGAGGAGTTTGCTACCTCGCGCAATATCATTCGCGAAGTGTTCCGGTCATTGATGGCCAGGCGACTGATTGAAATGAAGCGCTATCGCGGCGCATTCGTTGCCTCGCGCAACCAGTGGAATTATCTCGACACCGACGTTTTACAGTGGGTGCTGGAGAGCGATTACGACCCGCGGCTGATTAGCGCGATGAGCGAGGTACGTAATCTGGTTGAACCGGCGATAGCCCGCTGGGCGGCAGAGCGCGCAACATCGAGCGACCTGGCGCAAATAGAAGAAGCGCTCAACGACATGATCGCCAACAACCAGGACAGGGAAGCGTTTAACGAAGCGGATATTCGCTACCACGAGGCGGTGCTGCAGTCGGTACATAACCCGGTACTGCAACAGCTCAACGTGGCGATCAGCTCGCTACAGCGGGCGGTATTTGAAAGGACCTGGATGGGCGATGAGGCCAACATGCCGAAAACGCTCCAGGAACATAAGGCGCTGTTTGACGCCATCCGGCATCAGGACAGCGAAGCGGCGGAGCAGGCGGCGCTCACCATGATCGCCAGCTCGACACGAAGGTTAAAGGAAATCACATGACATCTCGCTACATCGCAATTGACTGGGGATCGACAAACCTGCGCGCCTGGCTTTATCAGGGCGAGCAGTGTCTGGAGAGCAGGCAATCGGAAGCAGGCGTCACGCGCCTGAACGGACACTCCCCCGCAGCGGTGTTTAGCGAAATAACCGCGGGCTGGCGCGACAGCGCTACCCCGGTAGTGATGGCGGGAATGGTCGGCAGTAATGTCGGCTGGAAGGCGGCGCCCTACCTGCCAGTTCCCGTCCATTTTTCCGCCATTGGCGAACAATTAACCGCTGTTAGCGACCAGGTCTGGATTATTCCCGGACTCAGCGTCTCTCGCGACGATAACCATAATGTGATGCGCGGCGAAGAGACTCAGCTCCTCGGCGCGCGGGCAATAGCTCCTTCCTCCGTCTACGTTATGCCCGGCACCCACTGCAAATGGGTGCAGGCTGACCGCCAACAAATTAGCGACTTTCGCACGGTGATGACCGGCGAACTCCACCACCTGCTGCTGCGCCACTCGCTGGTCGGCGCCGGGTTACCGGAGCAGGTCTCAGCTCCTGACGCGTTTAACGCCGGGCTTGAGCGCGGCCTGCATTCGCCAGACATCCTGCCGCAGCTTTTTGAGGTACGCGCTGCGCACGTGCTGGGCTCACTGCCGCGCGAACAGGTGAGCGAATTTCTCTCCGGCCTGCTGATTGGCGCGGAAGTCGCCACCATGAGCGCCCATTTCCACGATCGCCAGGTCACCCTCGTTGCCGGAGAGGCGCTGGCAGACCGCTATCAGCAGGCGCTTGGCGCTATTGGCCGTCAGACGACCGTGGTGTCAGGCGACACCGCATTTCAGACCGGAATAAGGAGCATCGCCCATGCAGTGGCAAACTAAACTACCGCTTATCGCTATTCTGCGCGGCATTACGCCGGAAGAGGCGCTGGAACATGTCGGCGCCGTCATTGATGCTGGCTTCGACGCCGTTGAAATCCCGCTCAATTCTCCGCAGTGGGAAAAAAGCATTTCCGCCGTTGTTGAGGCTTATGGCGACAGAGCGCTGATAGGCGCGGGCACCGTACTTAAGCCTGAACGTGTGGACAGGCTTGCCGAAATGGGCTGCAGGCTTATCGTTACGCCCAATATTCAGCCAGAGGTGATTCGCCGCGCGGTGAGCTTCGGCATGACCGTTTGTCCCGGATGCGCGACGGCGACGGAAGCTTTTACCGCGCTGGATGCTGGCGCACAGGCTTTAAAAGTATTCCCTTCCTCGGCTTTTGGCCCTGACTACATCAAAGCGCTAAAAGCCGTTTTGCCGCCGGAGGTGCCCGTTTTCGCCGTGGGCGGCGTGACGCCGGAGAACCTGGCGCAGTGGCTAAAAGCCGGTTGTACCGGTGCCGGGCTGGGCAGCGATCTCTATCGCGCCGGGCAATCCGTAGAGCGTACCGCACGGCAGGCGGCAGCATTTGTTAAAGCGTATCGAGAGGCAGTGCAATGAAAATAACCAAACTCACCACGTATCGTTTACCCCCGCGCTGGATGTTTTTAAAAATTGAAACCGACGAAGGCGTGATTGGCTGGGGCGAGCCCGTGATTGAAGGGCGCGCGCGCACCGTGGAGGCTGCGGTGCATGAGCTCGGCGATTATCTGATAGGCCAGGATCCGGCGCAGATTAACGACCTGTGGCAGGTGATGTACCGCGCGGGCTTTTATCGCGGCGGCCCGATTTTAATGAGCGCCATCGCCGGTATCGACCAGGCCCTGTGGGATATTAAAGGCAAAGTGCTGAATGCCCCGGTCTGGCAGCTGATGGGGGGCCTGGTACGTGACAAAATCAAAGCCTACAGCTGGGTTGGCGGCGATCGGCCGGCAGAAGTGATTGACGGTATCAAAAAGTTGCGCGGAATTGGTTTTGATACCTTTAAATTAAATGGCTGCGAGGAGCTGGGGCTGATCGATAATTCTCGTGCGGTGGACGCTGCGGTGAATACCGTGGCGCAAATTCGCGAAGCGTTCGGCAATGAAATTGAATTTGGTCTCGATTTCCACGGTCGCGTGAGCGCGCCGATGGCGAAGGTACTTATCAAAGAGCTGGAGCAATATCGCCCGCTATTTATTGAAGAGCCGGTTCTTGCCGAGCAGGCAGAATACTATCCGCGGCTGGCGGCGCAAACCTCGATTCCTATTGCGGCGGGCGAACGCATGTTCTCGCGCTTCGAGTTTAAACGCGTGCTGGAAGCCGGTGGGCTGGCTATTCTGCAACCCGACCTGTCGCACGCCGGCGGTATTACCGAGTGCTATAAAATCGCTGGAATGGCTGAGGCCTATGACGTGGCGTTGGCGCCGCACTGCCCGCTGGGACCCATTGCGCTTGCCGCCTGTCTGCACGTCGATTTTGTCTCCTATAACGCCGTCTTCCAGGAACAAAGTATGGGTATTCACTATAACAAGGGCGCGGAATTACTCGACTTTGTAAAAAATAAAGAAGACTTCAATATGGAAGGCGGCTTCTTTAAACCATTAATGAAGCCAGGGCTTGGCGTAGAGATCGATGAAGCGCGGGTAATTGAATTAAGTCAAAATGCGCCGGACTGGCGTAATCCGTTGTGGCGGCATGAGGATGGTAGCGTCGCGGAATGGTAAATGCGCGTCATACTTTGCGCTGCTGATGCGTTGGCTGCATTTTCTTATCCCAGTCACATACTAATGTATGCTCCTGGGAATGCGAAAATTTGCCGCCTTTCCCCAGCACAAATTATTTAGCGCATTACGGTTAAGTTATTCATAAAAAATTTAAATAAACCCTCTGTAAATTACCGGGCATGGTGAGCGGCTTCGCTATGCCCAAAATCTGGAGACAGATTGCGATGGATATTTCAGTTACAGCTGCAAAACCCGGGCGTCGTCGTTATTTGACGCTGATTATGATCTTTATTACCGTGGTGATTTGTTATGTTGATCGCGCCAACCTTGCCGTGGCATCGGCGCATATTCAGGAAGAGTTTGGTATTACCAAAGCGGAAATGGGATATGTATTTTCCGCCTTCGCGTGGCTGTATACGCTTTGCCAGATCCCCGGCGGTTGGTTCCTTGACCGCGTGGGATCGCGACTAACCTACTTTATCGCTATTTTTGGCTGGTCAGTGGCGACGCTACTGCAGGGATTTGCCACGGGACTGATGTCGTTGATTGGTCTGCGCGCGATTACCGGGATCTTTGAAGCCCCGGCTTTTCCCACTAATAATCGCATGGTGACCAGCTGGTTTCCGGAGCACGAGCGCGCATCAGCCGTCGGTTTTTACACTTCAGGACAGTTTGTCGGGCTGGCATTCCTGACCCCGCTATTAATCTGGATCCAGGAAATGCTGAGCTGGCACTGGGTATTTATCGTTACCGGCGCTATCGGGATAATATGGTCTTTAATTTGGTTTAAGGTTTATCAGCCGCCGCGTCTGACAAAAAGTATCAGCAAAGCCGAACTGGATTATATTCGCGACGGCGGTGGCCTGGTGGACGGCGATGCGCCCGTTAAAAAAGAGGCGCGGCAGCCGCTGACCAAAGCCGACTGGAAGCTGGTATTCCATCGCAAACTAATCGGCGTTTACCTCGGGCAGTTTGCCGTAACCTCCACGCTGTGGTTCTTCCTGACCTGGTTCCCTAACTATCTGACCCAGGAAAAGGGGATTACGGCGCTGAAAGCGGGCTTTATGACAACGGTGCCGTTCCTTGCCGCCTTTGTTGGCGTGCTGCTCTCCGGCTGGCTGGCGGACAGGCTGGTCCGAAAAGGCTTCTCGTTAGGCGCCGCGCGTAAAACGCCAATTATCTGCGGGCTGCTGATCTCGACCTGCATTATGGGGGCGAACTACACCAACGATCCGGTGTGGATTATGATCCTGATGGCGCTGGCCTTCTTCGGCAACGGCTTCGCTTCCATTACCTGGTCGCTGGTATCGTCGCTTGCGCCGATGCGGCTTATCGGGCTGACCGGCGGTATGTTTAATTTCGTCGGCGGGCTGGGCGGTATCACCGTTCCGCTGGTGGTGGGTTATCTGGCCCAGGACTATGGTTTTGCGCCTGCGCTGGTTTATATTTCCGTTATTGCGCTGATTGGCGCGCTTTCTTACATCCTGCTGGTGGGGGATGTCAAACGCGTAGGCTAATTCTTTCCGATACGATACCCTGATGCGAAAGTCTTGCATCAGGGTATGTTTATGAAACAAGTCACCTTTGCTCCCCGTCATCATCAGCTGACCAACACTCGCACCTGGACGGCAGACAGCCGCTGGCTGGTCTTTGACGTTCGCCCTTCTGGCGCTTCCTTTACCGGCGAAACCATCGAGCGGGTGAATGTCGATACGGGAGACGTTGAGATCCTCTACCGTGCCGGGCAAGGCGCATACGTTGGCGTGGTGACCGTTCATCCATCGGTAGATAAATATGTCTTCATCCACGGCCCGGAAAACCCTGACGAGGGCTGGCATTACGATTTCCACCATCGTCGCGGCGTGGTGACGTACCAGGGAGAAACCCACAACCTGGATGCGATGGATATTACCGCTCCCTATACTCCCGGCGCGCTGCGCGGCGGCAGTCATGTGCATGTTTTCAGTCCGAACGGTGAATTTGTCAGCTTTACCTATAACGATCACGTGCTGCATGAACGCGATCCGGCGCTGGATTTGCGCAACGTTGGCGTGGCGGTTCCCTATGGCCCGGTAGTACCGCGTGGCGATCATCCACGTGAATACGGCGGCAGCCACTGGAGCGTGCTGGTCAGCCGTACAACGCCAACCCCGGCGCCGGGCAGCGACGAGATTAATCGCGCCTATGAAGAGGGATGGGTAGGCAACGGGGCGCTGGCGTTTATTGGCGATACGCTGGCGATAAATGGCGACAAAGTGCCGGAGCTGTTTATTGTCGAACTGCCGGAGAGCGAACGGGGCTGGAAGCAAGCGGGCGATGCGCCGCTGGCAGGAACGCAAACCACGATGCCGGCGCCTCCTGCCGGCGTTGTTCAGCGTCGCTTAACGTTTACCCACCAACGCCGTTATCCAGGGCTGGTGGCTACGCCCCGCCATTGGGTACGCGCCAATCCGTCGGCAACGGATATCGCTTTTCTGATGCGCGATGAGGCTGGCGTGGTGCAAATGTGGCTCATTTCGACGCGGGGGGACGGGCTGCGGCAGTTGACCCACAACCGCTCCGATATCCAGTCGGCGTTTAACTGGCATCCCTCAGGAAAATGGCTGGGCTTTGTGCTGGAAAACCGCATCGCGATCTGTGACGCGCATAACGGGGAAATCGACTTTTTGACCGATGAGCATGCCCATCCGCCATCGGCCGATGCGATCGTCTTTTCGCCAGACGGCAAACAGCTTGCCTGGATGGAGGAGGTGGACGGTTACCGCCAGCTCTGGGTAACCGAAACGGCGCGCTAAATCAGGGGGTTGGCATCCGCGCTGGCGGGATCACGGAATTGGTCGCCAGCGTCTCTTCCTCGCTCTTTTCCACGCGCGATTTCACCGAACTGTCGGTACGGAACATATCCCACGGCAGCAGCAGCGTGTCCATGACCGCCGTGAGCGGCATATCCAACGCCACCAGCGATTTCGTGCCCCAGTTTGCGTCGCTATCCCCGAGCATCTGCGCGCTGGCGCGCGTTCCAGGATAGGTTCCTTCCTTGCCGCCAGTATGTGACATCACGCTGGAGCAACCGCCCAAACTTATTATCCCGCCGAACAGGACCAGCTTTAAAAGACCGTTTTTCATTATTCTTCCGTCATCGTTACGGGCGTTGATAGAACCTTCGAAATACAACCTCATTCAGAATGCGGCCAGCAGGGAAGCAGTCTGAAGAACGGCGTACCTATCGGTTATATCGGGCCATTCCATGGATGCATAGTGCCATTGCGCCGCACTGTGGCAGGCGTCGCACTTTGCCTTTTGTGCTGTCACTCCAGTCTAAGCAATAGACTGCAAACTGCAAAAAATTTTGCCTTTTTCCCCTTGAAAAGACCATGGATATACCCATTTTAGGAATGTGTCTCCCTGAGAATACGCCGAATGGGTATTCCGGGTAATAACGGCCTGTCCATGATGGAAGGTCAGATAATTCTCGCTGATTTCAGGAGCTATGTATTATGCGTAATTTCGATCTCTCCCCGCTGTATCGTTCTGCTATTGGTTTCGACCGCCTTTTCAATCTGTTAGAAAATAATCAAAGCCAGAGCAATGGCGGCTACCCTCCGTACAACGTTGAGTTAGTAGACGAGAACAACTACCGCATCGCGATTGCCGTTGCCGGTTTTGCCGAGAGCGAACTGGAAATTACCGCCCAGGATAATCTGCTTATTGTAAAAGGCGCCCACGCCGGCGAGCAGAAAGAGCGTACCTACCTGTATCAGGGCATCGCTGAGCGCAACTTTGAGCGTAAATTCCAGCTCGCAGAAAATATTCATATTCGCGGCGCTAACCTGGTAAACGGTCTGCTGTATATCGACCTTGAGCGCGTTATTCCTGAAGCGAATAAACCGCGCCGTATCGAAATCAACTAATTTGATGGGCCGCGAAGGCGGCCCGGTATTGCTGAAAACAGTGCCCGCCGTCAGGGGGCAAAGGCGAATCCGCAGGATTTGCAAACATCCACTCGCTTCTTAGAAGGAGAAAGACTATGCGTAACTACGATTTATCCCCGCTTCTGCGTCAATGGATCGGTTTTGACAAACTGGCCAACGCGCTGCAAACCGCCGGTGAAAGCCAGAGCTTCCCGCCTTATAACATTGAAAAAAGTGACGATAACCACTATCGCATTACCCTTGCGCTGGCCGGTTTCCGTCAGGAAGATTTGGATATCCAGCTTGAAGGCACGCGCCTGACGGTAAAAGGCGCGCCGCAGCAGCCGGAAAAAGAGACCAAATGGCTGCACCAGGGGCTGGTTAACCAGGCATTTAGCCTGAGCTTCACGCTCGCCGAAAATATGGAAGTCTCCGGGGCAACCTTTACCAACGGCCTGCTGCATATCGATTTGACCCGCAACGAGCCGGAACAGATCGCCCCGCAGCGCATCGCCATCAGCGAGCGCCCTGCGTTACAGAGCTAATTAAGCGAATCACTTATCAGGCCCCGATTTTCGGGGCTTTTTTGTGCGTGATACACATTACTTTGTCCTTTCTTGTTGCGTTCAACAAAGTGGTCGTTGGCTGATCCCGTGATTATTGTGCGCCAGGCGGCATACAGCCTGGTGACTACCGGTCATAATCCTCATTGTGCGTAATGTTATACACAGGGAAGAGACGATGAGTGATATAGCATTGACCGTTAGCGTATTGGCGCTGGTGGCGGTAGTCGGATTGTGGATCGGCAATGTAAAAGTGCGCGGTGTCGGCTTCGGTATCGGAGGCGTGCTGTTTGGCGGTATTATCGTCGGCCACTTTGTAGACCAGGCGGGCATTACGCTCAGTAGCCCCATGCTGCACTTTATTCAGGAATTCGGCCTGATCCTCTTCGTGTACACCATCGGGATCCAGGTGGGGCCGGGCTTCTTCGCTTCGCTGCGCGTCTCTGGCCTGCGGCTTAACCTGTTCGCCATTCTGATTGTGATTCTCGGCGGTCTGGTTACCGCGGTCCTGCATAAACTGTTTGATATCCCTCTCCCCGTGGTGCTCGGGATCTTTTCCGGTGCGGTAACCAACACGCCTGCGCTGGGGGCCGGGCAGCAGATCCTGCGCGACCTTGGCGTGCCGCTTGATACCGTCGATCAGATGGGTATGAGCTACGCCATGGCCTATCCATTCGGTATTTGCGGCATTTTGCTGACCATGTGGCTGGTCCGGCTGTTCTTCCGCATCAACGTTGAGAAAGAGGCTCAGCAATTTGATGAAAACAGCGGCAATGGCCATGCGCATCTCCAGACCATCAACGTGCGGGTTGAAAACCCCAACCTGAACAATATGGCGATTCAGGATGTGCCGATGCTTAACAGCGACAAGCTGATCTGCTCGCGTCTCAAGCGCGAGGAGATGCTGATGGTGCCCGCGCCGAATACCCTGATTCAGCTTGGGGACCTGCTGCACCTGGTCGGGCGACCGGAGGATTTGCACAACGCTCAGCTGGTGATTGGCAAGGAAGTTTCCACTTCGCTCTCCACTCGCGGTACCGATCTGAAAGTCGAGCGCGTGGTGGTGACCAACGAAAAAGTATTGGGTAAACGCATTCGCGATCTGCACTTTAAGCAGCGCTATGATGTGGTGATCTCGCGGCTCAATCGCGCCGGGGTTGAACTGGTCGCCAGCAGCCATGCCAGCCTGCAGTTCGGCGATATTCTTAACCTCGTCGGCCGCCCGGAGGCGATTGATGCGGTAGCCGCCGAGCTGGGCAACGCCCAGCAAAAACTGCAGCAGGTGCAGATGCTGCCGGTATTTATCGGCATCGGCCTGGGCGTGCTGCTGGGCTCCATTCCGCTGTTTATTCCGGGATTCCCGGCGGCGCTGAAGCTGGGTCTGGCAGGCGGGCCGCTGATTATGGCCCTGATCCTCGGACGTATCGGCAGCATCGGTAAGCTGTACTGGTTTATGCCGCCCAGCGCCAACCTTGCGCTGCGCGAACTGGGCATCGTGCTGTTCCTCGCGGTGGTTGGCCTGAAATCCGGCGGCGATTTTGTCGCGACGCTGATTGAAGGCGACGGGATGAGCTGGATTGTCTACGGCATCTTTATCACCGCGATACCGCTGCTGACGGTGGGTATTCTGGCGCGCATCCTGGCGAAGATGAACTACCTGACCCTGTGCGGGATGCTGGCCGGCTCAATGACCGACCCTCCGGCGCTGGCGTTTGCCAATAACCTGCATGCCACCAGCGGCGCGGCGGCGCTCTCCTACGCGACCGTTTATCCGCTGGTTATGTTCTTACGTATTATTACCCCGCAGCTACTGGCGGTGCTGTTCTGGGGGATAGGGTAACGGGTGCTCCGTCCGGACGCGCCGCAGATGGTAGTCCACCTGATATTCGCTGGCGTTACGGAACATCACCGAGTAGTTAAGAAATTCGCCGCTGTCGCTGTAGGAAAGGGAGGTTATACGCAGCAGCGGCGTCTGTTCCGGCACGTTCATCGACTGCGCCAGCTGCCTGTCCGCCAGCACTGGCGACAGCGTTTCATAGTTACCGCTAATGGTTATTCCGCACTCCTTCTCAATGTAATCGAACTTCGATCCCTCCAGGTGCACCAGCGACAGATTGCGAAACAACTTTACCGGCATATAGCTGTCCTCCAGCATTAGCGGCTTGCCATCGACATAGCGTACCCGGCGCGAGAAGTAGATCCGTTCATCAATTTGTATCCGCAGCAGGCTGGCGATAGCCGGGGGCGCGGGCATCACCTCAAAAACCAATACCCGGCTGACCACCTCTTTGCCGTGCTTGCGCAGCACTTCGGCCAGTCCGGTTAGATTGCTGGTTTCATGATGCAGGTCTTTGCGGGCGACATAGGTACCGGAGCCGTGCCGACGCACCACCAGTCCCCAGCTGACCAGCAGATCGATGGCTTTGCGGATGGTCATGCGCGCAACGCCGAACTCTTCCGTCAGCTTTTTTTCGCTCGGTAGCGGGCTGCCAATATCGAAATCGGAAGAATTAAGCCGTAAACGTAATCTGTCGGCGATAGATTTGTAGATCACCAGTAGACCTCTATTAACGTTGTCACCATTCATGTCAGATAAAAAATTATCTATAAAAAACAAATTAATACTTAGCAAAAGAAAATATTAATCAGGCTGATGTAAATGCCATAATTCATCATGTCTAATTTTTTACAAGAAAGTAGACAACATTGATGTAATTAAAACCATGAAAGCGATCACGAATCGCAACGGCGCCGCATGTTGCCGCTCGGGCAAATTTCTATTCTCGTCCCAGGCCAGTACCAATAGTTACCCTGAATTATTCACCATTGTTCGTGGAGCATGCCGGGTATCAATAAGGCCACTCACCCTATAAGTTGTTACATGAGGATTTTCAAATGCTCAGTCAAATACAACGCTTTGGCGGCGCCATGTTTACCCCGGTTTTACTCTTTCCTTTCGCCGGGATCGTGGTGGGTATCGCCATTATGTTGCGTAACCCGATGTTCGTCGGCGAAGCGCTCACAGCACCCGATAGTTTATTTGCTCAGATCGTTTACATCATTGAAGAGGGCGGCTGGACCGTCTTTCGTAATATGCCGCTGATTTTTGCCGTCGGTTTGCCGATCGGCCTGGCGAAACAAGCTCAGGGCCGGGCTTGTCTGGCGGTACTGGTCAGCTTCATGACCTGGAACTATTTCATCAACGCCATGGGGATGACCTGGGGCCACTTCTTCGGCGTCGACTTCTCCGTTGAACCAACGGCAGGCAGCGGCCTGACGATGATGGCCGGGATAAAAACGCTCGATACCAGCATTATTGGCGCGATCGTTATCTCCGGGCTGGTGACCGCCCTGCATAACCGCTACTTCGATAAACCGCTGCCGGTGTTTCTGGGGATTTTCCAGGGCTCCTCGTTTGTGGTGATTGTCGCCTTCCTGGCGATGATTCCCTGCGCCTGGCTGACGCTGTTGGGATGGCCAAAAGTGCAGATGGGTATCGAATCCCTGCAGGCCTTTTTACGCTCGGCCGGGGCGCTGGGCGTCTGGGTCTATATCTTCCTTGAACGTATCCTGATCCCGACCGGTTTACACCACTTCGTCTACGGACCGTTTATTTTCGGCCCGGCGGTAGTGGAAAGCGGTATTCAGGTTTACTGGGCGCAGCATTTACATGAATTCAGCCAGAGTACCGAGGCGCTGAAAACCCTGTTCCCGGAAGGCGGATTCGCGCTGCACGGTAACTCGAAGGTCTTTGGTTCCGTGGGGATCGCGCTGGCGCTCTACTACACCGCAGCACCGGAAAACCGCGTGAAAGTCGCCGGTCTGCTGATTCCTGCCACCTTGACCGCCGTACTGGTGGGAATAACCGAGCCGTTAGAGTTCACCTTCCTGTTTATCTCGCCGCTGCTGTTTGCCGTCCATGCGGTGCTCGCGGCCACTATGGCGACGGTGATGTATATCTGCGGCGTGGTCGGCAACTTTGGTGGCGGCCTGCTCGACCAGTTCCTGCCGCAAAACTGGATCCCGATGTTCCACAACCACGCGTCGATGATGTTTATCCAGATAGGCGTTGGCGCATGCTTCACCGCGATCTACTTCGTTATCTTCCGCACTCTGATTCTGCGCCTGAACCTGAAAACGCCGGGCCGTGAAGAGAGTGAAATTAAGCTCTACAGCAAAGCGGATTACCAGGCCGCGCGCGGCAAAACCAGCGTTGCGGGGGCTACAGATACCAAACTGGGCCAGGCCGCCGGCTTCCTGCAGGCGCTGGGCGGAGCGGGCAACATCGAGAGCATCAATAACTGCGCCACCCGGCTGCGCATTGCGCTGGTCGATATGGCGAAGACCCAAAGCGACGACGTCTTTAAAGCGCTGGGCGCCCATGGCGTAGTCCGCCGCGGCAACGCAATTCAGGTCATCGTCGGCCTGCACGTTCCTCAGGTCCGCGACCAGCTGGAAACCCTGATAAAAGATTCTCTACAGACCGAACAAACCACCATGACGGAGGCAGTATCATGAAAAAATTCTCAGTTGTTATCGCAGGCGGCGGCAGTACCTTCACCCCGGGCATCGTGCTGATGCTGTTAGCGAACCAGGATCGCTTCCCGCTGCGGTCGCTGAAATTTTACGACAACGACGGCGCGCGTCAGGAGACCATTGCCGAGGCGTGCAAAGTCATTCTCAAAGAGCAGGCGCCGGATATCGCGTTCAGCTACACCACTGACCCGCAGGCGGCCTTTACCGACGTTGATTTCGTGATGGCGCATATCCGCGTGGGCAAATATCCGATGCGTGAAAAAGATGAAAAAATTCCGCTGCGTCACGGTGTGCTGGGGCAGGAAACCTGCGGTCCTGGCGGTATCGCCTACGGTATGCGCTCCATCGGCGGCGTTCTGGAACTGGTGGACTATATGGAAAAATATTCGCCAAACGCCTGGATGCTGAACTACTCCAACCCGGCGGCAATTGTGGCGGAAGCGACCCGTCGCCTGCGTCCGAACGCTAAAATTCTCAACATCTGCGATATGCCGATCGGTATCGAAGGGCGCATGGCGCAAATCGTGGGTCTTAAGGACCGCAAACAGATGCGCGTGCGCTACTACGGTCTGAATCACTTCGGCTGGTGGACCTCGATTGAAGATTTACAGGGCAACGATCTGATGCCGAAACTGCGCGAACATGTGGCGAAATTCGGCTATGTGCCGCCGTCAAACGACCCGCATACCGAGGCCAGCTGGAACGATACCTTCGCCAAGGCGAAGGACGTGCAGGCGCTGGATCCGGATACGATGCCCAATACTTACCTCAAGTATTATTTGTTCCCGGACTACGTCGTGGCGCACTCTAACCCGGAACGTACCCGCGCCAACGAGGTGATGGATCATCGCGAGAAAAACGTCTTTAGCGCCTGCCGGGCCATTATTGAGGCCGGTAACTCATCCGCGGGGGATCTGGAAATTGACGAACATGCTTCCTATATCGTCGATCTGGCGGCGGCAATTGCTTTTAATACCCAGGAACGCATGCTGCTGATTGTGCCGAACAACGGCGCGATTCATAACTTCGATGCCGATGCGATGGTAGAAATTCCGTGCCTGGTTGGCCACAACGGACCGGAACCGCTGACGGTTGGCGATATTCCGCACTTCCAGAAAGGGATGATGAGCCAGCAGGTCGCGGTGGAAAAACTGGTGGTGGATGCCTGGGAACAGCGCTCTTACCATAAGCTATGGCAGGCGATTGCGCTGTCGAAAACCGTGCCGAGCGCATCGGTCGCCAAAGCGATTCTTGATGACCTGATCGCGGCCAATAAAGAGTACTGGCCGGAACTGCATTAATCCTGCTGACCGGCATCCATAGGGTGCCGGTCATTCATTTTTAGCACCGCTGAGGGCGCATAGCCGAAGCGGCGTTTAAAGGCCTTGCTAAAATGAAAGGAGTCGAAGAAGTTCAGCATCTCCGCCACCTTACCCACCGTATTCCCCTCCTGCTTTAATAGCGACTGCGCCAGCTCAAGCTGGGCGTTAAGGTAATACTCCTTTGGCGTTTTGCCGGTATAACGCAAAAAGAGGCGCCGCAGCCAGGGTTCACTGCACTGCATAGCATCAGCCATATCGGCTACGCTCCAGCGCTTTTGCGGATTAGCGTGTAGAGCGGCAATCAGTTTTTCCAGCTTTTGCAGTTGACGATCTTTTTTGCCATTTTCGGCGATCAGGCAAATCCATTGATAAATGATTTTCGTGAGGTAGGCGACGGCCAGATTATTCTTTAGCGGATCGCGGTCAGCAATCAATAAGGCCACTTCATTGAGTTCCTTATTAAAAATATCGGCGTGATAAATAGTGCCGATTTGTAATACCGGAATAGGCATCAGCGTAGTAGGAATAAATTCCATCCAGTATTGTTCCCAGACCAATCCGGCGCAGTGATAGGATTTGATCTCGATGGGTTTTAAGAATATGACGCAGTTACCGTTTAAGGTTATTTCAGTGTGGTCTCTGAGATATATTTTACCACATCCCTGGAGCGTATATATCGCCACCCACGAGTTGGCGATAAGCGGTTTCTTTTTATCGCGCGGCCAGCTGACCCGGTAGCTTTCATCGGCCAGGGTATGCCATAGCGAGAGCAGTGAAATCCCGCTTGAGATCACATTTTCTTCCAGAACTAACGGAATGTTATACGTAGTTTCGTTTTTTACATGCGAAATCTGTATTTTTCCATTCATTTTAATTTCCCATCGGCCAATGATGCCTGCAACCTGATGAGGTGAATTTAGCAAGAAATAGCCTTGCAGGGATACATTGCATCTCGTTTTATATAAATCATCGCCTTACCTGGATAAAACGCTATTCCTCTGTACCGGATAGCGCCGGGATATAATGACAAATAAGGGCTTTAAGATGAATGCCATACAAATTTTGAGCTTTGTCGGGTTTACATTGCTGGTGGCTATCATTACCTGGTTTAAGGTAAGAAAAGCGGATACCGGCTCGCAGCAGGGCTATTTCCTTGCCGGCCGTTCGCTGAAAGCGCCGGTCATCGCCGCCTCGCTGATGTTAACCAACTTATCGACCGAACAGCTGGTGGGATTATCGGGCCAGGCTTACAAAAGCGGCATGTCGGTTATGGGCTGGGAGGTGACATCGGCGGTGACGCTGATTTTCCTGGCGCTGATCTTTCTTCCCCGCTATCTGCAGCGCGGTATCGCCACCATCCCGGACTTTCTGGAAGAGCGGTACGATAAAACGACCCGCATTATTATCGACTTCTGCTTTCTTATCGCCACCGGTATCTGCTTTTTACCCATCGTGCTTTACTCCGGCGCGCTGGCATTGAATAGCCTTTTTCATATTGGTGAATCGCTGGGCCTGACCCAGGGCGCCGCCATCTGGTTACTGGTGATTTTGCTCGGTCTGGCCGGGATTTTATACGCGGTAATCGGCGGCATGCGCGCGATGGCAATCGCTGATTCCATTAACGGAATCGGCCTGGTGATTGGCGGCCTGATGGTACCGATTTTTGGCCTGATGGCGATGGGGAAGGGGAGTTTTTTACAGGGTATCGAGCAGCTGACGACGGTACACGCGGAGAAGCTGAACTCTATTGGCGGCAGCAGCGACCCCCTACCGATTGGCGCGGCGTTTACCGGCCTGATTCTGGTGAACACCTTCTACTGGTGTACTAATCAGGGGATAGTGCAGCGTACCCTGGCGTCAAAAAGCCTGGCGGAGGGGCAGAAAGGGGCGCTGCTGACGGCGGTTCTCAAGATGCTCGATCCGTTGATTCTGGTGCTTCCCGGTTTAATTGCCTTTCATCTCTACCAGGATCTGCCGAGCGCGGATATGGCCTATCCGACGTTGGTCAACAAGGTCATGCCGCTTCCGCTGGTCGGTTTTTTTGGCGCCGTTCTGTTTGGCGCCGTTATCAGTACCTTTAACGGCTTTTTAAACAGCGCCAGTACCCTGTTCAGCATGGGAATTTACCGGCGCATCATCAATGAAAACGCCCAGCCGGAGCAGCTGGTGCGCATTGGGCGGAAATTTGGCCTTTTTATTGCGGTGATCTCGGTGATTGTCGCGCCGTGGATCGCTAATGCGCCGCAGGGGCTGTATAGCTGGATGAAGCAGCTCAACGGTATTTATAACGTGCCGCTGGTAACCATCATCATTATGGGCTTCTTCTTTCCGCGTATCCCGGCGATCGCCGCCAAAGTAGCGATGGGGCTGGGGATTGTTAGCTACATCACGATTAATTACCTGGTGAAATTTGATTTCCATTTCCTCTACGTGCTCGCCTGCACGTTCTGCATCAACGTGGTGGTGATGCTGGTTATCGGCTTCATTAAGCCGCGGGCGACGCCGTTTACATTCCATGATGCGTTTGCCGTTGATATGCAGCCGTACCGGCACGTGAAAATTGCCTCGGTGGGCATTCTGTTCGCGATGATCGGCGTTTACGCGGGCCTCGCCGAGTTTGGCGGCTACGGCACTCGCTGGCTGGCGGCGGTGAGCTACGCCATTACCGCAGCGGTCATTATCTATCTGATTTACAGCAGCTGGCGGGAACGCCGCTCCGCTCCAGCTTCCTATGCTATCGATGTGAAGGAAAAATCATGAGTCGCCCCAATTTCCTGTTTATTATGACCGATACCCAGGCTACCAATATGGTGGGTTGTTACAGCGGTAAGCCGCTGAATACCCAAAATATTGATTGTCTGGCCGCCGAAGGTATCCGCTTCAATTCCGCCTATACCTGCTCGCCGGTATGCACCCCGGCACGTGCCGGACTGTTTACCGGAATTTATGCCAACCAGTCCGGCCCGTGGACCAATAACGTCGCGCCGGGGAAAAACATCTCCACCATGGGGCGCTACTTTAAGGATGCGGGTTACCGCACCTGCTATATCGGCAAGTGGCATCTGGATGGTCACGACTACTTTGGTACCGGCGAGTGCCCGCCCGAGTGGGACGCTGACTACTGGTTTGACGGCGCGAATTACCTCGCAGAGCTGACCGAGGAAGAGATCGGCCTGTGGCGTAACGGCCTGAACAGCGTAGAAGATTTACTGCAGCATGGGATAGATGAAACCTTCACCTGGGCGCACCGCATCAGCAACCGGGCGGTCGACTTCCTGCGCCAGCCCGCCCGCGCTGACGAGCCGTTCCTGATGGTGGTTTCCTACGATGAGCCGCACCATCCGTTTACCTGCCCGGTAGAGTATCTGCGCAAGTACCAGGACTTTTATTATGATCTTGGGCCAAAGGCTCATGACTCGCTCGCCGATAAACCGGAACACCATCGCCTGTGGTCGCAGGCGATGCCCTCCCCGGTAGGTGAAGATGGGCGCTATCATCATCCGCTCTACTTTGCCTGCAACGACTTTGTCGACGATCAGATTGGTCGGGTGATTAACGCCTTAACGCCACAGCAGCGGGACAATACCTGGGTTATTTATACTTCCGATCACGGCGAGATGATGGGCGCCCATAGGCTCATTAGCAAAGGCGCGGCGATGTATGACGATATCACTCGTATTCCGCTGATCATGCGCCCGCCGCAGGGCGTACCCATGCAGATCGACGCGCCGGTCAGCCATATCGACCTGCTACCGACGATGATGGCGCTGGCGGGTATCCCTAAGCCCGATATTCTGCCGGGGGATAATATTCTTAACGCCGATACGTCGCGCGGGGTGATGGTGGAATTCAATCGCTATGAGATTGAACATGACAGCTTTGGCGGGTTTATCCCGGTGCGCTGCTGGGTGACGGATGAGTACAAACTGGTGCTTAACCTGTTTACCAGCGATGAACTGTACGACAGGAAAAACGACCCGGATGAGCTGTATAATCTTATTAATCGCCCCGATTTCGCCGACGTTCGCTGTCAAATGCACGATGCGCTGCTTAACTATATGGATAAAATCCGCGACCCGTTCCGTACTTATCAATGGAGCTTGCGTCCGTGGCGGCCGGATGCCCTGCCGCGCTGGATGGGCGCTTTCCGCCCGCGCCCGCAGGACGGCTACTCGCCGGTCGTGCGCGACTATGACACTGGACTGCCGACGCGGGGCGTGAAGGTGGAGGAGAAAAAACAGAAGTTTTGACGAGTTCAACGCGCGGGAAAAGAGCGCTCGTCAGGTATTGCCCGGTAGAAACGCGGACCCGCTGGGCCATAACTTGCACGATATGGCCGTCCATCATCGGCCTGATAGCCCGACTTTAAGCGGCTGTCAGGCCTGAACTTTCTCTGAAATGGGGCGATTATTAATGCCTTCGGCTTTGGCTCTCAGGTAGAATCGCCGGTATTTTACGCAATCGGGAACCCATCAAGGAGTTATGATGAAAATATCCCGCCTTGGCGAAGCACCGGATTACCGCTTCTCGCTGGCCAATGAACGTACCTTTCTGGCGTGGATCCGCACTTCTCTCGGCTTTCTGGCCGGTGGCGTTGGCCTCGACCAGCTGGCGCCGGATTTCGCCACGCCGCTGATTCGCGAAATCCTCGCTCTGCTGCTGTGCCTGTTTGCCGGCGGTCTGGCGATATACGGCTATTTACGCTGGCTGAGCAACGAAAAAGCGATGCGCCTTAAGCAGGATTTGCCCTATACCCGCACGTTGCTGCTGATCAGCATTCTGTTGACCATCGTTATCGTGGTGGTGATGGCGCTGGTGCTCTATGCCGGATAATCGTCGGGCGCGTCGTGAGAGCGATCCGGGGCTGCAGCCGGAGCGCACGTCGCTGGCCTGGTTTCGAACCCTGCTGGGCTATGGCGCGCTGCTGGCGCTGGCGATTAAGCACCACTGGCATCAGGCGGGGCTTCCATTCTGGATCTCGCTGGGCATATTGCCGTTCGTTGCCATTATCCTCTGGCGCTATACCCGCAGCCGTAATCTGATGAACGTCGAGCAAAGCGATTTTGCTCAGCCGCAGGCGGTTCGTGACAAATTTTTGATCGCATTCGCAGTACTTTCCCTGTCATTGTTGTTTGCTGTAACCCATATACGACAGGTGATTTTGTTTATTAAGGATGTGACATGACAGGATGTCAGGCTGACTACGGTGACGATCGGCACTGCGGCAACTGCCAGTCTCTGGCGAGCGATATTCCCGTGCAGGAAGTGATCATTCATCGTCAGGAGTGTGAACGCCCCGAGCTCGTCTACCATCAGTTGAGCGCCCAGGGGGCAGTGGCTATCAAGTTTATTCCCCATCTGCAGCCCGCCGACGCCCGTCTGTGGGGGGATTTTCTTTGCGCGGTTTTCGCGATTTGGGTCAAAGAAGATGCTAATCGTATCGTCGTGCCGCTTTTTGAGGCCACGCTGCGCGCATGGCGCGGCGAGTCAGTGCAGTATGCTAATAATCCGCCGGGGCCGGCCTGCGCTGGCTGCGCCTGGCTAAGATTATGCGGTGGGGGCTGCCCGCAGCTGCGTCTGGAGGATGGCTCCAATGCCCTTTGTGAGGGATACCGGCAGTTTTATAGCTGGAGCGCTCCCTATATGCGCGTTCTGCGCGATCTACTCAATCAGCACCGTTCGCCGGTTGAGCTTATGCATCTGCTGCGCTAAAAAAATGGCGACGAAAGAGGCTTCGTCGCCATCGTATTCCCCTTGCTGCAGGTTTACCGTCCTTTTGCCAGATACTGCGCCATCTCCTCTTCCGGCACCATGCCGCCGCCGGTTGCCCACACCAGATGGGTCGCATTGCGCATCTGCTCAGCGGTGAAACCGTGCATCTGCTGATACGCCTGGCTGGCGCAGACCCGCTGCGGCCCGGCCATGCCGGCCAGAGCGGATGGCTCCAGGCGAATACCTTCTTCTTCGGCTAACCAACCCAGCATATCGTACATGGTCTGGTCATCGAGAGAGTAGAACCCATCCAGCAGGCGCTCCATTGCCCGACCCACGAAACCGGAGGCGCGGCCTACCGCCAGGCCGTCTGCGGCGGTCAGATTATCAATCCCCAGATCCTGAACCGAAATCTGGTCATGCAGACCGGTATAGACACCCAGCAACATGCACGGGGAGTGGGTCGGTTCGGCGAAGAAGCAGTGTACGCTATCGCCAAACGCCAGCTTCAGGCCAAACGCCACGCCGCCGGGGCCGCCGCCAACGCCGCACGGCAGGTAAACAAACAGAGGATGACTGGCGTCCACTACGCGCCCTTCGCGGGCAAACTGCGCTTTTAGCCGCTCGCCGGCCACGGAGTAGCCGAGGAACAGGGTGCGCGAGTTCTCGTCATCGATAAAGAAGCAGTTCGGGTCGGACTCGGCGGCTTGCCGTCCCTGCTCAACCGCCACGCCGTAATCCTCTTCGTACTCCACCACCGTTACGCCGTGGCTGCGCAGTTTGGCCTTTTTCCACGCTCTGGCGTCGGCGGACATATGTACCGTCACCTTGAAGCCGATGCGTGCGCTCATAATGCCAATCGACATTCCCAGGTTGCCGGTGGAGCCAACGGCGATGCTGTACTGGCTGAAGAAGGCCCTGAACTCGGGGGTTAGCAGCTTACGATAATCATCGGTTGTGTTTAATAATCCCGCGTCGATCGCCAGTTTTTCCGCATGCGTCAGCACTTCATAAATGCCGCCGCGGGCCTTAATCGAGCCGGAAATCGGCAGGTGACTGTCTTTTTTCAGCAGCAGATCGCCGCCAATCGGTTGATGAAAGGTTTTTTCCAGCCGGGCCTTCATTGCCGGGATGGCTACCAGTTCTGATTCGATAATACCGCCAGTGGCTGCGGTTTCCGGAAAGGCTTCCGCCAGGTATGGCGCAAAACGATCGAGCCGGGCGTGGGCGTCCTGAACGTCTTCTGTCGTCAGGCCAACGTAGGGTAACCCTTCCGCCAGCGACGTCGTTGACGGGTTAAACCAGGTGGTTTCTTTCAGGGCTATCAGTTCCTCCAGCAGAGGAAACTGCGCGAGTAAATTGGTCATGTCAGCGTTTTTCATATTACGTCTCTTTGCGCTCAGATGATGAAAGAAAGCAGGAATGTACCGGCCAGTGCAAGCAGCGAAGCGATAAAGGTCGCTGTGGTATAGTATTTGAACGTTTCGTTAAGGCTTGCCCCGCAGTACTGCTTAACCAGCCAGAACAGGGAGTCCGTCACGATAGTGCAGCCAATCGCGCCGGAGCCGATGGCGATAGCGATGATTTCCGGGCTCACGCCGGGATAGAGCGGCAGCATCGGTGCGACGATGGCGGTTGCGCCCATCATTGCCACGGTGGCGGAACCGACTGCGGCATGCAGAATCAGCGCCACCAGCCAGGCCAGCAGAATCGGGTGCATATCGAGGTTCGACAGAATTACCGCCAGCGTATCGGCCAGACCGCTGGTCTTCAGGATGGCGTTGAAGGCCCCGCCTGCGCCGATAATCAGCAGGATATTGGCGATAGAGCCGAAGCAGTTTTCCGTATGCGTCAGCAGGGTGCTCATGCCCATATTCTGACGGATGCCCAGCACGTAATAGGCCACAAAGACCGCGATAAACATGGCGGTGATGGGGTTACCGATAAACTCCAGCAGCATATATAGCGTGCCGCCTTTGGTCATATTCAGTTCGGCGATGGTTTTTACCAGCATCAGGCCGATCGGCAGCAGGACGGTAAACAGGGTGGCGCCAAGCGAAGGCAGGGTCTCTTCTTTGCGCACTTCGAGATTGGCAAATTCAGCCGGAACCGCTTTAAACGGCAGGCGGTTGCCGAGCAGCCGCAGGAACAGCGGGCCACCGACCAGCGAAGCCAGCAGGCCCACCAGCAGACCGTATACGATCACCGTCCCGATATCCGCGCCCAGCTTATTCGCGACAAACAGCGCCGCCGGATGCGGCGGCACCACGCAGTGTACCGCCATCAGCGCCGTACACAGCGGGATGGCCAGCTTGAGCAGCGACGTGTTGGTCTTTTTGGCAATGGAAAACGCCAGCGGGATCAGCAGCACCACGCCTACTTCAACGAACAGCGTGATCCCGCAAATCAGGCCCACCAGCACCATAATGACGTCAGCGGACAGCCAGCGGCAGCGCTGAAGCGTCAGGCCGATACGCTCAGCCGCGCCGGAGACCTCCATCATTTTGCCGAGAATCGTCCCCAGCCCAATTACCGCCGCCAGGAAGCCCAGCGTGCCGCCAATCCCGCTCTCGATGGCGTTAACCATATCCAGCGGGCTCATGCCCATCATGGCGCCGACGAAAAAGCTGGCCAGCAGCAGCGCCAGAAACGGGTGAAACTTCAGTTTGACGATAGTTAACACAATCAACACGATGCTGATCAGCAGCGTGCTCACAACCCAGATCTGAGATTCCATACCCCACCTCGCCTGTGAATAATCTATCGCTATTGAACAGAAAAACGGCGCCTGCTGACAAACGATATAAACGGCCCTTCAGATGAACCAGATTGAATCAAAAAGGTGATTTTGCTCTAAAATTGTCTGTTATGTGTGCTATGAATCACTTTTATTCATCTTTAACGCGCAGCTGGCGCGAAAAATTTCTTACACTCGGCGGGGAATAGTGAAGGAGTAAGAGATGGAGACGCTAAAAGAGTTAGGCACTCGCCTGCTTAACGGCTGGCAGCTATCGAAGCTGTATACCTTTGAAGTCGCCGCCCGGCATGAGTCGTTTGCGCTGGCGGCGGAGGAGCTGTCGCTGACGCCGAGCGCGGTGAGCCACCGTATCAACCAACTGGAAGAAGAGCTGGGGATCCAGCTGTTTGTGCGCTCGCATCGCAAGGTAGAGCTGACGCATGAAGGTAAGCGGGTGTACTGGGCGCTGAAGTCCTCGCTGGATAGCTTAAACCAGGAGATTCTGGATATTAAAAACCAGGAGCTGTCGGGAACCTTAACGGTTTATTCGCGCCCGTCCATCGCCCAGTGCTGGCTGGTGCCTGCGCTCGGCGATTTTACCCGCCGCTATCCGTCGATATCGCTCACCGTGCTGACCGGCAACGATAACGTTAATATGCAGCGTGCGGGCATCGATCTGGCGATCTACTTCGATGATGCGCCTTCATCGCAGTTGAGCCACCATTTTCTGATGGATGAGGCCATCGTGCCGGTCTGCACGGCGAACTACGCGCGCCAGCATCAGCTACCGCAGAATCCCGGCAATCTTCGCCACTGTACGCTGTTGCACGATCGTCAGGCCTGGAGTAACGATTCCGGCACCGATGAGTGGTTCAGCTGGGCGCAGACATTCGGCATCGAGTTGCCGCAATCGTCGGGTATTGGCTTCGATCGTTCGGATTTAGCGGTGATTGCCGCGATGAATCACGTCGGCGTGGCGATGGGGCGTAAGCGGCTGGTGCAAAAGCGCCTGGAGAGCGGAGAACTGATCGCGCCGTTCGGCGAGATGACCCTGAAATGCCATCAGCACTACTACGTGACGACCCTGCCGGGCCGTCAGTGGCCGAAAATCGATGCTTTTATCCACTGGCTGCAGAGCCAGGCACAATTATGATGACCGGCTTAGTTTCATCCCGGTGGCGCTGTGTATGACCGGGCTACGGGTTTACCGCCGTCCGTCATTTTGTCGCCCGGGTAAGACGCGCCGCGCCGCGACCCGGGGAACCCGCAAAGAAGCCTTAAACCGGCTGCTGATGTTGATGAAACCGCGATGCCAGCGGCAGCCAGCACAGCAGAATCAGCAATCCCATCAGCATCATCAGCAGGCCGAGGCTGCCCTGGCCGGTTTGCGGCATCATCGCCGACAGCCACGCCAGCACGCCGGAACCGATGTTTTGTAATCCGCCCACTAACGCCCCGGCGGTGCCGGCAAGGAACGGGAAAGGTTCCATCGCGCCGCTGGTCGCCAGCGGAAACAGCATTCCTGCGCCAAAGAAGAACAGCGCAGCAGGAACCAGCAGGGTCCAGACGGTCATCACGCCCAGCAGGCCCGGTATCCACATCAGCACGCCCGCCAGCAGGCAGCAAATCACCGACTGCCACATCAGCGTCGGGAAGCGTTTGTTTGGCCGCCCGGCAAACCAGGCGCCAAAGAACGCCGCCGGAATCGGCAGAATAAACAGAATGCTGACCGACATACTGCTCAGTCCCAGCACCGCCCCCATCAGCACCCCGGAACAGGCTTCGAATACGGCAATGCCCGCGAGGCCGCCGATCAGCATCAGCAGATAGCAGTTGAACGCGCCGGTACCGAACAGCGTTTTATAGTTGGTGATGAGACGGGTGCGCGGTGCGCCGGTGGGCCGGGTTTCCGGCATCCAGCGCGCCATGCTGAAGGTGACGCCAGCGCAAAGAATCAGCAAGAATACGAAGCAGGCCCGCCAGTTCCACAAGGTATCAAGAATACCGCCAATCAACGGGGCCAGCAGTGGGCTTACCAGAATTCCCATATTCAGCAGGCTATTGGCGTGCCTGAGCTGCGCGCCTTCATACAGGTCACGCGGCAGGGTACGCGCCATCACGCCGCCGACGCCGGTACCCATTCCCTGCAGTGCGCTGGCGGCGATCAACACTGGCAGACTATGGGTGGTAATGGCAATCAGCGTCGCCAGCATAAAAATAGACATCCCAACGAGGATCACCGGACGCCGGCCAACGCGATCGGAGAGCGGGCCGTAGAAAAGCTGCGAGACGCCGTAGGTCAGCAGATAAGCGGCCATCACGCTCTGTACCGCGCCTTCACGCACGTTTAGCGATACCGCCATATCGGCAATCGCCGGGATATAAATGGTCTGCGCCATCTGGCCGACGGCCACCAGCAGTACCAGCATCAACAACAAATTGAAGTTCTTATGCCGTTTCATGTCGATGAATACTTTGTAGAAAGTTGAAGGTAAAGAATATGTGACTGGCACATCCGCAAAACGATGGAGGAATCTACCATATTAAAATGACAGAACAACCCTGTAAGGGGGGATTATCGGGGATGTTCAGGCAGGTTTTGTAAACAACAATCGGCAACTAATGTTGCCATGTGTGGTTTACGACAGCCGCAGCAGAATCGCCCCGGCGGCAATGCCGCAGGCAGCCACGATGCGTAATGGAACCATCTTTTCTTTCAACAGGATAAACGCGATAACCGCGCCAAAAAGAATTGAGGTTTCGCGCAGGGCGGCAACCACCGCCAGCGGCGCCTGGGTCATTGCCCACAGCGCCAGGCCATAAGAACCCATAGTGCCAACGCCGCCGACCAGGCCTTTCTTCCAGTGCTGGCGCAGATAGCGGCTGGCCTGCGGGCGTCGGGCAATCATCGCCCAGCCCAGCAGACAGAAGCCATTCATAAAAAAGGTCCATAGCGTATAGCCCAGTGCGGTTTCTGAAAGCCGCACCCCGGTTCCGTCTACCAGCGTATAACCGGCAATAAAGCAGGCGTTGATCAGCGCTAATAGGATACCGGTGCTTGAACGGGATCGACCGTTAAACGCCATCGCCAGTATCGCCAGGCAGATGACGCCGATGCCCAGCCACGCCAGCGGAGAGAGGTGGTCGCCAAGGAAGATAACGCTGATTATCGCCACCAGCAGCGGCGCGGTTCCGCGCATCAGCGGATAGGTCTGGCTCATATCCGAGACCTGATAGGTTTTCGCCACCAGCACCGTATACACCACCTGTAGCGCGCAGGAGACAGCAAGAAACGGCACGCTGGCCAGCGTCGGCTGGGGGGCAAAAGGGAGCAAAACCAGGGCGATGAGCGAGGCAGAGCCGCTAACGCCAATCGCCGCGTACATTTTATCGCCGCTGGCTTTAACGATAGCGTTCCAGCTTGCGTGAAGCAGGGCGGCGAACAGCAATATACAGAATACGGTAATGGTCATTGCAGCCTGGCGCTGGGGGATAAATCGTCACTGGACTGTAACATGGGCGCGCTTTGGCAACCAGAGACAGCTAGAGCGAACAAAACAGGCGATGGGTGACCCGCGGTTCATCATAGACCGGGCGAAATCCCAGATTTTCATAAAACGACCAGGCCGTTGACGGCGCATGGGTGTTGAGAAAATCAAAGCTGGCGCCGGAGTGGGCAATAACCGAGACCAGCAGCTGATGCCCGATCCCCTGCCGACGGTGGCGCTCGCCGATATATAAATGGCGGATGCGGCCGGCTCGCGGCTGCTGGCTAAAAGGGTCGACATTGAGCCCGCAAACCCCGACCAGCTGCCCAAATGCAAAAGCGCCCAGCAGCTTTTCTCCCGGCGCGTTAAAGCGGTTTATCTCGCTCTGCCAGTTCTCCGCCAGGCGGCCCAGCATAGTCAGGTTTTGCGTCAGGCTTTCGGCGCGTAGTGCCGAAAAACCGGGTTCGTCCGGGGTGATGGCGGCAATCAACAAGGGGGCCATAATTTTCTCCGTCAGGTTAGCCTGTAGAGGGGCGGTTTCCCGCCCCTCTCAGGTGCGACTTGAACCTGAATCAGCGGAACTGTTTCAGGACTGCATCAAGTAGTTGCAACACGGCAACCATGAGTTTCAGGATCAGAACAACGATATCCACTCCGCCCATACGCGTCTCCTCTGGTTCAGGAGCACAACCGGCTGGCGTACCTTTCCGCCGCCTGTTGCCAGCCAGGGTATACCCGTCATCATTCAGGCGCGACCAGTGGGTTGCGGGCTAAATGATTCGGGGTATTTGTTGACGTAACACAGTGTGCTCTTCTGGGGTTAAGGCGCTGACGGCACCACCCGTTTCAGCCAGGACTTTTTTTGCGCCGGTAAAAGTGCGGCCCCAGATTCACCCTGCGTACCCCCTCAGTATAGAATGAATACTGTATGTATGAACAGTATTTTTTGGACAAATTTGCATACGCGATCCATACTCTAAATCAGCAAAAACCGTCGTGAAAATTGCGCCTTCTTCCCCGATCGCGTATACTTTTTTCGTTGACGTAATACAGTGTGCTTGCGGCCACCAACCGTAAAAACACCGAGCAGAAAACCTCGCCGCGGCGGGGTTTTTTGTTTTTATCCCGCCGCAAATTAATGTGATCTTCCGCGCAGTTTTTCCTGGTTGAAAATAAATCCATTGTGAAATGACAAAAGCTGTGTTTGTATAAATTCATTCCCTTTTTTGAGACAACAGGTCCCTAATGAACGCTACCACGCTGACTTCGACCCTACTACTAACCGCGCCTGCCGCGGTGGTCGTCGTGTCTGTGGTGGTCGTCGTCGGCAACGCGCCGTAGGGTCCGGAACAACACGAATTCCAAACCCCGCCGGCGCAAACCGAGCGGGGTTTTTCGTTTCATGCCCCCCGGTAAGTCGGCCCAGAATAAAAGGACTGGAGCATGGCAAGTTCGGGCACAACATCACAAAAAATGCGCTTCACTGGCGCACAGTTAGTCGTTCATTTACTGGAGCGTCAGGGGATCACTACGGTCAGCGGCATTCCGGGCGGCTCCATCCTTCCGATTTACGATGCGTTAAGTCAAAGCACTCAGATCCGCCATATTCTGGCGCGTCACGAGCAGGGCGCGGGATTTATCGCCCAGGGCATGGCGCGCACCGAGGGCAAACCGGCGGTGTGTATGGCCTGTAGCGGCCCGGGAGCCACTAACCTGATCACCGCTATCGCCGATGCCCGTCTGGATTCGATTCCGCTGGTGTGCATTACCGGCCAGGTTCCGGCTTCAATGATCGGCACCGATGCCTTCCAGGAAGTTGACACCTACGGTATCTCTATCCCCATCACGAAACATAACTATCTGGTACGCAACATCGCTGAACTGCCGCAGGTGATGAGCGACGCGTTTCGCATCGCGCAGTCCGGGCGACCAGGGCCGGTGTGGATAGATATTCCTAAGGATGTTCAGGCCGCGACCATTGAGCTCGATGCCCTGCCGGAACCCGGCGCCCGTACGGCGGCTCCGATGTTCGATAGCGCCAGCGTGCGTGAAGCGGCGGCGATGATTAACGCCGCGCAGCGTCCGGTGCTCTATCTGGGCGGTGGGGTGATCAACGCGCCTGAGCACATTCGCCAACTGGCGGAAAAAGCCAACCTGCCGACCACCCAGACCCTGATGGCGCTGGGGATGCTGCCGAAAGCGCATCCGCTGTCGCTGGGCATGCTGGGGATGCACGGCGCGCGCAGCACCAATTTTATTTTGCAAGAGGCTGATTTATTGGTTGTTTTAGGGGCGCGTTTTGATGACCGGGCGATTGGTAAAACCGAGCAGTTCTGCCCGAATGCGAAAATTATCCACGTTGATATCGACCGCTCTGAGCTGGGTAAAATCAAACAGCCGCACGTGGCGATTCAGGGCGATGTTGGCGAAGTGCTGGCGCAGCTGCTCCCGCAGGTCGAGGCGCAGCCGCGCAGCGAATGGCTGCAGCTGGTGGCCGATCTGCAGCGGGAGTTCCCCTGCACCATTCCGCAGGAGCAAGACCCGCTTACCCACTATGGCCTGATTAACGCCGTTGCCGCCTGCGTTGACGATGAGGCAATCGTGACCACCGACGTCGGCCAGCACCAGATGTGGGTCGCGCAGGCGTATCCGCTGAACCGTCCGCGCCAGTGGCTGACCTCCGGCGGCCTCGGCACCATGGGCTTTGGTCTGCCTGCCGCGGTAGGCGCGGCGCTGGCTAACCCGCAGCGCAAGGTCATCTGCTTCTCCGGAGACGGCAGCCTGATGATGAACATTCAGGAAATGGCTACCGCGGCGGAAAATCAGCTGGACGTGAAAATTATCCTCATGAATAACGAAGCGCTGGGGCTGGTTTATCAGCAGCAGAGCCTGTTCTATAAGCAGGGCGTATTCGCCGCAACCTATCCTGGCATGGTCAACTTTATGCAGATTGCCGCCGGTTTTGGTCTGCAAACCTGTGATTTAAATAACGAAGCCGACCCGCAGGCGGCGCTGCAGGCGATTATCGATCGCCCGGGTCCGGCGCTGATCCACGTGCGTATCGATGCTGAAGAAAAAGTGTATCCGATGGTACCGCCGGGTGCGGCCAATACTGAAATGGTGGGGGAATAAGCCATGCAACAAGCGACTCATGAAAACGTTATTCTACAGCTCACCGTGCGCAACCATCCCGGCGTGATGACCCACGTTTGCGGCCTGTTTGCCCGCCGCGCATTTAACGTGGAAGGCATTCTTTGTCTGCCAATTCAGGACAGCAACCAGAGCTGCATCTGGCTACTGGTCAACGACGATCAGCGCCTCGGGCAGATGATTAGTCAGATTGAAAAGCTGGAAGACGTTGAGAAAGTGGTACGCAATCAGTCCGATCCCTCCATGTTCAGCAAAATTGCGGTGTTCTTCGAATAATCGCTCGCGGCTTGAACCGCGGCGCGCGATAGACAAAATCACTCAAGCCGCATCAGGGCAGCAAGTATGAGCATCCCCGGGCGCTTACTCAGGTAAGCGACTGGGGGACAGAGGCAGCTTGAAGGATGACGTTTATACCGTTAAGGTAAGCGCGTTTTTTATCCTCCCAGGAATCGCCATGACCACAATCGCCCTTATTGACGATCATCTTATCGTCCGCTCCGGCTTTGCCCAACTGCTGGGGCTGGAAGCCGATTTTCAGGTCGTCGCAGAATTCGGTTCCGGGCGCGAAGCGCTGGCGGGGCTGCCCGGCCGCGGCGTGCAGGTCTGCATCTGCGATATCTCGATGCCGGATATCTCCGGGCTTGAGCTGTTAAGCCAGCTACCGAAAGGAATGGCGATCGTAATGCTGTCGGTGCACGACAGTCCGGCGCTGGTGGAGCAGGCGCTGAACGCCGGCGCGCGCGGTTTTCTCTCCAAGCGCTGCAGCCCGGATGAGCTGATCGCTGCCGTCCGCACCGTGGCGGCCGGCGGCTGCTATCTGACGCCGGATATCGCCATGAAGCTGGCGGCCGGACGACGGGACCCGCTGACCAAACGCGAACGCGAAGTGGCGGAAAAGCTGGCGCAGGGGATGGCGGTAAAGGAGATTGCCGCCGAGCTGGGCCTGTCGCCAAAAACCGTGCACGTTCATCGTGCCAATCTGCTGGAAAAGCTGGGCGTCAGCAACGACGTTGAGCTGGCGCGCCGCATGTTCGATAGCTGGCAATGAACGCCTTTCTCTCCCGGCTGCTCTCGGTTATCGGCTGTTGCTTTATCTTTTCCGCCGCGTGGTTTTGCCTGTGGAGCATCAGCCTGCACCTGGTAGAGCGTGCCGATCTTGCGGTACTGCTGTTTCCCTTCGGGCTGCGTCTTGGCCTGATGCTGCAGTGCCCGCGCGGCTACTGGCCGGTTCTGCTGGGCGCGGAGTGGCTGCTGATCCTCTGGCTGGCGCAGGAAGTTGCGCTGGCGCACCCGATAATATTGATGACCGGAAGTCTGTTGACCCTGCTGCCGGTGGCGCTGATCTCGCGCTATCGTCAGCAGCGCGACTGGCTCACCCTGCTGCGCCAGGGGGGCGCGTTGATCGCCGCTGCGCTGCTTCAGTCGCTGCCGTGGCTGCTGGAGGGTAAAGAGGGGCTGAACGCGCTGCTGCTGACCCTGACCGGCGGCCTGACGCTGGCTCCCACTTGCCTGGTGATTTGGCACTATCTCACCAGCACCGTCTGGCGGCCGCTGGGGCCATCGCTGGTCTCGCAGCCGGTGAACTGGCGCGGGCGGCATCTTGTCTGGTACCTGCTGCTGTTCAGCGTCAGCCTCTGGCTTCAGCTGGGGCTACCCGCCGAGCTCTCACGATTTACGCCCTTCTGCCTGGCGCTGCCGATTATCGCTCTGGCCTGGCATTACGGCTGGCAGGGCGCGCTGATCGCGACCCTGATGAACGCTATCGCGCTGATCGCCAGCCAGACCTGGCACGAACACCCGGTGGATTTATTGCTTTCGCTGCTGGCGCAAAGCCTGACGGGCCTGTTGCTGGGCGCCGGCATTCAGCGGCTGCGCGAGCTGAACCAGTCGCTGCAAAACGAGCTGGTGCGTAACCAGCGGCTGGCGGAACGTCTGCTGGAAACCGAAGAGAGCGTACGTCGCGAGGTCGCCCGCGAGCTGCACGATGATATCGGCCAGACCATTACCGCCATCCGCACCCAGGCGGGGATCGTCCAGCGTCTGGCGCCGAACAGCGCCAGCGTCAGGCAGAGCGGGCAGCTGATTGAACAGCTTTCGCTCGGCGTCTATGATTCGGTGCGCCGCCTGCTGGGCCGCCTGCGCCCGCGCCAGCTGGACGATCTGACGCTTGAGCAGGCGGTTCGCTCGCTGATGCGCGAAATGGAGCTGGAGGATCGCGGTATGGTCAGCCATCTGGAGTGGCGTATTGATGAGTCGCTGCTGAGTGAAAACCAGCGAGTCACCCTGTTCCGCGTTTGTCAGGAGGGGCTGAATAATATTGTCAAACACGCCAGCGCCAGCGCCGTCACGCTGCAGGGCTGGCAGCAGGAGCAGCGGCTGATGCTGGTGCTGGAGGACGACGGCTGCGGCCTGCCGCCGGGCTCCGGTCAGCAGGGCTTTGGCCTCACCGGCATGCGCGAACGCGTCAGCGCGCTGGGCGGCACCTTAACCATCTCCTGCACCCACGGCACCCGCGTTTGCGTCAGCCTGCCGCTGCGCTACGCCTGAGGAACGACGATGTTTGCCTTTTTGAAATCTCCGCCCGATGCTCCGCCGATTACCGATAAACAGGCGCTGGACGAGCGCTACCGCTACTGGCGTCGACATATTCTGCTGACCATCTGGCTGGGCTATGCGCTGTTTTATTTTACGCGTAAAAGCTTTAATGCCGCCGTGCCGGAAATCCTCGCCAGCAACGTACTGACGCGTAGCGATATCGGCCTGCTGGCAACGCTGTTCTACATCACCTACGGGCTATCGAAGTTTTTCTCCGGTATCGTCAGCGACCGCTCTGATGCTCGCTATTTTATGGGGATTGGTCTGGTCGCCACCGGCGTAGTGAATATCCTGTTTGGCTTTTCCACTTCGCTGTGGGCCTTCGCGCTGCTGTGGGCCCTGAACGCCTTCTTCCAGGGCTGGGGGTCGCCGGTGTGCGCGCGTCTGCTGACGGCCTGGTATTCGCGTACCGAACGCGGCGGCTGGTGGGCGTTGTGGAACACGGCGCATAACGTCGGCGGGGCGCTGATCCCGATGGTGGTTGGCGCGGCGGCGCTGCACTACGGCTGGCGAACGGGAATGATGATTGCCGGCATGCTGGCGATCCTCGCCGGGCTGTTTCTCTGCTGGCGACTGCGCGACCGGCCGCAGGCGGTAGGGCTGCCCGCAGTAGGCGACTGGCGTCACGATGAACTGGAGATTGCCCAGCAGCAGGAAGGGGTAGGGCTGACTCGCAAAGAGATCCTCACCAAATACGTGCTGTTGAATCCCTATATCTGGCTGCTCTCGCTGTGCTACGTGCTGGTATATGTAGTGCGCGCAGCGATTAACGACTGGGGCAATCTCTATATGTCGGAAACGCTCGGCGTCGATCTGGTCACGGCGAATTCTGCGGTCACCATGTTCGAGGTAGGCGGTTTTATCGGCGCGCTGGTGGCGGGCTGGGGCTCTGATAAGCTGTTTAACGGCAATCGCGGGCCGATGAACCTGATTTTCGCCGCCGGGATTTTGCTGTCGGTCGGCGGCCTGTGGCTGATGCCATTCGCCAGCTACGTGATGCAGGCGGCCTGTTTCTTTACCGCCGGCTTTTTCGTTTTTGGCCCGCAGATGCTGATTGGCATGGCGGCGGCGGAGTGCTCGCACAAAGAGGCGGCGGGGGCGGCAACCGGCTTTGTCGGGCTGTTTGCCTATCTTGGCGCGTCGCTCTCCGGCTGGCCGCTGGCGCAGGTCATGGAGATCTGGCACTGGAGCGGTTTTTTCGTGGTCATCGCCATTGCTGCCGGCATCTCCGCTCTGCTGCTGCTGCCGTTTCTAAATGCCCAGGCGCCGCGAGAAGCGTGATCTGCCTCACCTTTCTCCGCCGAATGGCGTAAAACTAAGAAATTTTCCCGGTTTCGCCTGGACGCTGTCTCAGGCGGGTCTTCCGGCTGATTTTTACAATGCCTGCTATTCGCAGGTAGTAAATCAGCTCAGGAGTCACTCAATCATGCTGGCCTTCTTAAACCAGGTGCGCAAGCCTACCCTGGACCTGCCGCTCGAAGCGCGGCGCAAAATGTGGTTCAAACCGTTCATGCAGTCGTATCTGGTGGTTTTCATCGGCTATCTGACCATGTACCTGATCCGCAAAAACTTTAATATCGCGCAGAACGACATGATCTCCACCTACGGGTTGAGCATGACGCAGCTGGGGATGATCGGCCTCGGGTTCTCTATCACCTACGGCGTGGGTAAAACGCTGGTTTCTTACTACGCAGACGGTAAGAACACCAAGCAGTTCCTGCCGTTTATGCTGATCCTCTCGGCCATTTGTATGCTCGGCTTCAGCGCCAGCATGGGTGCGGGGTCGACCAGCCTGTTCCTGATGATCGCCTTCTACGCCCTGAGCGGCTTTTTCCAGAGCACCGGTGGGTCGTGCAGCTATTCGACCATTACCAAGTGGACGCCCCGCCGTAAACGCGGCACCTTCCTCGGCTTCTGGAATATCTCTCACAACCTCGGCGGCGCCGGCGCCGCGGGCGTGGCGCTGTTTGGCGCGAACTACCTGTTCGACGGCCACGTGATCGGGATGTTTATCTTCCCGTCGATTATTGCGCTAATCGTCGGTTTTATCGGCCTGCGCTTCGGCAGCGACTCCCCGGAATCTTACGGTCTCGGTAACGCCGAAGAGCTGTTTGGCGAAGAGATTAGCGAAGAGGATAAAGAGACGGAAGAGAACGCCATGACCAAATGGCAGATCTTTGTCGAGTACGTGCTGAAGAATAAAGTCATCTGGCTGCTGTGTTTCTCCAACATCTTTCTGTACGTGGTGCGCATCGGCATTGACCAGTGGTCCACTGTTTACGCTTTCCAGGAGCTGAAGCTCTCCAAAGAAGTGGCGATTCAGGGCTTTACCCTTTTTGAAGTAGGCGCGCTGGTCGGCACGCTGCTATGGGGCTGGCTGTCGGATCTGGCAAACGGTCGTCGGGCGCTGGTAGCCTGCATTGCGCTGGCGCTGATTATCGCCACCCTTGGGGTTTATCAGCACGCCAGTAACCAGTACGTTTATCTCGCATCGCTGTTTGCGCTGGGTTTCCTGGTTTTTGGCCCGCAGCTGCTGATCGGCGTTGCCGCAGTAGGCTTTGTGCCGAAAAAAGCGATTGGCGCAGCCGACGGGATCAAGGGCACCTTTGCCTATCTGATCGGCGATAGCTTCGCCAAGCTCGGCCTCGGGATGATCGCCGACGGAACGCCGATTTTTGGCCTCACCGGCTGGGCGGGGACCTTTGCGGCGCTGGATGCGGCGGCAATTGGCTGCATCTGCCTGATGGCCATCGTTGCGGTGTTTGAAGAACGTAAAATCCGCCGTCAGAAAAAGACACAAACTTTGCAGACTGCCTGAGTCATTGGGTGTGAGTCACTTTGCCCGGCCTTTGCGCCGGGCTTTTTTATACCTCTTGCCGGGCGGTTTGATGATAGCGAGACGAGGTCACGATAAGTCACATTCTGGTACCACCGACAGTCGACAGCGGGCAATTTCCCATTATGATAGTGGGGCTGCGATTGAATGAGAGGATGCATGATCTGGTTAGGACTGGCCACGCTGATAGTGGTATTTGTTGTGGGATTTCGGGTGCTTACCTCTGATTCACGCCGTGCGATTCGCCGTCTGAGCGAACGGTTAGGCATTACGCCGGTACCGCTGGAATCGATGATCGATCAGCTGGGAAAAACGGCCGGTAACGAGTATCTGCGCTACCTGGAACGGCCGAATGAAGCGCATTTGCAAAATGCCGCTCAGGTGCTGCTGATTTGGCAGACTGCTATCGTCGACGGCAGCGAGCAGAACCTGCATTACTGGTATCGGTTGATGAAAAAGGCCCGCCTCGCGGCGCCAATTACCGAAGCGCAAATTCGCCTCGCGCAAGGTTTCCTTCGCGAGCTGGAGCCGGAAGTGAGCGAGCTGCACGCTTTACAGGAGCGCTATAACACGCTGTTTTTACCCGAAGATGGGGTCCACTGGCTACACTGATAGCGCTTCCCTGTGCACTGTTGGCTTCGTTAAAACTCTTCCTGACGAGACCAACTATGCAAAAGTCATCACCTCAAAGTGGCATCATGCCAGCACTTCTAACCCATGTTTTTGCACGATATTGAGTAATTTCAATGCCAGCCTACCGGGGCGTTTTGCCCCACTTTCCCATTTTTGGACCGTGGACACGCTGGTGTTCAGATAGCGGGCAAAAACCGGCTGACTGACGTTGAGTTGGTCACGTAGAGCCTTAATTTCACCAGGTTGGAAATCGCTTACGCGGCTGATGCATGTTTCATCAAAGCTGCGCATCGTCTCCTGCGCGATCGCATCAACACTGTATAAACCTGCGGCAGCGCTATGGATAGCTTCAAAGGCGGGGCTTTTGAATTTAGTTTTTGCAGTCATGACAAATCTCCACCAATTCTTTTCTCTTAACCAATGCCGCCATTTTCTCCTCGCTGAGAAGGGAATAATGCCTGGCTAACTCACGGAACGCCGCGAGTTCTCGGTTATCGATATTGGCGATATCCTGTTTGGCGTATAAAAATGTGTAAAACCAATGCTCAGCACCCTTTGCCAGGATGATTGCGCGATCGCGATTTTTATTAAGGCGTTTTTTGTAAACGCCGCCACCAAGGTTATCTACTTTTCCCTGGAGAGTGGCTTCAATCGCTTTGCAAAGTTCGTCGTCATCAATCGCATGAGCCCGGGCTTCCCTGGTAAACCATTTTGTTTTAAAAATACGCATTGGCTGACATCCTGTAACCATAAATATAGCACCAAGTGCTATGTTATTTCTTCCTCTTACTGTTACGGAATACCTAAAAACGTGATTTTCCGGTTATGCGAGCAGCTACGCAGGTACTTTGCAAAGCCTGAAAAGTTGTCAAAACGTTAAATTCGTCACATTTTAAATGTTACACTGCGCGGCTCCTCCGTATTCAACCATGCAGGTAACTTATGACTCCTTCGAATGCCTCTGCGCCGCAGGCTAATCAGGCGGCGCGACCCAACTGGTCGGCGGTTTTTGCGGTGGCCTTCTGCGTTGCCTGCCTGATTACCGTTGAGTTCCTGCCGGTGAGCCTGCTTACGCCGATGGCGCAGGATTTGGGCATCTCAGAAGGCGTTGCCGGGCAGTCGGTCACCACCACCGCGTTTGTGGCGATGTTTGCCAGCCTGTTTATCACCTCGATCATCCGCAGTACCGATCGTCGCTACGTGGTGATTCTGTTTTCCGTCCTGCTGACCGTCTCTTGTCTGCTGGTCTCCTTTGCCAACAGTTTCTCCTTGCTTCTGGTGGGGCGCGCCTGCCTTGGGCTGGCGCTGGGCGGTTTTTGGGCGATGTCGGCGTCGCTCACCATGCGACTGGTGCCGATGCGCGTGGTGCCCAAAGCGCTGTCGGTCATTTTCGGCGCGGTATCGATAGCGCTGGTGATCGCCGCGCCGCTCGGCAGCTTCCTCGGCGGGATTATCGGCTGGCGTAACGTCTTTAACGCCGCCGCGGTGATGGGCGTGGTCTGTACGATTTGGGTGTTGAAGGCGCTGCCTTCTTTGCCTGGCGAGTCGACCTCGGCGCAGCAAAATATGTTTGGCCTGTTAAAGCGCCCCGGCGTAATGGCCGGGATGTGCGCCATCTTTATGGCCTTCGCCGGCCAGTTCGCCTTCTTTACCTATATTCGCCCGGTGTATATGACGCTGGCGGGTTTTGACGTTGACGGCCTGACGCTGGTGCTGTTGAGCTTCGGCATCGCCAGCTTCGTCGGCACCTCGCTCTCTTCGATGCTGCTCAAACGATCGGTGAAAGCGGCGCTGGCGGTTGCCCCGGTGGTGCTGGCCATCAGCGCGGCGGTGCTGGTGCTGTGGGGGGAGAGTAAAATCGTGGCGTCGGCGGTGGCCGTTATCTGGGGTTTTGCCTTCGCGCTGGTGCCGGTTGGCTGGTCAACGTGGATCACCCGCTCCCTGTCCGATCAGGCGGAGAAAGCCGGGTCGATTCAGGTGGCGGTGATCCAACTGGCCAATACCTGCGGCGCAGCGGTGGGCGGCGTGGCGCTGGACCACCTTGGTCTGCTCTCGCCGCTGGTCCTCTCCGGTACATTAATGCTGCTCACCGGTGTACTGGTGGCGACGAAAGTACGGGTGTAATCGGCCGCAGTCAGGCGAACCGTCAATAAATCTACGGGCGTTCGCCCTGCGCCAGGCGACGGTTGATGTCGGCAATGACGCCCGGTAAATCCGCCAGCGTATCCACGACGTAATGCGCCCCGGCGGCGGACAGCTTCCCGGCGGCGTGCTCGCGGCGGGCGGCGATCTCTTCGGCGCTCATCTGCTGATATTCCTCCCAGCTGGCGCCGAATTCGTTACCGGAAACCGCCAGACCCACGCTCCACATCCCGGCGTTTAATCCTTCGGTAATGCCGGGAGCGGAATCATCAACCTTGACGCAGTGGGCTACCGAGTCGATGCCGAGGACAATGACGTTCTGTAACGCCATCCACGGGCCTGGCCGTCCCCCGACGGCGAGGTCGTCCGTCGCTACCCAGTGGTCAGGCGCATAGCCCTGCGCGGCGGCGGCCGGCGCCAGCTTTTCCATCACCGGACGCGGATAGCCGGAACAGGAGCCAATTTTTATACCTTCGGCGCGCAGCGCGGCAATGGTGTCGACAACCCCGGCGATTGGCGCAGCAAAATCGACGACTTTGGCAATCTGCAGCGGCATAAACGCGGCATAGATCGCATCGATATCGGCAGCGTTCATCGCGCGGCCAAACTTCGCCTGCCAGCGGGCGTCCACGGAGGGGAGTTTCCCCAGCGCTGCAATATGCTGCCATTTGCCGAGACCCATCGGCACCCTGGCTTCTTCGAGTGTAATCTCCACGGCAAAAGCCTGACGGAAGGCCTCAACGAAAATCTGCGTCGGCGCGAAGGAGCCAAAGTCGACGGTGGTGCCTGCCCAATCAAGAATAACGGCGTTAATACGGTTCATGATGGTTCCTTAGCGTTGCCAGTACATGGCGTTTTTAATGGCCGCCAGCAGGGCGGTGATGTCGGCGTCGTACACTTCGCCAATGTTGCCGATACGGAAGCAGTCGCTTTGCGACACCTTGCCCGGGTAGATCACGAAACCCTGCTCTTTAAGCCGCTGATAGAAATCCTTAAAGCGATACTGCGGCGCATCCGGGGAGTAAAATGCGGTGATGATCGGCGAGTGCAGGCTATCGTCGAGCAGCGGCTGAAAGCCTAATGCGCGCATTCCGGCCACCAGACGCTGCTGGTTAGCGCAGTATCGCTGGTGACGTGCGCTCACGCCGCCTTCTTCCGCCAGTTCTTTTAACGCCTGGGCAAAGGCCAGCACGGTATGAGTTGGTGAAGTAAAGCGCCACTTGCCGTGGTTATCCTCCATGCAGCGCCACTGGGCGTAGAGATCCAGCGACAGCGAGCGCGAGCGGCCCTGACAGTTTGCCAGTTCCGCTTCCCGGGCAATGACGAAGGCGAAGCCCGGCACCCCCTGTATGCATTTGTTGGCGGAGCTGATCAGATAGTCAATGTTCAGCGCGGCGACGTCCATGGGATTGCCGCCGAAGCTGCTCATGGCATCGACGATGTAGCGTTTGTCGTACCGTTTTGCCAGCGCCGCCACCGCTTCGATCGGGTTGAGCATACCGGTTGTCGTTTCGCAATGGACCATAGCGATATGGGTGATCGCCGGGTCGGTTTGCAGGATCCGTTCGATCGCTGCATCGTCCGGTCGCGCGACTTCACCGCAGTCGTAAGGGTGGTGCGCAATGTTCAACAGTTTCGCCATCTCGATCATGCGCGCGCCGTAGGCGCCATTGCTGATAATCAAAATCTTGTCCTGCACGCCGATCGCGCTGCCGAGCACTGCCTCAACCGCGTAGCTACCGCTGCCTTGCAGCAGTACTGAAGTGTAGCCGTCGGCGGGCGTCGCCAGTTCCACCAGCCGTTGGCGGATGGCCTGAACCACGCCGAGATTGTAGTCATCGTCCCAGGTACAGCTGTCGAACAGCATCGCCTCTTTTACCGTACGGGAAGTGGTCAGCGGGCCGGGGGTCAGCAGCAGATAATTGCGTGGAGTCATCTATTTCACCATTTGGTCTATACCAGATGCTTTTTATAATGGCGATCGTCTGCGGAAAAGGTCAAAGGGAAAGTGGCGTTGCAACAAAAAATTCATCTGGTTATGTATAATGAGCGCATCAAATTTGGCAGCGAGCGAACATGAAATCACCCTCTGGCGAGACGCCACAGTATCTGCTGATCAAGGCGCAGCTACAGGCGCGTATTCAAAACGGCGCGTTGAAGAGCGGCGATAAACTGCCTTCCGAGCGCGAGCTGTGCGCGCTGTTCAATACCACGCGTATTACGGTGCGCGAGAGCCTGGCGCAGCTTGAGGCCAGCGGCGTGATTTATCGCGCCGACCGCCGCGGCTGGTTTGTCACGCCGGAGCGGCTTTGGCTGGATCCGACGCAAAATACCAACTTCCATAAGCTGTGCCTGGAGCAGGGGCGGGAGCCGAAAACGGTGCTGCTGGACGGGCGTTTAACCGCCGTTCCGCTGGACGTTATGGCGCCACTGGCGCTGCAGCCATTCGATCAGGTTTACCTGCTCACCCGTCTGCGTTATGCCGACGGGCGGGCGATTTGCTACTGTGAAAACCACTGTCTGCCCGCCAGGGTTCCCGAGCTGCTGCGCCATGATTTAAACGGCAGCCTGACCGAGATTTATCAGACCCGCTATGACCTGATATATACCAGTATGCATCTGTCGTTCTGGCCCACCTCGATGCCGCCCCAGGCCGCCGACGCCCTGGGGGTGATGGAAGGGCGTCCGGCGCTGCTGCTGCGCCGGCTCAACTACGATCAACATGGGCGAATTCTCGATTACGATATCGAGTACTGGCGTCACGACAGCCTGCGCATCGAAGTCGATACCCATTGATTTTATGAGTCCTGTCCGAGCATTTTCCCCGGGTTGCGGCTGGCGCCTTACCCGGGCTACGGGTTCACCGCCGTCTGCGGACGGGTGGCCCGGACAGGCGCGTCAAGCGCCGCCTCCGGGAGCGGTATATCTCCCTCCGTTTAATCCTTTCGCCACACTTCATTCATCGTTTTGTCATAAAGCCCCGGTAGCGTGAACGTCAATCTGGTATAGACCATAAAGATCACCATCCGAAGAGGCTGATACGATGAAACTCTCCCGACTTGCTCTGTTAACCGTTACCGTACTCGCCAGCGCCCCGGTGTGGTCCGCTGACGTTGTCACCGTTTATTCCGCCGACGGCCTGCACGACGGCGACAACAGCTGGTATCAGAACCAGTTTGCCGCTTTTACGAAGGCAACGGGCATCAAAGTGCAGTACGTTGAAGGCGGCTCCGGAGCGATTGTCGAACGGCTGGCAAAAGAGCGCACCAATCCGCAGGCGGACGTGCTGGTGACGGTGCCGCCGTTTATCCAGCGTGCCGCCAAAGAACAATTACTGGCCGAATTTAAGCCGCAGGGCAGCGACCAGATCCCGGGCGTCCACGACCGCTACTCGCCGCTGGTGAACAACTATCTGACCTTTATCTATAACAGCAGGCTGCTGAAAACCGCGCCGGCCAGCTGGCAGGATTTGCTCGATAGCCGCTTCAGGAACAAGCTGCAGTACTCGACGCCGGGACAGGCGGGCGACGGTACGGCGGTCATGCTGCAGGCGTTCCACAGCCTGGGCAGCAAAGATGCGGGGTTCGATTATCTGGGTAAACTCCAGACCAACAACGTCGGACCATCGGCTTCTACCGGTAAGCTGACCGCGCTGGTCAATAAAGGTGAGCTGTACGTCGCTAACGGCGATCTGCAAATGAACCTGTCGCAGATGGCGCGTAATCCGCATGTGCAAATCTTCTGGCCCGCAGACGCTAAAGGCGAACGCAGCGCGCTGGCGCTGCCCTATACCATTGGTCTGGTGCAAAACGGCCCGAACGGTGAAAACGGTAAAAAGCTGATTAACTTCCTGCTCGATAAGCCCGCTCAGGCCAGCGTTAGCGCGCTCTCCTGGGGGCTGCCGGCGCGCAGCGACGTGACGCCGGAAGACGCTAACTTTAAAGCGGCGAAAGCGGCGCTTAACGGCGTGAAAAGCTGGGAACCCAACTGGGACGAGGTTGCGGCTTCACTGTCGGCGGATATTGCCCGCTGGCATCAAGTCACCGACAGCGAGTAAGCGTGATGTTAATGAAAACAACCGTCGCTCATCCCCCGTCGTCGACGGGAACGTCCGGGATCACTCTCGACTCGCTGCGCGTTTCTTATCACGGCAACGTGGTGCTGAAGCCGCTGACCTTAACTATTGAACCGGGTGAAGTGCTGGCGCTGATCGGTCCATCCGGATCCGGAAAAACCACGGTGCTGCGGGCGATAGCCGGATTTGTACAGCCGGCGGGCGGGCGGATTTTGCTGGGCGATACGGATGTCACCCACCTGCCGCCGTATCAACGCGGCCTTGGCATGGTGGTGCAAAACTACGCCCTGTTTCCGCATATGAAGGTAGAAGATAACGTCGCCTTCGGCCTGCGGGCGCAGAAGCAGCCGAAAACGGAGATAGCTGCACGCGTCAAAGACGCCCTGAAAATCGTCGGCATGGCGGATTACGCCAGCCGCTATCCGCACCAGCTATCCGGCGGCCAGCAGCAGCGCGTCGCGATTGCCCGCGCCATCGCCGTACGTCCGCGGGTCTTGCTGCTTGATGAGCCGCTCTCGGCGCTGGATGCGCAAATCCGTCACAACATGGTAGAGGAAATTGCCCGCCTGCACCGCGAACTGCCGGAACTCACAATTCTCTACGTTACCCACGATCAGACCGAAGCCCTGACCCTGGCGGACAAGATTGGCATCATGAAAGACGGCTCGCTCATTGCCCATGGCGAAACCCATCAGCTTTACCACTATCCGCCTAATCGTTTCACCGCCGAGTTTCTCGGACGCGCCAATATCCTGCAGGCGACGGCGCTGAAAGATACCGCAGGGCCTGGCCTGGTCAGCGTCAGCTGCGGCGGTGGATTGATTACCGCTTTCAGCCGCGGCGGTCAGCACGGCAATAATAAGCTGCTGTGTATTCGTCCGCAGCATATGAGCCTCGCGCCGCGAACGGCCACCAGCAACCGGCTTAACGCTACCCTGCAGTCGGTGCACTGGCAGGGCGATTTGACCCACCTGCTATGCGACGTGGCCGGGGAGGCGGTGCGCATTGTGATGACCCACGTGGATCCGCTGCCGCGGGCCGGCGACAGGCTGGCGCTCTATTTTGAACCCAACGATGCGGTCCTGATTGAGGTGTCATAATGTCGCAGATCCTAACGCTCCCGCGTCGCTCTGTTCAGCTGCGGCCCTTACTGTGGCTTCTGCCGCCGCTGCTGGTGCTGGCGACCCTGTTTTTCTATCCGCTGCTGCTGATCGGCGAACAGGCGCTACGTGATGCCAGCGGTCACCTGAGCCTTGAAACCTTCTGGCAGGTCGTGGGATCCCGGCGCTTTATCAACGCGTTGCTCAATACGATGCAAATCGCGATCTTCGCCACCCTGGGCTGCCTGCTGCTCGGCAGCGTCCTGGCGCTGATTCTGGTGTTTATTCCCTTTCCCGGCAGCCAGTTGATCAGCCGGGTGATTGATACCTTTATTGCCCTGCCGACCTTTCTCATTACCCTGGCGTTTACTTTTATCTACGGCTCCGCGGGTTTGCTGAACGGCGCGCTAATGTCGCTATTGTCTTTCGAACTGCCGCCGATCGATTTTCTTTATTCCATTCAGGGCGTGATTCTGGCGGAAATCACCGTTTTCACGCCTCTGGTGATGCGTCCGCTGATGGCCGGGTTGCGGCAGATTGATAAAAGCCAGCTAGAGGCGGCGAGTATTCTCGGCGCGCATCCGCTGCGGGTTATCGGCCAGGTGATTTTCCCGGCGGCGCTGCCGGCGCTGATGGCGGGCGGTAGCCTGTGCCTGCTGCTGACGACTAACGAGTTCGGCATCGTACTGTTTATCGGCGCCAAAGGCGTGAATACGCTGCCGATGATGGTGTACAGCAAGGCTATTCTCGAATCGGATTACAGCCAGGCCTGCATGATTGCCCTGATAAATATTCTGCTGTCGCTGGGACTGTTTATAATCTATCGCCTGGCCGCCGCGCGTACCGGCGTGAGGAGCTAACGATGTTGATTTGGTCGCGTAAAGGCCGCGCGGCGGCGGGCGCGCTGGCGGCAACGCTGTTTGCCGGATTCTTCTTCCTGCCGCTGGCGGTGATTTTGATGTCCAGCCTGAGCCAGCAGTGGAACGGCCTGCTGCCGTCCGGTTTTACCCTTGGGCACTTTGTGAACGCCTTTCGCGGGGCTGCGTGGGATGCGCTCTTTTCCAGCCTGATGGTTGGATTTTGCGCCAGCCTGTTCGCTCTGCTGTGCGGCACGTGGGCTGCGCTGGCTCTGCGCCAGTACGGCGCGAAGCTGCAAAAATATCTTGGGCTGGCGTTCTATTTACCGAGCGCCATTCCTTCGGTATCGGTGGGTTTAGGCATTCTGGTGGCTTTCAGCCAGGGGCCGCTACAAATGAACGGTACTTTCTGGATCGTGCTGGCGGCGCACTTCGTGCTGATTTCTGCGTTTACCTTCAGCAACGTCTCCACCGGTCTGACGCGGATTTCCGCCGATATTGAAAGCGTCGCCTCCAGCCTCGGGGCATCGCCGTGGTATCGCCTGCGCCATGTCACGCTGCCGCTCATGGCTCCGTGGATGATCTCCGCGCTGGCGCTGAGCCTGTCGCTGTCGATGGGGGAGCTGGGCGCGACGGTAATGATCTATCCGCCGGGCTGGACGACGCTGCCGGTGACGATTTTCAGCCTCACCGATCGCGGCAATATTGCCGATGGTTCGGCGCTGACCATCGTGCTGGTGGGCATCACGCTGCTGCTGATGATTAAGCTTGAGCGCATTGCCCGCCGGATGAGCCAGAGGTAATCATCACATCGGGCGACGGATTCACCGTTGCTCGGTAGGGAAGCCCGGGTAAGGCGTTACGCCGCCACCCGGGGAATACGCCGGGATAAATATATCGATGCGGCTTCTTCCCGGCTCGCGCTGCGCTTAGCCGGGCTACAGGTTCACCGTTGTCTGCGGTACGGTAGCCCGGCTAAGGCGACAGCCGCCATCCGGACGGCTTCACAAGCTTAGAACCACGCTTCAAACATGCCGCCAACGTTCAGCGAATCCAGCTGTTCGTCTTTGGTGCCGTTGACCTTTGCGGTGCGCTTGTTATCTACCTGACCGCCGGTCACGTAGAAGCGCAGCATCGGGCGGAACTCCGGCCCCATACCGATGGCGATATTCTGCGACAGCGTCAGCTTCCAGCCGTGGTTATCGCCGCCCTGGTCGTAATCGACGCGCTGATAGCCCGCTTCCAGCCAGGTGGAGTGGACATCGTTCCAGAAGTACATCGGACGGACAATGGCGCCGTAGTTTTTACGATTGTCGGTATTGTCTGTACCGTTGTCATAGTCGTGGAAGGCCAGCAGATATTCGATCTGCGCCTGCTGGGTGAATTTATGCAGCCCTTCAAAGCTGGCATAGATAGCGGTGAGATCGTCGGTCTTGTTATAGACGCTGTTATCCGAGTTGTCGGAGTAGCGCAGAATCACTTTATTGACGCCGCTGTCGTTGGTGTGGCTCAGCACCAGCCCGCCCTGCCAGGCTTCGAGACGCTCGTCGCTGTCTACCGCTTTCGAATCGAAACCGTAGTTGGCGTAAACCTCAACGTCGATCGGTCCGGCTTTAAGATTATGGGTTTTAGTGGTCAGCGCATAGTGGCCATCATCGCCGGTTCCGGAGCCGCCGGTACAGGTGATGCGCGACGGGTTCGCTTCGTCGGCCATCACTTCCGGGCTACAGGATTCCACCTGCGACACCGCCGCCACGTCAAACTGTACGCCGCCGATGTCAAAGTTTTTCACCCCGGCGCCCTGGCCGTCGTGGTTCATCCAGAAGTAGTCGTTAATCCCCTGTTGCGGGCGCTGATGGAAGTCGCGGCCGGCCCAGATATAGGCGTTGGGGTTAGACTCCAGCACGTTGGTAACGCCGACGTAGGCTTTTTTCAGGTTAACTTCGTCGCTCCAGTGGTCAAACATGACGTTGATATCCCAGATCGCGCCTTTACTGCTCTTAAAGGCTTTGGTTATCTGAAATTCGCCGCCGTTGCCTTCGTTGCCTAAACGACCGATCGCGGAGGCGCCGTTATAGGAACCATCCACGCCGACAAACTTCTGATCGCCGGTCTGGAACTGCGCGCCGTAGCGTGCGTAGCCGCTGAACTTCAGGCCGAAGGGGATCGCCATATCCGGCGTGGCTGCGGTGGTCTGCGGGTTGGTAATGACATCCACTTTTTTATCGGCGGCGGCATCGATTTTCGCCTGGCGTTCGGCCAGGGCTTTATCGACGGCTTTGGCGACAATGGCGTCGATCTGTTCCTGAGTAAACTCTTGTGCAAATACGGAAACTGGGCACAACGCGGCGACGACCGCCATGGTTAATGGCAGTATTTTTACAGTTTTCATCATTATCTCGCTTTTAGTAATTTATATATTTAGATAATAGCTATCCCGCCAGGATAAGCTGGTTTATTTATTCCGGGTACAGTTGCTAAATATTGATATAAATTAACGCTGGTATAAATGAATAAGCTCTTCTGAAAATTCACGCGCGAGCAGCGAATTCATCAGATGGTCCTGAGCATGCACCATAATGAGGGTCATCGGCTGGCGCGCTTGGCCCGCATCCTGCGCGATAAGCTGGGTTTGCATCTGGTGCGCCCGGCGGGCGTAGCCATCGGCTTCATTCAGCAGCAAGCGCGCTTCATCTATATTACCGCTACGGGCACAATGCAGCGCTTCAAAACATAATGAGCGTGACTGTCCCGCATTAACGATAATTTCCATTACCGCATCTTCTAGTTCAATCATAATAGTTCCTGAGGTCATTAACCTTATTATTTAAATAATGCAGTGAAAGTCCCTTTTCCGCATTATTTATGCCGTCATGATAAATATGCTATTAAATATATGAGTTAATTATTGGCTGACCGTTTCGGCAACCGGCACCGCAGCTTTGGCTTTTTCGACTTCAGTTTTCATTAATGAGCGTTCATAGGCGCGGAGGAATGGCAGATAAATTACCGCTGACATCACCATGCAAATTAAGCACATCACCACCGGGCTTAGCGTCCAGTTTGCAGCCCAGGATGCACCGATAGGGGCCGGGGTCGTCCACGGCGTCAGCGAAACGACCTGGCTGAGCCAGCCGAGGCGCGTCGCACCGTAAGCCAGAACGGCGTTAATCATCGGGACAAAGACGAACGGGATAAACATCATCGGGTTCATGATAATCGGCGCGCCGAACAGAATAGGTTCATTGATATTAAAGAAGCTCGGAACGATACCCATTTTGCCAATGGTGCGCAGGTGAGCTACGCGGCTACGCAGCAGCAGGAAGGCCAGCGGAAGCGTGGAGCCGACGCCGCCAATCAGCAGATAGTGGTCCCAGAAACCCTGCAGATAGACATGGGGCAGAGCCGCGCCGGCCGCCAGCGCAGCCTGATTTGCCGACAGGTTGGCCATCCAGAAGGGGTTCATAATGCCGGTCACGATCAGCGAGCCGTGGATCCCGGCGAACCAGAAAATCTGACACATCAGCACCGACAGCAGTATCGCCGGCAGAGAGTCAGAGGCGGAAACCAGCGGCTCCAGCAGGTGCATAATCGCCTGCGGCAGAATCATACCGGTCTGCGCTTCGATAAACAGATTCAGCGGATGTAGTGTCGCGATCACCACCAGCACCGGGATAAGGATTTCGAACGAGCGCGCGACGCCGGTCGGCACCTCTTTCGGCAGACGAATCGTAATGTTGTTCTGCTTCAGCCAGGCGTAAACGCGGGTAGAGTAGATAGCGGTGATCAAAGCGGTGAAAATACCCTGACCAGAGAGATACTGGGTGGAGATTTTGCCGTCGGCATACGGCGCGGCAACCAGTAAGAAAGCCATAAACGCCAGCAGACCGGACATCACCGGATCGAGCTGGAACTGGCGTCCCAGGCTGGCGCCGATTCCCACCGAAATAAAGAACGTCATCACGCCCATGCTGAGGTTAAACGGCAGCATCAGCTGTTCGCGATACTGCTGGGAGAAGTCCAGCCAGCCGCGGGCGAAACCGTTAGTGGTATCCGGCGAAAAAGGCGGAAAGATAAATACCAGCATGAATGAGCCGATGATCATAAACGGCAATGCGGCAGTGAAACCATCGCGAATCGCGATAACGTATTTCTGCTGCCCAAGGCGTCCTGCCAGCGGGGTAATTGATTGCTCGATCACGGCAATCATGGACTGATACAGAGAACTCATTTGTACACCTCTTAATGCGCTTCGATCAGCGACAGGGCATAATCCAGAACGTTGTCTCCCCGCTGCATCCCGTAATCCATGGTGTTAATTGGCTGGACCGGAATATTCAGGGGCGCGGCTTTCTCAGATAAGGTTTTCAGCATGTACTTCACCTGGGGCCCAAGAAGCACCACCTGGTACTGCGGAAACTGCATATCAAATTCGGAAACTCCATAGGCATCAATCTGCACCGGCAGGGCGCGTTCCTTCGCGGCATCGACCATCTTTCTGACCAACAGACTGGTGGACATCCCGGCAGAGCAGCACAGCATAATCTTGTACATCGACGATCATCCTCAAAATGTAAAAAGTTATTGCGTGGATGATTTGATATCAGACGGAAACCGGTTTCCATTTATAAAAAACAGAACTGTGATAACCGTCAAGATCCATCAGTCAAAGGGTGTGTTAATTAGATTTGGTTCACAGATTTTCGTGATTTTTGCTACGTTTTTCCGCGAAACGGAAAATCGGTTTCCAAATAAAAAAGGAAACGGATATACTGCCGCTGGTTATTATTGAAGCGATTCAGGTTTATGGATTTACAGGGATCGGATTAGCCCTGTCAGGGGAAAATAATGTCTACTATCAACGATGTATCACGATTAGCTGGGGTATCTAAAGCCACAGTCTCTCGGGTGTTGAGCGGTTCGCGCGGCGTAAAGGAAGCCAGCCGGCAGGCGGTATTACAGGCGGCGGAAGAACTCAACTACCGGCCGAACATGATAGCGCAATCTTTGCTGAGTCAGACCACCGGCTGCATCGGCGTGATCTGCGCCCAGGACAACATCAATCAAACCACCAGCTATCTCTATGCGCTGGAAAAGCAGCTCAGCCAGCACCAGAAGCATCTGCTGCTGCGTTTTGCCAACAGCCGCGGTAGGGTGCTGCACTCTCTGGAAGAGTTAACCTGCGGTTTATGCGACAACGTGCTGATTATCGGCGCCCGGTTTCCGCTCAATATCGACCGTCCTGACGTGGTGCTGATCGACTGTCTGGAAAGCGAAGGGGCGAACAGTATTCATTTTGACCACGCATTCGCGGCGGAAACGGCCTGTAACTATCTGATAAGCCAGGGGCGCAGGCAGATTGCGCTTATCCACCCGCAGGGCAGCGGCTTTGCAGACCAGGTCCTGCTGGGCTATAAGCACGCGCTGGAAAAGAATTTTCTGCCGTTTAATCGCAACCTGGTTTTTCTCGACAGTCCTTCGCCATCCGTAGCGGTGCAGGAGCTGGTGAATAACGCAACAACCTTGAACTTCAATGCGTTATTGGTTGCCAACGAGCAGCAGGCGCAGCTGGTGGTGCCGCAGCTCCAGGCATTTAACCGCGCGGTGCCGGAAAAAGTCATGGTATTCAGCCTGGCGGGCTCGTTACAACTGCCCGGTATTCCGACCATCCCGGCGATTGAATATTCCATGGACGCGATGGCCAGCCGGATAGTCAACTGGCTGACCGAGAAGACGCAAATGCTCGGCAGTAGCCCGCTGCGCGGGGATTTGATCATCCCGAACCGCTGATGGCGTCCAACCCGCCGCCGGAATCAGGGCGTTGGGCACTGAATGCCGCTAATGGCCTTCTGATAAGCGGCGCTGTTGTTTTTATCCAGCGCCCGCGTCGCGCTTTGTACGGCGGTCTTATTTTCCGCTGATTCCAGCACGCGGTTAGCAAACTGCGTATCATCCAGCGCGCTGCTGGCAGGGCAGTTTTTCCTCACATCCTTCACGATCTGCTGCTTCTGCTGTTCAAACTTCAGGCCGGAGAGCGGCGCGGCTGCGGCCAGATGGGGTAGCATCAGGCTGGCTGCCAGCGAAAGCGCAATACTCATTCTCTTCATCATGGATATCCTTATTTTTATTAAAGGGTTTTTCTAACTATAGACATATTCCCGAAATAACCATTTTGCGTGCCGGTTTCCGCAAAAATGCATCCGTTTCAGCCGCTGAAATTTATCTTCCGTACCGGCAAGCAAAGCCGTTGATGCGCAGATGCCCCCCTTTCTTTTGATGGATATATTTCTGCCATTGCGTTTCAGGGATGGCGGAGCATGATGAAAAAAGGAACCTCCTCGACGCCGCACGACGCGGTTTTTAAGCAGTTTTTATCGCATCCCGAGTGCGCCAGGGATTTTATCGACATTCATCTTCCCGCGTCGCTGCGCCAGCTATGCGATCTGCAAACGCTCAGGCTGGAGTCAGGCAGCTTTATTGAAGCGAATTTACGCGCCAGCTACTCCGACGTGCTGTGGTCGCTAAAAACCAGCGACGGTGATGGCTATATCTACGTGGTGATTGAACACCAGAGCACGCCGGATGCGCATATGGCATTCAGGCTGATGCGCTACGCGCTGGCGGCGATGCAGCGTCATCTGGATGCCGGGCATAAAACGCTGCCGCTGGTGGTGCCGATGCTGTTTTATCACGGCGCGAAAAGCCCTTATCCCTTCTCGCTTTGCTGGCTGGATGAGTTTACCGATACGCAGACAGCGCGACGACTTTATGCCGCCGCTTTCCCACTGGTGGATATTACGGTGGTGCCGGATGACGACATTATGCAGCACCGGCGTGTGGCGCTGCTGGAGCTGATTCAAAAGCATATTCGCCAGCGCGATTTACTTGGCCTGGTGGAGCGATTAGCAGAGCTGTTGGTTAAAGGTTGCGCTAATGACAGCCAGTTGAAAGCGCTGTTTAATTACATGCTGCAGTATGGTGATGCGCCTCATTTTGGTGAATTTCTTCACGAGGTCGAGCGGCGCGTTCCTCAACATAAGGAGGTACTCATGACGATTGCGGAAAGGCTACGGCAGGAAGGGAGACAAGAAGGCAAGTTGGAGGGCAAGTTGGAGGGCAAGTTAGAAGGTAAACAAGAGGGTAGACAAGAAGAAGCGTTGCGTATTGCTCGTTCATGTCTGGAACAGGGGTTTGAGCGCGAGCTGGTGCAGGTGGTTTGTGAGCTGTCGGATGACGATCTGAAGATGCTGCAAACTCAGGTCGCAGCATCTCCGGCCAGATAATTGTCAGCCTGTTTTCACCCGCCGCCGCGAATCCATGGCGATCAGCACCACCGACGAGAGAATCAGCAGCGTGCCCAGCCAGTCCGGCAGGCTAAAGGTAATGCCGAGCAGCAGCAGCGAGAGCAGGGCGCTACTCAGCGGCTCCGCGCAGCTGAGGATCCCCGCCTTCGCGCCGCCAATCTTCTGCGCGCCGTTCAGGTAGAGGCTGAACGTCAGCGAGGTGCCGATAACCACCAGGTAGAAAAAGGCCAGCAGCAGGCCGCCGGTCACCACAAAATGGTTGCCCTGTCCGGCGTAGAACGGCAGCAGCATCGCGCCGCCGAGCAGCATGCTCCAGCCGACGATCGGCAGGGTGCCGTAGCGGGCAATCAGCGTCGATGGATAAGTAGTATAGAAAGCGGCGGCAAACGCCGAGGCAATCCCCCAGAACAGCGCTGCGGGAGAAATCGACAGCGTTGTCGGATTGCCGTGGGTCACCAGCAGAAATGTGCCCGCCAGCGAGGTACCGATGGCCGCCAGCACCAGCGGACTGGGGCGCGTTTTGCGGGCGATGGCAAACCACGCAACGATAATCGTCGGTGACAGGAACTGCAGCACCGTCGCGGTGGCGGCGTTTGATTTCTCGATGGTCATCAGAAAGGTGTACTGCACGGTGAGCGCCCCGAACAGCGAAAAAATCAGCAAACTGATAGCGTCCTGGCGATTTTGCAGGACGCGGAAAATTTTATCGCCGTGAACGAACGAGAGCATCAGAAGAATCAGACCGGCGAACAGCAGGCGCGTCATGGTCAGAAACGGCGATGACATCTGACTTTGCTGCATAATATATTGCGCGCAGACGCCGGAACTGCCCCACAGCACGGCGGCGATCAGTACGTTCAGCATCCCTTTTTTGCTGGAGCCCATCTTTCCCTCAGGTGAAAATAGTGCGAAAGCAGTATCATAGCATGAGCACGCGCGGGAAGCGGGGCAGGAAATGGTAGCCGGATCCTTTATCAGATGGCCAGCAAAGCGTACCCCGGCCGACGTCGCCCGGCGGCTGGCGCCTGACCGGGCCGACAGAAACGCGACGCCACGTGCAAAAAATATTCAACATGGGGCGTCAGTGCCTCCCGCCACGCGGCGGATAAACTCACGTTCACCGCCGTGCGCCAGACGCGCCTCTTAGCTTAAATCGACGTTTTTACTGCCGAACAGCCAGGTGAGGGCAAATCCGCATAGGTAAGAGACCGCCAGCCCGGCGGCATACACCGCCATTCCGGCGTAGATCCCGCTGCCGGAGGTCATCAGCGGCAGCGCCACCAGCCCCGACGGGCCAAACACCGTATTCAGGCCAACCGGCAGCCCCATCCAGGCGATGAGCCCGAGAAAGAAACCGCCGCAGGCGCCGCCGAGACAGGCGGTGATAAACGGCTTCATACGCGGCAGCGTGACGCCGTAAATCAGCGGTTCACCGATGCCCAGGAAGCCGGGGATAATTGCCCCTTTAATCTGCGTGCGCAGCAGAGAACCGTGCTTCGCCCGCCAGAAAAGCGCCAGCGCCGCGCCAACTTGTCCGGCTCCGGCCATGGCCAGTATCGGAAACAGCGAGTTAAACCCCTGCGCATCCACCAGCGCGAAATAGACCGGCACGAAGCCCTGATGGACGCCGAACATCACCGCCAGCAGGAACAGGCCGGCCAACACCGCAGAGCCGAACGGGTTACCGTTAAGGTGCAAAAACAGCCATGACATCCCGGTAAACAGCCAGCCGCCGATCGGCATAATAACGGTAAACGTTATCGCGCCCATGATCAGCAGCGTCACCGCCGAGGTGAGGATCATATCGAGGTTGGCAGGCATGATGCGTCGCACCTGCTTCTCCACCCACGCGCCGATAATCGAGGCGATCAGTACGCCGATAATATTGCCGCGCGGGTCAATACCGTGGCCGAAGAAGGTCGAAATTCCGGAATAGAAGCCGCTGGTGGCTTCCGGGTTATAGCCGAGGACAAACAGCGCAGCGATGATCGCTCCGTTGACTCCGGAGCCGCCGAAAGCTTTCTGGGCGTTATAGCCGATCAGGATGCTCAGGAAGGTAAACATCCCCTTGCTGAATACCTTCATGTAGCCGATCAGCGCCAGCAGCGTCGCATTCGGATGCGCGTTTTCAAGGACGAATATCTGCTCCGCCAAAGTGGCGAACCCCAGCAGCAGGCCGACGGCGATAAAACCGGGAATGAGCGGGGTGAAAATAGTAGCGAATTTCGCGAGGAATTTTTGAATGCCGCTGGTTTGCTTGCTCTTCAGCGCCTGTTTCTTTTCGGCGGCGACATCGGCCAGCGATGGCGCCTCCGCCGGCGCGTCTTCCAGTAACGCGTTCATCATTTCCGCCGCGCTTTGCGCCTTGCCGGGCCCAAGGACAACCTGGAACTGTTCATCGCTAACGATCACTCCCATCACGCCGTCAATCTGACGGATGGCGGCGCTGTCGGCCCGTGATTCATCGCGTAGGGTCAGGCGCAGCCGGGTCATACAGTTGCCCGCCTGCGCGACGTTCCCGGCTCCGCCCACGTGCTGCAGGATCCGCGCTATCATCTCTTTATTTATTTTCGCCATTGCAGATTCCCCGTGAGTCAGCGGTCAGGAGTGGCTCAGCGCCTTGCGGATATAGCCGTTATTTTTTGCCAGCAGCGCCTGAGCCTCCGCGGCGCTTAAATCAGCCAGCACCATCACAATCGCCGTTTTGCAGTGGCGATCGCAGGCTTCCAGCGCGCTCTGGGCGGTTGCGCGATCGCATTCGGTCGCTTCCATGACGATGGACACCTGGCGCTCGATAAGCTTGGCGTTGGTCGCTTCAACGTCCACCATCAGATTGCTGTAAACCTTGCCGATGCGAATCATCGCCCCGGTTGAAATCATATTCAGCACCAGCTTCTGCGCGGTACCCGCCTTCAGGCGCGTTGAGCCGGTCACCACTTCCGGACCCACGACCGGCGTAATGGCGACGTCCGCCAGCCGGGCCATTTCGCCGTGCGGGTTACAGCTGACGATGGCGACAAAAGCGCTCTGGCTATGGGCATACTCCATCGCGCCGATGACGTACGGCGTGCGTCCGCTGGCGGCCAGGCCGACCAGTACATCGCGGCTGCTAAAGTTCAGGTTCTGCAAATCCATCGCCCCTTGGGCTTTGTTGTCTTCGACGTTTTCCACGGCGCTCAGGATCGCTTTATGACCCCCCGCGATAATGCCCACCACCTGCTCCGGGCGGGTACCGAAGGTCGGCGGGCACTCGCTGGCATCAAGGATCCCCAGGCGACCGGAAGTACCCGCGCCAATGTAAATCAGGCGCCCTCCCGCCTGCAGCGCCGCCGCGACGTTATCCACGACCTGGGCAATTTGCGGCAGATAGGGGGTAATGGCGTGGGCCACCTTCCGATCTTCCTGGTTAATCACCGTCAGCATCTCTTCAGTGGAAAGGGTATCAATGTTGACGCTATTGGCGTTGCGGCGCTCGGTCAGCAGTTTGCTCAGGTCGATACTCATAGGAACCTCTTTATTCACAGTGGCGGGCAGTATAAGGAATTAATTATTCCTTTCCTGTGAAGGTTATCACGATTGGTGTTGAAGGAATAATAGGTGATTTCAGCACTGGCGGGAAAGATGGCGGTAATAAAACTGGAATTTTTTATTACCGCCGGAGAAGATTATACCGTGGGCCGCGGCTTTTTCAGGCCAATCAGCAGCGCGGCCAGATAGCAAAGGCTCATCGCGAAACTCATTTTGAGCATCGTTTCGCCGCCGAGCCCGGCCAGCGGCGCGGCAATACCGCCGAACACAAACATCAGCGTGCCCATCAGGGCTGACGCGGTGCCGGATTGACGGGCATTAATGGCATTCATCGCTTCCGCACCGGCGACGGTGCTGATACCGCTCATCATAGAAACGGTAAAAAACAGGCCGACCAGCGCCAGCGTCGGCAGCGGTAGCCAGGCGAAGAGCAGGGTGATGGCGGCAAACGTTACTGCCAGCAGCTGGCCGCCGCGCAGCAGGGCTTCGGCGCTGAAGCGGCGTGCCAGGCGGGAAAAGATCAGCGCCGCGATAATCAGCCCGATGCCGTTTAGGCCGAACAGCAGGCTGAACTGCATCGCGCTCATGGCATATTCGCTCTGGATAACGAACGAAGATGAGCCGATATACGAAAATAGCCCGGCCATCATAAAGGCCTGAATCAGGCAGTAGCGCATAAAGCGGCGGTTTTTCAGTACCGGCGCCTCATCCTGCTGCTGCGTAACCGAGGCGGCGCTTTTAACCGGCAGCGTTTCGTGCAGCACCGTCAGGCTGAGCAGCAGCAAAATAATGCCGATCGCCGCCATCGCCCAGAACAGAATACGCCAGTCGAAGGCGGTGATGATCCAGCCGCCGAGTACCGGTGAAAGCACCGGCGCAATGCCGTTAACGGACATCAGCAGGGCGAAAAACTGGGTCAGCAGAGTGCCCTGATACTTGTCGCGGGCGATGGAGCGCGACAGCACCGAGCCGCCCGCGCCGGCGAAGCCCTGCAGAAAGCGCCAGGCGATCAGCATATGGATATCGTAGGTTATCGCGCACATCGCTGAGGAGAAGATAAACAGCAGCAGGGAGAGCGCCAGCGGCTTTTTACGGCCAATGCGATCGCTCAGCGGGCCGAAAAACAGCTGCCCAAGGCCGAGACCAATCAGCGCCGCTGTGAGCGACAGCTGGGTCTGCGTGCCGGTGGCGCTGAGCTGCTGGGTGATTTCCGGCAGCGCGGGCAGATAGAAGTCGGTACACAGCGGCCCAATGGCGCTAAGCAAACCGAGAACCACGACCCAGGAGAGAGAAATTCGGGACATATCAACGGGCTCCTTGTCATCAAACCGGGCGTTGCCGCCCGGCAAAAGTGTTAGCTGGCGCCGCCTCCCAGCGACTGCCAGAGGGTGATGCGGTTTTCCAGGTCGGTCTGCTGGAGGGAGATCAGCGTGGCCTGCGCCGACCACAGCGTTCGCTGGGCGGTCAGCACCGACAGATAATCTCCGACCCCGGCCTGATAGCTCTTCATCGCAATATTCAGCGATTTCTGCTCCGCCGCGACGTATTTATTCTGCGCGTCCAGCTGTTCGCTGAGCGTTTCCCGGCGCGCCAGCGCGTCGGCGACATCCTTAAAGGCGCTCTGAATGGTCTTCTCATAGGTGGCGATCAGACCCTTTTTCTCCGCTTCAGCGTAGCGCAGCTGCGCCAGGTTGCTGCCGCCGGTAAACAGCGGCAGGCTGATGGACGGCGCGAATGACCACACCTGCATGCCGTGGCTGAACAGCGACGAGAGCGAGTCGCTGCCGACCCCGGCGCTGGCGGTCAACGAGATGGACGGGAAGAAGTTGGCCCGCGCCGCGCCGATATCGGCGTTAGCGCTCTTCAGATTATGCTCCGCTTCCTGGATATCCGGGCGGCGCAGCAGTACCGATGAAGAGACGCCCGCCGGCACCAGGGTGATACTACGATCGCCAAGGCTTTCAAGGGTGCCGGGCAGCAGGCTATCCGGCACGGTTTCTCCGGCCAGCAGGTTGAGCGCGTTTTTATCCTGCGCCACCAGCGTGCGGTAGCTGGCGACGCTGGCGCGCGCCTGCTGATAAACGCTTTCCGCATCGCTCAGGTCGCCAGCTGAGGCGGTGCCGACTTCCATCTGGCGGGTGACGATGTTGCGCGAGTTCTCCGCGCTGGCCATGGTTTCCTGCGCCAGCGCCAGATTGCTGTTGTCCGCGGCGAGGGTTATCCACGCGGTGGTCAGATCGGCAATCATCGTCAGACGCGTATTCTGAGCGGTGAATTCGCTGGCAAGCCAGGTTTCCCGCGCCGCGCGCGTCAGGCTTTGGTTCTTACCAAACAGATCCAGCTCGAAGCTGGAAACCGCGCCGTCGGCTTCCGCTGACGAGGTGAGACCGCTGGCCACCGTTTTACTGCGGGTATGGCTCAGCTCGGCGTCGAGGGTCGGAAACAGCGAGGCGCGGGTTTCACCAAACTGGGCGCGCGCGGCTTCGATGTCGGCCAGCGCTTTCTGCACGTCGCGGTTGCTGGTTAACGCGATGTTCACCACTTTTTTGAGGCGGGCGTCATTCACTACCTGCTGCCAGTCGCTGACCACCGCGGTTGCCTCGCCGTGGCTGCCCGGCAGGGTCGCTGGCACAGGCGCGGCCGGGCGCTCATAGTTCGGATCGAGAGAGACGCAGCCCGCCGTCAGGAGCGCAACAAAGACTAAGGTAAAACGAAACATAACTTACTCCTGAGAAGAACGATGGCGGGTGAAGAAGCGTTTCACCAGCACAAAGAACAGCGGCACGAAGAACACCGCCAGCAGCGTCGCGGTCAGGGTTCCGCCGATAATCCCGGTACCGATCGCCACGCGGCTGTTGGCCCCGGCTCCGGTGGCGATCGCCAGCGGCAGCACCCCGGCAATAAACGCCAGCGAGGTCATCACAATAGGTCGTAGGCGGGTCTGCGCGGCGCGCATGGCGGCACGCGACAGGGAATAGCCCTCTTCCACCGCCGATTCGGCGAATTCGACGATCAGGATGGCGTTCTTCGACGACAGGCCGATAGTGGTTAACAGCGCCACCTGGAAGTAAACGTCATTGTTCAGACCGCGCATCCATGCCGCCAGCGCCGCGCCGAGCAGCCCAAGCGGGATCACCATGATCACCGAGAACGGTACCGACCAGCTCTCATACAGCGCCGCGAGGCACAGGAAGACCACCAGAATCGAGATGGCGTAGAGGCTCATCGCCTGGCCGCTGGCGAGTTTTTCCTGCAGCGACATGCCGCTCCATGCCCAGGTGGTACCGGCCGGCAGGTCATTGGCCAGGGCTTCCATCTTGTCCATTGCCGCGCCGGAGCTGAAGCCGCTGGCGTTTTCGCCCTGGATTTCAAAGGCGGCGGAGCCGTTGTAGCGCACCAGGCTCTCCGGGCCGTATTGCCAGCGGGTGGTGGCGAAGGCGGAGAACGGCGTCATGCTGTCATCGCTGCCGCGTACGAACCATTTACCGAGGTCGGACGGCACGGCGCGGGCGTCGCTTTCGCCCTGGATATAGACCTTCTTCACGCGACCGCGATCGATAAAGTCGTTAACGTAGGTTCCCCCCCAGGCGCTGGAGAGGGTATCGGTAACATCGCTTAATGACAGCCCGAGCGAGACGGCTTTATTGTTATCGATATCGACCTGCAGCTGCGGCATTTGCGGCAAATCGTTGGCGCGTACCGACTGCAGCTCGGAACTTTGATTCGCCGCGGCCAGCAGCTGGCTGCGCATTTTCATCAGACTGTCGCGATCGGTGCCGCCGCTGGCCATCAGTTCGAAGGTGAAACCGTTACTCTGCCCCAGGCCATCTACCGACGGCGGGGTCATGGCGAACAGGGTGGCGTCGCGAATGCTGCCGAGCTCTTTGGTGGCGCGCAGGGCGATGGCCTGAGCGGTATTTTCTTCGCCTTTACGTTCGGACCAGTTTTTCAGCGACACGAAGGCCATCCCGGCGTTTTGTCCGCTGCCGCTAAAGCTAAAACCGTCAACGGTAAAGATCACGTCGGTATTGGCTTTCTCTTTCGTCAGGAACCAGTCGGTGACCTGGCGGCGAACCTCGGCGGTGCGTACCGCCGTTGCTCCGGCAGGCAGCGTGTACTGGACCATGATTTCGCCCTGATCCTCCGTCGGCAGGAAGCTGCCCGGCAATTTCCACATCGCCAGCGCCATGCCGCCGCAAATCAGGACAAAAGCGCCCATCATCATCGCCGAGCGACGCAGGCCGCCGACAACACGATGCTGATAGCCCTGCTCGGTGCGTCCCCACAGGCGGTTAAAGGCGCCGAAGAAGCCTTTGGTATGCGGTTTCGAATGGCTCAGCAGCGCGCCGCACAGCGCCGGGGTTAAGGTTAAGGCGACCACTACCGAGAGCATCATCGCCGAGATAATGGTCACTGAAAACTGGCGATAAATCACCCCGGTTGAGCCGCCGAAGAAGGCCATCGGCAGAAATACCGCCGAGAGCACCAGGGCAATGGCGATCAGCGCGCCGGAGATTTCACCCATCGATTTTTCGGTGGCTTCGCGGGCGGGCAGCCCCTCGTCGCGCATGATACGCTCGACGTTTTCCACCACCACGATGGCGTCATCCACCAGCAGGCCTATCGCCAGTACCATCGCAAATAGCGTCAGGGTGTTGATCGAGTAGCCGAACAGCGCCAGCACGCCAAAGGTGCCCAGCAGTACGACCGGGACCGCCACCGCTGGGATCAGCGTGGCGCGGAAGTTTTGCAGGAACAGATACATCACGCAGACCACGAGGATTATCGCCTCGAATAGCGTCTGAATCACATCCTCCACCGAGATTTTGATGAACTCGGTGCTGTCTTTCGGGTAAGCGATATCGTAGCCCTGCGGCATCTGGCGCTGGAACTCGGCAATCTTGTTTTTTACCAGCGTCGCGGTATTCAGGGCGTTAGCGCCCGGCGCCATCATTACCGCGATCCCCGCAGCCGGATGGCCGTTAAGATTGGCGGAAGCGGTGTAATCTTCGCTGCCCATTTCAACGCGGGCGACGTCGCTCAGGCGCACCACCGAACCGTCGCTCTTGCTCTTGACGATAATCTCTTTGAACTGGGCGACGGTTTGCAGCCGCGACTGAGCGCGTACCGTGGCGGTCAGCTGCTGCGCGTTGGAGGCGGGTAGCGCGCCGATTTTACCGGCGGACACCTGTACGTTCTGCGCCTCTATAGCCGATTGCACATCGGATGGCATCAGCGAATAGGAGGCCAGTTTGGTCGGGTCCATCCAGATGCGCATGGCGTATTCGGCGCCGAACACCTGCAGACTGCCGACGCCTTCTATACGCGCCATCGGATCCTGCATGTTGCTGACCAGCCAGTCGGAGATATCGGAGCTGGTGGCTTTATTGTTTTTGTCATACACCGCGAGGATCAGCAGGAAGCTGCTCTGCGATTTCTCCACCGTTACGCCAGACTGCTGAACTTCGCTCGGCAGACGGGATTCCGCCTGCTGCACTTTGTTCTGCACCTGAACCTGGGCGGTATCCGGATCGGTACCCTGCTCAAAGGTGACGGTAATGCTGACCGAGCCGTCGGAGCTGCTGGTGGATGTAAAGTAGAGCAGGTTGTCCAGTCCGGTGAGCTGCTGCTCAATAACCTGGGTGACGCTGTTTTCCAGGGTTTCCGCAGAGGCGCCGGTGTAGGTGGCGGAGATTTTTATCGCCGGCGGGGCGACGTCAGGATACTGGGCGACCGGCAGGGTGCGGATAGCCAGAATCCCGGCGAGCATAATCAGAATGGCGATAACCCAGGCGAAGACCGGGCGTCGCACGAAGAAACGGGAGAACATCAGGCGTTGCCTCCGTCATTTTTGACTTCGGCGGCTTTGACCTGCTGGCCCGGCGCCACTTTGCCGGTCCCTTCGACAATCAGCCGGTCGCCGCTTTTCAGGCCGTTGACGATCAGCCATTTGTCGCCGTAGGTTTCGCCGGTTTCCACGCTGCGCTGTTCAACCTTGTTATTAGCATCAACCACCAGCGCGGTGGCATCGCCTTTGGCATCGCGGGTAATGCCCTGCTGCGGGGCGAGGATCGCATCGTTCATAATACCTTCGTCTATGCGGGCGCGAACGAACATACCGGGCAGTAGCACATGCTGCGGATTGGGGAAGACCGCGCGCAGCGTGACCGAACCGGTCGATTCATCTACCGCCACTTCGGTCAGCGCCAGGCGACCTTTTTCGCTGTAGGTGCTGCCATCTTCAAGGGTCAGGGTCACGTTGAGCGTATCGCTGTTGCTCGCCAGGCTTTGCTTACGCAGGCGCAGCAGATCGACGCTGGATCGGGTGAGATCGACGTACATCGTATCCAGGCCGCGGATCGTCGCCAGCGCGGTGTCCTGATCGGCGGATACCAGCGCCCCCGGCGTGACGGATGAGATCCCGATGCGCCCGGCAATCGGCGCGGTCACGGTGGTCCAGTTCAGGTTGATACGCGCGCTTTCCAGCGCCGCTTTTTTCGACTCGACGCTGGCTTTATCCTGATTACAGGTCGCTATTGCGTCATCGGCGTCCTGACGGGAGACGCCGTTATCTTTGACCAGCACCGCGTAGCGCTGGGCTTTTTGACAGTCGGCGGTCACCAGCGCCTGGGCCTGTTTCAGCGATGCGGCGGCTTCGTTAAACGTCGCTCGATAGCTTGACGGGTCGATTTGGTACAGCGCCTGTCCGGCTTTGACCATATCGCCTTCGGTAAACAGGCGTTTTTGCACGATCCCGCCCACCTGCGGGCGAACTTCAGCGCTAAGCGAGGCGGTGGTGCGTCCGGTCAGGCTGCTTACCACCGGGACAGGTTGCCCCTGCAGAGTGACGACGCCGACTTCCGGCGTCATCTGCTGCGGGGAGGAGGTTTGCGCATTATCGCACCCGCTAAGGAGAAATAATGCTGCTGCGATGGGGGCTATAGTGTATTTCATTATATTTTCTCAGGATGAACGACGTCCGCCCCGCAAATTCACTGGCGGGGTGATGGGCCGGGCGATGATGCATCTCCGGGCAAGCACAAATAACAAAGTGGGAAATAAATATTCCTGTTTGCAGTAAATAACTCGGTGAATACCGCTATTGATTGCGCGGTTTTTCCGAGATTTTCCTGTGCGGCGAATACGGCATCAGACGGCGGTTACAGGCTCTGAACCGAGTAGTCATGCCTGCTACAGGCTATTTATCACGGGTTTCTCCATGGTTTAAGATGATGAGAATGATCGTTCTCATTTTTTCCATTATACGTCTGAACCGAATGATGGGAAGATTTTTTACACAAAATTTAGTGCAGGGAATTTAGTCAGGAAATAATGGAGAAAAAAAGGATATTTTGTGAAAGTAGGGTGGTGAATGGTCTGTGAAAAATAAAAAATGGAGATAATCAATGGCATTAATAATAACAGAGAACATTAATCCTACCGATCAAGAAGAGCTGCTGGCGGGCCTGCGGGAATACAATTTGCGCTTTCTCGACCCGGCTCAGTTCGGCGAGCTGGGCATTTATTCACGCGATGAAGCTGGCGCGATGCGCGGCGGGTTGATTGCCAAACGCAAAGGCAGCTGGCTGTGCATTGAGTATTTGTGGGTCAGCGAAGCTTCGCGCGGCAGCGGCCTGGGCAGCAAGCTGATGTATGAAGCGGAATCCCAGGCGCGGGCGCGCGGCTGTAGCCATATGCTGGTGGATACGTTCAGCTTTCAGGCGCTGCCGTTTTATCAGAAGCTGGGCTATCAGCTGCAGATGTCGCTGCCGGATTTTCCGCACGCGGGTATGCAACGCCATTATTTATCGAAAGTCTTGTAAATCTGGCTTCAGGAGACCATCCCGGAGGCGGCGCTGTGCGCCTGTCCGGGCTACCCAATTGCAGGCGGCTGTGAACCGGGTTAAATCCCCCGGATGGCGGCTGCGCTTATCCGCGCTACTCAACCGCAGACGGTTATAAACCTGTAGCCCGGCTAAGCGCAGCGCGAGCCGGGGGGAATTAGCCGCCGATGCCATTGTCTGTCAACGCCAGGGCATGGCTGACAATCATCTCCCGGTCTACCGATTTTAACCGCGGATCGGTGTGGGTGCGGGAGAACGGCACCAGCACCAGGCTTATCAGAGTGGTAAACAGCAGCTCCGGGGAGAGCGCCGGATTAAGCTTGCCCTCCCGCTGCCAGCGGCGCACCGTCTCCAGCATCTTATGATACTTCTCATCGCCAAAACGCGCGTGCATATGCTGGCGCAGCACCGGCATCTCGCCGATGATCTCCTGCATCCACAGCGGCGCGAACCACGCGTTTTTCTCCGCCATGGTCGCCAGGGTTTTAATGAGCAACGTAAAGGCGGTGACCGGATCGTCGCCGTGCGCGACAAAAATCTGTCCGATCTCGCTGCGTAGCGGCATAAAGCGCTCTTCAACCAGCTTTTCCACCAGCGCTTCACGCGAGCTGAAGTAGTAGTGCAGCATCGCGGGCGTCACCCCCGCCTCTTTAGCAATGGCGTTCAGCGAAATGCGGGCGATCCCGTGGCGCGCAAACAGCGCCAGGGCAATATCCATCAGCTGTTCGCGGTTGGCGGAGCCGGATTTTTGCCCGCGCGGACGACCGGGACGACGCGGCGCTTCGTTGTCTTTTTGTGCTGACATCTTGTGGCGATCCCTTGACCAGATTCATCATTTCCCTAAATATTAATTATGCATTTAATTAATTTCAAGCGAGTGATGCTATGACATCTGAAGTCGCCACCCAACCGGCGGTACCCTCGATCCGCCTGCTCTTCAGCGCCCTGCTGCTGGTGATGCTGCTCTCGGCGCTGGATCAGACCATCGTCTCCACCGCGCTGCCGACCATCGTCGGTGAACTTGGCGGGCTGGATAAGCTTTCCTGGGTGGTCACCGCCTATATCCTGAGTTCGACCATCGCGGTGCCGCTGTATGGCAAATTTGGCGATCTGTTCGGGCGCAAAATTGTCCTGCAGGTGGCGATTGTACTGTTTCTTGCCGGTTCCGTTCTTTGCGGGCTGGCGCAAAATATGACCCAACTGGTGCTGATGCGCGGCCTGCAGGGGCTGGGCGGCGGCGGCCTGATGGTGATCAGTATGGCGGCGGTGGCTGACGTTATCCCTCCCGCCAGACGCGGCCGCTATCAGGGACTGTTTGGCGGCGTCTTTGGCCTGGCGACGGTCATCGGGCCGTTAATTGGCGGCTTCCTGGTGCAGCACGCCTCCTGGCGGTGGATTTTTTATATCAACCTGCCGCTGGGGCTGTTTGCGCTGCTGGTGATCGGTGCGGTTTTTCACAGCAGCAACAAACGCAGCCAGCATCAGATCGACTGGCTGGGAGCGATCTATCTCAGCATGGCGCTGCTGTGCATCATCCTGTTTACCTCCGAGGGCGGCAGCGTCCGCGCGTGGAGCGACCCGCAGCTGTGGTGCATCCTGGCGTTTGGTCTGGTCGGGATCGTTGGCTTTATTCATGAAGAGCGGCTGGCCAGCGAGCCGATTATTCCGCTCTCCTTGTTCCGCAACCGCAGCTTTTTGCTGTGCAGCCTGATTGGCTTTGTTATCGGCATGGCGCTGTTTGGCTCGGTGACCTTTCTGCCGCTCTATTTACAGGTGGTCAAAGAGGCGACGCCGACCGAGGCGGGCCTGCAGTTAATTCCGCTGATGGGTGGCCTGCTGCTGACGTCAATCATCAGCGGGCGCATTATCAGCCGCACCGGCAAGTATCGCCTTTTTCCGATTATCGGCACTCTGCTGGGGGTCATCGGCATGGTGCTGCTGACGCGCATCACTATTCACTCCGCGATGTGGCAGTTGTACCTGTTTACCGGGGTGCTGGGGGCGGGCCTGGGGCTGGTGATGCAGGTGCTGGTGCTGGCGGTGCAGAACGCGATGCCCGCGCAGATGTACGGCGTGGCGACCTCCGGGGTCACGCTGTTTCGATCGATTGGCGGTTCCATCGGCGTGGCGCTATTTGGAGCGGTGTTTACGCATGTGCTGCAAAGCAATCTCCAGCGCCTGCTGCCGGAAGGCGCGCAGCTGCCGAGGGCGCTGAACCCGGCGGCGGTGCAGAATCTTCCGGCGGAGATTCGCCTCGATTACCTGGATGCCTTTGGGTCCGCTATTCATGCGGCGTTTCTGATGGCCGCCTGCATTATAGCGGTAGCGTTCGCGCTCTCCTGGTTCCTGAAAGAAGCGCCGTTAAAAACCACCGCAGGCTAGACGGCGGCGGCAATACGTAACAGCGCCTGGCGCAGTGCCGGTGTGGCAAAATCGATAAATTTACGCAGCTTGAGCGGAGCCAGATCCCGGGAGGTGTACAGCAGGTGCACCGGCACAGGTTCCGGCTCCGTCGCTTGCAGGATCATCCGTAATTCGCCGCGGGCCAGGCCATCGATCGCCTGGTAATGCAGCAGTCGGGCCACGCCGACTCCCTGGCGGGCAGCCTCGGCGGCGCTCTCCGGCGTGGTCAGTGACAGCACCGGCTGCACCAGCACCAGCCGGTCCTCCGCCTCTTCGGCGTGAAAGCGCCAGCCGCGGTAAGGCATCGGTGATTCAATACCAATGATCGGTAGCGCGGCCAGCTCGCGCGGGCGTTGTGGTATGCCGTGTTTTTCCAACAAAGCCGGGTGGGCGCAGGTCACGATGCGCATCTCGCCCAGCCGGGTGGCCACCATCCCGCTGTCCGGTAGCGGGCCGATACGTACCGCTAAGTCAATATGGTCGCCCACCAGGTCGGCATTGCGGTCGCTGAGCAGCAAACGGACGCGAATCTGCGGGTAACGAGCGAGAAAACGGGCGACTATCGGTAAAACATGCAGGCGCCCAAACATGGTTGGGGCTGAGAGAACCAGTTCGCCTTTTGGCTCCTGATATTCACCCGCCGCCTGGCGCTCGGCGCGCTCTACCTCTTCCAGAATGCGCCGCGCGGCGGCGACATAATCGACGCCGGCATCGGTCAGCGTCTGCTTGCGCGTAGTGCGGATCATCAGGCGTACGCCGAGGGTATTTTCCAGTTCGCCAATCTGGCGACTGACGGTAGTCAGGGGCATATTCAGCGCCCGCGCAGCCGCCGACATACTGCCGAGTTCGGTCACTTTTACCAGCAGCGCCATCGCGCTAAGTCGGTCCATAATTATCCCGTTTTACGGAAAGATGATTGTCATATTCCCACTATTATCTTTTCTGCCAGCACAGTCCATGATGAGTTACGCCGCAACGCATCGGGAGGATCTATGCCAGCAGAATTTCTTGATATCGCCATGACGCCGGACGTGATGGATGTCCAGCATGAAATGGGCAGCGATGAGCTGTGGCAGGCGCCGCATCGCCAGCGCCGGGGTGAGCGCTTCGGCGCCAGCGAGGAGGCGATGATTGTCACCCGCGACAGCTTCTATCTGGCCACCCTTTCGCAAACCGGCTGGCCCTATGTTCAACATCGCGGCGGTCCGGTGGGCTTTGTGCATCTGCTGGATGAAACCACCCTGGCGATGGCGGATTTTTCCGGTAATCGCCAGTACATCACCACCGGCAACCTGCGCGGCAGCGATCGAGCCTGTCTGTTTTTGATGGATTACCCGCGGCGTGCCAGGCTGAAAATCTACGCCACCGTAGAGGTTGTGGCGGTGGATGCCGACCCGCAGCTGCTGGCGCGGGTGGCCCCGGAGAACTATCGGGCCCGGATTGAGCGCATTTATCGTTTCCGCTTACAGGCTTTTGACTGGAACTGCCCGCAGCATATTACCCCGCGCTACACCGCCCGACAGGTGGCGGAGTATAGCCAGACGCTGCAACAGCGTATTGACGAGCTGGAGCGGGAAAATCAGCGCCTGCAGCAGCGTATTCATACAGGAGATTCATGATGACCGAACAACGTCCGCCTCTGCCGCCGTTCACCCGCGAGAGCGCCGCACAAAAAGTCCGTGCCGCTGAAGATGGCTGGAACAGCCGCGATGCCGCTAAGGTCGCGCTGGCCTATACCGTCGATAGCGAATGGCGTAATCGCAGCGAATTTGTTCACGGCAGAACGCAGATTATCGACTTCCTGCAGCGCAAATGGCGTAAAGAGCAGGAGTACCGGCTGATTAAGGAGTTGTGGGCGTGGAGCGATAATCGTATTGCGGTACGCTTTGCCTATGAGTGGCACGACGACAGCGGCAACTGGTTTCGTTCATACGGCAACGAAAACTGGGAGTTTGATCGGCACGGCCTGATGCAGACGCGCTACGCCTGCATCAACGATCTGCCGATAACCGAAAGCGAGCGTCTGTTTCACTGGCCCCAGGGCCGTCGTCCGGACGATCACCCGGGGCTGAGTGAGCTGGGGCTGTAAGGCGCTGTTCTGCGGAACGAGCCTCACCGTTGAAGAGATCCCCGGAGGCGGCGCTGCGCACCTGTCCGGGCTACTCGATCGCAGCCGGCGGTGAATCCGTAGCCCGGGCAGGCGCATCGCGCCGCCCCCGGGAGAAAGGGGGAAGATGATTTTATTTCCGGTTGCGGTTTTTGCGTTTAAAACCTCCCCACAAAGTCGTTATAGTTTCAGACGAAAAAATAATAACGATCTTCTATGGACTGATGGGGTGATAACAATGAAATTGCGTTTACGGACAGCCGCCGCCGTGGTGCTGGCGGGCCTGCTGCTGGCGGGCTGCGACCAGAAGGGCAGCGATGCGAAACACATTAAAGTCGGCGTGATTAACGGCGCGGAACAGGATGTGGCGGAAGTGGCGAAGAAAGTGGCCAAAGAGAAATATGGCCTCGACGTTGAGCTGGTGGGTTTTAGCGGCTCGCTGCTGCCCAATGAGTCCACCAACGCCGGCGATCTGGACGCCAACGTCTTCCAGCATCGCCCGTTCCTCGAACAGGATAATAAAGCCCACAACTATCACCTGGTAGCGGTAGGCAACACCTTCGTCTTCCCGATGGCGGGCTACTCGCGCAAAATTAAATCCGTCACCGAGTTGAAAGACGGCGCGACGATTGCCATACCGAACGACCCGACCAACCTGGGGCGCGCGCTGCTTCTGCTCCAGCAGGAAAAGCTGATTACCCTCAAAGCGGGCACCGGCCTGCTGCCGACGGCGGTCGATATCACCGACAACCCGCATAACCTGAAAATAATGGAGCTGGAAGGGGCGCAACTGCCGCGCGTTATCGACGACCCGAAGGTCGACGTAGCGATCATCAGCACCACCTACCTGCAGCAAACGGGCCTTTCCCCGGTGCGCGACGGTATCTTTATTGAAGATAAAAACTCGCCCTATGTGAACATCATCGTGACCCGCGAAGACAACAAAGACGCGGAAAACGTCAAAGCGTTTATCCACTCCTACCAGTCGCCGGAAGTGGCGAAAGCGGCAGAGACAATCTTTAACGGCGGCGCGGTGCCCGGCTGGTAATCACTCACACAAGGAGACGTGGCGATGACCCGGCAACGCCAGGCTGATTTGCTGCTCATAGCCGCGACGGTTATCGCCGCCTGCGGATGGATTTTTTCCCGGGAAGCGATTGCCGGTATGCCGGTTTTCGCTTTCCTCGGTCTGCGCTTTTTCTTCGCCGCGCTGCTGCTGCTGCCTTTCTGCCGCGGCTTTCGCGTCGGCAGGGAGCACTGGCCGCGCATCATAATCAGCGGTCTGTGGTTTGCCTTAAACCTGTGCCTGTGGATCTACTCGGTATCGACGACCCCGTCGCTGGGCGAAGGGGCGTTTATCATGAGCCTGTCGATGCTGTTCGTGCCGCTTATCGCCTGGGTGATGATGAAGGCGAGGCCGGCGCGGGCCTACTGGGAGTGCCTGCCGATAGCGGTTGTCGGTCTCGGCTTGCTCAGCCTGCATATGCCGATTGCGTTTCACCCCAGCCAGGGTTGGTTTCTGCTGACCGCGCTGGTGCAGTCGATCTGGTTTTGCTACACCAGCAAAAGCGCCCGCGAGGTGCCGCTAATCCCGCTGACCACCGTGCAGCTCGGCATTACCGGGATTGTTGGACTGGGGGTCTCCGCCGCCGTCGAAAGCTGGGATCAGCCGTTTACGCTGCCGACCTTCGGCTGGCTGCTCGCCAGTATCGTTATCGCCACCAGCCTGCGCTTCGGCCTGCAAATGAAGGGGCAGAAGTACGCGGCGGTCGCCAGCGCGGCGATTATTATGGTGCTGGAGCCGCTGCTGACGGTGATTGCCGCGGCGCTGTGGTACGGCGAACAGCTACCGCTGCAGAAAATTATCGGCGGCCTGCTGATCCTCGTCGCTCAGCTATGGTTCCGCTGGCGAATGCTGAAGCCGCTACGCTAAACCGGTACGCCGCTGCGCCATCAGATGCAGCAGCGGCACCAGCGATAGCCCGTCCGGCATATCGCCGCGGGCGATCATCTGGCCTATCTCTTCGAGGGTAAACCAGCCCGTTTCCATCACTTCGTCCTGATCTTCATCCATTCCCACCCAGGCCAAATCGCGGGCCAGCCAGGTAATAAACAGCTGATCGCTGCTGCCGTAGGAGGGGTTATAGCGGATAATTTCTTCAGCGTGCTGCGCCTGCCAGCCGGTCTCTTCTCGCAGCTCCCGCAGGGCCGCCTCGCGCGGGTCTTCGCCTTCATCGACGCCGCCGGAAGGAATTGCCCATACCACCCGATCGATCAGGTAACGGTAGTGGCGAATCAGCAGCACTTTGTCATCCTGCATCGCCACAATCCCTACCGCCGGGTGCGGGTAGTGAATAGAGTAAAAATCCCGCCGATCGCCGGGCGCCATATCAATCCCAACCTTGCGCATACTGAACCACGGACAATGCGCCAGAACTTCGGCATCATGCAGGTCGTCTGAGGTGAGTTTCTTCTTCATCGTCGCCACTGTTTCTGAAAAATAAGCCTTCAGCACACCATAGCCGGGCGGCGATGGCAACCGTCGCAGATTGGCCCGATTTCATCGTTCATTGCCCAAACGCCCATATTGCGCCAGGCTTGTGGGACGTACGATGTTCAGCAGATGACCGCGAAGAGGAATGAACATCATGAAAATCACCCATGTGCGTAATGCCACCCAGCTTATTGATTATGCGGGTAAAAAGTTTCTCATTGACCCGATGCTTTCTGCCAAAGGCGCCTGGGCGGGCTTTGCCGGTACCGCGCGCAGCGAATTGCGTAACCCGCTGGTGGATCTGCCTTTTTCCATCGAAGCGATCGTTGACGTGGATGCCGTGATTGTTACCCACACCCATCAGGATCACTGGGACGAAGCGGCGATCGCCGCGATCCCCAAAACCCTGCCGGTTTACGTCCAGCATGAGGCCGACGGACAGCTACTGCGCGGGCAGGGCTTTCGCGATATTCGTCTGCTCTCTGAGGACAGCGCGTTTGCTGACGTTGCGCTGGTAAAAACCAACTCGGGCCAACACGGCAGCGACCGCACTTATGCGGTGCCGGCAATGGCCGAGCGCCTGGGCGAGGCCTGCGGCGTGGTGCTGCGCCATCCGCAGGAGAAAACCCTGTGGCTGGTGGGGGACTCTATCTGGCGCGATGCAGTGGAAGCCGACATGCTCAGGCTGCGCCCTGAGGTGGTGGTGCTGAATGCCGGGTATGCGCACGTCATCGGTTTTGGGCCGATCATCATGGGCAAAGAGGATGTGCTGAAGGCGCACTTCACCCTACCGGATGCCAAAATCGTCGCCAGCCATATGGATGCGGTGAACCACTGTCTGCTGAGCCGCGATGAGCTGCGCCAGTACGTGGCTGACAATCAGATTGCCGGGGCGGTCAGCATCCCGCAGGATGGGGAAAGTATGGTCTTTTAGAAGCGGAGCGGGCGATGAAACTGACGGAAGTGGCGATTGTGGCGGTGGACGGGTTTAGTCCGTTTCACTACTCGGTGCCCTGTATGCTGTTTGGCGATACGGTCTCGGAAACCAAACGCTTTAACCTGCATATTTGCGCCGAACACCCCGGGCTGCTGAACGCTCGCGACGGCTTTGCGCTGAACGCCAGCGGCGATTTTTCCACTCTGGAGCAGGCGGATATTGTGGTGGTGCCTTACTGGGGGGCGGTGAATCAGCGTCCACCGCAGCCGCTGCTTGACGGCCTGGTTCGCGCGCGTAACAACGGTGCGCAGATCGTCGGCCTGTGTCTCGGGGCGTTTGTGCTCGGCTACGCCGGGCTGCTGGATGGCAGGCGTGCGGCGACCCACTGGGAGTTCGAGCAGGATTTTCAGCACCTGTTTCCGCAGGTGCGGCTGGATATCAACGCGCTGTACGTTGACGATGAGGGGATCATCACCTCGGCGGGCACCGCGGCGGCGCTCGACTGCTGCCTGTATCTTATTCGCCAGCGCTTCGGCAGCCTTGCCGCCAATCAGATCGCCCGGCGGATGATCGTCCCGCCGCACCGGGAGGGAGGACAGGCGCAGTTTATCGCTCAGCCGGTACCGAAAAACACCCGCGACGCGCGGATAAACGGCCTGCTTGAGTATCTTCAGCAGCATATCCGCGAATCGCATAATCTCGATTCGCTGGCGCAGGTGGCGGCGATGAGCCGCCGTACCCTGACCCGCCATTTCGCCAAAGCGACCGGTATGGGCATTGCCGACTGGCTGGCCGCCGAGCGCCTGCGGCGCAGCCAGATCCTGCTGGAGGCCGGGGATTTACCCGTCGGGCAGGTGGCGGAGGAAGTGGGCTATCGCTCCGCCGTAACCTGGCGTCAGCAGTTTAAAGCGCGCTTTGGCGTCAGCCCGGTGGAGTGGCGGCGCACCTTTCGTCGCCGGGCTTAGCCGCCGAGCGTGGCGCTGTCGATGACGAAACGGTATTTCACGTCGCCTTTAATCATCCGCTCCCAGGCCTCGTTAATCTGGTCGCCGCGAATCAGCTCAATATCGGCGACGATGCCGTGCTCGGCGCAGAAATCGAGCATCTCCTGAGTTTCCGGGATGCCGCCGATCATCGATCCGGCAATTGACCGGCGGCGGAAGATCAGATTAAACACTTCCGGCGAGGGATGCGGCGTGGCGGGCGCGCCCACCAGCGTCATGGTGCCGTCGCGTTTGAGCAGCGTGGTGAAGGCATCGAGGTTATGCGGCGCCGCCACGGTGTTAAGTATAAAGTCGAAGCTTTTCAGATGGGCGGCCATTTCGTTTTCGTTGCGCGAGACCACCACTTCGTCCGCGCCCAGCTCTCGCGCCGCGTCACGCTTGGATTCCGAGGTAGTAAAGGCCACCACGTGGGCCCCCATGGCGTGGGCCAGCTTGATGCCCATATGCCCCAGCCCGCCGATGCCCACGATGCCGACTTTTTTGCCCGGCCCAACGTTCCAGTGGCGAAGCGGCGAGTAGGTCGTGATACCCGCGCACAGCAGCGGCGCGACGGCGGCCAGCTGCTCTTTGGGATGGGATATGCGCAGCACGTAGCGCTGATGAACAACGATCTGCTGGGAGTAACCGCCGAGCGTGTGGCCGGGCGCATCCTGCGTCGGGCCGTTATAGGTGAGCACCATATGATCACAGTAGTTTTCCAGCCCGTCCCGGCACTCCTCGCACTCTTTACAGCTATCGACCATACAGCCGACGCCCACCAGATCGCCAACGGCGTGACCGGAGACGCGGCTGCCTACGGCGGTCACCCGGCCGACGATTTCATGACCCGGTACGCAGGGATAGAGCGTCCCTGCCCACTCGGAGCGCGCCTGGTGCACATCCGAGTGGCAGACGCCGCAATAATCAATGGCGATCTGCACATCATCCGGCCCCGGCTCGCGGCGGGTGATGGCCATAGACCCCAACGGCTGGCTGGCCGAATTCGTTCCAATAGCGTTGATTTGCATAGCAAAACCTCTTCTACATAATGGCGTTGAATAAAACGGAGGGGGAGAGCGTTTTTTGAGCGGCAGGATCAAGCGTAGCCTGGTTGAGGCGCAATGGGAGGGGGAGAGCTCAAAGGGTTAAAGATGGGCTCACCCCCGCAAACGGAGTGCAGAAAATATCAGGGCGCGACGGGCGTCAGATAATCCAGCCGCAGCGGCCCGGCAAGCAGGCTATCCATCTGCGCAATAAAAGCCTGGAAGTGCGGCAGGGCGATATGCGCGTCCAGAGCCTCCTGATTGCGCCAGGATTCGCGCATATAGAACGTATCCGGCGCATCGCGCAGCTGAAACAGGGCGTAATCAAGATTGCCCGGCTCCTGACGCGTGGGCAACAGGAGCGCCCGCAGGGCCTGGCGCAGCGCGTCGTTGTAGCCCGGTTTCGCCGTCAGCACCGCGAGAAGTGAAATCGCCTCGCCGCTCATCTTAAAAGCCCTCCAGCACGATTTTGCCCACCGAACGCCCGGTTTCCAGCTGCGCGTGCGCTTTTTGCAGGTTGGCGGCGGTGATGGCGCCGTAGTGCTCGCCGAGGGTGGTCTTAATGGTGTCGTCGTCAATCAGCGCCGCCACGCGGGTCAGCAGCTGATGCTGGGCGATCATGTCCGGCGTTTCGAACATTGAGCGGGTAAACATAAATTCCCAGTGCAGGGAGATGCTTTTCGCCTTCAGCGGCACCACGTCGAGGGTTTGCGGATCGTCGATTAGCGCCAGCTTGCCCTGCGGTGCGAGAGCGGCGATCAGCTGCGGATAGTGCTGGTCGGTATTGGTCAGGCTGGCGACGTGGGTTACCGCTTTGACGCCAATCCGCGCCAGCTCTTCAGCAAGCGGTTTGCTGTGATCGATAACATGATGCGCGCCCGCTTCCCGTACCCATTTCTGGCTTTCCGGACGCGAGGCGGTGCCGATAACCGTCATACCGGTGAGCTTGCTGGCGAGCTGGGTCAGTATCGAACCGACGCCGCCCGCCGCGCCGACGATCAGCAGCGTGTCGCCCGCGTTGCCGCCTTCCTCTACGCCAAGGCGGTGGAACAGCAGCTCCCATGCGGTGATGGCGGTGAGCGGCAGCGCGGCGGCGGCGGCGTTATCCAACGAACGCGGTTTGCGGGCGACGATGCGTTCGTCCACTAACTGAAACTCGCTGTTGCTGCCCGGACGGCCCAGCGCGCCGGCGTACCACACTTCATCGCCCGCGGCGAACAGGGTTACCGCGTTGCCGACGGCTTTAACTACGCCAACCGCGTCCCAGCCCAGCACGCGCGGGGTATCGGCGTTAAAGCCGGCGCGGACTTTGGTATCCACCGGGTTGACGGAAATGGCCTTCACTTCAACCAGCAGATCATGCCCCTCGGCAACCGGCTGCGGCAGCTCGATGTCGGTTAAAAAAGGAATGTTGCTGCCTTCGGTCGCTGCGCGAGTAATGGCGATCGCTTTCATACACTCTCCGGTTTTGAATGAGGTTCATCGTTTGAATGTATTGAGGATAGACCGCGGCACGTGGGGGAAAAATGGCCCGGCGGCGATAACAGTTATATTGAAAAAGTGAAAATCAGCGGACGCGATAAAAATCGAGCGTTACGCCGTCCTGGGAGCGGCCGCCGGAACAGATAAACAGCGAGGTGGTGAGCCAGCGCAGCGCCGGCGCATCCACTTCGAAAGTCGGTACGGTACGAAAATAGATCGCTTCCGGCGGTATATCGCTAAAAAAGCGCATATCGTCGCCAAAAAGACGTTCTTTATACTCTTCGGGTAGGCGTCGAATGCCGTTGTTTTCAATATATACCGTGCCTCCTTCCACGTGTAAGGCATAGCGCGCGGAGAGGCGGCAGGTGCCGTCAGGCTCGATGATCTGGCTGTCGACGCCGCCGGGTAAGACGTGTCCGTTGAGCTCACCGCGTACGATTCCGCTGAGGATAGGGATCAGCTGACGTTTCCCGCTCTGCGGGCTGCGGGAAACGATGACCGGTTTGTCGACCTGAATGGTGATAGAGAAGCTGTGTTTGAGTTCGGGTGTCATCATTGGTCTCCTTTTTAAGCCACGTTATCCCGTTAGTGTAAGGATTTAAAGGTGAAGGGAATAACGCAAACATTGGATGGAAATGATTGGCTGGGGAGATGGGATCTGAAATCGGCAGGCTTATTTTCGTTTATTTCGAATATTGAGAGTTTCGAATATTTCGAATATACTCGCCTGTATGACTCACAGGAGGCAATCATATGACTACACTGACTCATCTCAACCTTCCCGATCGCCAGGAGAGCGAACTTGCGCAGCGCGGACAGCGTGAGCTTGCGGCGTATCTTTCCACCAGGCTGGAAACACAGCGTATTGCCATTGTAGGAGAGGATGATAAAGCTCATACCATAGAGCTACCTACAAGTGCGCTGACATTGCTGATGGAGATATTGGGGGAGTTGGCTAGCGGAAATGCGGTACAAATCGTTCCCGTACATGCGGAACTCACAACCCAGGAGGCGGCAAATATACTCAATGTCTCTCGTCCGCATATGGTTAAGCTCCTGGAAGCGAGGAAGCTCCCATTTCATAAAACGGGGCGTCATCGCAGAGTGTTGTTTGCCGATCTTATGGAGTATAAGAAACGCAGGGAACAGGAGAGCCTGGACGCGATGCAATCATTGGCCGATCAGGCGCAGGACTTAGGGATGTATTAATGTGACATTCACCTTATCCGGTGATTTTAGATGCCTGTGTGTTATATCCGGCACGACTCAGAGATTTGCTGATGCACCTGGGGATTGCCGGGCTGTATCAACCAAAATGGAGCCGCTGCATTCAGGATGAATGGTGCAGAAACTTGGTTGCTAATCGGCCTGACATTCTGCCAGAGACGCTTCAGCGTACTGTCAAAATGATGAATTCCGCCTTACCAGATGCCAATGTTACGGGATATAAGGGATTAATAAGTAATCTGCATCTGCCGGATCCCAACGACAGACATGTTCTTGCCGCAGCGATAAGAGCGAAAGCTGAAATTATTGTAACGCTTAACCATAAGGACTTTCCGCCAGAACTTCTGGGTCCATATGAAATAGAAACGCTTCACCCTGATGCGTTTATTTCCGATCTCTTCGATCTTAATCATGCTCTGACGCTTGAAGCCGTCAGGCGGCAGCGACTGTCTCTAAAACATCCATCTATGGCGGTCGATGAATTTCTTGAAATGCTGCTAAAGCAGGGTTTACCGATGACGGTAAAGGAATTAGCGCATTATCAGTATGCTATTTAAACGACTACAAGCTTGAGTTGTTCGAGATAACCAAACAACTCAGCCGTCTGGTGAGTCTTAAACCTGTTTTGCAGGGGGCATGTTTACATTTAAGTTATCTATGAGGGACGACGTTAAGTGTTCATTTGCCATATAACCTCCGGATTAACCTACTTTGGTTCGCATAGCATGTCAGAAGAGCATAAATTTCATTAGACGGGCGATTAACCCGGCGTCATTTGGGAGCGGCTATCCAGAAGGTGAACATGTCCGGCCGTCAGACGAGATGAAGCGTGTTGTTGACGCTTTTAAAGGAACAACTGGATGCCGTGGCGGCGGAAGAGGGGGTGAGTCTCGCGAGCTGGTTTAAAGAACTGGCGAGAAGCGCGCTAAAAGCGAAAGGCATTGAACCGAAAGGCTGATTTTCTGGATAAGTTCACATGGATAAAAATGATTGAACTGGCGGAAGATCACAGGAGTTGAACCTGCCCGGGACCGCTGGCGGCCCCAACTGGATTTGAAGTCCAGCCACCTCACCGGAGATGACGATCTTCCGCGCCTCGATTGCTACATGGAGGCGGGCGCATTATAGCTACTTTCCTGCATTAACCACATCCCCCAACGCACTTTTTTACTGCGAAAACTGGACTTTACAGAACCTTCTGAAACATTCCCTTGCAAAATCCGTGGCTTACACTTTTACACACTCTTTCAGGCTACCGGGATCACATAAAACAAGAAACGTAATTTGATTATGAGATATCGCAATTCATCTTACAGCGCGGATGGTTTACAAAGCATGTAACCGGTACCAACCCGCGGTAGCGCTGAGAGAAGAGTGTGCGATGAAAGATCATATTTTGTCCGTCAAAGAGAAGATTGGCTACGGCATGGGCGACGCCGCTAGCCACATCATTTTCGATAACGTCATGTTGTATATGATGTTTTTCTATACCGATATCTTTGGTATCCCTGCCGGCTATGTCGGTACCATGTTCCTGCTGGCCCGCGCGCTGGACGCGATATCCGACCCTTGCATGGGGCTGCTGGCCGACCGTACCCGTAGCCGATGGGGAAAATTCCGCCCGTGGATACTGTTTGGAGCGATTCCGTTCGGTCTCGTGTGCGTACTGGCCTACAGCTCGCCGGACCTGAGTCATAACGGCAAGCTGATATACGCCGCGGTCACCTACACGCTGCTGACCCTGCTCTACACCGTGGTCAACATCCCCTACTGCGCGCTGGGCGGAGTCATTACCGACAATCCGACGCAGCGCATCTCCCTGCAGTCCTGGCGCTTTGTGCTGGCGACGGCGGGCGGCATGCTCTCCACCGTCCTGATGATGCCGTTGGTGAACTTTATCGGCGGCGAAGATAAAGCGTTTGGTTTCCAGGGCGGCATCGCGGTGCTCTCGGTGATCGCGTTCCTGATGCTGGCGTTTTGCTTCTTCACTACCAAAGAGCGCGTCGAAGCGCCGCCGAGCTCTACCTCGATGCGGGAAGACCTGCGTGATATCTGGCGCAACGATCAGTGGCGAGTGGTTGGCCTGCTGACCATTCTCAATATTCTCGCGGTCTGCGTTCGCGGCGGCGCGATGATGTACTACACCACCTGGATTATGGGATCCGCGGGTCTGTTCACCGCCTTCCTCACCACCTACTGCGTCGGCAACCTGATTGGCTCGGCGCTGGCGAAGCCGCTTACCGACTGGAAATGCAAAGTCAGCGTTTTCTGGTGGACCAATGCTCTGCTGGCGGCGCTGAGCGTGGCGATGTTCTTCGTGCCGATGGACGCCGAAATCACCATGTTCGCCTTTATCTTCGTAATTGGCGTGCTGCATCAGCTGGTGACGCCGATTCAGTGGGTGATGATGTCCGACACCGTCGACTACGGCGAATGGTGTAACGGCAAACGCCTGACCGGCATCAGCTTTGCGGGCACCCTGTTCGTGCTCAAGCTGGGCCTGGCGCTGGGCGGCGCGCTGATTGGCTGGATGCTGGCGGGCGGCGGTTACGATGCCGCGGCCAAAACCCAGAACAGCGCCACTATCACCATCATCATCTCATTGTTCACCCTTGCTCCGGCGGTCTGCTACCTGCTGAGCGCGGTTATCGCGAAACGCTACTACACCCTGAAAACGCCGTTCCTGAAAAAGATGATGGCGGAACTGGCTCAGGGCGCGCGCCGCAACGAACACGACTTCACTTCAGCGCCGACAGGCAAAGAATTGCAAAACTAAGAGGAAGCTATTCATGAAAATCAGTGATGGAAACTGGCTTATTCAACCAGGGCTCAATCTGATCCAACCCGTGCAGGTCTATGAGGTTGAGCAGGAAGGTAACGAGATGGTCGTCTATGTGGCGTCTCGCGAAGTTCGCGAACGCGCCGCCCAACTGGACGTTCCGCTCTTTACCGTGCGCTTCTTCTCCCCACAGGAAGGAGTGATCGGCGTACGCATGGAGCACTTCCAGGGCGCGTTGAACAACGGCCCGCATTACCCGCTGACCGTGCTGAAAGACGTGAACGTGGAGATTAATAATGGCGCTGAATATGCCGAGCTGAAAAGCGGCAATTTGACCGCACGCGTCACGAAAGGCGATTTCTGGTCGCTGGATTTTCTGCGTGACGGCGTGCGTATTACCGGTAGCCAGCTGAAAAATGACGGCTACGTGCAGGATACCAAAACGAATCGCAACTATATGTTCGAGCGTCTGGATCTCGGCGTCGGCGACACCGTTTATGGCCTCGGCGAGCGCTTTACCGCGCTGGTGCGTAACGGCCAGACGGTCGAAACCTGGAACGAAGACGGCGGCACCAGTACCGAACAGTCGTATAAAAATATCCCGTTCTACCTGACTAACCGCGGCTACGGCGTGCTGGTGAATCATCCTGAGCGCGTCTCTTTCGAAATCGGCTCCGAAAAAGTCTCGAAGGTGCAGTTCAGCGTCGAAGGGGAATACCTGGAGTACTTCGTCATCGACGGCCCGACTCCGAAAGAGGTGCTGAACCGCTATACCCGGTTTACCGGGCGTCCAGCGCTGCCGCCAGCCTGGTCCTTCGGCCTGTGGCTGACCACCTCGTTTACCACCAACTACGATGAAGCGACGGTTAACAGCTTTATTGACGGTATGGCAGAGCGCAACCTGCCGTTGCACGTGTTCCATTTCGACTGTTTCTGGATGAAAGCCTTCCAGTGGTGCGATTTTGAGTGGGATCCGGTGACCTTCCCTGACCCGGAAGGGATGATTAAACGCCTGAAAGAGAAAGGACTGAAGGTCTGCGTGTGGATCAACCCGTATATCGGCCAGCGTTCACCGGTGTTTAAAGAGCTCCAGGAGAAAGGCTATCTGTTGAAACGTCCGGATGGTTCATTGTGGCAGTGGGATAAATGGCAGCCGGGCCTGGCGATTTATGACTTCACCAATCCGCAAGCCTGCCAGTGGTATGCCGACAAGCTGAAAGGCCTGGTGGCGATGGGCGTAGACTGCTTCAAAACCGACTTCGGCGAGCGTATTCCGACCGACGTGCAGTGGTTTGATGGTTCCGATCCGCAGAAAATGCACAACCACTATGCCTTCATCTATAACGAGCTGGTGTGGAACGTGCTGAAAGAGACCGTTGGCGAGAAAGAAGCGGTGCTGTTCGCTCGTTCCGCCTCGGTGGGCGCGCAACAGTTCCCGGTGCACTGGGGCGGCGACTGCTACGCCAACTATGAATCGATGGCGGAAAGCCTGCGCGGCGGCCTGTCGATCGGCATGTCCGGTTTTGGGTTCTGGAGCCACGATATCGGCGGCTTCGAAAACACCGCGCCCGCCCATGTCTACAAGCGCTGGTGCGCCTTCGGCCTGCTGTCGAGCCACAGCCGTCTGCACGGCAGCAAATCCTATCGTGTGCCATGGGCCTACGATGACGAGTCCTGCGACGTGGTGCGCCACTTCACGCAGCTGAAATGCCGCATGATGCCGTATCTGTACCGTCAGGCGGCGCTGGCCAACGAGTTCGGTACGCCGATGCTGCGTTCGATGATGCTGGAGTTCCCGCACGACCCGGCCTGCGACTATCTGGACCGGCAGTACATGCTGGGGGATTCGGTGCTGGTGGCGCCGGTGTTTAGCGAAACGGGCGACGTCCAGTTCTGGCTGCCGGAAGGCCGCTGGACCCATCTGTGGCACAACGATGAAGCGCAGGGCAGCCGCTGGCATAAGCAGAATCATGATGTGCTGAGCCTACCGGTGTACGTGCGTGACAACACCCTGCTGGCGTTGGGCAACAATGACCAGAAACCGGACTACGCGTGGAATGAAGGCACCGCCTTCCAGCTGTTTAATCTCGAAGATGGGCGCGAAGCGGTCAGCCAGGTGCCGGCAGCGGACGGGTCGGTGGTCTTTACCCTGAAGGCGAAACGCCAGGGCAATGTCATTACCGTCAGCGGTGACGGTGAGGCCAGCGGCTGGACGCTGTGCCTGCGCAATATCCAGCAGGTAGCGAGCGTGCAGGGCGGTGTTCAGGCAGGCAGTGAGCTGGGCGTGGTGGTGACCGCGCAGGGCAATGCGTTGACCATCACGCTGTAAGTTTTTGCTTCCTGAAGCATGGGTTCACAGCCATCTGCGGACCCGTAGCCCGGACAAGGCGCGACAGGCGCCGCCTCCGGGGAATGTGCCGAACCTGATGCATCTGCGCTGCTGCTCCCCGGCTCGCGCTGCGCTTAGCCGGGCTACGGATCCTGTGGGCCAGGTAGCACGGACAAGGCGCGGCAGGCGCCGCCTCCGGGATACAGGCGCAATGTAGCTTCAGGTTATCCTCCCCGGTGGCGCGACGCTTACCGGGGCTACAGGCTATGCCCTCTTCGTTTGCGGAGAGGGTTTTTTTATTCCATTTCTTCTGAAAAAGTAACGTTCATTTCATTCTGGTGATTCACCCCACAGACACTCGCGCCGTCAGGTGATAGCGTAGTTTACCGCTGAGAGGAGCCCGGAATGGATTTAGAAAACATTTTTCGTGACGTTAAGCTAAGCAAAACCGAAATGACCGTGCTGCGTTTTATTCAGAATGACCCTGAGCAATGTGTGCGCGAGGGGATCCGCGCCGTCGCGGAACACTGTTATAGCAACCCTTCCTCGCTAGTGCGGTTGGCGAAGAAACTGAAATTCAGCGGCTGGCTGGAGCTGGTCTATTTTATTAAATTCAATATCACCATGCCGAAACTCGATGTCACCAACGATATCGACTACATGAGCATTCAGCCGATAGAGCGGATAACTTCTCTACTGGAAAGCCTGCAACATCATCGCATTTTGATTCACGGCAGCGGCTTTTCGCAGCTGATCGCCCAGTATATTTACAATAAATTTTTGGTGACCGGGGTAAACGCCAGCCTGGCGCTATGGCCGGATTACGAAATTCTTGAGCAGAAGAACGCCGCTAAATTTGATTCGATCTGGATTATTTCCAAATCCGGGCGTAGCAGTTCGGCGCTGAACTGGGTGAAGGCGCTGGAAGGGAAGAAGATTAATCTGGTCTGCTTCACCGGCGATTATCAAAGCCCGCTGGCGCAGGCGGCGGATACGGCGTTTATTATTCACGATCCGCAGAAATTCGATGATGATATTTACTGGAGCAACCCGTTTTTTGGCTACTGCATACTCGGGTTTGAGCGGCTGCTGAAGATGTGGTTTACACACACGGGGATCCCCGGAGGCGGCGCCTGAGGCGCCTGTCCGGGCTACCGCCCCGCAGGCGGTGGTGAACCCGTAGCACGGTCAGCGCAGCGCCACCGGGAGGAGTGCGGTGGCGCGAGGGTGGGATTATTGCCAGTCGGCGAACTGCTTATCATCGAGATAAGCTTCAACAAGCGCTTTTGCCAGCGAATAAGAGCCGACCAGCGGATGCGCCATCAGCGCCCGTACCGCCAGTGACTTATCCCGCTGCAGAATCGCCGCCACCGCCAGCCGCTCATACTCCTTCACGCTGGCGATCATGTTTTTCTGCGCTGTCGGCACATGTTTCGGCGTCACCGGCTTCAGGCCCTCTTTACTGAGATCGCAGCTGATCTCAATCACGTCGTCCTGGCGCAGGAAGTCCAGCGTGCCGTTGTTGGGCATCGACACCACAATACGCTTGGTGGTGGTGCTGTTGACCGCCTCCAGAATATCCAGCGCCACCCCTGCGTAGCCGCCGGTATCCGGCTCCTCGATAAACTGCTTTAAGGTTAACGGCTCGCGGGTATGGAATTTTTCCTGCTGCGACTCGTTCTGCATATAGCTATTTTCCCGGCGCAGATAGTGCTTCATCCAGATGGTAAACGCCGCTTCCGGGTTGGCTTTCACATCCACGGTCCGCAGCTCTTCGCGCATATCGTGATTGATACGGGCAATCTGCTCGCCGCGGGTTTCCGCTGCGTTCTGAATCGCTTTTAAAGCCACTTCTCGATAGTAGTAGTAGTAAAGATATTCATTAAGCAGTTGCTTATCGCATAGCTGAACCAGCTCCGGCGAAAAATACTGCATCGCCGTCTTACGATACAGCTCAGGACTGGTAATCAGGCGCTCGGTGACATCCTCGCCGCTTACGGTGAAGTGGGTAAACCAGGAGAAGTGGTTCAACCCGTAGCACTCAACGCCGAGATCGCGCTCGTCGCAGCCGAGGATTGCCGGCAGCTCGCGAATCAGCTCCGACGGCGCGTCGCAGATGCCGTACACCCGGCGCTTAAAGCCGGATTTGATAATCGCCTCGGTGACCAGCCCTGACGGGTTGGTGAAGTTAAAAAGAATAGCGTCTCCGGCGGCGTGCTCTTCAATCAGGCGGCAGTAGTGAAGAATCGCCGGAATGGAACGCATCGCCATGGCGAAACCGCCAGCGCCGGTGGTCTCCTGGCCCAGGGTGTTGTGCTGCAGGGCGATACGCTCGTCGCGAATGCGACTCTCATCGCCGCCTACCCGCAGGGTGGTGATGACATAGTGGCTATTTTTGAGTGCCGGCACCGGGTCGCTGGTTACGCTGAAGTGAATATCCGGGCGAATCGTATTAAACACATAGCGGGCGATTTCGCCAAAAATTGCCAGATTCTCAGCGGAGCTGTCGAGAAATACAACTTCCGTTAAACCAATGCGGTGCGCGTTATATGCCAGAGATTTTGCCAGGAACGCAGAGCGAACGCCGCCCCCGCCTAATACGGTTAATTTCATAAACAACTCCTAATTAATTTTCTGCTAGCCAGCTATCAACCCGGGAACGGACCTGTCCCACTTTGACGCCGTAAATAACCTGAACTTCATTTCGATTTCGTACTACGCCGTTTGCACCGGTGCTTTTTAATATTGCATCATCAACTAAATCCATATTGTGAATAGCGACGCGCAGGCGGGTAAAACAGTTGTCGACTGAAATAATATTCGCTTTGCCGCCTAAGCCATTAATAATCTCGTTGGTCACCGACTGCGGTTCGCCCATTTTTTTACGATAATCAGCTTTGCTATATAACTTCACGTTTTCATCATCTTCACGGCCCGGCGTTTTGAGATTCAACTTAACGACCAGCGTGCGGAAGATAACGTAGTAGACGGCGAACTGGCCGATCCCGATGAGCACGTAGCCGGGCCAGCGGGTCAGGGCGACCGGCAGCGGCAGGTTGTAAATCAGAAACTCAATCAGCCCCGAGGCGCCCCACGGACGGACGGTAAAGATGTCGCAAATCGCCTGCGAAGCTGCGGTTAAGGTAGCATGGATCACCCACAGCAGCGGGGAAACGAACAGAAAGGTAAACTCAATCGGCTCGGTGATACCGGTGAGCATGGAAGTGATAATGGCCGGTAGCAGAATCGCTTTAGCCATCATTTTTTTCTCCGGTTTCGCCGTATGGTAGAACGCCAGCGAGGCGCCGGCCAGGCCGAAGATGGTGGTCATCCCCTGCTGTGAGAAACGCAGCGCCTCGTTCATCACCGGCGTCAGATCCGGGTGACGCATATAGGCGAGGAAAATCGCCTGGGTTCCGGAGACTATCTGCCCGTCGACGTTCAGCGTGCCGCCGATTTGCGTGAGCTGGAACGGCGACCAGACGAAGTGGTGCAGACCGGTGGGGATGAGGAATTTTTCAAAGAAGCCGTAAACGAAGACCCCCGCCACGCCGGCGTTTTTCATAAAGCCGGTCAGCGCCGCGATGCCGTGGGTCATAAACGGCCAGATCCAGGTAAAAGCGATGGCGTAGAAAATGATGACCGGCGTCATCGCCACCAGCGTCAGCTTGGCCCCGCCGTACATGGAGAGCGCGCCGGGTAGCTCAATAGTCGATACTTTGTTATGCACCCAGGCGATGGTGCAGCCGAGAATAATGCCGAGGAAAACCCCCATATCGACCACCACAAAGCCCAGCAGTTGGGTTTGCCCGGTGCCGTAATATTCGCCGTTAATTTTTTCCGCCAGGCCGTGAGTATGCTCCAGCCAGGAGTGGTTGGCGCCAAGAAACATAATAAAACACATCACTGAAACCAGCGCGACTTCGGTTTTTTTATCTTTTGCCAGGCCATAGCTGATGCCGACGCAAAAGAGTAATCCCAGATTGCCGAATAAAGGCCAGAAGGTATCGCCGAGTAGCTGTCCAAGCTGGTGTAAAAAGCTGGTCTCCGAAATTAATGTTGGGTTGGTTAAGACTGAGCTGAGTGCCAAAATTAAGCCGATGACCGGCAAGAACAATACTGCACCAATCATTGCTCTGGAGAATTTTTGCATATTCTCCAGAATACGTTGACGTATTACGGACATGGTCGTTCCTTTATTTTTGTATACCCGTCATACTTCAAGTTGCTTATGTGTTAGCTACGCTCGCTCACCCCAGTCACATAGTTATCTATGCTCCTGGGGACTCACTCCCTTGCTGCCTTTAAGCAACTCGAATTATTTTGGGTATAGGTTCAGGGACTTTAATTATTTTTTTCGCTTCCAGTATTTTTGTTATAGCAAGTCCGCTATTTGAAAGGAACAGGTTGCGGAAAATAGGTACAAATAGCCGCTAAATGGCAACAGGTTTCACCATTAAGGATATTATATGACCCTCACCCCAAACCTCTCCCTGAAAGGGAGAGGGGGTCGATCGGTGTGGGCATAAAAAATAAAGAGTGCAGAGGGCGGTTCCCTCTCCCCGGCGGGGAGAGGGTTAGGGTGAGGGGAAACTAGGGGGTAGACATTATCGGAGCAGAAGGAGCCTGAGCGCTGGTAACTTCACCGTTGCGCATGACCTGCGCTACCTGCTGTTTCTCCATATTGACTGCGCTGAGCTGACCGTTAACGGTTGGCTTCAGCGGCGCATCTGGCAGCACGCTGCCGGTCGCCGTTAGCTGGAGATTACCATCGCCGTATATCGGCAGCGCTGGCCAGCCCCAGGCCTGCAAAATATTTAGCGGCACGCCGCGACCGCTCAGGCTCAGATTGACCTGACGCTGCGGAAGCTGCGACACCGCCGCGGTGGCTTGCAGGATCCCACGCTCGGTAAAGGCGCTGAGCTCGTTAACGTTCACCGTTGAGGCATTGGCGCTCAGCTTCAGCGACGGGCGGCGGACATCAATACGATTAAAGGTCGCGGCGGCGGCGTTCAGCGTCGCGCTACCGTTCCATACGCCCCAGCTGCGGTTTTTCACCAGCTGCAGCTCGCCGCCGTAGCCGTCGAGCGCGGTGATTTGCCACGGGAACGCCGGTTCAACATCGATAATGAGGTTGCGGCTGGCGCTGAACTTTCTCAGCGTCAGGCTTTGCAGCCACTCGGGAAGCGGCGCCATCCATAGCTGCTTCCAGTTGGTCGGCAGCGTATATTCCAGTCCGGCGAACGCGGTGTCGTCCAGCACCAGGGCATGGTCGGCGCGCAGCCAGTTGCCGGACGTGCGCACCATCCCGCCCTCCCAGCGTGAGGTGAACTGGCGCAGCGCGATACCCTGCGGGGAGAATCCGGCGTTAAGGATTGGGTCGAGGAAGTGCAGCGAACCGTAAATAAACTCGTTGGCGTTCATCGACAGCGTGCCATCCTGGCTTTGCCAGTCGCCGCGGCTCAGGGTCAGGTTGCGCAGATTAAGGTCGAGGCCAGCGATCGCCCAGTCAGGCCCCTGCAGGCTGGCGTCGGTCACGTCAAGGCGGCCAATCTGCAGCGAGGGCAGGGTGGTCAGCGGCGTGAAAAAGTCGGCGAGTGATTTATCGCTTTGCAGACGGATCTCGTTGAGGCGCAAATTATCGACCTGCCAGCCGCCGTCGGCGCTGCGTTTCGCCGTGCCGGTGAGCGTGCCGCGAGCGACGTCCGCCCCGAGGGTTGAGAGCGTCACTTCGCCGTTATCGATATTCCCCTGAATCAGCACGTTGCTGGCTTCAATACCGTTGAGCGTCATCGACCCGGCGCTCATCTGAATTTGCGTTTTCTTGCCCAGCACATTACCCGCTTCCGGCGCCCACGGGCTGACGCCGCCGGTGACGCGCTGCGCGCTCAGATCCCAGTCGCTCTCCGGGCTGTTGAACGCCATATTGCGCAACCGGAGACGATCGGCGGCGAACGGCAGCGCTGCGGAAGAAGGGGAGAAGTTTAGCGTACCGTCGCTGAGAATGATTTCGTCAGCATGCAGCGGGTCGCTAAACTGGCGGCTGCTAAATCCGATATCCACGGTTTGCGCCACCAGCGTGGCGGGTTTGCCGTCGCGACCGAGGGTGACGTTTTGCAGCTGCAGGTGCAGTGGCGAAGAGAAATTATGGTCCATTTTGTTGAAAGAGACCTTCCAGCCGGTACCGTCGCTTAGCCAGGCGCTGGCCTGACGCCCTCCCCACTGGGTTTGCAGCAGGAAATAAGCGGCAATAATCACCACCAGCAGAGCAATCAGCAGCCAGAGAATCAGCTTTCTGAGAAATTTCATGATCTTCGATCCTGAGCGAGGCACATAAGGCTGTTATGCCCGAATTATGCGCAATCCTCAAGACAGGAATTGTGTAATGAGATGATGTGAGGTTGATGATGTTTGCGCTCCGGCCGACGTTGCGCGGCCGGAGCATCAGAGAGGATCAGTTTTTCTCTGGCGGGAAAATCAGATTCAGAACAATCGCCGTGATACCGCCGGCGGCGATACCGGAGGAGAGCAGATTCTTCAGCCAGTCAGGGGCGAACTGCAGGATCAGCGGCTGCTGGGAAACGCCAAGGCCGACGGCCAGCGACAGGGCGATAATCAGGATCGCGCGGCGGTTCAGCGGCTCGCGGGAGACGATACGCACGCCGGAGGCGGCAATGGTGCCGAACATCACCAGCGTTGCGCCGCCAAGCACCGGCTCAGGAATATGCTGCACGAAGCCGCTCACCGCTGGGAACAGGCCGAGCACGATCAGCATCAGCGCGACCACAAAACCAACATAGCGGCTGGCGACGCCGGTCAACTGAATCACGCCGTTGTTCTGGCCAAAGCAGGAGTTCGGGAAGGTGTTGAATACCGCCGAAACAAACGAGTTCAGACCGTTGGCCAGCACGCCGCCCTTCAGACGCTTCATATATAGCGGGCCGGAAACCGGCTGCTCGGAAACGTCAGAGGTGGCGGTGATATCGCCGATGGTTTCCAGCGAGGTAATCATAAACACCAGCATCAGCGGCAGCAGCAGATTCCAGTCGATGCCCAGCCCGTAGTACAGCGGCGTGGGAACCATAATCAGGCTGCTTTCCGTCGGTGCGGTATTGGTCGGCAGCATATCGAGTAGCCATGCCGCCAGGTATCCGGCCGCCATCGCGATAACCAGCGAAGCGATGCGCAGATACGGGTTGCGCTGGCGGTTAAGGATAATAATCAGCGCCAGCACGATCCCCGCCAGCAGCAGGTTTTTTGGCGCGCCGAAGGTGTGGTCGGCCATGGCGGCATAGCCCCCGCCGATGGAGGTCAGGCCAACCTGAATCAGCGACAGGCCGATAATCATTACCACCACGCCGGAGACCAGCGGAGTGATTATGCGGCGGGCGAGATGCAGAACGCGCGAGAGAACCATCTCCGTGCAGCTGGCCAGCATCAGGGTGCCGAACAGCGCGGCCATCATGGTCGGAACATCGGCGCCGCCGGTTTTCAGCGCGGTTCCGCCCATAATCAGCGGAGCGACGAAGTTAAAGCTGGTGCCCTGAATCGAAAGCAGACCAGAACCCACCGGGCCCCAGGCTTTAATTTGAATGATGGATGCCACGCCGGAGGCGAACAGGGACATGCTGATGATGTGTTGTGTATCCTGAGCCGGGAGGCCCAGAGCCTGACAAATTAACAGCGCCGGAGTGATAACCGCGACAAACATCGCCAGCAGGTGCTGGAACGCGGCGAACAGCGTTTGCGGTAGCGGCGGGCGGTCTTCAAGGCGGTAGATTAATTCGCTGGTTTGCTTATGCGCAACCGGTTGCGCATTTTCTGATTCTGCGGTGTTAACGGACATCACAACAATCCCAAAGGTGGCAAAGCGGGGATTTTATCGGACTATAGACCAAAAGCAAACGTTTGCCACTCTTTAGCGGCAAATATTTATGCAGGGAATAGGTGTCAAATATTTATTAACATTTTGTATGCTTGATCGCATCATTATCCCTACAAAATATCTTTTCCTGTCCTTTTTTCCGTACTTCTGCTTAAAATCCCTTCCCGATTACTCATGATGAGAAGCAATCGACACCGGGAATTTCGTCGCGTGTGAATGGATCATGCGCCTATAAGGAGCTCTTTTTATGTTTCATCTCGATACCTTATCGACGCTCGTTGCCGCAACATTAGTGTTGCTACTAGGTAGAAAACTCGTTCAAACCGTCCCTTTCCTGAAGAAATACACTATTCCTGAGCCCGTGGCGGGCGGTCTGCTGGTCGCTCTGGCGCTGCTGGTATTAAAGAAAAGCATGGATATCGAAATTGATTTCGATATGAGCCTGAAAGACCCGCTGATGCTGGCTTTCTTCGCCACTATCGGCCTGAATGCCAACCTCGCCAGCCTGCGCTCTGGCGGCAAAGTGGTGGGGACATTCCTGATCGTGGTGGTGGGGCTGCTGCTGCTGCAAAACGCCCTCGGTATCGGCATGGCGAAGCTGCTGGGCCTCGACCCGCTGATGGGGCTGCTGGCCGGTTCGATTACCCTTTCCGGCGGCCACGGTACCGGCGCGGCGTGGAGTAAACTGTTTATTGAGCGCTATGGCTTTGTCAACGCCACCGAAGTGGCTATGGCTTGCGCAACCTTCGGTCTCGTTCTTGGCGGCCTGATCGGCGGGCCGGTGGCGCGCTATCTGGTCAAACACTCTTCATCACCGGACGGCACGCCGGACGATCAGCTCGCGCCGACCGCGTTTGAAAAGCCGGATATGGGGCGCATGATCACGTCGCTGGTGCTGATTGAGAGCATCGCGCTGATCGCCATCTGTTTGACGGTAGGGAAGATCGTTGCGCAACTGTTGGCGGGGACCGTATTCGAACTGCCTACCTTCGTTTGCGTGCTGTTTATCGGCGTTATCCTCAGCAATAGCCTGTCAGCACTTGGCCTGTACCGCGTATTCGACCGCGCGGTGTCGGTGCTGGGTAACGTCAGCTTGTCGCTATTCCTGGCGATGGCCCTGATGAGCCTGAAGCTGTGGGAGCTGGCGTCGCTGGCGCTGCCGATGATTGCCATTCTGGCGGTGCAGACGATAGCAATGGCGCTGTATGCGGTATTTGTGACCTATCGAATGATGGGTAAAAACTACGATGCCGCGGTGCTGGCCGCCGGCCACTGTGGTTTCGGCCTCGGCGCGACGCCGACGGCGATTGCCAATATGCAGGCGATTACCGATCGTTTCGGTCCGTCGCATATGGCGTTTCTGGTGGTGCCGATGGTGGGGGCGTTCTTTATCGATATCGTTAACGCGCTGGTGATTAAGCTCTATCTGCTGCTGCCGGTATTTGGCTGATAAAAACCCGGAGGTGGTGCGCTACGGGATTATGCGGTCTGCGGGCTGTAGCCCAGGTAAGGCGTATACGCCGCAACCCGGGGATACTCCGGGATTCATGACTCGGCGTGGCTTCTCGCCGGCTCGCGCTGCGCTTAGCCGGGCTACGGGGTGTGCGGTCTGCGGGTTGTATCCCGGCTAAGGCGTTTACGCCGCCAGCCGGGAATACCTCAACAATCTTACGCTTCGTCGTGCTCTTCCCACGCCAGCGCGCGTTTTACCGCCTTCTTCCAGCCGCTGTAGCGATAGTTACGCTCGGTGGTTTCAATTCCCGGACGGAACTCGCGCTCGATCACGGCTTTCTCCTGCAGCTCATCCAGATTCTGCCAGAAGCCCACCGCCAGACCGGCCAGATAGGCTGCGCCCAGCGCCGTGACTTCGCGGACTTCCGGGCGTTCTACGCGGGTGCCGAGAATATCGGACTGGAACTGCATCAGGAAGTTGTTGGCGACCGCGCCGCCGTCAACGCGCAGGGCGTGCAGACGGATCCCGGAGTCAGCCTGCATCGCTTCCAGCACGTCGCGGGTCTGATAGGCGATCGATTCCAGCGTGGCGCGAATAATATGGTTGGAATTGACGCCGCGGGTCAGGCCGAAGATCGCCCCGCGGGCATACGGGTCCCAGTAAGGCGCGCCGAGCCCGGTAAACGCCGGAACCACGTACACGCCGTTGGTATCCTTCACTTTGGTGGCGAAATATTCGGAATCGAACGCGTCGCTAATCAGCTTCATCTCATCGCGCAGCCACTGAATGGAGGCGCCCGCCATAAATACCGCGCCTTCCAGCGCATAGTTCACTTCACCGCGCGGGCCGCAGGCGATAGTCGTCAGCAGGCCGTGCGTTGATGCCACCGCTTTCTCGCCGGTATTCATCAGCATAAAGCAGCCGGTGCCGTAGGTGTTTTTCGCCATCCCCTCTTTAACGCACAGCTGGCCGAATAGCGCCGCCTGCTGGTCGCCCGCGATGCCGGCGATCGGAATACGCGTGCCGCCCTTACCGCCGATGTTGGTCTGGCCGTACACTTCGGAAGATTTGCGCACTTCCGGCAGCATGGCGCGCGGAATATCCAGCGCGTCGAGCATTTTGTCGTCCCAGTCCAGTTCGTGGATATTGAACAGCATGGTACGCGAGGCGTTGGTGTAGTCGGTAACGTGAACGCGTCCCTGGGTCATTTTCCAGATAAGCCAGGTGTCTACGGTGCCGAACAGCAGCTCGCCGCGTTTTGCGCGCTCGCGCGCACCTTCGACGTGGTCAAGGATCCACTTCACTTTGGTTCCGGAGAAGTAGGGGTCAACCACCAGGCCAGTTGCCTTACGGATGTACTCTTCCATGCCGTCGCGCTTGAGCTGTTCGCAGATCTCGGCGGTACGGCGGCACTGCCAGACGATGGCGTTATAAATCGGCTTACCGGTTTCGCGCTCCCACACGATGGCGGTTTCACGCTGGTTGGTAATGCCGATCGCGGCGATTTCATCGGAACTGATATCGGCCTTTGCCAGCACTTCAACCAGCGTAGAGCTTTGCGATGCCCAGATTTCCATCGGGTCGTGCTCAACCCAGCCTGGACGCGGATAAATTTGTTCGAATTCTCGCTGAGAGACGCTGACGATATTGGCATCGTGATCCATTACCACGGCGCGGGAGCTGGTGGTGCCCTGGTCGAGCGCTACGATATATTTTTTGTCGGTCATAGTATGAGTCCCGTAGTCAGATTACAGCGAAGCTTTGTGTTGTGTCGTAGAGGGAGATGCGGCTTCTTTCTCTTCAACGACGCAGGTGTCGCAAGGCAGGTGGCGGCCAATCAGCTTGCGGTAGCAGAATGCGCCCAGCGCAGCACCGACGATTGGCGCACACAGCGGCACCAGAAAATAAGGAATATCTTTACCGCCGGTGAAGGCGACGTTGCCCCAGCCTGCCAGCCAGGCGAAGGCTTTCGGTCCGATATCACGCGCCGGGTTCATGGCGAAGCCGGTCAGCGGGCCCATGGATGCGCCAATGACGGCGATCAGTAGACCAATCAGCAGCGGCGCCAGCGGGCCGCGCGGCACGCCGTTGCCATCATCGGTCAGCGCCAGAATGACGCCCATCAGGATAGCGGTAATCACCATTTCTACCGCGAAGGCCTGCACAAAATTGATATGCGGGTTTGGATAGGTAGAGAAAATACCCGCCAGCTCAAGACTTTCGACGCTACCGCGCACCATATTGTGGGTATGTTCGAAATCGAAGAAAAGATTGTAATAAAGCCCGTAAACTAAAGCCGCAGCGCAAAAGGCGCCAGCGAATTGCGCAATGATAAAAGGAACAACTTTACGACCGTCAAAGCAGGCGAACAGCCACAGCGCGATGGTCACCGCCGGGTTAAGGTGCGCACCGGAAACCCCTGCGGTCAGGTAAATCGCCATGGCGACGCCCAGACCCCAGATGATGCTGATTTCCCACTGACCGAAGCTGGCTCCCGCGACCTTAAGCGCAGCGACGCACCCAACGCCGAAAAAGATCAACAACCCGGTACCGAGGAACTCTGCGATGCACTGGCCTTTTAGTGTTGATGTTTGGCTCATAATCGAATCCTGAAGCGAAGTGATGATTATTGTATGTGTGAAGGTCGCAGGCGACCACGCTGCCATGTAGGCATAGTGTTAATTTATCGTTAACGAACAAAAACGAGAAATATCGAAATTCAAATGTGTGTACCTCGTCAAGAAAATGAGCGTTTTCGCGCCATAAACGCGTGTTCGGTCATTTGCGGGAGCGTTTCACCGCTCATTTTTTTAACGAGGTGATTAACAATTACGAAAAAGTACCGGGTAAAAGCGGCGAACGGACCAGGTAAAGACTGAAAAGTGTTGCAAACCGCAATCTACGCGGGTTGTCGCTGGACAGGGGCGGCGGGGCTTCATACAATCGACTACATCACCACTGTAGTGCGCTAATTTTCGTTAAGGCGTCAACGCGTATACGAAACGGACGGTTTCTATCAACGCCTTGCAAGTTCAGGAGAGGTATGACGATGTCATTAGAAGTGTTTGAGAAATTAGAATCTAAAGTTCAGCAGGCGATTGATACCATCACTCTGTTACAGATGGAAATCGAAGAGCTGAAAGAAAAGAACAATACGCTGGCGCAGGAAGTACAGAGCGCCCAGCATAGCCGTGAAGAGCTTGAGCGTGAAAACGGTCAGCTTAAAGAACAGCAGCAGGGCTGGCAGGATCGTCTGCAGGCGCTGCTGGGCCGTATGGAAGAAGTCTGATGCTTCCCGCCTCCTCCCGTTCGGGAGGAGGCAAACTCACCTCGCTCTATATACTCACAAGTTATAGCCAATCTTTTTTTATTCTTTAATCATCAGTCTGCTTTCTGGCACGCTTAATCCATCACAACACTACATAAAGAGAGCGGTGCGATGAATAAGTGGGGCGTGGGGTTAACTCTGTTGCTGGCATCCGCCAGCGTTCTGGCAAAAGACATTCAGCTATTAAACGTTTCTTACGATCCGACGCGCGAGCTGTACGAACAGTACAACAAAGCCTTCAGCGCGCACTGGAAGCAAGAAACCGGCGACAACGTGGTGATTCGTCAGTCACACGGCGGCTCCGGCAAACAGGCGACCTCGGTGATCAACGGCATTGAAGCCGATGTGGTGACCCTTGCGCTGGCCTATGACGTCGATGCGATCGCCGAGCGTGGACGAATCGACAAAAACTGGCTGAAGCGTCTGCCGGATAACTCCGCGCCGTATACCTCAACCATCGTGTTCCTCGTACGTAAAGGTAACCCGAAGCAGATTCATGACTGGAACGACCTGATCAAACCGGGCGTGTCGGTGATTACCCCGAACCCGAAAAGCTCCGGCGGCGCGCGCTGGAACTATCTGGCGGCCTGGGGCTATGCCCTGCACCAGAACAACGGTGATCAGGCTAAGGCGCAGGAGTTCGTAAAAGCGCTGTTTAAGAACGTCGAAGTACTGGATTCCGGCGCCCGCGGTTCGACCAACACCTTTGTGGAACGCGGGATCGGCGATGTGCTGATTGCCTGGGAAAACGAAGCCCTGCTGGCGACCAACGAACTGGGTAAAGACAAATTCGAGATCGTCACCCCGAGCGAATCGATTCTGGCCGAGCCGACCGTTTCCGTGGTGGATAAAGTGGTCGACAAAAAGGGCACTCGCCAGGTGGCGGAAGCGTATCTGAAGTATCTCTACTCGCCGGAAGGCCAGGAGATTGCGGCGAAGAACTTCTATCGTCCGCGTGACCCTGAAATCGCGAAAAAATACGCGGATGAGTTCCCGAAACTGAAGCTGTTCACCATCGATGACGTGTTTGGCGGCTGGACTAAAGCGCAGAAAGAGCACTTCTCCAACGGCGGCACCTTTGACCAGATCAACCAGCGTTAAATAGCCTCTCCTTATCCCCGCTCGCGCTGCGCGTAGCGGGGCGACAACGCTTGTCGCCCGGGTAAGGCATAAGCCGCGACCCGGGGCAGAGTAGTCTGGTAGCCCGCTCAGGCGCGTTAAGCACCGTTTCCGGCAAAACTCACCGCACCTCCTCTCGTTTTCATTTGGTCATCAAACTGCGCTACTCTTCCGTTTCTGGCTGAGACAGGAAAAAATAATGCGAAGAGTACGACACCTTTTTTTAGCGCTGGTGGTAGTGGTTGTGGCGGCGATGGCTGGCGGCTACTACTGGCTTCATTCCGGCAACCGTGACGCGTTGCGTCACATTGTTCTGCAACAGTGCGTCCCTCATCAACAGCAGAATCACAATCCCGCGCCCTGCGCGGAAGTGAACCTGAAGGGCGGCTATGTCCTGTTTAAGGACCGCAATGGCCCGCTGCAGTATTTGCTGATGCCAACCTACCGTATCAACGGCACTGAAAGCCCGCTGCTGCTTGAACCGCTGACGCCGAACTTCTTCTGGCAAGCCTGGCAGGGACGCGAAATCATGAGCCAGCACCGTGGCTCTGCCGTACCGGATGAGGCGGTCTCGCTGGCCATCAACTCGCGCAGCGGACGCACGCAAAATCATTTCCATATTCATATCTCCTGCCTGCGACCTGATGTGCGCCATCAGCTGGATAGCCAGGCTGCCGCTATCAGCAGCCGCTGGTTACCGCTGCCCGGTGGGCTCATGGGCCATGAATATCTGGCGCGCCGCGTAACCGAAACCGAACTGGCGCAGCGCAGTCCGTTCCTGATGCTGGCTGAAGAGGTGCCGGAAGCGCGAGACCATATGGGCCGTTTCGCGCTGGCGATGGCGAAGCAGAGCGACGGCTCGCTGCTGCTGCTGGCAACCGAGCGTAACCTGCTGACGCTGAATCGCGCATCGGCAGAAGAGGTTCAGGACCATAGCTGCGCCATTCTCGCATCCCGTTAATTTTCTTTACGTTCCCGCTATTCATTATCTCCTTGATTCTTATCCCGGTTTAACGCCGGGGTAGGATCGGGTGCATAAAAATATGTGAAACCGATCAAAAGATATAAAGGTATACCTTTATATCTTTTTGAGGATGGTTACACTCTCTTCATAGCCTCTATTGCGTGTCGGACAGGCGGCTTATTTATAAAAACGTTTTTATTTCATGTAGTGACATCATTAATTGTTTCCTCTATTTGCGCGGCTAAGCGTAAAGGAATATCAACATGAAACTTTCTATCGTGGAAAAAATCGGCTTCGGCGCAGGAGATATGGCGATAAACGTTGTGATCATCGCCATGCAGCTGCTTCTCGCCTATTTTTATACCGATATCTACGGCCTGAGCGCCGCTGATGTTGGCGTACTTTTCGTGGTTGTGCGGATGATCGATGCCATTATCGATCCGGCCATGGGCGTCCTTACCGATAAGCTGAATACGCGCTGGGGACGCTATCGCCCGTGGCTGCTGTGGTTTGCCATCCCTTTTGGCTTCGCCGTTTATTTAATGTTTATCACGCCTGATATGGTTTATATGGCTAAGCTGGCGTGGGCCTATGGCACCTATATTCTGATGACCCTGGTCTATACCGCTATCACTATTCCCTATATCTCGATGATTGGCGTGATTACCAGCGATCCCGTGGAACGGCTAAGCGCAAACGGCTATCGCTTTGTGATGACCAAAATTGCCGCTTTTCTGGTGACTATTGTCGTCCCGATGCTTGCCGTCTGGCTTGGGCAGGGCAACAAGGCCCTGGGTTACCAGTTTTCTATGGGGCTAATGGGCGCGATGGGGGCCCTGCTGTTTATCTTCTGTTTTCTCACCACTCGTGAACGTAGCGAGCCGGAAATTACTTCGCTATCGGTAGGGAAGCAGTTTAAGTATCTGTTACGTAACGATCAGTGGATTATTCTTGGGGTTGTTATTTTATTGCTGATGTGTGGTTACGTTATTCGCGGTTCCGTCGCGGCCTATTATGCCAAGTATTATCTTAATGGCGGCGATAGCCTGATTTCACCTTTTCTGACTACCGGTGTTGTCGCCTCTATTCTGGCGATGATCGCCACCACCTGGATAACTAAATTCTGGGATAAAATTAAGATGTTCCGCTACACCCAGATTATTACCTTTGTACTAAGCGCGCTGATGTATTTCTTCGTCGGGCGTGAAAATCTTATCCTGGCATTTACGTTCTATTTTCTTATTAATTTCTTCTGCGATATGCAAATGCCGGTGTTCTGGTCCTCTATCGCCGAAGCGGTGGATTATGGCGAAAAGAAAACCGGGCTGCGGGTATCCGGCCTCGCGTTTGGCGGCATTCTCTTCTTCCAGAAGTTTGGTATGGGGATCGCGGGGGGCGTACTGGGATTCCTGCTGAGCCACTTTGGCTATCAGGCCGACGTTGAACAGAGCGCGCGTTCGCTCACCGGTATTGCGCTGATGATGACGCTCATTCCGGCCCTTTTCCATCTTGCGGTTGGGTTGCTTATGAAAAAGTATCTGATTAATAACGAATATTATCGTGATATTCAGCTAGCCCTTGCGCAAAAACAGGCATAAGGAGGCGTAAATGAATGCCATGAATAAGGTTTGGGCGATCGGCGACGCCTCCGTAGACCTCGTACCGGAAAAACAGAACAGCTACCTGAAATGTCCCGGAGGCGCTTCGGCGAACGTGGGGGTCTGCGTTGCCAGGCTGGGCGGAACGTGCGGTTTTATCGGCTGCCTTGGCGACGATGACGCCGGGCGTTTCCTGCGCCAGGTTTTTCAGGATAACGGCGTCGATGTCTCTTCGCTGCGGCTGGATGCGAGCCTGACCAGCGCGGTACTGATCGTCAATCTGACGGCTGACGGCGAGCGCAGCTTTACCTATCTGGTACATCCGGGGGCTGATACCTACGTTTCACCTCAGGATCTGCCGACGTTCAGAAAATACGAATGGTTTTACTTTAGCTCCATTGGTCTCACCGACAGCCCCGCTCGCGAGGCATGCCTTGAGGGCGCGCGAAGAATGCGGGAGGCCGGCGGCTACGTTCTGTTTGATGTCAACTTGCGCAGCAAGATGTGGCGCAATGCCGCTGAGATCCCTGACCTGATCGCCCGCTCCGCTGCGCTGGCGTCTATCTGCAAAGTCTCGGCAGATGAGCTGTGTCAGCTGAGCGGCGCCAGCCACTGGCAGGATGCGCGGTATTACATGCGCGATCTGGGCTGCGAGACCACCATCATTTCGTTGGGGGCCGAAGGAGCGTTGCTTATCACCGCCGAGGGAGAGTTCCTTTTTCCTGCCCCGCGCGTGGAGGTCGTCGATACCACCGGAGCCGGTGATGCCTTTGTTGGCGGCCTGCTGTTCACGCTTTCCCGCGAAAACCACTGGAATCATGCCCTGCTGGCGGAGGCGATCAGCAATGCCAACGCCTGCGGAGCGATGGCGGTGACGGCAAAAGGGGCAATGACTGCTCTGCCGTTTCCCGACCAGCTCAATACTTTTCTGTCCAGCCGTTCGCTGGCACAAGCCATGACCGTGAAATAAGGAGTCATCATGCACGTTGATCAAAACAAAATACTGGGATGCCTGGTGGGTGCCGCCGCCGCGGACGCGATGGGCGCGGCGACGGAAGTACGGACTCAGCAGCAAATTAAGGACTATTTCGGCGGCTGGGTGACGACCTTTCAAAAACCGCCAGCGGATACGTTTGGCCGCTGTAACGAAGCGGGTATGTGCACGGATGATTTTATTCAGGCGAAATACATTATGGAAGCGCTGCTGCGCCACCAGCGCCAGGTCAGCGATGAGGCGATGCGCGAGGCCTTCCAGCAGTGGCTGGATTACCCTTACTACGCCAACTTTACCGGCCCGACAACGCGTGCGGCAATGAAAGCGATATTCAATGACCATCGCGCCTCCTTGCAGGGTGATCTTGAAGGCGAAAAGCAGTCGGTACAGATTATTAATAAGGGAAACGCGGAAGCCACCAACGGCGCCGCCATGAAGATTTGGCCTGCGGCGGTACTGCATCCGGGAGATATTGATGCGGCGATTCACTGCGCGCTGCAGATTTGCCGCTTTACGCATAATAACGTGCTGGCGATGTCCGGCGCAGCGGCGATGGCGGCGGCAACCAGCGAAGCGTTACGATCGCAGACCAATGCGGACACCATTATTGCCGCCGGTATTTATGGCGCGCAAAGAGGCTATCTGCTGGCGCAGGATCAAGGGGCGATGATGGTGGCAGGCCCATCCGTTGCCCGACGCATCGAACTGGCCGTGGCTATCGGTCAACGGCATCGTCATTGGGAAACGGCGGTGGTGGAACTTGCCGATATTATTGGTTCCGGGCTGCACGTCAGCGAAGCCGTACCGGCGGCCTTTGGCCTGTTCGCGTGTTGTCCGAATTCTGCCGTAGATGCTATTATCTCCGGCGTTAATATCGGCAATGATACTGATACTGTCGCTACCATGGTTGGAGCGATTTCCGGCGCATTCCATGGCGTGGAGGCTTTTCCCGCCGATTATTTAACGACCGTGGATCGTATGAATCATTTCGATTTGGCACAACTGGCCAGGCAAATCGCAGGGTAGCGAATTCACCCTGCCGGGGACGGTAAAACGTCCCCTGCTGGCGAAGACGTGAGGTGCGCAGTTTGCAGGTTGATAAAACGAGCTTTACTCCGCTTTATAAGCAACTATTTTTTATCATCTGTCAGCAGATTCAGAATGGGTCCTTGCCGTTAGGCAGCCAGCTGCCGACGCAAAAAGAGGTTGCCAGAGCCTATAACGTCTCGCTCATCGTGGTTAAACAGGCCTGGAGCGAATTAATCAATGCGGGCATTATTTCGTCCCAGCGCGGAAGCGGATCGGTAGTGTGCTCTGTGCCGGAGGGAGTAAGCTACGGCCACACGTTTCGCGGCATTACCAGCGATCTTCAGGATGCCAGCGTCGAGATAGAGAACCGTATTCTTGAGATCGCGCCGCGTCGCGCGCGTGACGCTCAGGCAGATGGTTTGAGCCTGCCCGCCCATCATCATTATCTCTATATCTCGCGTATTCGTTGCCTGAACAATCGCCCGTTTAACCATGAAAAGATCTATCTCGATCTTAGCTTCTTTCCCAATCTGCAGCTCACGCCAGAGGCGCTGGAACATACGTCGCTTTATTCGCTATTAAACGTCACCAGTGACTCGGCGACTGAAAAGGTGGAGGCGATCTTACCTTCCGCCGACCTGTGCGAAAAGCTGCAGATTGCGGCGAATAAACCACTATTATCTGTCGCCAGACAGACGTTTCAGGCCGGGCATAACAGCCCTTTCGAATATTGCCGCTATTACGTGCTGTCGGAATACTTTGGCGAAATTCATTATCACTAATCTGCCCGCACCAGAGTTGTCATAACCCCCACTATATCTGGCGTTTACCTGCCCTGTTGTCCGTCGTATTCTTGCTGAAAAAACCGACAGGAGACAGGTATGTCGCTCTGGTTGTCCCATCCTCTGTTCCTTCCTTCAATTATCGTTGGCCTCACTATCCTGCTTTGGGCGACATCGCTCCTGCCGGAGTTTATGACCGCGCTGCTGTTTTTTGCCGCAGCGATGATCGCTAAAATCGCGCCGCCGGAGGTGATTTTCGGCGGCTTCGCGTCGTCGGCATTCTGGCTGGTGTTCAGCGGCTTTGTGCTGGGGATCGCTATCCGCAAAACCGGGCTGGCGGACAGGGCGGCACGGGCGCTTTCGTCGCGTCTGACGGATTCCTGGCCGCTGATGGTCGGCAGCGTGGTGCTGCTCAGCTATGCGCTGGCGTTTGTGATGCCGTCCAATATGGGGCGCATCGCGCTGCTGATGCCGATTGTGGCGGCAATGGCCAGGCGTGCCGGTATTGAAGAGGGAACGCGCCCCTGGTTTGGCCTGGCGCTGGCGGTGGGGTTCGGTACCTTCCAGCTGTCTGCCACTATCCTGCCCGCCAACGTCCCGAATCTGGTGATGAGCGGCGCGGCGGAGGGATCGTACGGTATCCATCTGAATTATCTGCCCTATTTACTGCTGCATACGCCGGTGCTCGGCTGGCTCAAGGGGGCGGCGCTGATCGTGCTGATATGCTGGCTGTTCCCGGGGAAACCGCACCCGCCGCGCGATCTGTCGCCGCTGCCGCCGATGAGCCGCGATGAGAAGCGCCTTGCCTGGCTGCTGGTCGTGGTGCTGACGCTCTGGGTTACGGAGAGCTGGCACGGCATAGGGCCAGCCTGGACGGGGTTGGCGGCGGCGGTGATAACGCTGCTGCCGCGAGTCGGTTTTATCAGCGGCGAGGAGTTTTCCAGCGGCGTGAACATCCGCACCTGTATTTACGTCGCCGGAATTTTGGGGCTGGCAATCACCGTGACCCAGACCGGGATCGGCGGTGTGGTGGGGAATGCCCTGCTGCAGATTATGCCGCTGGATAAAGAGAGCCCGTTTACCAGCTTTCTCGCGCTGACCGGTATTACCAGCGCGCTAAACTTTATTATGACCGCGAACGGCGTACCGGCGCTGTATACCACTTTCGCACAGAGCTTCTCCGATGCGACCGGCTTCCCGCTGCTGAGCGTGATTATGATTCAGGTGCTGGGATACTCCACGCCGCTGTTGCCGTATCAGGCGTCACCGATTGTAGTGGCGATGGGGCTAGGGAAAGTACCTGCACGGGCGGGAATGCTGCTGTGTATTGCGCTGGCGGCGGTGAGCTATTTAATTCTGCTGCCGCTGGACTATCTGTGGTATCAGGCGTTGGGCAAACTGTAGCCTGTTTCGTTCGGGGATTTTGCCGGAGGCGGCGCTGCGCACCTGTCCGGGCTGCCAGGCACTCCCCGGTTGCGAAGCGCGACCGGGGAGTGCCTGTAAAGCGAATTACGCTTTTTTCGCGGCTTCTGCTGCTTTAACGATTACCGCGAAAGCGTCCGCTTTCAGGGATGCGCCGCCAACCAGCGCGCCGTCGATGTCCGGCTGGGTGAACAGTTCTGCTGCGTTGCCCGCGTTAACGGAACCGCCGTACTGGATAATGACTTGTTCAGCCACTTTCGCATCGGCTTTCGCGATGTGATCGCGAATGAATTTGTGTACTGCCTGAGCCTGAGCCGGGGTAGCGGATTTGCCGGTACCGATCGCCCATACCGGTTCGTAAGCGATAACCGCGCCTTCGAACGCCGCCGCGCCCTGGGTTTTCAGAACGGCGTCGATCTGACGTGCGCACACTTCTTCGGTTTTGCCCGCTTCGTTTTCCGCTTCGGTTTCACCGATGCACAGTACCGGGATCAGGCCCTGCTCTTTCAGTACCGCGAATTTCTTAGCGATAAACTCGTCGGACTCTTTGTGGTAGGTACGACGCTCGGAGTGGCCGATGATGATGTATTCAGCGCCGATGTCTTTCAGCATTTCGGCAGAGGTTTCGCCGGTGAATGCGCCGGACAGGTTCAGATCAACGTTCTGCGCGCCCAGGTGAATGTGGCTGCCGGCAGCGGCTTGTTTAGCCAGGTCGATGTACATCTCAGGCGGAGCAATGGCAACTGCACAGCCGGTAACGCCTGCCAGTTCGGTACGCAGGTTCGCGACCAGTTCGTTTACCATGTGGCGGCTGCCGTTCAGTTTCCAGTTACCCATCACTAAAGGATGTCGCATTTTTATTCTCCACGCTTTAAAGCGAATTAAGGAATATAGCCGCCCCCGCGGGCAGCATGGTCTGTGAAACAGTATAGAGATTCATCACTGGAAAGGCTTTGCTTTTTGTCATTTATTGTTGTTTTCCAGCGTTTCAGATAGCGCCAGCTTAATCGGTTCAACAGCGAAGGTCAGCCCCTTTTCGCCGTTGTCCGCCACCACATAGCGTACCGCGCCTTCGGTTTCCGAAAAGTACCGTTTGCCTTTTCCGGCGGCCAGCAGCTTTTGTAGCTTCTGTTGGCTCTGCGCCTGGCTGAGCGTCGGCACGAACGCGCGCATGACGGCGCTCATATACTCGAGGGCCCGGGCTTTCGCCGCTTTCTGCTGCGGCCCCTGAATCGGCAGCCAGGTTATCTGCATCGATTTAATTTTAAGCGTACCGCGCTCAAGCGCGGTCGAGGCATAAAGATTGTCGTTGATCCTGGTGGCGGCGCGGGTCAAATTCGCCTGGTCTTTACTGGAGGTGACGGCGCGAAACTCATTGAGCAAAAGCTTCGGGTTATCGGTATTGAATTTTTCCCGAAACGCGCTGATGGAGATATCAAACACCGGCGCGCCGGAGAGAAGATAGGGCGCCGTAGCGGCGGAGTCAGGCTCGGCGGACAACGCATTTTGGCCGACGGATAGCGCCGTCAGCCCAATTAAATATAAAGTTGCCCACTTCTTCATGCCCATCTTTCCTTTTTTTGTCTGCCGACGATTAAAACGAGAACCGTCACGCTTGTCAAAAAGTCACGCCTTCAGGGTAAACTACGTCGGTGATGATGATAAGGAATAAAACATGACCCTACAGCAGTGGCTATTCTCAATTAAAGGGCGGATTGGACGTCGCGACTTCTGGATCTGGATTGCTATCTGGATTGCGACCATGAGCGCGCTGTTCACGCTGGCTGGCAGCAACCTACTCAACTTACAGACCGCGGCGTTTATTCTGGTATGCCTGCTGTGGCCGACGGCGGCGGTGACCATTAAACGTCTGCACGACCGGGGGAAATCCGGCCTCTGGGCGCTGCTGATGATTCTGGCGTGGATGCTGCTGGCGGGTAACTGGTCGATGCTGCCGGGCGTCTGGCAGTGGGGCGTCGGGCGGTTTATACCGACGCTGATTATCGTGATGATGCTTATCGACCTGGGGGCGTTTGTCGGCACCCAGGGGGCAAATAAGTTTGGCAAAGAGACGCTGGACGTGCGCTGGAAAGCGGAGCCCTGATTACCAGTAGTGTTCGGCGGTCATATGACCCGGTCGGCGGCGCAGATGCTTGCTCATCTGCCGGGTCTCTTTCAGCAGCTGCTGAGTGTCGCGCACCATCTGCGGGTTACCGCACAGCATGACGTGGCTACTCTCGGCGTTCATTGGCAGGCCAACGGCCTCTTCCAGCGCGCCGGTTTCAATCAGGAACGGGATACGTCCCGTGAGCATGCCCGGCGCGGTTTCCCGACTGACGACCGACTGGATGCGCAGCTTGCCCGCATAGCGAGCTTCCAGCGCCTGCATCTGCGGCAGATAGCTGAGATCCGCGGCATAGCGCGCGGCGTGCACCAGTACGAGATTTTTAAAACGATCCAGGTCCTTCCCTTCTTCGAGAATTGACAGATACGGGCCAATCGCCGTGCCGGTGGCGAGCATCCACAGGGTGTCGCAATCCGGCACCTCTTCGAGCACGAAGAAGCCGGCCGCTTCGCTGACCACCTGCACTTCATCGCCCGGCTTCAGCGCCGCCAGCCGTGGGCTAAGTTTGCCTTCCGGAACCGTTACCAGGTAGAACTCAAGATCGGGATTACTGGGGGCATTGACGTAGGAATAGGCGCGCTGCACGCGTTCACCGTCGACATCCAGCCCCAGTTTGGCAAACTGCCCTGCGGTAAACGGTTCAACCGGTGCGTGAACGATGAGGCTAAACAGTGCATCCGTCCAGTTTTGAACTTTTACGACTTTGCCTGTAACCCAGTTTGCCATAGCGTCTCTCCTCTCAATCCTGTTAGCGTATCTTCACCGCGACGAGAGCAGAATTCCAGCCCGAAAAGGCTGGAAAGCTCTATTGATCAAATGTTTTACAGGATGTGTAGCTGGATATCCGGGTCTTTGCGATCGAGATAATGAATCGACTGAATTCGGCGGATAGTGCGGGATTTACCGCGGATCAGTAGGGTTTCGGTGGTGGCCATATTACCTTTACGGGTAATACCGTCCAGCAGATCGCCTTTGGTGATGCCCGTCGCTGAGAAAACGACGTTGTCGCTGCGCGCCATATCGTCCAGACGCAGCACTTTGCCTGCTTCGATGCCCATGGCCTGACAGCGTGCCAGCTCGTTCTCGCCGATGCGGCGGTTCTCTTCACTGTCGCCCTTAACGTGGTGGCGCGCCAGCAGACGACCGTGCATATCGCCGTCCAGCGCGCGGATCACCGCCGCTGAAACGACCCCTTCCGGGGCACCGCCGATACCGTACATAACGTCAACTTCGCTATCCGGCATGCAGGTCAGAATAGAGGCGGCAACGTCGCCGTCGGGAATAGCGAATACGCGCACGCCCAGTTTTTGCAGCTCAACGATGACCTCGTCATGGCGCGGCTTGGCTAAGATGGTAACGGTTAATTCACTTAGCGGCTTATTCAGCGCGCGGGCGATGTTTTGCAAGTTTTCCGCCAGCGGCAGGTTCAGATCGATGGTGCCTTTCGCGCCCGGACCGACAATCAGCTTTTCCATGTACATATCCGGCGCGTTCAGGAAACAGCCTTTATCGCCTACCGCCATCACCGCCAGCGCGTTGGCCTGGCCCATCGCCGTCATGCGGGTGCCTTCAATGGGATCGACGGCGATGTCTACCGCATCACCGTTGCCGGTACCGACGCGTTCGCCTATATACAGCATCGGCGCTTCGTCGATTTCGCCTTCGCCAATCACGATAGTACCGTCGATGTTGATCAGGTTGAGCATAATGCGCATGGCGTTGACGGCGGCGCCGTCGGCGGTGTTTTTATCACCACGGCCTAACCATTTATAGCCTGCCAGCGCGGCGGCTTCGGTGACGCGCGAAAATTCGATGGCCAGTTCTCGTTTCATAATCCACTCATCTGAATAAAAAATTATGCGCAGCGTGGCGGGATGACGTGCACGCTACGCGTTGGAATAGCGTTCGGTTTCCGGCATCCAGCGCTCGATAAGCGCCTGGGCCTGCTGAGGATATCTTTCGTGTATATGACGGGCGATGCGCTGAACTTCGGGGATCATGGCCTGATCGCGCATTAAATCTGCGACTTTGAATTCAGCGTTGCCGGTCTGGCGCGTGCCGAGCAGCTCGCCGGGACCGCGAATTTCCAGGTCTTTCTGGGCAATGACGAAGCCGTCGTTGCTATCGCGCAGAACCTGCAGGCGCTTCTGCGCGGTTTTAGAAAGCGGCGATTTATAGAGCAGCACGCAGTGTGAGGCCACCGCACCGCGCCCGACGCGCCCTCTGAGCTGGTGCAGCTGAGCCAGCCCCAGACGCTCAGGGTTTTCGATGATCATCAGGCTGGAATTAGGCACGTCCACGCCGACCTCAATTACCGTGGTGGCGACCAGTAGATGCAGCTCGCCCTGCTTGAACGCGCTCATGACTGCCTGTTTCTCGGCAGATTTCATGCGTCCGTGCACCAGGCCGATATTCAGCTCCGGCAGCGCAAGCTTCAGCTCTTCCCAGGTGGCTTCCGCCGCCTGGGCCTCCAGCAGATCCGACTCTTCAATCAGCGTACAAACCCAGTAGGCCTGGCGACCCTCGTGAGTACAGGCGTTCCGTACCCGGTCGATAATATCGCTGCGGCGGGTATCCGGGATGGCTACCGTCGTAACCGGCGTACGGCCCGGCGGCAGTTCATCGATGACCGAGGTGTCGAGATCGGCATAAGCGGTCATCGCCAGGGTCCGCGGAATCGGCGTCGCGGTCATAATCAGCTGGTGCGGATGAAAGCCCTGCTGTTGGCCTTTCTCCCATAGCGCCAGCCGCTGATGGACGCCGAAACGATGCTGTTCGTCGATAATCACCAACGCGAGGCCGTTAAACTGGACCTGTTCCTGAAAGATGGCGTGGGTACCGACCACCATCTGCACCTGTCCGCTGGCGATAGCCTCCTGCTGCGCCAGGCGCGCTTTGCCTTTTTGTTTGCCCGCCAGCCAGCCTACTTCAACGCCCAGCGGTTCAAACCAACTGCGGAAGTTATTGGCATGCTGCTCAGCCAGCAGTTCTGTCGGCGCCATCAGCGCCACCTGCTTGCCGTGCGCGATGGCGCGCAGGGCGGCCAGCGCGGCAACCAGGGTTTTACCGGAGCCAACATCCCCCTGCACCAGACGCATCATTGGCACGTCCAGCGCCATATCGCGCTCAATTTCAGCCGTGACGCGCGCCTGCGCGCCGGTCGGCGTAAAGGGGAGAGAGGCCAGCAGCTTGTCTTTTAGCGTGTCGTTAGCGCTGAGCGAGAGAGCGTGGTAGCGCTGAGCGCCTGCCCGCAGCGCCAGCATGCTGAGGTTATGCGCCAGCAGCTCTTCCAGGATTAAGCGTCGCTGAGCCGGATGTTTGCCGCTTTCCAGCTCGCTAAGCTGTAAAGAGGGCGGCGGGCGATGCAACGTGCGCAAGGCGTCAGGCAGGCTCATCATCCCCTGCGCCAGCTCCGGCGGCAGCAGCTCGGCGATAGCGCAGGTTTCAAGCAGCTCCAGCGCCTGGTCGGTGAGCTTACGCAGCGTAGCCTGCTTGATGCCTTCGGTGGTGGGATAAACCGGGGTCAGCGTTTCCTGTAAATCAGGGGTACTCATATCACCCTGAACCCGATATTCCGGGTGGATCATCTCCGCCCCGTGCTTACCGCGCTTAGCCTCTCCGTAGGCCAGCACGCGACGCCCGGTTGCCAGGCTATTTTTCATCGCTGCGCTGAAGTTAAAAAAGCGCATGGTGAGGATGCCGGAGCCGTCGCTTATCTGGCAGGTCATCATCCGGCGGCCGCCGAAAGTGATATTGCAGTTAAGAACTTCGCCTTCAACGGTGGCGTAAACGCCGGGCAGCAGTTCACCGATTTGATACAGATGGGTGCGGTCTTCGTAGCGTAGCGGCAGGTGCAGAAGCAGATCCTGCACCGTGTGCAGGCCGATTTTCGCCAGTCGGCTGCTCTGTGCCGCGCCAACGCCGGTTAGGGTATTAAGGGGGACGGCATCTAACAGGCGACCTTGCATCGTTTTTATCCTGCAGCCTGCATAGTGGCCCACCACGTGGCATCGGCTTCGACTTCGCCCAGCTCGTTGACGTGGGGGTAGGGTAGACCTTTACGTTTTGCGACCTTCGCCAGCACCGGATAGCCGCCTTCAAACAGCAGACGCTGCTGGTCTTCTTTCGGCAGCATGCTGTTGTCGCGCAGATACATGCCGGCGTTCTGCCGCTGGCGCTGGGCTTCATACAGAATAAGCGCCGAGGCGACGGAAACGTTCAGCGACTGCACCATGCCAATCATCGGAATAATGATGTCCTGATCCGCCAGGTCCAGCGCTTCCTGAGTAATGCCGGTTTTCTCCTGGCCCATCAGGATACAGGTGGGGCGGGTATAGTCGATTTCACGAAAATCAACGGCGTTATCAGAGAGATGGGTTGCCAGAATCTGCATGCCCTGGCCTTTTAAATGCGTGACGGCATCGCCAATAGTACGATGGGTTTTCACCTGCACCCAGCTATTGCTGCCTGCGGCTGCGGAGGCCATGGTACGCATACGGCTACCGGGCCAGATGGCGTGCACTTCATGCACGCCAACGGCGTCTGCGGTACGAATAATCGCAGAGACGTTATGAGGCTTATGGACCTGCTCCATGCAGACCGTCAGGTCAGGCTGACGCCTGGCGAGCATCTCGCAGATACGCGCATAACGCTGTAAATTCATTACACTTCATCCTTCGAATGACTCTTTAATCGCTGCGGATTACTCGGCCCATCCCTGGGCCTCGCCCCTTACGGAGCCGCTGTAAGCAGCGTTCAAATCTGCTCCTGGCAGATTTGTCATTCGCTTGCCGCCTTGATGCAATTCGAATGATTTTGTGTCAGAGCTAATTTCGGTTACGGGTGACTTTTATCACATCCGGCATGACGCGAATTTTGCGCATAATATTCGCCAGATGCACGCGGTCGCGCGCGGTGAGGCGAATAAAGGCGCTGTAAACGCGGCCATCTTTCTCTTCCGTATTCAGGCTTTGAATATTGGAAGAGGCGGTGTTGATTGCGGCGGTAAGATTCGCCAGGGCACCCTGATGGTTGAACATATCCACCTTAATTTCGGTGATAAATTCCTGCGCCGTCTCTTTGTCCCACTCAACCGCCATAAATTTCTCCGGCTCTTTCTGGTAGCCGCGAATGTTACGACAGGACTCGTGGTGAATAACCAGGCCTTTGCCCGGGCTGACGTGCGCAATAATCGGGTCGCCGGGAATCGGACGGCAGCACTTGGCAAAGGTGATCAGCACGCCATCCGCGCCTTTAATCGGCAGATGGTTATGGCCGACAGGCGCCGGCTGTACAGGCACGGCGGTGGTTTCACCCTGCTGCAGGTTTTTTGCTACGACGACGCTCATGGCGTTACCGAGGCCAATTTCGGCCAGCAGATCGTCAAGCGTTGCCAGCTTCATACGGTCAAGTTCGCGCTGAATGTTCTCTGGCGGAATTTCGGCCAGCTTGCGGCTGCCGCCGAGCGCGTGATTAAGCAGGCGTCGCCCGAGGCTAACGGAATCGTCGCGCTTGAGGTTTTTCAGCAGTTGGCGAATTTTGGCGCGCGCTTTGGAGCTGACGACAAAGTTTAGCCACGCGGCGTTCGGACGAGCGCCCGGCGCGGTGATGATCTCCACCGTCTGGCCGCTGGAGAGCGACTGCGACAGGGGATATGGCTGGCGGTCGACGCGCGCGCCGACGCAGGCATGGCCGATATCGGTATGCACCGCGTAGGCGAAGTCCACCGGCGTCGCGCCAGCGGGCAGTTCGACGATGCGCCCTTCCGGGGTGAAAACGTAAATCTCATCCGGGAACAGATCGGATTTCACGCTCTCAATAAATTCAAATGAGCTACCGGCGCTCTGCTGGAGCTCCAGCAGGCTCTGCATCCAGCGCTGAGCGCGGATTTGCGCCGTGGTACTGCTTTCGCCGCCGTGCTCTTTATAAGCCCAGTGCGCCGCAACCCCCATTTCCGCCATCTGGTCCATGTCTTCGGTACGAATTTGTACCTCAACCGGGACGCCGTGCGGGCCGATCATCGAGGTGTGCAAAGATTGATAGCCGTTCGCCTTTGGAATGGCAATGTAGTCTTTGACGCGGCCTGGACGCGGCTTGTAAAGGCTGTGCATCTGGCCTAGCACGCGATAGCAGGTGTCAGAATCATGGACAATCACGCGGAAGGCGTAGATATCCATAATCGAGTGAAAACGCTGCTCTTTGAGCACCATCTTGCAGTAGATGGAGTACAAATGCTTTTCGCGACCGCTAACGCGACAGGGTATTCCCGCTTCCTGCAAACGCCCTTCGATTTCGGAGAGGATTTTTTGAATCATCTCTTTACGGTTGCCGCGCGCTGCTTTAACTACCTCTTTAATAACGCGGTAGCGGTTAGGATACAGCGCCTCAAAGCCCAGCTCTTCGAGCTCGGTTTTGATGTGGTGAATACCTAAACGGTGCGCCAGAGGGCTGTAGATTTCCAGCGTTTCGCGGGCGATGCGGCGGCGCTTATCCGGGCGCAATGAGCCCAGCGTGCGCATGTTGTGGGTGCGGTCAGCAAGCTTGATAAGGATGACGCGAATATCCTGCACCATCGCCATAATCATTTTGCGAAAGTTTTCGGCCTGAGCCTCTTTCTTGTCGCGAAACTTTAGCTTATCAAGTTTTGACACCCCCTCTACCAGTTCTGCAACGCTTTTGCCAAAAAGCTGCTCCATATCCTGATAGGTGGCGGGGGTATCTTCTATCACGTCGTGCAGCAGGGCAGCCATCAGCGTTTCATGGTCGAGCTTCATCTCGGCCAGGATACAGGCTACCGCTACCGGGTGCGTGATATAGGGTTCACCGCTTGAACGTGTCTGGCCCTCGTGAGCGTCACGTGCAACGAGATAAGCCTGCCGAAGACGTTTGATTTGCTCTTCGGGCAGGTAGTTTTGAATCAGCTGATTCAGGCTTTCAAACAGATACAAGGGCGACCCGCTGTGTGATTAACGACGACCTTCAGCAATAGCGGTAACGGCTTGTAATTCAGCGGCTTCCTGCTCTTGCTGTTCCTGGCGCTCGCGAACGTCGAGGATCTTGTTGTTGATCAGACCTTCTTCGATTTCGCGCAGTGCGATAACGGTAGTTTTATCGTTTTCTTCCGGTACCAGCGGATCCTTTCCGCCTACCTGCATCTGACGAGCGCGACGCGCGGCGACCAGTACCAGGTCAAAACGGTTACCAATTTTCTCTACAGCGTCCTGAACAGTTACGCGTGCCATACTTAAAATGCTCCACAGGTGAAGAAATGACTGGGCATGATACTGAATGTGGGTTCAGTCTGCCAACAGTTTGGTGATTAAAGCGCCATGTCGCTGCTTTTGGCGGCTCATGCGCAGACGTTCGGCGCGAATAATAATTTTCAGATCGCTCAGCGCGGTATCAAAATCATCATTCACAATCAGGTAATCATATTCCGCGTAATGGCTCATTTCTGCAACTGCCTGTGCCATACGTTTCGCGATAACCTCTTCGCTATCCTGACCGCGGCCGCGCAGGCGACGATCAAGCTCATCTTTTGACGGCGGCAGAATAAAAATGCTGCGTGCGCCGGGCATTCTGTTGCGGATTTGCTGTGCGCCCTGCCAGTCGATATCAAGGAAGACGTCGACGCCGGTCGCCAGTACCTGCTCGATAGCTTCGCGCGAGGTGCCGTAATAGTTGCCAAAGACTTCTGCATGTTCAAGAAAAGCGTCTTCGCCAATCATCGTCCTGAATTCGTCGTGATTGACAAAGAAATAGTGTTCACCGTGCACTTCACCCGGGCGCGGAGCGCGTGTGGTATGCGAAACAGAAACCTGAGAGTCGTACAACGGTTGGGTTTTTAATAAAGCCTGAATCAGGCTGGATTTACCCGCGCCGCTAGGGGCGGAAACAATATAAAGCGTGCCTTGAGCCATGAGTGTCTTTTGTATGTGATGGTCGAAATAGAGCTTACATACGAGCCTATTATACACGCCGCCGCTGCGTGACGCAGTCCCTGTCACACTTTTTGCATTTTTTCTTTCATTTTGCTTGCCGTTTCCCTGATTTCTCCGGGCATTGCAGAAACAACATAGAAAACCTGGACGTCTGCTCGCAGCCTTAAAAATCCCCTATCGCCGATGAAAATACGCCTGCGGCACAATTCCCGGCGAATAAACAGGAGGGCATCGCGATGCAAAAAGGAATCCAGGCGCTGGTGCTGTGGATGCTGGTGGGATACGCGCAGGCAGCCTGCCCCGCGTGGCCGCAGGCGAGGGCCGAACAGGAAATGGAACGCCTCAGCCAGCAGATAACGGAATGGAAAAACGCCTACTGGCAGCAGGGGAATAGTGCGGTAAGCGATGAAGTCTATGACCAGCTGGCGGAGCGGCTGGCGTTCTGGCGGCGCTGCTTCACCGGCGAGGCTCCCGCTCACGATGCTCTTCCGCCGCTGAGGGGGGATGTCAGGCATCCGGTCGCGCACACCGGCGTGCGTAAACTGCCGGACCGCGCTGCGGTGGCGCGCTGGATGCGCGGTCAATCCGGCCTGTGGGTACAGCCTAAAGTCGATGGCGTCGCAGTGACTCTGGTCTATCGACAGGGGCGCCTGGTGCAGGCAATAAGCCGGGGGAATGGTCTGGCCGGAGAAGACTGGACGGCCAGGGTTTTACAGATCCCCTCCGTGCCTAAAGTCTCTGACGGTGCACTGGCCAATAGCGTTCTGCAGGGAGAACTGTTCCTGCTTCGCGCGGGGCATGTGCAAAAGCAGATGGGGGGCATGAACGCGCGCGCAAAGGTGGCCGGCATGATGATGCGCCAGCAGGCTGCGGCGGAACTTAATCAACTGGGCATCTTTATCTGGGCATGGCCCGATGGTCCGCAGGAGATGCAACAGCGGCTGGCGCTGCTGCGGCAGGGCGGCTTTGTTTACAGCGCGCGCTTTTCGCATCCTGTCGCGAATGCGCAGCAGGTGGAACAGTGGCGCCAGCGTTGGTTTACTTCGCCGCTGCCTTTTGCCAGCGATGGCGTAGTGGTGCGGCGGGGAAAAGAGTCAGCCGGGCGCTTCTGGGTACCGGGACAGGGTGATTGGGTTATCGCCTGGAAATATCCTCCTGCCTCACGGGTTATGGAGGTTCGCGGTATCAGCTTCAGCATCGGGCGTAGCGGTAAAATAGCGGTGGTGGCGCATCTGGAGCCGCAGCTGCTGGACGATAAGCGCGTGCAGCGGGTGAACGTCGGCTCGGTATCCCGCTGGTCCACTCTGGATATCGGTATTGGCGATCAGCTGCAAATCAGCCTTGCCGGGCAGGGAATTCCGCGCATCGATTCGGTCGTCTGGCGCACGGCGCAGCGTAATAAACCCCAGCCGCCGGCGGCACGGTACAATGCCTTAACCTGCTATTTCGCCACGCCAGAGTGCGCGGAGCAGTTTCTCTCGCGGCTGGTCTGGCTCTCATCCCGATCGATTCTCAACATTGACGGGGCGGGAGAGACGCTGTGGCGGACACTGCACGATGCCCGCGGCATGGAGCATCTCTTTTCATGGCTGGCTTTTACGCCGGAACAGCTGCAAGCCATACCAGGTATCTCCGCGCAGCGCGGGCAGCGGCTGTGGCATCAGTTCAATCTTGCGCGCGAACGGCCTTTTCTACGCTGGATCCAGGCGATGGGAGTGCCCATACCGAAGACGGCTTTTGTCAGACTGGAGGAGGACAGCTGGCGGCAGATGCAGGATCGAAACGAAGAGCAGTGGCAACGGCTGCCGGGCGTCGGGGCTGAAAGGGCGCGGCAGCTGGTGACGTTCTTACATCACCCGGATGTTGCCGCGCTGGCGAAGTGGCTGAGCGGGCAACGCATTCCGGGGTTCTGAAAGTATTAATGCGCGCTGTGGTTGTAGTTAAATACCGGCAGGCCCAGCTTCCAGCGCAGCGCCAGCATACGAGCAGTAAAGCCGAACAGCAGGGTGGAAATGACGACTACATCGTGACTGCTGACGTAATGCTGAAGCGCGATATATAAAATCGCGGCGGCGAACGATACTCCGGCGTACAGCTCTTTCTGGAACACCAGCGGGATACGCTTGCAGAACATATCACGCAGCACGCCGCCAAAGACGCCGGTGATGACCGCGGCAATGGAGGCGATTACCGGGCCCTGGCCCATATCCAGCGCGATCTGGGCGCCAATAATTGAGAACACCACCAGGCCGAGCGCATCAAGTACCAGAAACAGACGGCGCAGGTGCGGCATGACCGGCGCGGCAATCGTGGTGAGGACCGCAGCAATGGCAACAATAATGACGTACTCGGGGTGTTGTACCCAGCCAAGCGGATAGTGACCAAGCAGAATATCGCGCACCGAACCGCCTCCGAGGGCGGTCGCTGTCGCAATGATAATCACGCCAAACGTATCCATACGGCGGCGCCCGGCAGCCAGCGCGCCGGTCATGGCTTCCGCCGTGATCCCAATCAGATAAAGAATATGAAGCAGCATAAATCCCCCACGATGATGGCGGAAGGTTAACGATTTGTGCTCAGGATCACGACTGAGATTTTCTAAAGCATTCGCATTTAACCAGATTAAACTAATGCGAGATGTGCTTATATTGGCTTTATTTAATGGTTATTTAATTGCTGTTTATTCATCCATTGATTAGAAAAAATAATGACTAAACCTTTTATGCACATCTATATTGAAAGCAGTATGAATACTTAATGTTTAACTCTGGGCCTTTATCCTTTTAGTTTCCTCCTTCAAGGTCTGAGAAAATGACTGCCGCCGCTGACAATAAAAACTATCTCATCCGCCTGCTTGCCGTTGTGCTGACGGGGATACTGGCTGGCCTGTCAGGCATGGTTCTGGCGCTGATTTTACACGCGATTCAGCACCTGGCGTTTGGCTACAGCCACGGCCAGCTCGTTGGCTCAGAGTCATTTTTACAGGGCGTCACGGATTCGTCCTGGTCGCGTCGGATCATGGCAATCGTCGCCGGCGGTGCAGTCGCCGGGTTTGGCTGGTGGCTGCTTGGGCGATATGGGCAGAAGCGGGTTTCAATTGCGTCAGCGGTGGCCAATCCTTCCGTGCCAATGCCTGCGGGTACCACCACGATTCATGCCCTGTTGCAGATCGTCACCGTGGCGCTGGGCTCACCCCTTGGTCGCGAAGTCGCGCCGCGGGAAATGGGCGCGCTGGGGGCAGGGATGGTGGCGCGTAAGCTGGGTCTGCCGGAAGATGAAAGCCGAACGCTGATTGCCTGCGGCGCAGGTGCGGGTCTGGCGGCGGTGTATAACGTCCCGCTGGCCGGCGCGTTATTCAGCCTTGAGGTGATGCTGCTGTCGTTTAGCTGGGAAAAAACGCTGGCGGCTATCATCACATCGGCGATTGCCGCGTGGACGGCCACCCTCGGCTTAGGCGATGAGTCGCAATACCATTTTACTTCCGACATCCTGCCGCATTCATTTCTCTGGTGGGCGATTATCTCTGGCCCCATTCTCGGCGCCGGGGCCTGGCTCTTTCGCAAAGCGACCAGTACCGCTCGTTCGCACGTCCAAAGCAACTGGCAGATGCCGGTTTTCTGTCTGCTGGCGTTTTCTCTGCTTGCCGCCCTCAGCCTCTATTTCCCCCAGCTTCCGGGAAACGGTAAAGGACCTATGCAGCTGGCTCTCAGCGATGAACTTGGTTTCCCCGGGGCGGCGATGCTGCTGGTGCTGAAGATGGTGGTGATTCTGGCGGTGCTGCGCGGCGGTGCGGAAGGCGGCCTGCTGACGCCGGGGCTGGCGGTAGGCGGCTTGGCCAGCCTGCTGCTGTGTATGCTCTGGCAACAGCTGCTTCCCGGCGGCGATTACGGCAGTTTTGCGCTGGTTGGTGCGGCGGCGTTTCTCGCCGCATCCATGCAGATGCCGATAACGGCGGTGGCGCTGGTGATGGAATTCACCCATATGGATCACAGCTATCTGGCCCCCACGCTGCTGTGCGCGGCAGGGGCATTTTTAACCTGCCGGATATTGGATAAGAATGATTCCTTCTGAAACGCAGCGAAAATAAAAGGCCATGATTTACCATGACCTTTTGTTCAAAAACGATTTGCGGGGCGAGTCATTGTTACTCGATGTTTTGGATCTGCTCGCGCATTTGTTCGATTAGCACTTTCAGTTCAATGGCGGAGTTCGTCACTTCGGCATTAATCGATTTAGATGCCAGCGTGTTCGACTCGCGGTTGAACTCCTGCATCATAAAGTCGAGGCGGCGACCGACCGCTTCTTTCTTCTTCAGGATATTCCACGTCTCTTTCACATGCGCTTCCAGGCGATCCAGCTCCTCGGCAACGTCAATACGCTGCGCCATCAGCACCAGCTCCTGCTCAAGGCGGTTATTTTCCAGCTGCACTTCGGCGTCTTCCAGTTTGGAAACCAGACGCTCGCGCTGCCACTGTAAAATTTCCGGCATGTGGGCGCGTACTTTAGCCACTTCGGCGGTGACCCCGTCCAGGCGCTGCTCAATAAGCGTTTTCAACGCCTGGCCTTCGGTTTCACGGGCGACGATAAAGTCGTCCAGCGCGCCGTTCAACGCGCCCAGGATTTCGGCGGCAATGGCGTCCAGATCTTGCTCATGAGCCGACATTACGCCGGGCCAGCGCAGAATATCCACCGGATTAATTTCGCCCTCGTCGCTCTGCATTTTTACCCAGTTGGCGGCATTAACCAGCTGCTTTGCCAGCTTTTCGTTGAGAATCAGCTCGCCCTGTGCGCTCGGGTCCTGCTCAAAACGCAGGGTGCATTCGACTTTACCGCGGGTCAGACGGGAGCGAATACGTTCACGCACCACGGGCTCCAGGCTACGGAACTGCTCCGGCAGGCGGAAGTAAGTTTCCAGATATCGTTGGTTTACCGAGCGCAGTTCCCACGCGGCGCTACCCCATTCACCCTTGATTTCACGCCGGGCGTAGGCGGTCATACTGCGGATCATAGACGTTCCTGTTTTTAAAGGAGAGTGGGGTGGATTATAGCTTTCGCGGCCTTATCAGGATAGGAATAAGCGCGCATTATCCGTATAATGCGCAGCCACATTCGTTTCAAGCCGGAGAACATCATGCGTCCAGCAGGCCGTAGCGCTAATCAAGTGCGTCCAGTAACCCTGACCCGTAACTACACAAAACACGCAGAAGGCTCCGTGCTGGTCGAATTTGGTGACACGAAAGTATTGTGCACCGCTTCTATTGATGAAGGCGTGCCGCGCTTTCTGAAAGGCCAGGGGCAGGGATGGATCACTGCCGAATACGGCATGCTGCCGCGTTCTACCCACACGCGTAACGCGCGTGAAGCCGCCAAAGGTAAACAGGGCGGCCGCACCATGGAAATCCAGCGCCTGATCGCGCGTGCGCTGCGCGCGGCAGTTGACCTGAAAGCGCTGGGCGAATTCACCATTACTCTGGACTGCGACGTGCTGCAGGCCGACGGCGGCACCCGTACCGCATCGATTACCGGAGCCTGCGTGGCGCTGGCGGATGCGCTGAATAAGCTGGTTGCGGCCGGTAAGCTGAAAACTAACCCGATGAAAGGAATGGTGGCGGCAGTCTCCGTAGGGATCGTGAATGGCGAAGCGATTTGCGATCTGGAATACGTTGAGGATTCCGCGGCGGAAACCGATATGAACGTGGTGATGACCGAAGATGGTCGCATCATTGAGGTGCAGGGTACGGCAGAAGGCGAACCGTTCACCCATGAAGAGCTCCTTACCCTGCTGGCATTGGCCCGAGGAGGCATCGAATCCATTGTCACGACGCAGAAGGCGGCGTTGCAAAACTAGTTTTTAAGGCGACTGAGAAGTCGCCTTTTTTTTGTCCGTAGAAAAGTAAGATGAGGAGCGAATCCATGAAACCGTATCAGCGCCAGTTTATTGAGTTTGCGCTTAACAAGCAGGTACTTAAGTTTGGCGAGTTTACGCTGAAATCCGGGCGCAAGAGTCCCTATTTCTTCAACGCCGGCCTGTTTAATACCGGGCGCGATCTGGCACTGTTAGGCCGTTTTTATGCCGAAGCGCTGGTGGATTCCGGGATTGATTTTGACCTGCTGTTTGGCCCGGCCTACAAAGGCATCCCTATCGCCACTACCACGGCGGTAGCGCTGGCGGAACATCATGACCGCGATCTGCCTTACTGCTTTAACCGCAAAGAGGCAAAGACCCACGGCGAAGGTGGAAATCTGGTGGGGAGCGCGCTGCAGGGCCGCGTGATGCTGGTAGATGATGTTATCACCGCAGGCACCGCGATTCGGGAATCGATGGAAATTATTCAGGCCAACGGCGCCGAGTTAGCCGGCGTACTGATCTCTCTGGATCGTCAGGAACGCGGACGCGGCGAAATCTCAGCGATTCAGGAAGTTGAGCGCGACTACAGCTGTAAAGTGATTTCCATCGTGACGCTGAAAGACCTGATCAGCTATCTGGAAGAGAAGCCGGAAATGGCTGAACATCTGGCAGCCGTTCGCGCCTATCGCGAAGCGTACGGGGTGTAAATATCAGCCCGGCCGGCAACGTCCGCCGGGCATATTTTCAGACCAGCTTTGCGCCTTGCGCATTGACGTAGAGCGAATAGATGGACGTGCTGGATGCCATAAACAGGCGGTTGCGCTGTTCACCGCCGAAGCACAGGTTGGCGCAGCGTTCCGGTAACTGAATAATACCGATGTTTTTCCCCTGCGGATTGAAGACGCGGACGCCGTCCAGCTCTTCGCTGCCCGTACCCCACCCGCACCACAGGTTCCCGTCCATGTCGCAGGCGATGCCGTCAGCGGTTCCGTTACCGCAGTCAATATGCACTCTTTTGTTTTTCAATGTGTTATCGACAACATCCCACGCCAGGATAAGCCGGTTTGGGGTAGCGCGGCTTTCCACCACGTAGAGCGTTTTTTCATCGGCGGAAAAACAGAGGCCGTTTGGCCCCTTGACGTCGCCCAGCACGACGCTCAGTTTACGGCTCTCCGGGTCCAGTCGATAAACGTTTTGCGGCAGCTGCGGCGTGGCCTTATGACCTTCATAGAATCCGCTGATACCGAAAGGCGGATCGGTGAACCAGATGCTGCCGTCTGACCTCACGACGATGTCGTTTGGCGAGTTCAGCGGTTTGCCTTCGAAGTTATCCGCCAGTACGGTGATGCTACCGTCATATTCAGTGCGGGTAATTCGTCGGGTATCGTGTTCGCAGCTGATGAGCCGTCCCTGCCGATCGCGGGCGTGGCCGTTCGCGTAGTTTGCCGGTTGGCGAAATACGCTGGTAGCGCCGGTGGCCTCATCCCAGCGCATAATGACGTTGTCAGGAATATCGCTCCAGAGCAGCATGCGCGTATCGCCAAACCATACCGGCCCTTCCGCCCAACGAAAGCCGGTGGCGATCTGCTCCACTTTTGCGCTGGCAAGCATATAGCGGCGAAAGCTATCATCCACCGCCATAATACGCGGATCGGGATAACGTGCAGATGGCGCCCAGGCCGCGAAGCTTTTTTGACTAAGCACGAGTGATGCGGTTGCCAGACCGCCCAGTTTGAGCAATTCCCGTCGTGATGTCGCCATCAGCCCTCTCCTTATCCATTGCAAAGATACAATCAAAGGATGGTATGAGAGAGCGAGAGCCGAAAACATCTGGCAGTTCTACGAATTGTTCTGGGCGTTATGCCAGAATAATCAAAAAAGAGAGATGCAGCCTTTCGGGCTGCATAGAGACAGGAGAGGGTTACTTCAGCTGGGCGGCGACCAGCGGCCAGCGGGCGTCAAAATCGTCCGTCGGGCGATATTTAAACTCGCTGCGCACAAAGCGCGACAGCATCCCTTCGCAGAATGCCAACAGCTGGCTGGCCAGCAGGGCTTCATCGACGGAGTAGCCTTCACCTTCACGCATTTTCTTTTCACGCATCACCTGACGCAGCTGGACTTCAATACGCTCAAAAAGCTGGTTTATGCGATCCTGAAGCCGGTCCTGTTCAAACATCAGCGCGTGGCCGGTCAGAATTCTTGTCAGCCCAGGATTACGCTCGCCAAACCCCAGAATCAACAACACAATCAGACGCAGGCGCGCGGTGGTGTCTTTTTCATCTTTTAAAATCAAATTGATGCGCGTAATCAGGCTGTCTTCGATAAACTCAATCAGGCTATCAAACATGCGGGTCTTGCTCGGGAAATGCCGATACAGAGCCGCTTCGGATACGCCAACGGAGGCCGCCAGCTTCGCCGTGGTGATACGCTGACTCCCGTCGCTGGATTCGAGCATTAGCGCCAGAGATTGAAGTATTTCTTCGCGACGATTCCTTTTCGCAGTTTGTTTTTCTGCCATGTTTTAAAATACCCCTGAAAAAAAGCACTTGTCAGGCAGGCATCCACAAAGCGACCGCAAGCTGTTGCCTGCGGTGATGTTATTGCATTAGTGCGCTTTGCGATGCAGGTTCCACTTCATCTTTGGGACTGCCCGTTAATCGGCGACGCCCCGAAGATTTTTGTCTATTGCCGGGCTTATTTACGCCCTGAGTGACCGAAGCCGCCTTCGCCGCGATCGGTGGCGTCAAACTCTTCCACCAGGTTAAATTCCGCCTGTACAACGGGCACGAACACCATTTGCGCGAGACGCTCGCCGGGTTCGATGGTGAAGCTCTGCTGACCGCGGTTCCAGACGGAAACCATCAGCTGACCCTGATAGTCGGAATCAATCAGGCCGACCAGGTTACCCAGGACGACGCCGTGTTTATGACCCAGCCCGGAGCGCGGGAGAATCACTGCTGCCAGAGACGGATCGGCAATATGAATCGCCAGGCCAGTTGGCACGAGGAGCGTAGCGCCAGGCGCCAGCTCTACGGCGTCATCGAGACAGGCTCGCAGGTCAAGTCCGGCGGAACCGGAGGTGGCATAGGTCGGCAGCGGAAATTGCTGACCAACGCGCGGGTCCAGAATCTTAACGTCGATTTTTTTCATCATAACGGGTCACGATCTCGTCGAGTAATAATTGGCCCAGGAGTTCCTTGCGCTCAAGTGGTAAGCGCTTATCTCCCTCCTGCCAGAAAAGGTGTAATGCATTGCTGTCGCTGTTAAATCCCTGATTTGGCTGTGAAACATCATTAGCGCAGATCAGATCAAGATTTTTGCGGGCTCGCTTTTGCCGTGCGTATTCTTCCACATTATTCGTTTCGGCGGCAAACCCAACGACGTAAGGGCGGTTGGCCTTAAGCGCGGCGACCCCTGCGACGATATCCGGATTTTTAACCATTTTCAGGGTGAGTTCATCACCTTGTTTTTTGATTTTTTCTTCGGCAATGGTGACCGCACGGTAGTCGGCGACCGCTGCGCAGCCAATAAAAATATGCTGCCGTGAGGCGCCGTTTTGCACCGCGGCTTCCATTTCCAGCGCCGTGGTGACATCAATTCTTTGTACAAACGGCGGCGTAGGTAGAGAAACCGGGCCGCTTACCAGCGTGACGTTTGCCCCGCGACGCGCGGCGGCGGCGGCAATCGCGAAGCCCATCTTACCAGAACTGTGGTTAGTGATATAACGCACCGGATCCAGCGGCTCGCGGGTTGGGCCCGCGGTAATCATGATGCTGAGATGTTGCAAATCTTTGACAGGAGAGAAGTGCTGCGCGGCCATATCCACAATGGTCAGCGGGTCCAGCATCCGCCCCGGCCCAACATCGCCGCAGGCCTGGCTGCCGCTGTCCGGGCCCCAGACCAGCAAACCGCGCGAGGCAATCACCTCAAGATTATGCTGGGTGGCGGCGGCGCGATACATTTGCTGATTCATGGCGGGCACGACCGCGACGGGCGACGGCGTCGCCAGGCAAATCGTCGAGACGAGATCGTTAGCCATGCCTGCCGCGACTCGGGCGATTAAATCGGCGGTCGCCGGAGCGAGAATAACCAGATCGGCCCATTTCCCCAGCTCAATGTGGCCCATTGCGGCTTCGGCGGCCGGGTCGAGCAGGCTGTCGGAAACCGGATAACCCGATACCGCCTGTAAACTTAATGGCGTAATGAAGGCTTTAGCGGCTTCCGTCATGGCGACGCGGACATCCGCGCCGCGGTCGCGCAGGCGGCGCACCAGTTCCGGCGTTTTATAGGCAGCAATGCCGCCGCTCACGCCGAGAACGATCTTTTTACCAGCCAGACTCATCATGATTTTTTCCTGTTGCGGTACACCAGAATTCGCGCATCTTATCACAATCCTCACGGCATCGTGTGCCTGGTGGCGATCCACTTTGCGAGGCGCTACGCAGGGATAAAACTTGCCTGTCGGCGGCGCAAAAAGGCTGTGTCAGGATAGCGGGGAGTGGGAAGGAGAGGCCGCGATGGAGATACAGGAAACCCTCATGCCGAGGGAAAAGATGCAGCGTTACGGTATCGAAGTTTTATCGGATATCGAGCTGTTAGCGCTGTTTTTACGTACCGGTACGCGCACGCAGGACGTGATGACATTTTCGCGAGAGCTGCTGCAGCGATTTGGCTCGCTGTACGGCCTGCTTTCGGCGGAAGAGTCACAGTTCGCTGAGATTGAAGGCATTGGTCTGGCGAAATATGCGCAGCTAAAAGGGATTGCTGAACTGGCGCGACGCTATTTCAGCCTGCGGATGACGGAAGAGCCCTCATTGGTCACCCCGTCGATGACGCGGGAGTTTCTGCAAAGCCAGCTGGCCGACGAAGAGCGCGAGATCTTCATGGTGATCTTTTTAGACAATCAGAACCGGGTATTGAAACATAGCCGACTTTTTTCTGGTACTCTTAGCCACGTTGAGGTGCATCCGCGAGAAATCGTACGCGAAGCCATCAAAGTGAACGCCGCCGCGGTGATCCTGGCACATAATCATCCATCCGGAAGTCCTGAGCCGAGTAAGGCCGACAGATTGATTACCGAAAGAGTGATAAAATGTTGTCGATTCATGGATATACGTGTGCTCGATCACCTTGTTATCGGCCGCGGAGCGTACGTATCTTTTGCTGAACGCGGCTGGATTTAGCCCCGATCATGCGATCCATCGGGATCTTTGTCTGTTCGGGACTTGAGCACATCGCAGAGTCAGCGTATACTACGCCACCTTTGAGAATCTCGGGTTTGGCATTTGGGCCTGGCAATCGAGAGTTCAATAGAACTATGCGATGACCGGGCTGTAAAGCCTGACGAGGCGCCAATACCCCATACGAAGCTCGAGCTAATTTGATTTTTGGAGAATAGACATGTCCCGAGTCTGCCAAGTTACTGGCAAGCGTCCGGTGACCGGTAACAACCGTTCCCACGCACTGAACGCGACTAAACGCCGTTTCCTGCCGAACCTGCACTCTCACCGTTTCTGGGTTGAGAGCGAGAAGCGTTTTGTCACCCTGCGCGTATCTGCTAAAGGTATGCGTGTTATTGATAAGAAAGGCATTGATACAGTTCTGTCCGAACTGCGTGCCCGTGGCGAAAAGTACTAAGTACTTAGAGGAAATAAATCATGGCTAAAGGTATTCGTGAGAAAATCAAGCTGGTTTCTTCTGCTGGTACTGGTCACTTCTATACCACCACGAAGAACAAGCGTACTAAGCCGGAAAAACTGGAACTGAAAAAGTTCGATCCAGTTGTCCGTCAGCACGTTTTATACAAAGAAGCTAAAATCAAATAATTTTAGGTTCCTTGTAAAGAAAAACCCCGCCTCGGCGGGGTTTTTTGTTATTAAAACGACGCCACCGTCGGCGCTGGCGGGAGTTTAGCCCTCCTGTGGCAGGCGGAAGAGCAAGCTGAACAATAATTGCCCTGAACCTCGTCGTTGAACGCGGTAAGATAGAGCATCCAGCCGTTTTTGTTCGAGAAAAGAATGCCTGAATTACCTGAAGTAGAAACCAGCCGCCGCGGCATTGAGCCTCACCTGGTTGGTGCGACCATCCTGCACGCCATTGTGCGCAACGGGCGCCTGCGCTGGCCGGTTTCCGAAGAGATCTATCGCCTGAGCGACGTTCCTGTGCTCAGCGTGCGCCGCCGCGCTAAATATCTGCTGCTCGAACTGCCCGACGGCTGGATTATCGTCCATCTCGGCATGTCGGGAAGCCTGCGTATCCTCAGCGGAGATCTGCCGGCGGAAAAACACGACCATGTGGACCTGGTGATGAGTAACGGCAAGGTCCTGCGCTATACCGATCCGCGACGCTTTGGCGCCTGGCTGTGGACTAAAGAGCTGGAAGGGCATCCGGTGCTGGCGCATCTGGGGCCGGAGCCGCTGAGCGATGAGTTCAACGCCGATTATCTCCAGCAGAAATGCGCGAAGAAGAAAACTGCGATCAAGCCCTGGCTAATGGATAACAAGCTGGTGGTCGGCGTGGGTAATATCTACGCCAGCGAATCGCTATTTTCGGCGGGTATTCACCCCGACAGGCTGGCCTCTTCGCTGTCGCGCGAGGAGTGCGAACAGCTGGTGAAAGTGATTAAGCTGGTCCTGCTGCGCTCCATCGAACAGGGTGGGACGACGCTGAAAGATTTCCTGCAAAGCGACGGTAAACCGGGTTATTTTGCCCAGGAGCTGCAGGTGTATGGCCGCAAGGGCGAGCCGTGCCGCATTTGCGGGACGCCGGTTATCGGCAGTAAACACGCCCAGCGGGCGACGTTTTATTGTCGCCAGTGCCAGAAATAATATGCGGTGGTTGCGGTGAACCCGGCTCGCGCTGCGCTTAGCCGGGCTACGCGTCCGTGCGATTTGATTGGGTAGCCCGGACAGATGCGCAGCATCGCCTGCGGGAAGAGACCCGATGGCGCAGGATTACAGCTTCTTCAGCAGCGCCTGGTGAACGTTTGCCGGCAGAAAGTGGGAGACGTCGCCCTGGTGGCGCGCCACTTCTTTTACCAGCGAAGAGGAGATAAACGACCACTCTTTGCACGGCATCAGAAACACGCTCTCCAGCGTCGGCATTAAATGACGGTTCATATGGGCCAGCTGCATCTCATATTCAAAATCCGCCACCGCCCGCAGGCCGCGAATTAAAATGTTCGCCTGCTGCGCGCGGGCAAAATTGGCCATTAAATCGCTGAAGCCAATAACCTCAACGTTGACCAGATGCGCCGTTGCCTGGGTGGCCAGCGCGATGCGCTCGTCGAGAGTGAACATCGGCTTTTTGCTCGGGCTGGCGGCGATAGCCAACAGCACCTTATCGAACATGCTGGCCGCGCGAGTGACGATATCGATATGGCCGTTGGTGATAGGGTCGAAGGTTCCCGGATAGATCGCTTTTGTGCTCATAATGACACTTTCTCCGAGTAGCCGCGGCTCAGGGCCCACAGCTCGGTGTATTTATTAAACGTGTATTGCGCGTTGACCACCGCCAGTAGCCAGCCTTGTTTCCCATCCAGAATGCCGCCGCGCAGCAGCAGCGTTTTCACAAAGGCGCCCAGCGTATGGCCGAAGATAGCGGCCAGCGAGGTCTTTTTGCCTCTCTGATGGCGCTCCTGCGCCCAGGCGGCGGCGTAGGCCAGCTGCTTTTGCTGAAAGCCGGAGAAATCACGGCAGGTCAGATGCAGCAGATCGCCCGCGAGTTCGATAACCGGCGCGCCTCGGGCATCGAGAGATTCGTGGACCAGATTATCGTTATAGCGGTAACGGCCGCGTTCGTACAAGCGCATCACGCGATCGGGATACCAGCCGCTGTGGCGCATAAAGCGGCCAAGAAAATAGTTGCGCCGGGCAATGCTGTATATTGCGCCGGTTTGCGGCGCGGCCAGCACGCTGCGGATAGACTGCGCAAGCTCCGGAGTGACGCGCTCGTCGGTATCGATCATCAGCACGTAATCGCCGGTGGCGTAGTCCTGGGCGCGCTGGCGTTGAATACCGTAGCCCTGCCAGTCGCGATTGACATGCACCTGAACGCCCATGCTGCGGGCTAATTCGACGGTGTTGTCGCTGCTGCCGGAATCCAGCAGCACTATCTCATCGGCCCAGCTTACCGACGCCAGACAATCAGGCAGCAGATCCGCCGCGTTTTTGGCGATCATCACGACCGAGAGTCGAGGCGACATTAGTGGCTCCGCTGCGGCAGATAGGGTTGCAATAACTGTAGCAGACGGGAGAGGGCGCCCTGGTTTTGGTGCAGGACTTCCACCGCGTGACGACCATACCACAGACGGTAATCTTCATCGGTCAGCAGGTTTGACACCTCCGTCACCAGCGAGTCGGCGTCGGTGACGGTAATCAGTCCATCGTCCTGCTGCAGCTTGGCGCAGATATCTTTGAAGTTAAAGGTGTGCGGGCCCATCAGTACCGGTATCGCATGAGCAGCGGGCTCCAGCGGGTTATGACCGCCGCGCTCCACCAGGCTACCGCCGACAAACGCGAGGTCGGCAATGCCGTACAGCAGCATCAGCTCACCCATGGTATCGCCAATCACCACCTGGGTACTGTTCGACGGGATTTCGCCGGTACTGCGCAGGGTGTAGCTCATTCCCGCTTTCTGCACCATCTCGCGGGCGTCGCCGAAGCGCTCCGGGTGGCGCGGGACAAGGATCAGCAGCAGGTTGGGGAAGCGCTCCAGCAGCTTTTTATGCGCCTGAAGAATGATTTGCTCTTCGCCGTCGTGGGTGCTGGTGGCAATCCATACCTGGCGGTGCGGCGCCCACTGGCGACGCAGGGTGATAGCGCGAGCGGCCAGCTCCGGCGTGACTGAAATATCAAACTTCAGGCTGCCGGTGACCGCCAGTTGATTGCGTTTCAGGCCAAGGGCGATAAAGCGGCTGGCGTCTTCTTCATTCTGTGCGGCGATAAGGGTAATGCGGCTCAGCAGCCGACGCATAAATTTGCCCAGTTTGGCATAGCCTTTCGCCGAGCGTTCGGACAGCCGGGCGTTGGCGATAACCAGCGGAATTTTGCGTTTATGCAGCGTGGCGACCATGTTCGGCCACAGTTCGGTTTCCATGACGATAACCAGCTTTGGCTGAACGGTATTGAAGAAGCGGTTCATTGCGCCGGGAAGATCGTAAGGCAGATAGACGTGATGGACGTCTTTACCGAAAGCGGACATCGCGCGTTCGGAGCCGGTTGGCGTCATGGTCGTGACGGTGATCGGCAGATAGGGGTAGCGGTGGCGTAGCGCGCGCACCAGCGGGATAGCCGCCAGCGTTTCACCCACGGAAACGGAATGCAGCAGGATGCCACCCGGTTCTACCTTGTTCTGGCAGAAGCCATAACGTTCTTTCCAGCGTTTACGATAGGCAGGGGCCTTACGGCTGCGTAACAGCAGTCGCAGCCACACCAGCGGCTGAATGAGGTAAAGTAGGGCGGTATAAAGCAATTCCAAGCGATTTATCCGTATTTATGTTTTTGCGGGCAAATTCTAAGCATTTAACCCGCGTAAAGCTATCTCTTTGGCGGAAACTAAGGGATTCAGTATTAAGCCGCGTCGCGATAGCGCTTGATGCGCAGATAGCGGCGTCCAAGACGCCAGCGTAGACGGAACGTATGGGCATTTTTCCAGATCAGGCTCCAGATACCGCGGTCAAAGAACTCTTTAATGATAATATGCTTTTTTGACTCATCTTTCATGCTATCGAAGGTATGAATAATTCCCAGCCCCTCTTTAGCGATCTGCCAGCGGCAGGCGGAAATATTGCGAACCTTGTCCGGATAGCGCTGGTTGATGGCGTCCAGCATCTCAAGAATCTTCATATAGTGGCGCGCTGAACGCATCAGCGTATCGTCATTGTCCGGCTTATGCGACACCGATTCCGAATGGATGTAGTAATCGTAGAACTGCTCGCTGGTGTACTGCACGCGTTCTGCCGCCAGCAGCACTTCCGTGGTCCAGGGAATATCCTGATGACGCAGGCCCGGCTCAAAATGGAAGCGGTGATCCGCGATAAACTCGCGGCGGTAAATATTGAGCCAGGTGACATGCAGGAACTTACGAGAATCCAGCGCCTGTTTTAACCAGACGTGGCCGGGCAAAACGCCGGTCGACTGTAGCCGGTCCAGCGGGAAAATAGGATGGATATCTTTTTTTGTCTCGTAGACGTAGCGGCCGTTGCAGGTGGCGACGTCAAGATTGCCCTTTTCCGCCATTTCCAGAAGCGTACGGTACATGCCCGGGTAAAGCTTATCGTCGATATCCGGAAAGGTCAGGTATTTACCGGTCGCCGCGGCGAGCCCGGTATTGCGCGCCACCGACACGCCCTGGTTTTCCTGTTCCAGTACGAGCACGTTTTGCAGGCGCTCTTTCCACTGGTCGATAACCGCAAGGCTACCGTCCGTCGACCCGTCGTTCACCAGGATCAGTTCATAGCTTTCCAGCTGCTGTTGCTCAAGGCACTCAAAGAATTGCGCAAGGAATTTTTCGCCGTTATAGACGGCGGCTACGATGCTTAGTAAAGGCGTTTGACTCATAAATCATTCGATCCTGGTTGAATAACGGCGTCAGGCGCTGCGCAGCTGACGATACTGCTGACAAATCGATGCCACGCTGAATTTCTCCAGCGCCGAGGCGTCGATGGCAGGGGGGCTATGGTAAATGCTTTGCATCGTCTGAGCCAGCGCCGGGCTGTTGAGATCCGCCAGGCCGCGCGACAGCTCGCCGGTGAGGATCTCGGTCACGCCGCCCGGGCAGCGGGTGCTGGCGACCGGTGTATCCAGCAGCAGCGCTTCAACCACCACGTTGCCAAAACCTTCGCTATCGGAGCTCAGGACCAGCATCCGCGCGCCTTTGATCCACGGCAGCGGATTTTTCTGGAAGCCTTTAAACAGGACGCGATCGGCAACCTGTAGCTGCTGCGCCAGCTGGCGCAGGCGCTGCTCTTGTTCCGGTTTTCCCTGTCCCAGCAGTACCAGCGGCGCATCAATACCGCTTTGCGCATACGCCTCAATCAGGCGGTCGTGGCGTTTACCGGGATGAAAGCGGCCCACGTGAATAATATAGTCGCCGTCGGGTCGCTGGCTGGGCTCTTCAGCCGCTGCGCGCAGCGCGGCGATATCAAACGGGTTATAGATGGTTTTCAGCTGGGCCGGGCGAATGGCGAACTGCTCGACCAGATCTTGACCTACCGCATCGGAGACGGTGACGACGTTGCGTCCCTGGTAAACGCGTCCGATCTTCTGCTGCTTCAGCCAGCGGTCAAAACCGGTGCGATGGCCGAGATAGGAAGTAGAGAATACGCCGTGCAGGCAATACCAGACGTTTCGCCCGTTCAGCAGGCGGCTGCGGGAGACAATGCGGTCAGTTTTATGCAGATTCGAGAGCACCAGATCGAAGCGGCCCTGCCGTTCTGCGCTATCGATGGCCGCATCAAGCTGGCGCGCGCGCCGGGAGAGTTCCGTCAGTTTGCGCCACGGTTTGCGGCAGCGGTCGGCGATGACCTGATAATCCAGTCCTTCCGGCAGCGGATAATCGCAGACGTCGCGCAGGGAAAAAAGCGATACCTTTTCCCCCTGGCTGAGAAAGTGCGCCGCCAGCGTCAGCACGACTTTTTCCGCGCCGCCGCCGGGCAGACCGTCGATAACAAACAATATGCGCATCGTTATTTCACCAAATCCTGATAAAGGGAGAGCAGCTGCGCCGAGAGGCGTTCGCTGGTGCAGGCCATGATGCGCTCGCGGGCGCGTTCGCCTTCCGCGGAGCCTAACGCCCGGGCGGGAAGGGCGCTAACCGACTCCTGCAGGGCCGGGATATCCAGCGCATCGCAAACGTAGCCATTGCTGCCCTGAACAATAAACTCCGCGCCGCCGCAGCCGGTAGTGGTAATGACCGGCAGGCCGCAGGCCATCGCTTCGAGAATAACGTTGGGGAACGGGTCGTACAGCGTCGGCAGCAGCAGGCCGTCGGCCATCTGATAAAACGGCAGGGTTTCCGACTGCATGCCGAAAAAGCGCACCCGCTCATCGCAGTTCAGCGTTTTCGCCAGCTGCTGATAACGACTTTGCTCTTTATCTTTGCCTACTACCAGCAGGTAGCGGTTGGTCGGCGCGATGGCGCGGATCGCCGCATCCAGCCCCTTGCGCTCAAAGCCGGAGCCGACGTAAATCAGGCAGGTCGCCTGGAGCGGCAGATTCCATTTGGTACGCAGCGCGACAAAGGCCGCTTCCGTCGGCGGCAGAAAACGCTGGTTATCGATGGCGTTATAGATAACGTGGATTTTTTCCGCCGGCAGGCCGAAGTCTGCAATAATCTCGCGTTTAATCATCTCCGCGTTGCAGATAACGCCGCGCAGGTGCGAGTCCTGGTACATTTCGCGCTCGGCCTGCATCACATAGCGATGGTAGCGGTCGGCAAACAGCAGGCGGCTTTTCCAGCCGGGCAAAATGCGCGAGCGCTGCTGCAGCCAGCGGCGGTGTACGCCGTCTCCGGCGCGGTACAGGTCGCAGCCGGGGATACGCTCATGGCTTTGCACCAGATCGAAGGCTTCGCGCTGCCACAGCTGGCGGGCGGCGTCGGCAAACCCACGCTCGCGGCTGATCCGCCCCCATTTACGCGGATTGCAGATGTGGATGTTCCACTCGGGCTTCACCGGCCCCTGCCACTCGCGGGTGATGACGTTCAGCTCAAGGTCGCTGTCGTCGAGGGCCTCCAGCGCGCGGGAGACAAATCGTTCCGCGCCGCCGTCCGGGCGATACTTCTGGCGTACCAGAGCCAGCCTGAATTTACTCATGCCAGTACCTTTTTCGCCGCCGCGATAACCGCGTCGGTGGGGATTAAATCGAGATAGCGTTCCTCGGTGTTGGTATCTATGTCGTCAGGGTCGGGAATCGAGCCGAAATCACCCGCCCAAATTACCTCCCCCTGCGCCTGCCATGGACGCCAGAAAGTGAGCTTGGAGGGGCCGAATAGCGCCACCAGCGGTGTGCCCAGCGCGGCGGCCATATGCATCGGCACGGAGTCGACGCCGATAAACAGGCGGGCATGGTCGATGAGAGACGCCAGCTGGCGCAGGGTGAGCTGCCCGGCGAGGGAGTACAGGCGAGCATTGGGACAGCCCGTCATAATCGTGTCGATCATCTGCTTCTCTTTGGCGTCGGGGCCGGAGGTCAGCACGACCGGATAGCCTGCCTCAGAAAGCGCGTTTATCAGGGCGCTCATCCGCGCTTCGCGCCAGCATTTAAAGAACCAGCGGGAGGTCGGCTGAATGACGATATAGTTGTCCCGAAATCCTTCCGGCAGCAGCGCGCGGCTGGCGAGCCAGTCCTGTTCGCTGTAGCCCATCGTTGCCGGCGCATCATCAATATCCAGCCCAAGCGGCGCCAGAATCGACAGATTCTGCTGTACGGTATGCAGCTGGTTGTGCAGCTCGGTTGAGGCGAGGGCGGTATGGCAAAAACGCCAGGCCGGATGACGACGCTTCGGAAAGTCAAAGCCGATGCGGGTGGTCGCCCCGGTCAGTTTAGTGATAATCGCGCTGGGCCACTGATCGGCAAGATTGAGCACCATATCGTAGCGCTGCTGGCGGAGCGTATGGATCAGCTGCCATTCCATCTTGAGCTGATGGCCGGTGCCCTGTTTTTTCCAGCGCCGATCGATACCATAAATATGGCGGATCTCAGTATTCGCTGCGAGCATATCCCGGGTTTCTTCATAAAGCAGCACATCCACGCAGGCGGCGGGGTATTGCTGTTTTAGCGAGTGAATAAGCGGCGTTATCAATAACATATCGCCATGATGGCGAAGCTTAATAACCAGGATTCGCGCCGGGTTCACGCGGCCGGAAGTGCGGGTTTCAGGCGTCATTCTCTGTTCTTCATTCAGGGTCAGGGCTCCGATTCTAGGGGATCAGATAGATTGAGAGAAGCCTTGTCTTGCTCTACCATGACCCGATACGTATGGCCTGAGGACGTTTTCGTGCACAAACCCGCATTTCTCATCACGATTGATACAGAGGGCGATAACCTCTGGCAAAAACATGACAGCATCACCACCGAGAATGCGCGCTATTTACCGCGTTTTCAGCAGCTTTGCGAAAAGTATGGCTTCAAACCGGTTTATTTGACCAACTATGAAATGGCCATCGACCCGGTTTATATCGAATTCGCCAAAGATGTGATTGCCCGGGGGACGGCGGAAATCGGCATGCATCTGCATGCCTGGAACAGCCCACCGACCGACCCGCTTACCGATGACGACTGGCGGCATAAACCGTATCTGATCGAGTACAGCGATACGGCGATGCGTGCCAAAGTCGACTATATGACCCGTCTGCTGGAGGATACCTTCCAGACTAAAATGGTCAGCCATCGCGCCGGACGCTGGGCGTTTGACGAGCGCTACGCGCGTCTGCTGGTGGAGTATGGCTATCTGGTCGATTGCTCGGTTACTCCCAGGGTGAACTGGAAAACGGCGAAAGGCGCGCCGCAGGGCGACGGCGGTACCGATTATCGTCACTTCCCGCAGCACGCCTACTTTCTCGACGAGAACGATATTCGTCGTGAAGGCCAGTCGCCGCTGCTGGAAGTGCCAATGAGCATTCAGTACAAGCATTCTGCGTGGATGAATAGCCTGAAGCAGGGTTACGATCGCCTGCGCGGCAAAGTCCGCTCGCCGTCGGTACACTGGCTGCGTCCGATGGGCGGCAACGTGGAGACGATGAAAAAAGTGGTTGAACAAACGTTGACTCAGGGTAATGACTACGTCGAATATATGCTCCACTCTTCTGAGTATATGCCTGGCGGCAGCCCGACGTTTAAAAACGAGCAGGATATTGAGCGCTTATATGCCGATCTGGACGCTTTTTTCAGCTGGCTGGCACCGCAGGTGAAGGGAATGACGTTGGCGGAATATTACCAACAGAAACGCGCACAGCGATAAAAGATCACAACCAGGTACCGTATGCGTATCGTGAAGCAGTTCACGCGGAAGAAAAATGCCTTCTTCCGCGAAATTAAATTTAATTTAATTAACTATCGTTACAGAAATAAAAGCGCACGCCAGCCTTTTAATCCCGCGAAGATTCAGCATGTTTTATTATTGCGCCTGGATGACAAAGTCGGGGATATGGTCGTGACGACCGGCTGCGCAAAGCTTTTGGCCGACCGGGGCTATAAGGTATCTGTTCTTACCGGGCCTGTCTGTAAACAGATGCTTGCCGGTGCGGATTTTCTTGAGCAGGTCTATTTATATCAACCGCGGATGCCCTTAGATGCGCTGCGTGCGGTGGGATTTGACGCGGTCGTTGATTTTGATGATGTTAAAACCTACGAGCGTTTTAAACTGCTCTCTGATCTGCGGCCTGGCTGCGTTATTGGTTTTAATAAACAAGAATATAAGCTTTACGATCACTCCATTCCTTTTTTTGACAGCGCCAGGCATATTTCCGCCCGCTACAAAGAAGTGGCCAGGCTATTTGGCATAGAACACGATCGTTACCACTATCATCTGCCCGGCGATCTTCACGAACGGGAAAGGGTTAAGCTTTTACTTAATCAGGAAAAAGCGCGCGCTCTCTGTATTGCGATCAACCCGTTTACCGCTTCAACGGATAAAGACTTTTGTCATCATCAGGTGGCGACTCTGATTGACCGCCTGCATACGCTTCCGTATGCCGTGAGCGTCATCATGGTTGGGCATAGCGAAAAAATTCGCCAGCTAAATCTGGATAAAGCGCTATATCTGCCTGATAGCAATATTAATTCAGCGGTAGAGATCGTTCGCCAGTGCGATCTGGTGATTACGGCGGATACCGCCATCGTGCATATTGCCCGCGCATTCGACAAGCCCATGGTGGCGGTTTACAACAAACGTAAGCTCAAAGATACCGGTTTGCCGGGCTATACTATTTGGGCGCCGGGTTATGACAAGGCCAGACAGATTGTCTGTGAAGAGACCCACGTCGCCGACATGACGATTGACGCCGTCTGGCCGGTGATTAAAGCGCAGGCGGACGACCTGGTTGCCTCTCGCGAGCAGGCATAAAAAAGGCCCGTAACGGGCCCTTTGCTTAGCGTTTCGCCTTCAGGCTGCCGCTCAGCGCAATACCCAGCGGTAGCCAAAACAGCGGCCAGGTTTCGCGAGGATTGCTGATGATAAACATGCCCTGCGAAGCCATAAAAATCAGCGCATAGATAAAAATCGCCAGTCCGTAGCGGCCATCCTGCTGTTTGCGCCATGCCTGCCATAGCCCTCCGGCAATCACCGCCAACAGCAGCGCCAGACCAATGATGCCGCCTTTCAGCAGGGCGCCAAGATAGACGCTGTGGGTGGTGGTGATATGTTCGCCGCTGTAGTTGGTAAAGTTCAGCTCGTAGTCAAAACCTCGCCCCAGCCACGGCTGGCTGGCCACTTCCTCGATCGTATGATGCCAGATGCTGATGCGCAAACCGCTTTGCGTCCCCAGCTCCTCAAAGCGCGCCAGCAGCAGGTCTCCAGTGGGGGTGAAGAAGAAAAGCAGTCCCAGAATCATCGCTAACGCGGCGACAATCAAGATATTACGGCGGGTAAAGACGTGCAGATGCAGGGTGCAAACAAACGCCACCAGTAGGGCGATAATCGGGCCGCGGCTTTGGGTCAGAAATAGCATCACCAGCATGATAGCCATCGGCACATACAGAAGGTGGCTGCCTTTTTCTTTCAGCAGCATGGCGCAAATAAGAACCCCAATACCGCAATAACCCGCCAGGTCGATAACGTTGGTCGGGCCGGGATTATCCGGCGACACCAGGCGCTCCTTGAGGACCAGGGTGAAGTCGATAACCATCGTCCAGATAGACAGCACCGCGATCCCGGCCACGATGCTCAGCAGCGTCAGATGCCGGGTGCGAGGATGGCCAAGTAGCGTTGTCAGCAGCAGAAGATAGAAAATGGTATAGGTGCCGTGGGTCAGAGGGGAATCGATATGCTGCGGCGTCTGGCCCCAAATATTGCTCAGCGCATAGTACACGCAGAATACGACCAGCAGACCATAGACCGGCCACTGCTGGCGCAGGCTCTCCGCTAATGCCCGGCGGTTGTCTGTGTTCAGCTGTGAAAGCAAAAACAGCAAAATGGATAAATGAAGAAGGTTATTTGCGCGAGTTGATACGCAAAAAATAGCGCTAAAAAACAGAAACAAAGGAAAGAAAATGGTGTAACCCTGTCTGGCATAACTACTGATTTTTAAAGTACTCATCAAATGAAACCTTTTCGAAAATCGTTTCCGGAACCGCGCTTTCTAAGGAGAAGTTAACGACCCGAATATGGTTTTGTTGCAGCACGTTGGCAGCGTGCGAAAAGGACGGCATGACCAGGTCATCCACCTTATTTGCCAGCCAGGAGGGGAGTTTATCCTGTTCCGTTTCGTAGAACCGCGGCTGGTTGAAATTGCTCATATCCAGCCCGCTTATCAGAATAGTTTTAAATCCCAGCCACATCAGAATTTGCAGAGCCCAGTAGACCACGGTACCGGCATCAAAAATGCCATGGCGGATGTCGGTGCTAAAGCAAATATCCTGCCTTTGCGGATGAAAGCGTAGCGCGGTGACGCCGCGCCAGACCTGCTGTATCGCGCTTCTCGGGACTTTAGGCTGGTAAATTTTATAACAGGCGTCTTCAATTAATGCCAAACGACAGCGAAGCGCTGAGCCGTGGCGGTCGAGGATTTTGGCAATGCCATGCATGGTGGTGAAGAGTACGATGTCCGGTTGGCTAATCACCGCACGAATAATGTCCGGTTTTTTATCGTAAAACTCCATGTCCACAATGGTATAGAGCGAAAATTTAATTTTATCAGAGAGATGCCACGCGCCATTCACCCCCATCACCGGGATGCTTTTCGGCAGCCGCGTAAAATCGATACTGCGCGTAGAGGGACCGGTTGCCGTCAGCAGCACTTCGCCCTGAGCGCTATCTTTTAGTTCGCTGAGGTTGACCAGCGGGACCGCTTTTCCTTTGTATTTCAGGGTGCGGATTTCACCGCTTGCCGCGCGGGTGATATGGGTAAACGGCCAAAGATTTTCGTTATGGCGAAAGGCTCGTCGATGCGTGTAGCGATAGATCTGCTTAAATAATGAACCCATTAAGCCAGTTCCTGAGATTTCAACAGTTGCAGAATCCGGGAGGCGGCAATATCCCCCGTGCTGTTGCCGCTTTCCGGGCGCACGACATACTGGTTTTTACCGTAGCCGCCAATCAGCCCCGGATCGGTCGGGCCGTACAGCGTGAAGTTCGGTTTATCGAGCGCGGCGGTGAGATGGCTCAGTCCGGTATCGACGGAAACCACTCCGCGCGCGCCTGCCAGCACCTGGGCCACCTGCTCCAGGCTCATACGCGGCAGGACGTCGACAAAATCGTGCCCATCCGCCAGGCGTCTGGCCCGCGCTTCTTCATGGGGGGCGCCCCACGGCAGTTTGATACGCACGCCGCTGTCGGCAAGCAGAGCGATTAGCGCTCGCCAGTTCTCTTCCGGCCAGTGTTTATCATCCCGCGTTGTGGCGTGGAGAAATACCAGATAGGGCACAGCGGAGGCGTCGGCCTGGCGCAAAAAATGGCGAGCGATAGCGTAGTCGCCCTGGGTTTCCGGCTTCGCGTAGCCAAGGCTTTTAGCGAACAGCTCGCGGGTGCGCTCAACGGCGTGCTGCTGTTTGGCGATATGGTGGCGACGGTTATAGAACAGGCTCGCCAGCGGTTCGCGAGCGGTCTGCCAGTCCATACCGTGCTTAACGCCGCGGGCCAGTCGGGTGACCAGCGCGGCGCTCTTCACCAGCCCCTGGGCATCAATGATGGCGTGGTACTTTTCCGCCTGTACGGCGTCGCGAAATGCCTTGCGTTCGGCTTTAACGGGCGCGGAAAACCACGCTTTGCGCCAGCGACGAATCGCCACCGGAATGACCCTGTCGACGGTCTCATGCCAGGAGGGGATCTGTGCGAAGCCCTCTTCAACCACCCAATCGAAACGAATGCCGGGAAAGGCCAGCGCGGCGTCGCTCAGCGCGGGCAGCGTATGCAGCACGTCGCCCATGGACGAGGTTTTTACGATCAATACCCGCATCCGTCAGGCTTCCTCTTGTTCCGTTTTTTCCAGCAGCAGGTCGTTTAATTCTTCCAGTACGCGCTGCGGCGTAATGTCGATCAAACTCTGATGATAGCCTTCGGCGGCGTCGCCTTTACGCACTTTGTGGTAGCCGCTGATCAGGCGGATAACGCGCGCTTTGTGCGACAGCGGAGGGGTGAAGTCCGGGCTACTTGGCCCATAGAGCGCCACCAGCGGACGATCCAGCGCCGCGGCAACGTGCATCAGGCCGGAATCGTTGCTAACCACCGCTTTACAGGCGGCGATCAGAATGACGGCCTGCTCAAGCTGAGTTTCCCCGGCCAGGTTGCGGCACCATGCCTGCTGCTCAGTCGTGAGCGCGGCAAGGATTTCATTACCCGCTTCATGATCTTTTGCGGAACCAAACAGCACGATTTGAAAGCCTTCATCGATCAGCTGTTTCGCCAGCTCGGCGTAGTGATAGTGCGGCCAGCGTTTTGCCGGGCCGAACTCTGCGCCTGGGCAGAAGCCGATTATCGGGCGCTCGGCTGAAATATTAAATGCGCTACAGGCCTGCGATTTTTCGCCTTCATGCACCTGCAGCTGCGGCCAGAGCAGCGGCTGCGGCAGATCTTTCGCGCAGCGCATCACGCCTTTATCGTATGCGAGACCGACGTAGCGTTCGACCATCAGCGGCCAGGCCGCTTTATCCAGCTTACGGGCATCGTTCAGCAGGCCGTAGCGCATCTCGCCGAGCCAGCCGGTGCGATGCGGGATACCGGCGAAAAACGGCACCAGCGCCGATTTAAACGAGTTCGGCAGCACGTAAGCGCGATCGTAGCGACGCTCGCGCAGGCTGTGCCCAAGCTTGCGCCGTTCGCCGATTTCCAGCGCGCCGTGGCCGAGCGGCATCGGGATCGCTTCGTTGACTTCCGGCATGCGCGATAGCAGCGGACGGCACCATGTGGGCGCCATCACGTCGATTATCGCCTGGGGATAGCGCGCCCTGAGCGTACGATAGAGACTTTGCGACATCATCATGTCGCCCACCCATGACGGGCCTACCACCAGTATCTTCATTCATTTCATCCTTCAAGCTGTCTCTGCGTTGGCTGCCTTCGTTCACTTCAGTCACATCGTTATCCTATGTTCCTGAAGATTCGCTCAGTTGCTGCCTTAATACCGCCCGAATGATTTTATGAATTCGCATGATTGTCGCGATTGAGCCAGGCCATATATTCCGTTACGCCTTCGGCGACGGTCTTGAACGGTTTATCATAGCCCGCTGCGCGCAGGTTAGTGAGATCCGCCTGGGTAAACGCCTGATAGCGGCCTTTCAGCTTATCCGGGAACGGAATGTATTCGATGCTGCCTTTCTTATGATAAGCCAGCGTTGCGTCTGCAACGGCCTGGAAAGACTCCGCACGGCCGGTGCCGAGGTTAAAGATGCCGGAAACGCCGTTTTCCCAGAACCACAGGTTTACCGCCGCGACGTCGCCGACGTAGACGAAGTCGCGCTTGAAGCCATCGCTGCCTTCGAACAGTTTCGGACTTTCGCCATTATTCAACTGAGTGTTCAGATGGAACGCGACGCTGGCCATGCTGCCTTTATGACCTTCGCGCGGCCCGTAGACGTTGAAATAGCGGAAGCCGACGATCTGCGAATTTGCTTCCGGCAGGATCTGACGGACGTATTCATCAAACAGAAACTTGGAGTAGCCGTAAACGTTGAGCGGCTGTTCGTATTCGCGGGATTCAATAAAGTCGCTGGTGCGGCCGCCGTAGGTCGCGGCGGAAGAGGCGTACAGGAACGGGATTTCACGCTCCAGGCAGTAGTGCAGTACCTCTTTGGAATACTGATAGTTGTTATCCATCATGTACTTGCCGTCCCACTCTGTAGTGGACGAGCAGGCGCCTTCATGGAAAATGGCGTCGATATCGCCGAACTCCTCGCCCGCCATAATTTGGATCAGGAAGTCTTCTTTATCCATGTAATCGGCAATGTTCAAATCCACCAGGTTGATGAATTTAGTGCCGTCTTTTAGATTATCTACGACCAGAATGTCGGTAATGCCTTTGTCATTCAGCGCCTTAACGATATTGCTGCCGATAAAGCCTGCGCCGCCGGTAACGATGATCATAACTGTAACCTTTGAAGTGGGTAGTCCAGAGACAATCCGGACATGAATACTCCTATCATATCACCACATCGGAAAGGCTTCAGCCATTCGCCGATAAGGTGAAGAGGGTCTCGTGATTTATGCTGCAAATAATTCATGCAGTAATGCATCATCTCGTATCAGCGTATAGCTTTAGGTAATATGTGCCAAATTTTGCCGAATCTGGAGAGTTGCAATGCGTGGTGATTTCTACAAACAGTTAACCAATGACCTCGATACCGCGCGCGCGGAAGGGTTGTTTAAAGAAGAGCGTATTATTACTTCGGCGCAGCAGGCGGATATCACCGTCGGCGGTAGCCAGGTCATTAACTTCTGCGCCAATAACTATCTGGGTCTCGCGAACCACCCGGATCTCATTGCCGCCGCGAAAAGCGGTATGGATAGCCACGGTTTTGGCATGGCCTCCGTGCGCTTTATCTGCGGCACTCAGGATAGCCACAAAGCGCTTGAGAAGAAGCTGGCGGATTTTTTAGGCATGGAAGACGCGATTCTGTACTCCTCCTGCTTCGACGCCAACGGCGGACTGTTTGAAACTCTGCTCGGCGCAGAGGATGCGATTATCTCCGATGCCCTGAACCACGCGTCGATCATCGACGGCGTGCGCCTGTGTAAAGCGAAGCGCTTCCGCTATGCCAACAACGACATGCAGGAGCTGGAAGCCCGTCTGAAAGAGGCGCGTGAAGCCGGCGCGCGTCATGTGCTGATCGCCACCGACGGCGTGTTTTCGATGGACGGCGTGATAGCCAACCTGAAAGGCGTTTGCGACCTCGCGGATAAATACGATGCGCTGGTGATGGTCGATGATTCTCATGCTGTGGGTTTCGTAGGGGAAAACGGCCGCGGTTCCCATGAGTACTGCGACGTGATGGGCCGCGTTGACATTATCACCGGTACGCTGGGTAAAGCGCTGGGCGGCGCGTCCGGCGGCTATACTGCCGCGCGCAAAGAAGTCGTCGAGTGGCTGCGCCAGCGCTCGCGTCCGTATTTGTTCTCCAACTCGCTGGCTCCGGCGATTGTCGCCGCTTCGATCAAAGTGCTGGAGATGGTGGAAGCCGGCAGCGAACTGCGCGACCGCCTGTGGTCGAACGCGCGCCTGTTCCGCGAAAAAATGACTGCGGCAGGGTTTACCCTCGCGGGCGCCGACCACGCCATTATCCCGGTAATGCTCGGTGAAGCCACCGTGGCGCAGCAGTTCGCGCGCGAGCTGCAAAAAGAAGGTATCTACGTCACCGGATTCTTCTATCCGGTGGTTCCAAAAGGCCAGGCGCGTATACGTACCCAGATGTCTGCGGCGCATACCCCTGAACAAATTGAACGTGCGGTGGAAGCCTTTACCCGCATCGGTAAACAACTGGGCGTCATTGCCTGAGGGTGTGAGATGAAAGCGTTATCCAAACTGAAGGCGGAAGAAGGCATCTGGATGACCGACGTACCGGAACCGGAAGTCGGCCACAACGATCTGCTGATTAAAATTCGCAAGACCGCGATTTGCGGTACCGACGTACATATCTATAACTGGGACGAATGGTCGCAAAAGACCATTCCGGTACCGATGGTTGTGGGCCATGAATACGTTGGCGAAGTGGTGGGTATCGGTCAGGAAGTTCGCGGCTTTAAGCTGGGCGACCGCGTTTCCGGCGAGGGGCATATCACCTGCGGCCACTGCCGTAACTGCCGCGCCGGCCGTACGCATCTGTGCCGCAATACGACGGGCGTCGGCGTGAACCGTCCGGGCTGTTTTGCCGAATATCTGGTGATCCCGGCGTTTAACGCTTTTAAAATTCCGGACAATATCTCCGACGATCTGGCATCGATTTTTGACCCGTTTGGCAACGCTGTACATACCGCGCTTTCATTCGACCTCGTGGGTGAAGACGTACTGGTTTCCGGCGCAGGCCCCATCGGCGTGATGGCGGCCGCGGTGGCGAAACACGTTGGTGCGCGCAACGTCGTGATTACCGACGTTAACGAATATCGCCTGGAACTGGCGCGCAAAATGGGCGTCACCCGGGCGGTGAATGTGGCGAAAGAGAACCTTAGCGATGTGATGGCCGAGCTGGGCATGACGGAAGGCTTCGATGTGGGCCTCGAGATGTCCGGTGCGCCGCCGGCGTTCCGCACCATGCTCGATACCATGAACCATGGCGGGCGCATCGCCATGCTGGGTATTCCGCCGTCGGATATGTCCATCGATTGGACCAAGGTGATCTTCAAGGGGCTGTTTATCAAAGGGATTTATGGTCGCGAAATGTTCGAAACCTGGTACAAGATGGCCGCGCTCATCCAGTCCGGCCTCGATCTGTCGCCGATCATCACCCACCGCTTTGGCATTGATGATTTCCAGCAGGGCTTTGACGCGATGCGCTCCGGCCAGTCTGGCAAAGTTATTCTCAGCTGGGATTAACCTGCTCCGAATTTGAGCTTAAAAAAGCGCCTGCGGGCGCTTTATTTAGAGAGCTGACTTCCACTTTTCTGATTTTTAATCCACTCCGCACTTTTTCTAAATCGCTTTCTCACCTATTCGTTTATACAGTCAGTTTAATCGCAGTTTAACCACACAAATACTATGCTTAAACTCTCTGTATGCTTATTGACCTGTAATTCATCCCGCTTATTACGGGAGGTTTTACCACCTTTGCTTAAGGTGGCCGATGAATTTATCGTCATCGACTCAGGCAGCACGGATGCCACGCTGCAGATTTGCCAACAGTTCGGGCTCACCGTTCACCATCATCCCTATACTTCTCACGGCGCGCAGATGAACTACGCGACCTCTCTGGCCTGCCACGATTGGGTGCTGTGTATGGATAGCGATGAGATTCTTGACGACGAAGTGGTGGCGGCTATTCTGGCGCTGAAGGCGGGGGACGATCCTGACCCGGCCCGCGCCTGGCGACTGCCGCGTTACTGGTTCGTACTGGGCGAGGAGGTTCGCACCATTTATCCGGTATCATCGCCGGATTTCCCGGTTCGTTTGTTTAATCGCTCCGTCGCCAGGTTCAACGATCGGCCGGTAGACGATCAGGTCGTGGGCTTTCAGCACTCCAGCAAGCTACCGGGCTTCGTGCGACATGACACCTTTTACTCCCTGCATGAGGTGTTTAATAAGCTCAATAGCTACACTACGCGGCTGGTTAAATACCAGAAGATCAGGCCATCTCTCGCACGCGGAGCGATCAGCGCGATTGGCGCTTTCTTTAAATGGTATCTGTTCAGCGGGGCCTGGCGAAAGGGTAAGGTGGGCGTGGTCACCGGGCTCTATGCGACCTTTTATAGCTTTCTGAAATACTTTAAAGCCTGGTATGCCCATCAGGATAAGCCGGAATCCGCGGCGGATAAACGCCGGGACTCCAGGACGGTTTAGTTGGTGGGGGTATCCCAGCCCTGCCACTTCAGCTGGTAATACTGCACCAGCGTACTCTTGCTGATGCTTTCGCTCAGAATGGTAAAGAAGCGGCTGGCGTTGATCGGCTCCGGAGGGCGCTTAGATTTGCACTGCTTCACGCCACGGAACGGGTTGCGCGGCGGCTGTTTCGGCGGCGGGGCAGCGTTCGGCGTTGAGGTGTCCACCTGCGGCTCGTTGAGCAGGCTGCTCGGGCGAACCAGGGTGATATCCGGCGGCAGGTTATACACCATCTGCTGCAGCACGCGCACCGTCGTCGGGTGCGGGTGGCCGATAGCAATTGCGGAACCGTTGCGTCGCGCCAAAGCGATGGCGCGGTTGAACTGATAGCGAATATCCGCTTCGTTTTGGGTATCGTCGAGGAAAACCTTACGCTTAATCACCTTAACGCCGGTGCCCTGCGCCGCCCGCATGGCCTGGGTATTGCCGATGGTGACGCTATCCAGAAAGTAGAGATTGTAGCGCTCAAGCGCCTGCATCACTTTCTGCATACCGAAGAGATTCGACGTCATGGCGCTGCCCATATGGTTATTCAGCCCCACGGCGTACGGAACCTTACCGTAGGCTTCGCGGATAATGCGTTCTATCTCGCTGCTGTTCATATCCGGGCGGAGGGTATCTTTTTCCAGCGGCTGTTTACTGATCGGCGCCATCGGCAGGTGAATTAGCACCTCGTGGCCGAGATTATGCGCTTTCGTCGCCATTTCGCGGGCGTGGGGCGCATTAGGAAGTACGGCAACGGAGATCGTCGCTGGCAGCGCCAGCACCTGATTTTCCGTTTGTGGACGATAGCCAAAGTCGTCGATAACAATGGAGAGTTTGCCGGCAAAAACCGGCGACGCCATAACCAGCGTACTGGTTACCGCGAGTGCAATTCTGCGAAATTGAAGCAAAACTTATCTTCCCAACCACGGCTGTGGATTGACCGCCTGACCCTGGCGGCGAATTTCGAAATAGAGCGACGGACGGCCCTGACCGCCGCTGCTGCCTACGAGAGCGATCGGCTGGCCCGCCCGGACCTGAGTGCCGACGCTGACCAGCGCGCTTTGGTTATAGCCGTAAAGACTCATGTCGCCTTTGCCGTGTTCAACGACCACCACCAGGCCATAGCCCTGCAGCCAGTCGGCAAGAATAACCCGACCATCGGCAACGGCTTTGACCTCGGTGCCTTCAGACGCAGCGATAACCATCCCCTTCCAACGTAGTTCACCTTGCAGCTGTTCGCCATAGCGATGGAGAATTGAGCCGCGAACCGGCCAGAATGCCTGGCCTCGCGGTGAACCAAGCCCGCCGGTGCGGGACATCAGCGAGCGTTCGCTTTCGGTAGGTTTGTAGGTGGTGCCTTTACGTGAGGCTTCCTGCTGGCGATTGCGTACGTCCTGCGCTTCGCGGGCTTCGCGATCCGCTCGCGCTTTGGCCGCCGCCGCCGCCTGGGCGATACGACCGCGCAGGCGTGATTCGTTAGCCCGCATTTCGCTGAGCTGCTGCTGGCCTTGCTGAATAGAGGATTCAAGGCTGGCGAGGGTTTTTTTACGCTCGTTGCGCGCCTGCTCCAGCTTACTCTGCTGGGCGCGCTGCTCGTACACCAGGGTTTGCTGCTGGCTCTGTTTCTCTTCCAGCATGGATTTTTGCACCGCCACGTCTTCGCGAGTTTGCTTGAGCTGGGCGATGGTTTCCTGACGCGCCTGATTCAGATAGCCAAAGTAGGCCTGCAGACGCTGATTACGCTGCCCCTCTTCGCCGCTGAGGATCATCTGGATGCCGGTGTGCGGCCCCTGACGAAACGCGGCATCGAGCTGGGCGGAAAGGTTGCGCTCCTGCGAGGCGCGCTGACGCTCCAGCTTCGCGAGCGCGGCGTTCATTTCGTCGATCTGCTTATTTAGCTGGTTCAGCGTTTCCTGGGTTTCGCGCAGCTTGCGCGCGGCGGCGGAGATGGCCTCCTCCTGCGCTTTAAGCTGGGCAACCAGGGAAGCACGCTGCTGCTGCTGTTGTTTAATCGCCCGCTGTTTAGCGGCAATGTCGGCCTGAATGGATTTAAGCTGGTCGCGATCGTCGGCGTGAGCAGATGCGGCGCACAGCAATACGCCAGCGCTAAGCGCGCTGGCGTAAAGGACGGATCGAACTGCCGTTGCGATCCATGTAGTTGAATAAGTCGCCTTTCCCCTCATGGGGAAGGATTATTCCACGATGAACAGCGGCTTGCCAGTCATCTCTTGCGGGATTTCCATTCCCATCAGCGTCAACATGGTCGGCGCGATGTCGGAAAGTTTGCCGCCGTTGACCGCTTTGACGTTTTTATCGCCAACGTAAATCAGCGGAACCGGCAGGTTGGTGTGCGCGGTGTGCGCCTGGCCAGTGGCCGGATCGCGCATCTGCTCGGCGTTGCCGTGGTCTGCGGTGATCAGCAGCTGTCCGCCAACGGATTCAACGGCTTTGCTCACTTCGTCAATGCAGCGATCCAGCGCTTCTACTGCTTTAACGGCGGCTTCCATCACCCCGGTGTGGCCAACCATATCGCCGTTCGGGTAGTTACAGATGATGGTGTCGAACTGACCGCCCTTGATGGCGGCAACCAGTTTTTCGGTCAGCTCAGCGGAGCTCATTTCCGGCTGCAGATCGTAGGTTGCGACCTTCGGTGAATTGATCAGAATGCGCTCTTCGCCTTTGAACGGCTCTTCAACGCCGCCGTTGAAGAAGAAGGTGACGTGAGCGTATTTTTCAGTTTCGGAGATGCGCAGCTGGGTTTTGTCATTTTTCGCCATCCATTCGCCGAAGGTGTTCACCAGAGATGCCGGCGGATAAGCACAGGCGACTTTAATGTCTGCGGCGTACTCGGTCAGCATGACGAAATCGAGGTTAACCACTTTCTTACGGGCAAATCCGTCGAAATCGGCGTTAACGAAGGCGCGGGTGATTTCGCGAGCGCGGTCGGCACGGAAGTTCATGAAAATCAGCGCATCGCCGTCTTCCATGGCCGCATCGGCCTGGCCTTCAGCGCGAATAACGGTTGCTTTCACGAATTCATCGTTTTCATCGCGTGCATAAGCGGCCTGCAGGCCCGCAACGGCGGTATCGGCCTGGAACTCGCCTTTCGCCAGAGTCATCAGATCGTAAGCCTGCTCAACGCGATCCCAACGGTTGTCGCGATCCATGGCGTAGTAGCGGCCAATGATTGAGGCGACGCGGCCCTTGCCGAGTGCGGCAAATTTATCTTCGAATTTCGCCAGCGTCTTTTCAGCGCTGCGCGGCGGGGTATCGCGGCCGTCGAGGAAAGCGTGCAAATAGATTTTATCCGCGCCGCGTTCGGCTGCCAGCTCCACCATCGCCATGATGTGGTCTTCGTGGCTGTGGACGCCGCCCGGAGACATCAGGCCCATAATATGCACGGCTTTGCCAGCGGCAACGGCTTTATCCACCGCGCCGGTCAGTACCGGGTTGGCGAAGAAGGTGCGTTCTTTGATTTCAACGTCCAGGCGGGTCAGGTCCTGATATACGATGCGGCCCGCGCCGAGGTTGACGTGGCCCACTTCGGAGTTACCCATTTGACGATCCGGCAGACCGACTTCCAGGCCTGAAGCATCAATCAGAGTATGCGGACGTTTTGCCCACAGTGCGTCCATAACAGGGGTTTTGGCGCTGTAAATAGCGTTATCCTGCTGGTCTTCACGGTAGCCATAGCCATCCAGAATCACCAGTACCATAGGTTTTTTAGAAACCGACATTGCGACAACCTCATGCTCAAAGACAGAAAATTTGCGTAATTTTACTACAGCTGAATCGATCAAATCACCGTAAAAGATCAAAGAAAGAGGGCGGCCAGAGCGCATCGCCGCGGCGAGAGCGGTTTTTTTTCGTGACGGGCCGCAGAAAATACATTACATCGCGCTCACTGGCTGTATTTGCCGCAATGCACAGGTATACTCCTTCCCTGGTTTTTTTCTCACTTAGTCGGGAGTTGTAACCCCCCATGCAAGAAATTATGCAATTCATCAGCCGTCACCCCGTCCTGAGCATCGCGTGGGTCGCGCTGCTGGCGGCGGTGCTGTTCACCACCTTTAAAGGGCTGATGTCGAAAGTTAAAGTCATCACCCGCGGTGAAGCGACGCGCCTGATCAACAAAGAAGATGCCGTGGTTGTCGACCTGCGTCAGCGTGACGATTTCCGCAAAGGTCATATTGCGGGTTCTATTAACCTGCTGCCGAGCGATATCAAAGCAAATAACGTCGGCGAGTTGGAAAAGCACAAAGCACAACCCATTATAGTAGTAGACGGCTCAGGTATGCAGGCGCAAGAACCCGCCAGCGCGCTGAACAAAGCCGGTTTTGAAAAGGTCTTCGTACTGAAGGAAGGCATCGCAGGCTGGAGCGGCGAGAACCTTCCGCTGGTACGCGGTAAATAATTTACCCGCGTCTTTATGGCGTAGTGCGGTTTCCCCTGTGCCGGCGATTCGCCAGCGGGGGAACATTGCCTGCGGTGTAAAACCCTCGGGGGTAAAAACAGGAGTGAAGTCATGGCCAATATTGATATCTATACCAAAGCGACATGTCCGTTTTGCGTGCGTGCGAAAGCCCTGCTGAACAGCAAGGGCGTCACGTTCAACGAGTTGCCTATCGATGGCGATGCTGCAAAGCGTGAAGAGATGATTCAGCGCAGCGGTAGGACGACGGTTCCGCAGATTTTTATTGATGCGCAGCACATTGGCGGCTGTGACGACTTGTATGCGCTTGATTCACGTGGTGGACTCGATCCCCTCTTGCGCTAATTTTTTGCGCTCATCTCCATTGGACGGGCGTACTTAAGGACAACACGAAAGGGTTTTACTATGTCAGAACAAAACAGCACCGAAATGACTTTCCAGATTCAGCGCATCTATACCAAAGATATTTCTTTTGAAGCGCCGAACGCGCCGCAAGTTTTCCAGAAAGATTGGCAGCCGGAAGTTAAACTTGATCTGGATACAGCTTCCAGCCAGCTGGCTGAAGGCGTGTATGAAGTGGTGCTGCGTGTCACCGTAACCGCCTCGCTGGGCGAAGAAACTGCATTCCTGTGTGAAGTTCAGCAGGGCGGTATTTTCTCCATCGAAGGCATCGACGGTACCCAGATGGCGCACTGCCTCGGCGCATACTGCCCGAACATTCTGTTCCCGTACGCGCGTGAGTGCATCACCAGCCTGGTTTCTCGCGGTACCTTCCCGCAACTGAACCTTGCGCCAGTGAACTTCGATGCGCTGTTTATGAACTATCTGCAGCAGCAGGCTGGCGAAGGTGCTGAACAACATCAGGATGCCTGATGAACGCGCTTAACGCTGCAATGACTGTAATCGGTGCCGGCTCTTACGGCACCGCTCTTGCCATCACCCTGGCAAGAAATGGCCACCACGTTGTGCTGTGGGGCCATGACCCGAAACATATTGCGACGCTGCAGCACGATCGCTGCAACGCCGCATTTCTTCCTGACGTTCCTTTCCCCGACACGCTGCATCTGGAAAGCGATCTGGCGACCGCGCTGGCTGCCAGCCGCGATATTCTGGTAGTCGTGCCGAGCCACGTTTTCGGCGAAGTGCTGCGGCAGATTAAACCGCTGATGCGCTCTGACGCTCGTCTGGTCTGGGCGACAAAAGGTCTGGAAGCGGAAACCGGACGCCTGCTGCAGGACGTGGCCCGTGAAGCCCTGGGCGACGATATTCCGCTGGCGGTAATTTCCGGTCCGACCTTTGCGAAAGAGCTGGCGGCAGGCCTGCCGACGGCGATATCGCTGGCGTCGACGGATCCGCAGTTTGCTGATGATTTGCAACGCTTGCTGCACTGCGGCAAGAGCTTCCGCGTCTATATCAACCCGGATTTTATCGGCGTGCAGCTCGGCGGAGCGGTGAAAAACGTTATCGCTATCGGCGCCGGCATGTCTGACGGCATCGGCTTTGGCGCCAATGCGCGTACCGCGCTGATTACCCGCGGGCTGGTCGAAATGTCTCGCCTCGGGGAGGCCCTTGGCGCCGATCCGGAAACCTTTATGGGTATGGCGGGCTTAGGCGATCTGGTGCTCACCTGCACCGATAACCAGTCGCGTAACCGCCGCTTCGGCATGATGCTCGGCCAGGGTATGGATGTGCAAAGCGCTCAGGAGAAGATTGGCCAGGTGGTTGAAGGCTATCGCAATACCAAAGAGGTTCGCGTTCTGGCGCAGCGTTTAGGCGTCGAAATGCCAATAACCGAGGAAATTTATCAGGTATTGTATTGCGGAAAAATTGCGCGCGAGGCAGCATTGACCTTATTAGGCCGTGCACGCAAGGACGAGCGCAGCAATTAACCGTAATGGAACCTGGATCACCTGAATGACCCGGCCAGCGAAGAACTGGCCGGTCATGATTATATCGTCTGGAGTCAGCAATGCCGTGTGAAGAACTGGATATCGTCTGGAATAACATTAAAGCCGAAGCCCGGGCTTTAGCTGACTGTGAGCCGATGCTCGCCAGTTTTTACCACGCCACGCTACTCAAGCACGAAAATCTCGGCAGCGCCCTGAGCTATATGCTGGCGAACAAGCTGGCTTCTCCGATTATGCCCGCCATCGCGATCCGAGAAGTAGTGGAAGAGGCCTACGCCGCTGACCCGGAAATGATCGCCTCCGCCGCCTGTGATATTCAGGCGGTGCGAACGCGCGACCCGGCGGTGGATAAATACTCTACCCCCCTGCTTTATCTGAAAGGGTTCCACGCGCTGCAGGCCTATCGTATCGGCCACTGGCTATGGAATCAGGGGCGTCGGGCGCTGGCGATCTTCCTGCAAAATCAGGTTTCCGTATCGTTCCAGGTGGATATCCACCCGGCGGCGAAGATTGGCCGCGGGATCATGCTTGACCACGCCACCGGTATTGTCGTCGGCGAAACGGCGGTGATTGAAGACGATGTATCGATTCTGCAATCCGTGACCCTCGGCGGTACCGGTAAAACCAGCGGCGATCGTCATCCGAAAATTCGTGAAGGGGTGATGATTGGCGCCGGGGCGAAGATCCTCGGCAACATCGAAGTTGGGCGCGGAGCAAAAATCGGCGCGGGTTCGGTGGTGCTGCAGCCGGTGCCGCCGCATACCACCGCCGCAGGCGTACCGGCCCGTATTGTGGGCAAGCCAGAGAGCGATAAGCCCGCAATGGATATGGATCAGCACTTTAATGGCATACACCATACCTTCGAGTACGGTGACGGTATTTGATTGATTTCCCGGAGGCGATGCTGCGCATCTATCCGGGCTACAAAGCCGAGCGCAGTCTGGTAGCCCGGACAGGCGCTACGCGCCGCCTCCGGGAGAAAGCCAGCTCAGCTGCGCAGTACCGCGCCGGGATATCCCAGCTGGCGCCAGGCTTCATAGACCACCACCGACACCGCATTTGACAGGTTCATGCTGCGGCTGTCCGGCATCATCGGAATACGGATTTTTTGTTCTGGCGGCAGGGCATCAAGAATACTGCCCGGCAGTCCGCGAGTTTCCGGGCCAAACATCAGATAATCGCCGTCCTGATAGCTCACCGCGCTGTGCGCCGGCGTGCCTTTGGTGGTCAGGGCGAACAGGCGCTGCGGCTTTGCGCTTTCAACAAACGCGGCGTAATCGCGATGGCGCTGGACGGCGGCGAACTCGTGGTAATCCAGACCGGCGCGGCGCAGGCGCTTATCATCCCAGGCAAACCCCATAGGCTCGATAATATGCAGATTGAAGCCGGTGTTAGCGCACAGGCGGATGATATTCCCGGTATTTGGCGGGATTTCTGGTTCAAATAAGACGATGTTAAGCATGCTGCCCCCTTACATTGCGGGGGGCAGAATAGCAGATATTTGGCTAACCCTCACCCCGACCCTCTCGCGGAAAGGGAGCAAACCGACGCCGGCCTGTGAGCCGGATGGCCCGACGAGGACGTTAACCCACCTGCCGGACGGTTTCTTCAGGATTAGGGCTAACCGCCGCGTTCGCTGCTTTGATCACATCAAAGGTCCGCAGCGCATCGGCGTTTTGCACCAGGGATTCACGACTGATTTCGCCGATGGTTTTCGTCCCGGTCAGCGTCATCGCCACCTTCATCTCTTTTTCGATCAGGTTCAGCAGATTGGCGACACCCTGCTTGCCGTGCGTGGCCAGCGCATACAGATAAGCGCGGCCCAGCAGCACGCTATCGGCGCCGAGGGCAATCATGCGCACGACATCGAGGCCGTTGCGGATGCCGCTATCGGCGAGAATCGTAATGTCGCCTTTAACTGCATCGGCAATCGCGGGCAGGGCGCGGGCGGAAGAGAGCACCCCATCAAGCTGGCGGCCGCCGTGGTTAGACACCACGATGCCATCAGCGCCGAAGCGCACCGCGTCGCGGGCGTCCTCCGGATCGAGGATCCCCTTGATCACCATCGGGCCATCCCAAAATTCACGGATCCACTCAAGGTCTTTCCAGGAAATCGAGGGATCGAAGTTATTCGCCAGCCAGCCGATGTAATCCTCCAGGCCGGTCGGCTTGCCGAGGTAGGCGGAGATGTTGCCTAAATCATGTGGGCGGCCGTTTAATCCGACGTCCCATGCCCACTGCGGATGGGTCACGGCCTGCCAGTAGCGGCGCATCGCCGCGTTCGGGCCGCTCATCCCGGAGTGAGCATCGCGATAGCGTGCGCCGGGGGTCGGCATATCGACGGTAAAGACCAGCGTTGAACAACCCGCCGCCTTCGCGCGCTCCAGCGCGTTGCGCATAAAGCCGCGGTCGCGCAGAACGTACAGCTGGAACCACATCGGACGCTTAATGGTCGGGGCAACTTCTTCTATCGGGCAGACGGAAACGGTAGAGAGGGTGAAGGGTATGCCTTTCTCATCCGCTGCGCCGGCGGCCTGCACTTCACCACGGCGCGCGTACATCCCGCACAGCCCAACCGGCGCCAGCGCCGTTGGCATCGCCAGTTTCTCATTGAATAAGGTGGTTTCCAGGCTCAGGTCCGACATATTGCGCAGAATGCGCTGGCGCAGGGCCACGTCGGAGAGATCCTCAACGTTGCGGCGCAGGGTGTGCTCGGCGTAAGCGCCGCCGTCGATGTAGTGGAACAGGAACGGTGGCAGGATACGCTGTGCGGCGGCGCGGTAGTCGCTGGCGGCGGAAATAATCATCACAAGTTCTCCCTGGAATTGTCGTTATGGTCACCGGGCAGGCGGGTAATTCGCGCCTGGCGGGCCTGGTCTTCATCAAAACGTTTGATGGTGGCGTGAACGAAGCCCAGATGGGCCATCATCGCCTGTCTGGCACCTTCCGGGTCACCGGCGACAATCGCCTCCATGACCGCCAGGTGCTGTTCGGTGAGGCGAGCGAATACCGGCGGGACGAGATACATCCGCTGGCGGCTCTCCTTGACTGAGGATTGTAAGAGATCAAAAAAACCGCGCATGGTTTGCAGGAGCACCACGTTGTGCGAGGCTTCGGCGATCGCCAGGTGGAAGCGGACATCGGCCTGCGAGGCCAGGTCCGGGTCTTCACTTTGGGTGGCTTCAAAGCAGAGGCGGATTTTCTCTTTTTCGGCATCGGTTGCCCGCATTGCCGCATGCCAGGCGGTGCTGGCTTCAATAGCATGACGGGCTTCGAGGATATCAAAGCTGTAATCGGGGTCGTCGGAGAGCAGCGTCTTCAGCGGTTGAACGATGTTTTGCTCCGACCACGCTTCGTGCTGCCAGCGCACGAAGGTGCCGCCGCCGCGACGGCTGAGCAGCACCCCTTCGTTGACTAACATCGCCAGCGCTTCGCGCAGAGAATTGCGCGATACGCCGAGCTGCGTTGCCAGCTGGCGCTCGGCGGGCAATCGCATGCCCGCCTCCAGCTTTTGTTCTTCAATCAGCGCCCGCACGCGACGGGCGACGTCGTCGGCAAGGCGTTTTGGCATCACTATCACGGGATCATCCAGGTTAAGACATACGCCTGCAGCGTGGTGATGACGCCGACCATACAGGTGAAAATCAGGCTGTGTTTGACGGTAAAGCGGAACAGATCGGACTCCTTACCCACCAGGCCGACCGCCGCACAGGCGATGGCGATCGACTGCGGGGAGATCATTTTCCCGGTCACGCCGCCGGTGGTATTTGCTGCGACCAGCAGGATATCGGAGACGCCAATCTGCTGGGCCGCCGTGGCCTGCAGCGCGGCAAAAAGCGCGTTAGACGAGGTATCTGAACCGGTCAGGAATACCCCCAGCCAACCGAGGAACGGCGAGAAGAAGGTAAATGCATGGCCGGTGTGCGCCAGCGCCAGCGCCAGCGTTGAGGATAGACCGGAATAGTTGGAAATAAAGGCGAACGCCAGCACCATGCCGATGGAGTAAATCGGCAACGCCAGCTCTCTCAGCGTGCTGCCAAAGGTGGAAATCGCATCTTTTGGCTTCATGCGCAGCCAGACGATGGAAAGCAGCGCGGCGAACAGGATCGCGGTGCCGGTGGCGGAGAGCCAGTCAAATTTATAGACCGCGGCATATGGCGTGGCTTCACTAACCACCGGCGGCATGCGCGCTACCATCTTGTCGAGGAACGGCACGGAAATATTAATCACAAAATCGTACATTGCGCCGCCGGGAGCGAAGAGCGCTTTGAACGGAGGCACGCTCCACAGGGTCACGGTGGCGGTCAGAAACAGGAACGGTGTCCAGGCGCGAATCACCTGTCCCGGCGTGTAGTGCGTGCGCGCCAGGTTCATATCGACCTGCGATGCGCCCATATCGCCGAAGCGAAAGATGCGTACCGGCTGCCAGCGTTTGAGGAACAGCGTCAGACAGACCAGCGATACCAGCGAAGAGATAATGTCCGGCAGCTCCGGGCCGAGGAAGTTTGAGCTGAGGTACTGAGCGATAGCAAAGGAGCCGCCGGCGACCATGACCGCAGGCCAGGTCTCTTTAATGCCGCGCCAGCCGTCCATAATCGCCATGATCCAGAACAGCACGATGATGGTCAGGAACGGCAGCTGGCGGCCGACCATCTGGCCAATTTCAAAGCTGTCGAGTCCCGTAACCTGCCCGGCGACCAGAATCGGAATGCCCATCGCGCCAAACGCCACCGGCGCGGTATTAACGATCAGGCACAGGCCCGCCGCATACAGCGGGTTAAAGCCGAGTCCTACCAGCAGCGCTGCGGTGATAGCGACCGGCGCGCCAAAACCGGCGGCCCCTTCAAGGAAGGCGCCGAAGGAGAAACCGACGATCAGCATTTGCAGACGCTGGTCCGGAGTAATCGATAAGATTGATGAGCGGATAATGTCGAACTGCCCGGTTTTCACCGAAATTTTATAGACGAAGACCGCGGCGATAATAATCCACGCGATTGGCCACAGGCCGTAGAAGAAGCCGTAGATGACGGAGGCCAGCGCGTGGTCAACCGGATCTTGTAGAACAGCAGGGCGACGGAGAGCGCAATGACCACGGTCCAGGTCGCGGCGACGTACCCTTTCAGCTTGAGCTTAATCAGGGCAAAAAAGAAAAAAAGAATCGGTAGCGATGCGATAAGACTCGATAGCCAGATGTTGCCGGCCGGATCGTAATTTTGTTGCCAGAGGTTCATGCAGGTCTCCATCGGGCCGCCATGATGCCGTGCTGAGTCTTGTGCTCTTAGCAGGTCACATCATTTGTAAAATTGGCCCAGCCAAATTGCGATTGTAGGATTAACGACAAGGAATGGTTAATCAAATGTTATTGCTGAGCAATATGATTGTGACGGAAAATGATGGATATGTGAACCATTAGGGGGTTTAAGAAATAATTGGTAGGGCCAATTGGGGCGGTGAATAGCGTTAGAATCAGAATAGATCCCGGAGGCGATGCAGCGCATCTGCCCGGGCTACCGTCTCGCAGAGGAGAGTGAACCCGTAGCCCGGCTAAGCACAGCGCGAGCCGGGAGATTCACGGGATGAAAATATCAGAACTCGGTTTTTGAGAAGCCGGTCATCTCTTTGAGGCCCATTTCGCGTCCCAGCGCGGTCATCGGATGGACAACGACCAAACCGCGTACGCTTTTCTTAAGCTTGCCCATATCGGCCTGCTCTTTTTTGGTGATGGCGCGGCGATGCGGCATGCTCATCAGCTTTTGCGCTTCTTTGCTCAGCTTCTGGCCCTGAACCTCACGCAGGCGGACGAGCTCCGTCTCAATGGTGGTTTTCTCTTTTTCCAGTTCGGCGTACTTGTCAGCAGCTTCGACCAGTGACAGCTCGGCCTGCTGGTGGCGGATAGCATCAAGACGATCGCTCAGGCGCTTAATTTCGTTTTTTTCGACTTCTTTCATGGTGGTTTAATCTATTAAGAAAGGGGCATTATCAGACTATAGTATGTGCTGTCGCTTGGGTTGTGGGTAGTTATTTATCAAAACGACGCCATTTTTTTACCCTTAACAGGCGTAACGGCACAATATAACTTATTGAAAATTATTCCTGTTTCAAGGCAGAGTTGGCGAATACTCATTTCTGTGAAGCCTGTCGGCTGTTAAGCACGTTTTCCTCATCTGAAACGCTATTTTTGGCTAATCCTTAATAGGATCATTCCCCAGCAGAGGAGAGCGTGATGGCGAAAATAGGCGACGGCGTACCGCGTATTATTGATAAAGCCGTAGATTTTATGGCTTCAAGTCAGGCTTTTATGGAATATCTAAAAAAATCTCCGCGTTTGCAGCATATACCGCCGGATATTCCGGCTGATAAAGAAGCGCTGTTTCTGCGACGTCTTGAGTATTATCGTCAGCTTTATCGGCCGACGTGCGACCAGCAAGAGTCAGAATCAGAGCGTTGATTTTTGAAAGGCTTTTTTTAAGCTGATTTTAGAAATCAGCTCGGTCAGAGAAAGCATCATTGTTGAACGTACGACCTGCTGGTAGCGCAGCTTTTGCATTGCCAGCAGCTCCGCATCGCTATCATCGAATTGCGGCGTGGGCGGCAGGGCGGCGACGCAGTGCAGCTCGCCAAACGGTCCGAGGATCTCATCGTCGGTAAAACTGTACTCATTACCATCGTGATTCAACTCTTCGCGCATGGCCATCAGCAGTTCGGCATCTTCATATTCGGCGCGGCTAATCACCCCAAGGCCGTAGATCAGCTTCAGGCGTACGGAAAGGTCGCCCAGCGGCCCGTCGCCGTCCAGCAACGGCTCCACTGCGTATTTCACCGCGTAGTCGTCTTTACGGAATACCTGAAGCACCAGGATATTGACCGCTTCCGTCAGCAGTTCAACGGCGGCGATCAGGAAGCTTCGTACGGTTTTGCCAGCATTCAGACGTTCAAGCACACGGTTTTCAAATGCCTGTGTTTCTTCCATTATTGCCTGCATATCTGACATAAGTAATGGGCGCGGTTCTGACCGCGCCAGGTCTTGCCTCATTTGGTCGCGTTGTAGTCGTTAACGGCTTCCGCCACCACTTCACTTGCCGCGTCCAGACCAGAAATCTGCGCCAGCGCGGCCTGTGGGCCTTTCTCGGCAATCAGCGCCGCCAGCTCCTGCGCCTGCGGATCGTCTTCGCTGCGGAAGTGCATCGCCGCGGCGATCCCTTTCAGCAGATTCCGGTGCGGCAGGCCGTATTCCAGCGTACCAAGCAGCGGCTTAATTAAACGGTCGCCCGCGCTCAGTTTACGCAGCGGCTGGCGGCCAACGCGCTCAACGTCATCTTTCAAATACGGGTTCTCAAAGCGACCGAGAATTTTCTGGATGTAAGCAGCGTGCTTCTGCGCGTCAAAGGCATAGCGTTTGATCAGCACCGCGCCGCTCTCTTCCATGGCCCCTTTAACCACAGCGCGAATCTTCTCATCAAGAATCGCGTCACGGATGGTCTGATGACCCGCCAGTTTTCCGAGGTAGGCGGTTATAGCATGTCCGGTGTTTAAGGTGAATAGCTTACGTTCGACAAATGCCATCAGGTTATCGGTTAATTCCATACCGGGGATGTTCGGCAGTTCGCCTTTGAACTGGGTCTTGTCGACAATCCACTCGCTGAAGGTTTCCACGGTGACTTCCAGCGGATCGTGAGTAGCGGAAGCCGATGGCGGAACGATGCGGTCAACGGCGGAATCAACGAAGCCGACGTTGGCTTCAACCCAGGCTTTATCTTCTTCGGCCAGGGCGTTAAAGACATGTCCCTTCAACTGGGTGGTACCGCGGACCATGTTCTCGCAGGCGATGATGTTGAGCGGGGCAGTAACCCCCTGCGCCTTACGTTTGACCAGGCCTTTGGCAATCGCCGGGGCGATGCGTTCCAGCACGACCGGGCCGACGGCGGTGGTCACCAGATCCACGCTGGCAATCAGCTCGACAACTTCGTCGCCGATGCTGCTGACGGCGTCAACGCCGGAAACGGTATCGACCTGCTCATTCTCGCCGACCACGTGAACCTGATAGCTATGACGGGCATTCAGGGCATCAAGCACGACCTGATTTACATCCGCGAACGTCAGCTGTATCCCCGCGTCCGCCAGCAGTTTGCCGATAAAACCACGACCGATATTACCTGCGCCAAAATGTAATGCTTTCATAGTATTAACCTTCAATTAATGTTTTTACCTGAGAGGGTTCGGGTGAGGCTTTTCCCTCACCCGAACCCTCTCCCCACGTATGAGGAGAGGCGGGCGTTGCCCGGCGCACTGCCGGGCTACAGGCTACGCTTTCAGCAGCGTCAGAACTTCTTCAACGCTGGTGGTTTTCGCCAGACGCTCAATCACCGACTCATCGTCCAGCGCGTTGGTCAGGCTGGTAATCACCTGGATATGCTCGTTATTACGGGCGGCGATACCGATAACCAGGCGAGCCACCTCATCCTCTTCTTCACCAAAGCGCACGCCTTCCGGGTACTGGCAGAAGACGATGCCGGTTTTCAGAACGCGGTCTTTGGCTTCAATGGTGCCGTGCGGTACCGCGATGGACTCACCCAGATAGGTGGAGGTCAGCTTTTCACGATCCAGCATCGCCTGGACGTATTCCGGTTCAACGTAGCCGCCTTTCACCAACTGTTCGCCGGCAAACAGAATCGCTTCTTCTTTCGTCGCCGCTTTACGGCCGAGGAAGATGTTCTCCGCGCCGAGTTTGAACAGGTTGGTGTCAGACGCGTCGAAGCTGTCTTTCAGGCTATCGCGAACTTTCTCTTCGTTATCCGTGTGGCGCTGCGCCGCAACCAGACGTTCGGTCAGGCTGGTGTACAGGCCGCTGTCGAGGAAGTTAGTCAACGAAATATGCTGCGCCTGCGGCACCTGGCGCATCGCACGCTCGGTCAGGTCGCGGTGGGTGATGACCAGGTCAACATCCGGCGGCAGGTTGTTGATCGCACAGTTGGTGACGGAGATATTACTCAGTCCGGCATCGTGCACTTTTTTACGCAGCACGCCTGCGCCCATTGCGCTGGAGCCCATACCGGCATCGCAGGCAACGATGATTTTACGCACGTGGCTCAGGTCGTTAGCCACGTCTCCCGCGGCCAGCGGAGTGGCGCCGCCTTTGGACTGCGCTTTCATATCCTGCATACGGCGGGTTGCGGCCTCAATATCATCTTCTTCTTTAACTTTGCTGGTTTTCAGCAGCACGGCTGAAACCACGAAGGAGACGGCCATGGCGGCAACAATCGCGGCGATGTTAGCGAAGTAGGCGCCTTTCGGCGTCATTGCCAGCACGGCGAGGATGGAGCCCGGAGAGGCCGGAGAAACCAGACCGCCGTTGAGAAGGGTCAGGGTAAACACGCCGGTCATACCGCCGAGGATAACCGCCAGAATCAGGCGCGGGTTCATCAGTACGTACGGGAAGTAAATTTCGTGAATACCGCCGAGGAAGTGGATAATTGCCGCACCGCCCGCAGACTGTTTCGCGCTACCGCGACCAAAGAACATGTACGCCAGCAGGACGCCCATCCCCGGACCCGGGTTGGCTTCAATCAGGAAGAAAATAGATTTGCCGAGATCGTGAGACTGCTGGATGCCCAGCGGCGAGAAGATACCGTGGTTGATGGCGTTATTGAGGAACAGGATTTTTGCCGGTTCAACAAAGATAGACGCCAGCGGCAGCATGTCGTGCGCCACCATGAAGTTAACGCCCGCAGCCAGGATTTTCGACAGAACTTCAACCGCCGGGCCAATGCCGAGGAACGCCAGGATAGCGAGGATCATACCGATGATGCCTGCGGAGAAGTTATTCACCAGCATCTCAAAACCGGACTTGATCTTACCGTCTACCCACACGTCGAATTTTTTAATAGCCCAGCCGCCCAGTGGACCGGCGATCATGGAGCCGAGGAACATCGGCATATCCGCGCCGACGATAACGCCCATGGTGGTAATCGCGCCGACTACGCCGCCGCGCTCGCCGCCAACCAGCTTACCGCCGGTATAACCGATCAGCAGCGGCAGCAGATAGGTGATCATCGGACCGACCAGCTTCGCCAGCGTTTCGTTCGGTAACCATCCTGTCGGAATGAATAGTGCGGTGATAATACCCCACGCGATAAACGCGCCGATATTTGGCATCACCATATTGCTGAGGAAACGACCAAAGCTTTGCACTTTGATCTTGATATCGGATGACATAAAACACCCCTTCTTCTGTTTTTGCTATCGGCAGGCTGAAAGCCCGAGGCTTGTTGTTAATAAGGCGGCAGAGGTAGCCGGGCCCTGAGTGATAGTGCGAAATTTGGCACTGAATCGTTAAGCTGTCCAGTCGATGGACTTTTATGTGACTTGTATCACATGAATATAGGGCGGCGAGGGTCTTTTGTAGTGATCTTAGTCACAAAATTGGTGTGTAAAAAAACAACAGACCCGGTTTTAAGGGGGGATAATGCATTTTTATGTGATTAAAATCACAAATTTACTTTGACGTTTTGTTATTTATTTGTGATGTATATCACAAAATATTTTCACCTGGATTTTCCCTGATGTGATCTCGCGCAGGTTATACCGCGTTCCGCTTGCTGATGCGTCATTCAGCAACGCGAGGGCTTAAAGAACATTTTAGTCGTCAATGGCGAAAATGAAACGGGTGAATTATGCTCAATTTGTCCGCCCTTTTTTTGTCGGGCCCGGCATACATCCTGGAAATAATTAGCGTAAATCCGAGGAAATTATGTTTCTCAATTATTTTGCGCTCGGCGTTCTGATCTTTGTATTTCTGGTGATTTTTTATGGAATCATCATTCTCCATGATATTCCTTATCTGATCGCGAAGAAACGTAACCACCCGCATGCCGATGCCATTCATGTTGCGGGTTGGGTGAGTCTTTTTACTCTGCACGTTATCTGGCCGTTTTTATGGATCTGGGCCACGCTTTATCGGCCTGAACGCGGCTGGGGGATGCAGCACTCGCGGGATGAGATGTCGCCGGAGGCGACGGAAAGCGAGGATGAACTTAGCGAACTGCGGCAACGGGTTATTGCGCTTGAAAAGCAGATAACGGGTATTCAGCCATCTACCCAATCCCCTACGGTGGAGAAATAACTCATGGATCTGCTGATTATTTTAACCTACGTGGCGATAGCCTGGTCGATATTTAAAATATTTAAGATCCCGGTAAATAAATGGACGGTTCCCACCGCGGCGCTGGGCGGCGTATTAATTGTTAGCGCGCTTATTTTATTAATGAACTACAACCATCCTTATACCTTCACTGCGCAGAAGGCGGTGATTTCTATTCCGATTACCCCGCAGGTTACCGGAGTGGTCAGCAGCGTTACGGATAAAGCCAATCAACGAGTTAAAAAGGGAGAGGTGCTGTTTACCATCGACCCGACACGTTATCAGGCACGGGTCGACAGACTCCAGGCCGATCTTGTGACCGCGCTGCACAGTATCAATACCCTTAAAGCCCAGCTTTCTGAGGCTCAGGCCAACACCACGCGCGTTTCGGCGGAGCGCGACCGTCTGTATAAGGATTATCAGCGCTACCTGAAAGGAAGCCAGGCGCGGGTTAATCCGTTTTCGGAAAGCGATATCGATAATGCCCGGCAAAACTACCTCGCCCAGGATGCGATGGTGAAAGGATCGGTGGCGGAGCAGGCGCAAATTCAGAGTCAGCTCGACAGCATGGTTAACGGCGAGCAGTCTCAGATAGTGAGCCTCCGCGCGCAGCTGGCGGAGGCGAAATATAATCTTGACCAGACCACCGTGCGCGCGCCCAGCGACGGTTATATTACCCAGGTCCTGATTCGTCCCGGTACCTATGCCGCCTCGCTGCCTCTGCGGCCGGTGATGGTCTTTATTCCGCAACAGAAACGCCTCATCGTGGCGCAGTTCCGGCAAAATTCGCTGCTCAGGCTGGAGCAGGGCGACGATGCCGAAGCGGTGTTCAACGCGCTGCCGGGACAGGTCTTTCGCGGCAAGCTGGTGAGTATCCTGCCGGTCGTGCCGGGCGGAACATACCAGGCGCAGGGCACGCTGCAGGCACTGACGGTGACGCCGGGTACCGATGGCGTGCTGGCGACCATTGAGCTGGAGCCCAACGCTGCCGTCGACGCTCTGCCTGACGGGATCTATGCCCAGGTGGCGGTTTACTCCGATCATTTCACCCACGTTTCGGTGATGCGTAAAGTGCTACTGCGCATGACCAGCTGGATGCACTATCTCTATCTGGACCATTAGCGGGGTCAGTCTGGCATGGGGTGATTTCTCTCTCTGCTATTTGCCTGCGCCTGCGCCATACTTATTACTTTGTTGGCGAAAGGAGCAGGCAATGAAACTGATCGGCAGCTACACCAGTCCCTTTGTGCGCAAAATTTCCGTCATACTGCTGGAAAAAGCGATCCCCTTTGAGTTCGTCAACGAATTCCCTTACCACGAGACTAACGGCGTGGCGCAGTATAATCCGCTGGGAAAAGTGCCCGCGCTGGTCACCGATGACGGCGACTGCTGGTACGATTCTCCCATTATTGCTCAATACCTGGAGCTGCTCGGCATCGCCCCGGCTATGCTGCCTGCGGAACCGAAAGCCGCGCTGAAACTGCGTCAAATTGAGGCGCTGGCAGATGGGGTGATGGAGGCCGCGCAAACTCTGGTACGGGAGAAAGCGTGGCCAGCGGCGCAGCAGTCGGAAAGCGAACTGCTGCGCCAGCGCGAAAAGGTCGCGCGCGGTCTCGATGCGCTGGAAGGCTATGCGAGTGACGGAACGTTGCGCCCTGATGAGGTTAATCTGGCGACCATCTCCGCAGCCTGCGCCATCGCTTATCTCAATTTCCGCCGCGTCGCGCCAGGCTGGTGCGCCACCCGACCGAAGCTGGTCCGTCTGGTGGATTCCCTCTTTCAGCGCGCCAGCTTTGCGCGCACCGAACCGCCGGTGAGTTGACCCAGGCAGGTAACAGTTTTCTCGTGAAGGGATTACAATTGCTGCTCATTTGTTGACTCCCTCTCCCGTCGGGAGGGGGGAAAATAGGCTCATTCATGACTACCGAGATTCGTGCGCTTTATACCCGGCTTCCGGCCATCGACCGTTTACTCCGCGATCCCGCATTCTCGCCGCTGCTGATGCAATATGGTCACTCCCAGACGGTGGCGCTGCTGCGCCAGATGCTGGACGAGGCGCGGGAAAATATCCGTCAGAACCAGGCGCTGCCGGGCTGGTGCGATGACTGGCTGCAGGAAACGACGAGGCGGCTGGCGCTGACGCAGCAGAGCGCGCTGCGTCCGGTTTTTAACCTGACCGGTACCGTGTTGCACACCAATCTTGGCCGGGCGATTCAGGCGGAAGCGGCGGTTGAGGCGGTTGCCCGGGCGATGCGCGCGCCGGTGACGCTGGAATACGATCTTGATGATGCCGGACGCGGCCACCGCGACCGAGCGCTCGCCGACCTCCTGTGCCGTATCACCGGTGCGGAAGACGCCTGTATCGTCAATAACAACGCGGCGGCGGTATTGCTGATGCTGGCGGCGATCGCCGGCGGCAGCGAGGTGGTGGTGTCGCGCGGTGAGCTGGTGGAGATCGGCGGCGCGTTCCGTATTCCTGACGTGATGCGCCAGGCGGGCTGCGTTCTGCATGAAGTCGGTACCACTAACCGCACCCACGCGAAAGATTATCGTCAGGCGGTGAACGACAATACCGGCCTGCTGATGAAGGTGCATACCAGCAACTACAGCATTGAGGGCTTCACGAAAGCGGTCGATGAAGCGGAGCTGGCCGAGCTGGGGCGCGAGTTGAATATCCCGGTGGTGGCCGATCTCGGTAGCGGTTCGCTGGTAGATTTAAGCCAGTACGGCCTTCCGAAAGAGCCGATGCCGCAGGAGATGATTGCCGCAGGCGTCAGCCTGGTGAGCTTCTCAGGCGATAAACTGCTGGGGGGCCCGCAGGCGGGAATCATCGTCGGCAAAAAATCGCTAATCGCCCGTTTGCAGAGCCATCCGCTCAAGCGCGCCCTGCGGGCGGATAAAATGACCCTCGCGGCCCTGGAAGCCACGCTGCGCCTCTATCTGCACCCGGAAAAGTTGGCCGCAGAGCTGCCGACTCTACGCCTGCTGACTCGTCAGGCGGATGATATTCGTCAGCAGGCCGAACGTATACGAACGGCTCTGGTCGCGCATTATGCTGATTTTGACCTGCGGGTTGAGCCATGCCTGTCGCAGATCGGCAGCGGCTCGCTGCCGGTGGACCGCTTGCCCAGCGCGGCGTTGACGTTGACTCCGCGCGATGGTCGCGGCAGCCAGCTGGAGGCCCTGGCGGCACGCTGGCGTCTGCTGTCCGTGCCGGTTATTGGCAGGATCTATGATGGCCGCCTGTGGCTGGACCTGCGCTGTCTTGAGGATGAAACCCGGTTTATGGAGATGTTACTGAGATGATTATTGCCACCGCCGGACACGTTGATCACGGCAAAACCACGTTGCTGCAGGCGATAACCGGCATCAACGCCGATCGCCTGCCGGAAGAGAAAGCGCGCGGGATGACAATCGATCTGGGCTACGCCTACTGGCCGCAGCCCGACGGGCGGGTACTGGGGTTTATCGACGTACCCGGTCACGAAAAGTTTTTGTCCAACATGCTGGCCGGTGTCGGCGGTATCGATCACGCGCTGCTGGTGGTGGCCTGCGATGATGGGGTGATGGCGCAGACGCGCGAACATCTGGCGATCCTCCAGCTTACCGGGCAGCCGACGTTAACCGTCGCGCTGACCAAAGCTGACCGCGTAGAAGCAACTCGGATCGAGGAGGTAAAGGCGGAAATCGATGCGGCGCTGGCGGAGTTCGGCTTTACCGGCGCGACCCTGTTTACCGTCGCGGCGACGGAAGGGCGGGGCATTGACGAGCTGCGCGAGCATCTCCTGCGCCTTGCCGCGCGCGCGCATCCGCAGCGTCAGCGTTTTCGCCTGGCGATCGACCGGGCATTTACCGTCAAAGGCGCGGGGCTGGTGGTTACCGGGACGGCGCTATCCGGCGAGGTCAACGTTGGCGAGACGCTGTGGCTGACCGGCGTGGATAAACCGATGCGCGTGCGCGGTCTGCACGCGCAAAATCAGCCGGTTGAGCAGGCCCGGGCCGGCCAGCGTATTGCCCTGAATATTGTCGGCGATGCGCAAAAAGAGGACCTCAATCGCGGCGACTGGCTGCTCTCGGTACAGCCCCCGGAAGCCTGTGACCGGGTCATTGTCGAGCTCCAGTGCCACACGCCGCTTAGCCAGTGGCAGCCGCTGCATATCCACCACGCCGCCAGCCATATTACCGGCCGGGTGTCGCTGCTTGAAGGCGCGCTGGCGGAGCTGGTCCTCGATACGCCGCTGCGGCTGGCGGATAATGACCGTCTGGTGCTCCGCGATATTTCCGCGCGCCTGACGCTCGCCGGTGCGCGAGTGGTGACGCTCAATCCGCCGCGCCGGGGCAAGCGTAAGCCGGAGTATTTACAGTGGCTGCACGCGCTGGCTGCTGCGCAAAGCGATGACGTCCAGGCGCTGGATATTCACCTTCAGCGCGATGCGGTGCGTCTCGATGATTTCGCCTGGGCGCGTCAGCTCAGTAGCGATGGCCTCAACGCCCTGATTAACCGCCCTGACTATCTACAGGCGGGAAAGAGCCTGTTGAGCGCCCCGCTCGCCGCGCGCTGGCAGCGCAAGCTGCTTGAAGCCCTCGCGCGCTATCACGATCAGCATCGCGATGAGCCGGGACCGGGCCGCGAACGGCTGCGGCGTATTGCGCTGCCGATGGAAGATGAAGCGCTGGTGCTGCTGCTGATTGAGCAAATGCGAGAAAGCGGTATTGTTCATAGCCACCACGGCTGGCTGCATCTGCCGGAACATAAAGCGGGCTTTACCGACGAGCAGCAGGCCATCTGGCAGCGGGTCGCCGGGCTGTTTGCCGATGAGCCCTGGTGGGTTCGCGATCTGGCGCGGGAAGCCTGCGTGGAAGAGTCGTTAATGCGTGCGGTGCTTCGCCAGGCGGCGCAGCAGGGGATGATTACCGCGATCGTCAAAGATCGCTACTATCGCAACGATCGGATCGTGGAGTTTGCCAAAATGATCCGTGAACTGGATCTGGAAAGGGGTTCAACATGCGCGGCGGATTTCCGCGATACGCTGAACGTCGGGCGCAAGTTGGCGATTCAGATCCTCGAGTATTTTGACCGCATCGGTTTTACTCGCCGTCGCGGTAACGACCATATTCTGCGGGATAAAGCATTGTTCATAAAAGAATAAACAGAAGTTGCCGGAGGCGCCTGGCCGGGCTATCAGGTCCGGTCTGATGGCCCGGCCAGCGGGTTGCATTAACCCCGATCGGTGGAAGAGATGCGCAGAGTCAGCGGGCGAAACTGGCCGTAAATCCATAATCCGAGCCAGGCCAGGCTGCCGACGATGCCGGTCAACACCAGCGCCAGGATGAAGCAGAAGATCGGGCTGATAATAATCGCGCTGAAGCCATGGACAGTTTCTCCGTTCCAGCGCAGCGTCAGTAAATTGACGCCAACCGCCGCGAGAATGCCGTTTAAAAGGCCGAGCGGCACTAATGAGCAGGTCAGGCCGATAAGCAGGATTTTATAAATACTGCTCGCGCTCATTTTTTTTAAAGAAACGGTAATGAATTCATCCATAAATCAAAAGATCCTGTTCTAAAACACCGGGAGACATGACGTCGCTTGCGCCATCAGACGCCCGCTAGCAGCGGGGGGCGGGAGAAAGTATGTGGCCTGGGAGCGAGGGGGGTCAATCTGAAAATAGCCCGCTTATTGCTGCTTCTGAGTTCGTTTCTCTGTTGTTACTCTGATTTGCACTGCGCCCTGAAATGGCGGGAGAGAAGCGTTTACTCAAACCGCTGCGCGAGACGGCAGAGGCGATTTCTCGCGAACTGGGCTTTTCCGTGCGGGAAGGCTAAGGCAGATGACCTAATTGTCCCGGGCATCTGAGAGAAAACGCCGCTGACTCCATTCAGGATCAAGGCGCGGAAGCGGCTTTTTCTGGCACTCTGCATTTTTATCCCTAATGGAGCAAGGATGAACCGGTTTATTATCGCGGATGCGCAAAAGTGCATCGGCTGCCGTACCTGTGAAGTCGCCTGCGTGGTGTCCCATCAGCAGAATCAGGATTGTTCTGGCGTATCCGCTACGCGCTTTGCACCGCGGATCCGCGTGGTAAAGAATGATGAACTTTCGACGGCGACGTTGTGCCGCCAGTGTGAAGATGCGCCCTGCGCCAACGTCTGCCCCGAGGGCGCTATCCGCCGAGAAAATTCGGTCTGGCGCGTAGATCAGCGCCGCTGTATTGGGTGCAAAAGCTGCATGGTGGCGTGCCCCTATGGCGCGATAACGGTGATGCGGGTGGAGGAGGGCGTACAGGCGCTGAAGTGCGATTTGTGCAGCCATCGTGAAGAGGGCCCGGCCTGCGTGGCGGCATGCCCGACGCAGGCGCTACGCTGCATAGAGCCCATGGAGCTGGAAAGAATAGCCGCTGAACGTCGCCAGCGGATGGCGCTGGCGATGTAGCGTATTTCTTGTAGACGGCGCTACGCGCCTGTCGGGGCTACTGATCGGCAGACGATGGTGGCCCCGCCGGTCTGCTGATGCACATTACGCGTCCTGTTCGCTCCATGCGCGTTCAACTTCTTCGGCGAGAATCTTCACGCCCGCTTCAATCTTCTCCGGATCCGGCACGTAGTTCATGCGCATGCACTGATGCGTGTGCGGCCACGGCTTATCCAGCCCCGGGAAGAAATAGTCGCCTGGCACCATCAGGACGCCGCGCTTTTTCAGGCGCTGGTACAGCAGCTCGGTAGATATCGGCAAATCTTTAAACCACAGCCAGAGGAAAATGGCCCCTTCCGGCTTATGAATCAAGCAGCGATCTTCCGGCAGGTAGCGGCGAATAATAGCGATAGTCTCCTGAACGCGCTGGTAGTAGAACGGCTTAATCACCGTTTCCGACAGGCGCAGCAGGTCGTTGCGTTTAATCATCTCGCACATCATGGCCGGCCCCATTCCACCGGGGGCGAGGCTGATAATGCCGTTCATATTGCTGATGGCGGTGATGATTTTTTCGTTAGCGATGATAATCCCGCAGCGGCTGCCCGGCAGGCCAAGCTTGGAGAGGCTCATGCACAGGACGATATTCGGATTCCACAGCGGTCGGGCGTCGCTGAAAATAATGCCCGGGAACGGAACGCCGTAGGCATTATCGATAACCAACGGGATGCCGTGCTGATTGGCCAGCGCATCGAGCTTGATCAGCTCATCATCGGTGATCACGTTACCGGTTGGGTTGGTGGGACGGGAAACGCAGATCATTCCCGTTTCGTCCGTGACCTGCAAATGTTCGAAATCCACATGGTATTTAAACTGGCCTTCCGGCAGCAGTTCAATGTTCGGGCGAGTGGCGACAAACAGCTCTTCTTCGAGGCCGGAGTCGGCGTAGCCGATATACTCAGGCGTCAATGGAAACAGCACTTTACGCGTGGTTCCATCCGCGCGACGTCCTGCGAAGAGGTTAAACAAGTAGAAAAACGCGCTCTGACTGCCGTTTGTCAGTGCAATATTCTGCGGCTCGATCTCCCAACCCAGTTCATCACGCAGCATTTGCGCCAGCAGGGTCAGCAGCTCGCTTTTACCCTGCGGGCCGTCATAATTGCAAAGCGCATCAAGGGCTTTGCCGTTATTCAGCATGTCGCTCAGCAGGCTGTGGAAGTAATCATTCATTTCCGGAATCTGTGCGGGATTGCCGCCGCCCAGCATGATGGCGCCTGGCGTACGCAGGCCGTCATTGAGGTCTTCCATCAAGCGGGTGATGCCCGAATGACGGGTAAATTTGTCGCCAAAAAGTGAAAATGTCATCGCGATTAGTCTGTCGGTATCCCAGGAAAGTGGGTAACCATAACGCCAGCGCAGACAGGGTGCAAATCGAGGTATCAGGAAGATAATTCGTTTTTATGCTTTGAGGTAGATGATTTTTGGTCGTTTATCCTGAAAAGGCTCCCACGATCGTCGGGGGAGCCGCTCATCAAAAAGCTACTGCTGTCCTGCCCACACCACCATGACTTTGTCATCACCGCTCTCGCGGATAAAGCCGTAGCCTGTCGCCATCGATAGCGTGGTTTGTTTACCCATGCCAATGGCCGGATGACGGGCGCGGAACTGGCCCAGTTTCTCCCAGTGGGTCACGCTGCGCGCGGCTTTGCCGTTGATGTCCTGCCAGTTCATATCTGAACGCGTTCCCTGAAGCGGGTCGGAGCCGGTCGGACCAAATGGTCGTGAGGATTCATCGCCGTAGTAGATCTGCACTGCGCCAGGCGCAAGCAGCAGCAGTTCCGCCGCCGTGCTGCCGCCTTCACGGAACAGGCTGGTATCGTGCGAAGAGAGGTAGCTTAAGACGTTGAAACCCTGGAGCTTTTCCGCCATTTGTTGCCAGGTCAGATCCATATTGGCCAGGCAGCTTGTCGCTTTTGCTGCCTGATCCTGATAATCAAAGTTCAGCATGGCATCAAAGCCGTGACGATAGTAGTCGCTCTGCATCACGCCGTGGCCCCAGGCTTCGCCGGTCATCCAGAACGGCGCGTTATCCAGCGCTTTATCCGGATTGGCTTTTTTCCATTCCGCCAGCGCTTCACTGGCCTGGGTTTTTAGCTGCAGCCAGGCCGCCTGCTCGACGTGTTTGGCGGTATCAACCCGGAAACCGTCGATGCCATAATCGCGTACCCATTGGCTCAGCCAGTGGGTCAAATAATCGCGCGGCGTGTAGCCGGGGATCGCTTTAGCGGCAGTATCCGGCTTATGACGATAGAAGTTCGGCAAGCCGGAGGGCTCCGTGGATTCGGTTTTCAGATCCGGCAGGAAGGCCAGCGACATGGTCAGATCGTCAAAGCCGGGGTTGTCGTAATCGCCGATATCGGTGCGGATCCATTTTTTACCCCACCATTTCTCCCATCCGGCTTTATCGCTGAAGTTAATGTAGTCGTTAAAACTGTGCCAGCTCTGTCCCGCGCGAGGCTTCCAGTCGGTCCAGCGCTCTCCGAGCGTCTTTTTCAGTTCGTCACCCTGGATGTACAGCGAGCCAAACTGAAACTCCTGCATATCGGCCAGGGTCGCGTAGCCGGTATGGTTCATCACCACGTCGAACAGAATGCGAATCCCGCGCTTGTGGGCCTCGTCTACGAGACGGCGCAAATCTTCTTCCGTCCCCATATTGGCATCCAGCTTAGTCCAGTCCTGGGTGTAGTAGCCGTGATAGGCATAATGCGGGAAATCACCTTTCGTACCGCCGCCGACCCAGCCGTGGATTTGCTCCAGCGGCGAACTGATCCAGAGCGCGTTAACGCCGAGCTGCTGGATGTAATCAAGTTTGCTGGTCAGGCCCTGCAGGTCGCCGCCGTGGAAGGTGCCGATTTCCTGCATGCCGTCTTTGTGGCGGCCATAGCTATTGTCGTTGGCCGGGTTGCCGTTAACAAAGCGATCGGTCAGAACGAAATAGACGGTGGCGTTGTGCCAGTTGAACGGCGCGGCGGATTCGGTTTCCGCGCGCTCAAGCAGCAGAAGACCATTGCTGTTAAACGCCGGCTGGAGGGTAATTTTACCGCCGCTGACGGTCGCGATATTGCCGCTGTAAAAGTCGCGAACTTTACTGCCTTGGGCAAAGGATTTACTGACGTCAATGGTCAGCGGCTTGCCATCCCATTTCGGACACTGCTTGATCTGCGGCGCGGCGGCAGCGGACTGTTTCTCCTCAAGGGAGACCATCAGGGTTGGCGTACCCGAACGGGTGTCCAATTCCAGGGTATAGCGCCCGTCGCGAAAGATGCGCCACTGCGGCACCGGGTCGCGACAGGGTTCCATCGAGAGCATCTGGTTGAGCTTGATCATGCCAGCGGGCTGCCAGCACTGTTGGTCAAAATTAATTCGCAGCGGGCGCGTACCCTTTGCTACCTCGTTTTGACTGATAAATCTGCCGGTGCCCTCTTCGGTGAAGGCGGGAAAGTCTGCGGTAGTCCAGGCGGCGAAGGCCATCCCAGGCAACAGCAGCGACGCAAGCGCAGCGAGTTTCATTGCGGAGTCCTGTAGGCGGTGTTTTGTTCAGTTTGCGCGTCTACCCGCCTGATGAACTCATCCCGGCCGCGCTTTTCCAGGGAGGATGAAAAGGGGTGAGTGATCGCGCTCAAAAAATGCGCAGAAAATGAGACGGCGCTAGCATTTTTGCGCCTTCGCAGGCTGGCAGAAACCGATTTCAGGTGACACCATTTCGGAATTGGACTATTTCTGTGGGTGCGTCATCTGGGTATTTTTGATACTATTCGCGATTCAACTATCGATTTTTTGTGAAAAACAAGGCGTTGGAATGATTGCATCCGACCAGGAGACCTAATGATATCGACTCCCATTCGACGATATGGGGCCGCGATACTCATGTTACTTACCTGCATATTTTCAGGTAGTGTGCTGGCAACAACACACACAGCAACAACGAGTCATAAAGCCCCAATAGTTAAAAAGAAAAGTACCGTTAAAGTAAGCAAGGTAAGCAGTAAACAAGAGTATTCTCGCAATAGTGTAAAGAGCAGTTCACTTCCTGATTTGCGAAAATACCCTTCCGGGACACCAAGGAAAAAAGCGTTTCTCCGGACGGTAATGCCTTATATTACGAAACAGAATCAGGTGATTACTGCCGATCGTAACTGGCTGGTTTCCAAGCAGTACGATGCGCGCTGGTCGCCGAGCGAGCGTACGCGCCTGAAAGAGATCGCCTCGCGCTATAAAGTGAAGTGGTCCGGCAATACTCGCCATATTCCATGGAACTCGTTGCTTGAACGCGTCGATATTATCCCGAACAGCATGGTTGCAACCATGGCGGCGGCGGAAAGCGGCTGGGGAACGTCAAAACTGGCGCGCGTTAACAACAATCTGTTTGGTATGAAGTGTGGCGGTGGAAACTGCCGCGGCGCGGTGAAGGGCTACTCGCAGTTTGATTCGGTGGAAGAGTCCGTTCAGGCCTACGTGAGAAACCTGAATACGCATCCGGCTTATTCATCGTTCCGTAAATCGCGTGCGCAGCTGCGCAAGGCCGATCAGGAAGTGACCGCCAGCACCATGATTCATAAGCTGAAGGGCTATTCGACTAAAGGGTCGAGCTATAACAACTATCTCTTCGCCATGTATCAGGATAACCAGCGGTTGATTGCCGCGCATATGTAATGGCTTATCCATGACATTCTTAATGCCCGGCGCGCAAGTCCGGGCATTTTTCTTTGCTCTCTACATCATGACTTCACTGTGCCGATCGCGATACTCCTTCGGCGTCACGTCGTACTCTTTCTTAAACACCGAATAGAAGTACTGCAACGACGGATAGCCGCACATCTGCGAGATTTCATTAATCGACAGGGTGGTTGAAACCAGCAGGCTGCGCGCTTTTTCCAGCTTCTCGCTGTGGATCACCGTATGAATGGTCTCGCCCACTTCCTCTTTGAAGCGTTTTTCCAGATTCGAGCGGGAAATGCCTACGGCGTCCAGTACCTGCTCTACCTTAATCCCTTTACAGGCGTGGTTACGAATATAGTGCATCGCCTGGATAACCGAAGGGTCGGTTAGCGAACGGTAGTCGGTGGAGCGGCGCTCTACTACGCGCATCGGCGGGATAAGCTGTCGTTGAAGCGGCAGCTCTTCATTCTCCAGCAGACGATGCAGCAGCTTTGCCGCCTGATAGCCCATCTGGCGGGTGCCCTGAGCAACGGAAGACAGCGCCACGCGCGACAGATAGCGGGTAAGCTCTTCGTTATCAATGCCAATAACGCACAGCTTTTCCGGAACGGGGATATGCAACAGCTCGCAGGCCTGTAACACATGACGGGCGCGGGCGTCGGTGACGGCGATAATGCCGGTTTGCGGCGGCAGGGTTTGTAGCCAGTCGGCGAGGCGATTTTGCGCATGCTGCCAGTTTTCCGGCGCTGTCTCGAGCCCCTGATAGACCACGCCGCGATATTTCTCTCTGGCGACCAGTTGACAAAAAGCATGCTCGCGCTCTGCGGCCCAGCCTTTACAGCTGGATGTGGGCAGGCCGTAAAAGGCAAAGCGGTTAATGCCCTTTTCCTTCAGATGGAGGAAGGCGCTCTCGACCAGCGCGGCGTTGTCGGTAGCGATGTAGTGAACCGGCGGATAGCACTCCGGGCGGTGGAAGGAGCCGCCGACGCCGACAATTGGAACATTAACGTCGAGCAGCAGGTTTTCAATCTCCGGGTCGTCGTAATCGGCAATAACGCCGTCGCCTAACCACTCCTTGATGTTTTCAATTCGCGCCCGAAAATCTTCCTCAATGAAGATATCCCATTCCAATTGCGATGCTTGTAAATATTCGCCGACGCCCTCAACGACCTGGCGGTCATAGGCCTTGTTGGCGTTGAATAACAACGTAATACGGTGACGCTTTTCAAACATAGTGTTGTTCCTGGTCTCTCTTGCAGGCCATACAATACCGGCCAATGCCCGGATTATTTCAAGCTACTTGTGCCTAAGTTTGGCTGTAGCGCAAAGAATTCGGGCATTTTTTTTCAAAGCTCTCAGCTCCGGCGTTTGGTGGCTGAATCCATCCACACCGCGAGTAATAAAATGACCCCTTTAACGATGTACTGCCAGAAGGTGGCGACATCCATCATGCTCATGCCGTTGTCCAGCGCGGACATGATAAACGCGCCCATGACCGCGCCGGCAACGCTGCCGACGCCGCCGGCGAGGCTGGTTCCGCCGATCACGCAGGCGGCGATGGCGTCCAGTTCGGCGATGTTGCCGGCAGAAGGAGAACCGGCGCCCAGACGTGAACTGAGAATCAACCCGGCAATCGCCACCATCAGGCCATTAATGGCGAACACCGCCAGCTTGGTGCGTTCCACGCTAATACCGGATAGACGCGCGGCTTCCAGGTTGCCGCCGATGGCGTAGATGCGGCGGCCAAACGCGGTGCGGGTGGCCATAAACATACCCGCCAGCAGCAACGCGGCGAGGATCAGTACCGGCGTCGGGACGCCGCGATAGTCGTTTAATAGCCAGATAGCGCCCAGCACAATAACGGCGGTAATCGTCTGGCGACCTACGGTCGAAGCGGAAGCGGGCGTGGCAAGTCCCAGGGCCTGACGTCGCATACGGCCGCGCCATTGCCAGATAATAAAGGCCGCCATTCCCGCCACGCCGATACCAAAGCCAATACCATCAGGCAGATAGCTCTGGCCGATTTGCGACATCGCCGGGCTGGTGGGAGAGACGGTGGTCCCGTTGGTGATACCTATCAGAATACCGCGGAATGCCAGCATACCGGCGAGCGTCACGATAAACGACGGGACTTTACGGTAGGCGACCCACCAACCGTTCCATGCGCCCAGCAGCAGGCCAAGCGCCAGCGTGATCACAATCGTCAGCGGCAGCGGCCAGCCGAGCCAGACGTCAAATATTGCCGCTGTGCCACCGAGCAGGCCCATCATCGAGCCGACGGAAAGATCGATCTCGGCGGAAATAATCACAAACACCATGCCGACCGCGAGAATGCCGGTGATGGCGGTCTGGCGCAGCAGGTTAGAGATATTACGCGCGCTCAAATAAGCGCCTTCGGTAGTCCAGGTGAAAAACAGCATAATGGCCACGATAGCGGCGATCATCACGAATACCTGGAGATTCATCCCTTTTAGCCCGGAAAAAGCCCCGGAGACGGGCGGGGTGAGTTTCATTTCAGACGTGTTCTTCGACATGGCGTTCGCTCCTCAGTGCGGCTTCCATCACCTGTTCCTGTGTCAGGCCCTGATTAATCAAATCGGCCTTCAGTTTGCCCTCATGCATCACCAGCACCCGATCGCTTAGCCCCAGTACTTCGGGCAGTTCGGATGAAATGACAATGACGGCGATCCCCTGCTGCACCAGCTGATTAATCAACTTGTAGATTTCGTACTTGGCGCCGATATCAATGCCGCGGGTAGGCTCATCGAGTATCAGAATGCGCGGGTTCAGCAGCAGGCAGCGGGCGAGGATCGCCTTTTGCTGATTGCCGCCGCTCAGGCGACCGATCGCCAGCTCTGGCGATGAGGTTTTGATTTTCAAACGCTGGATGGATTGCTGAATGCAGTGCTGCTCTCCGGCATCGTCAAGGCTGCTCAGCGGGCCGGTAAACTGGTTTAACGCGGCGAGGGTGATATTTTTACCCACCGCCATCACCGGCACGATGCCGTCTTTCTTTCTGTCTTCCGGCACCATGGCGATGCCCTGCGCGATGGCCTGCTGGCAGTTGTGAATCGTCACCTGCTGGCCATCGATGAAAATTTTCCCCTGCCAGCGGCCCGGCCAGACGCCAAACAGGCACTGTACCGCTTCGGTACGACCCGCGCCGACCAGTCCGGCTATCCCCAGAATTTCGCCGCGCCGCAGTGAAAAGGAGACGTCATTGACCCGCTTAATGTGGCGATTGACCGGATGCCAGGCGGTTAAATTTTCTACGCGCAGGATTTCATCGCCGCAGCTATGGGCTTCGTTCGGATAGAGGGCGGTAAGCTCGCGGCCGACCATCATGGTGATGATGTCATCTTCGTTCATGCCGTCAGCGTTACGGGTACCGATATGCTGCCCATCGCGGATCACGCAGATAGTATTGGATATCGCTTTGACTTCATTGAGTTTGTGGGAAATGTAAATACAGGCAATACCGTGATTTTGCAGATCGCGAATAATATTCAGCAGAATGGCCGTTTCTTGTTCCGTTAATGAGGCGGTGGGTTCGTCGAGAATTAACAACCGTACCTGTTTATTTAGCGCTTTCGCTATTTCGACCAGCTGCTGCTGGCCAAGGCCTAAATCGCCGACGCGGGTGTCGGGTGATATGGCTAAATTGACCTGGGCCAGCAGCTTCTCGCAGCGTAAGGTCATGGTTTCGTAATCCAGCAGACCGTGGCGGGAGATCTCCGCGCCGAGAAAAATATTCTCCAGAACGGTCAGGTGTTTTACCAGCGCCAGCTCCTGATGAATGATGGCAATTCCTTTGCGTTCGGTATCGCGAATATGGCCCGGCTGCAAAGTTTCTCCGGAAAAAATAATCTCTCCCTCATAGCTACCGTGCGGGTATATTCCGCAAAGCACCTTCATGAGCGTAGATTTCCCGGAGCCGTTTTCTCCGCATAATGAGACCACTTCCCCGGCGTTCAGCCGCAGGCTGACATTATCAATCGCCTTCACCGCGCCGAAGGTTTTAGTCATGTTTTTCATTTCGAGTAACCAGGACATAGAGGCTCCGCATAAGCGATATCCGGCTGGATGGAGTAACGCCCCCGGCAGAGGGCGTCAGAGATTACAGCTCGCTTTTTTTATGGAAACCGTCTTTGATCACCGTCTGGTCAATGTTGTCCTTATTGACTTCAATGGGCGTCAGCAGACGAGAAGGGACATCTTTCAGGCCGTTGTTGAGCGTGGCGTCAGCCTTCGGCTGTTTGTCGTTGCCCAGTTCGACGGCAATCTCCGCCGCGGTGGTGGCAAGGGTGGCGATCGGTTTGTAGACGGTCATCGTTTGGGTGCCAGCGATAATGCGCTTCACGCCGGCGAGGTCGGCATCCTGACCGGAGATCGCCACTTTGCCTGCGAGCCCCTGGGCGCTCAGGGCCTGAATGGCGCCGCCGGCGGTGGCATCGTTAGAGGCGACAACCGCATCAATTTTGTTATTGTTGGCGGTCAGGGCGTTTTCCATAATTTTCAATGCGTTTTCAGGTAGCCATCCGTCAACCCACTGATCGCCGACGACTTTAATTTTGCCTTCATCAATATAGGGCTTAAGGACTTTCATTTGGCCGGCGCGGAAAAGCTTGGCGTTATTATCAACGGGCGAGCCGCCCATTAAGAAATAGTTACCCTGAGACACTTTATCGACCAGGCTTTGCGCCTGCATTTCGCCCACTTTCTCATTATTAAAAGAAATATAAAAATCAATGTCGGCATTATTGATGAGACGATCGTAGGCGAGAACTTTAATTCCCTCCTGTTTAGCCTCTTTTATCACATTACTCAGCACTTGACCGTTATAGGGAATAATAACCAGAACGTCGACGCCGCGATTAATCATGTTTTCGATTTGCGACATTTGCGTTTCTTCGTTGCCATTGGCTGACTGGACGAATACTTTTGCACCTAATGATTCAGCTTTATTGACAAAAATATCGCGATCTTTTTGCCAGCGCTCAAGACGCAGGTCGTCAATCGCCATGCCAATTTTAACTTCTTTCGCAATGCCCGACAGGCTGGTGAGGAGGAGTGAAGCACAGAGCGTTAGGCAAAGGTTCTTTATCTTCATAATAATAACACCTTTTTTGTAAAGTGCAGGATAAGACGAACGATAAAAATAAACGGCCTGATACGTAGCAGATTTTTAACGCGGAAAGGGGCGCTGGCAATTATCTATGCTTATTTTGCCGTTATGAAATTTTGTTTATTTGTTAATTTATGACCGGGATCGTACTTTAATAATTAGTTCTCATCGTATTTCATTGATCTCTCGTGGCGTAAGCAGCGAAGTGAGGGCGTTGTTCTATTGTTTTTGCGACCTGGCGCACGTTTGTGGATTCTCTCAATCACGGTGTGAAATAACGTAATTGAGGAAAGTAAAAAGAGAATTCTATATTGGCTTATGACTTATTACTCGCCGCATCCCTGAATATGGAGTTCATTATGCAGACCTATTTTGATCAACTCGATCGCGTTCGTTATGAAGGCCCGACATCCGCTAACCCACTGGCTTTCCGTCATTACAACCCGGATGAACTGGTGCTGGGCAAACGGATGGAGGACCACCTGCGCTTTGCGGCCTGCTACTGGCACACCTTCTGCTGGAATGGTGCTGACATGTTTGGCGTGGGCTCCTTTAACCGCCCGTGGCAGCAGCCGGGCGAAGCGCTGGAAATGGCGAAACGCAAAGCGGATGTCGCGTTTGAGTTTTTCCACAAACTGAACGTACCGTACTACTGTTTCCACGACGTTGACGTTTCCCCTGAAGGGGCATCGCTGAAAGAGTATGCCAACAACTTTGCGCAAATGGTTGAAGTGCTGGCGGAAAAACAGCAGCAGAGCGGCGTCAAGCTGCTGTGGGGAACGGCAAACTGCTTTACGAACCCGCGCTATGGCGCCGGGGCGGCAACCAATCCGGATCCGGAAGTGTTCAGCTGGGCGGCGACTCAGGTGGTCACCGCAATGGATGCGACCCACAAGCTGGGCGGCGAAAACTATGTCCTGTGGGGCGGCCGTGAAGGTTATGAAACCCTGCTGAATACCGATCTGCGTCAGGAGCGCGAGCAGATTGGCCGCTTTATGCAGCTGGTCGTTGAGCACAAGCACAAGATTGGCTTCCAGGGTACGCTGCTGATTGAACCCAAACCGCAGGAGCCAACCAAACATCAGTATGATTACGACGCTTCTACCGTCTATGGTTTCCTGAAACAGTTCGGCCTGGAAAAAGAGATCAAACTGAACATCGAAGCGAACCACGCGACGCTGGCCGGTCATACGTTCCATCACGAAATTGCGACTGCCATTGCTCTGGGACTGTTTGGTTCCGTTGACGCTAACCGCGGCGACCCGCAGCTGGGCTGGGATACCGACCAGTTCCCGAACAGCGTTGAAGAAAACGCGCTGGTGATGTACGAAATCCTGAAAGCGGGTGGTTTCACCACCGGCGGCCTGAACTTTGATGCTAAAGTGCGTCGTCAGAGCACCGATAAATACGACCTGTTCTACGGCCATATCGGCGCAATGGACACCATGGCGCTGGCGCTGAAAGTTGCCGCGCGCATGATTGAAGGCGGCGAGCTGGATAAACGCGTTGCCAAACGTTATGCCGGCTGGAACGGCGAGCTGGGTCAGCAGATCCTGAAAGGCCAGATGAACCTGGCGGATATTGCTCGCTATGCCACTCAGCATGACCTGGCGCCGCAGCACCAGAGCGGCCATCAGGAACTGCTGGAAAATGTGGTAAACCGCTACCTTTTTGATCGCTAATGAAGGCGATGATGCCCGGCGGGACCGGGCATTGGCTATAACCGATGCTTTATTCGCGCCACGCTTAGCCGTGGCGCGTCAGTAAGGAGAGGCTGTATGTATATCGGGATTGATCTGGGCACCTCGGGCGTCAAAGCTATTCTGCTCAATGAGCAGGGCGAGGTCGTGGCTTCGCATACTGAAAAGCTCAACGTGTCGCGTCCGCACCCTCTATGGTCTGAACAGGACCCCGAGCACTGGTGGCAGGCGACGGACCGCGCGATGAAGGCGCTGGGCGCGCAGCACTCGCTGCGCGAAGTCAAAGCGTTAGGTATTGCGGGCCAGATGCACGGCGCGACGCTGCTGGATAAGCAACAGCGCGTCCTGCGCCCGGCGATTTTATGGAATGATGGCCGCTGCGGTGATGAGTGCGCGCTGCTGGAAGAGAAAGTCAGCCGCTCGCGGCAGATAACCGGCAACCTGATGATGCCGGGATTCACCGCGCCGAAGCTGCTGTGGGTACAACGCCACGAGCCTGAGATCTTCGAGCGGGTTGATAAAGTCCTGCTGCCTAAAGATTATCTACGTTTACGCATGACCGGCGAGTTTGCCAGCGATATGTCCGATGCCGCTGGAACGATGTGGATGGACGTAGCGCGAAGGGACTGGAGCGATGAGATGCTCGCCGCCTGCGGTCTGAACCGCGACAACATGCCGACGCTGTTCGAAGGATGTGAAGTCACGGGGGCGCTGCGCCCGACGGTTGCGCAGTCGTGGAATATGCCGGAAGCGCTGGTGGTAGCCGGCGGCGGCGATAACGCAGCCGGTGCGGTTGGCGTAGGTATGGCGGATGCGGGGCAGGCGATGCTGTCGCTGGGGACCTCGGGCGTCTACTTTGCGGTCAGCGACGGCTTTCTTAGTAAGCCGGAAAGCGCCGTACACAGTTTCTGCCACGCGCTGCCCGGGCGCTGGCACCTGATGTCGGTGATGCTGAGCGCGGCTTCCTGTCTGGATTGGGCGGCGACATTAACCGGCCTTGGCACGGTTCCGGCGTTGATTGCGGCGGCGGAGTCGGCGAACGAGAGTGCCGATCCTATCTGGTTTCTGCCTTACCTCTCCGGTGAACGTACGCCGCACAACAATCCGCAGGCGAAAGGCGTCTTTTTTGGCCTGACTCATCAACATGGTCCGGCGGAGCTGGCGCGGGCGGTGCTGGAGGGCGTCGGTTATGCGCTGGCGGATGGCATGGATGTGGTGCACTCCTGCGGCGTGAAGCCGGAAAGCGTGACGCTGATTGGCGGCGGCGCGCGCAGCGCGTACTGGCGGCAAATGCTGGCGGATATCAGCGGTCAGCAGCTTGATTTCCGCACCGGCGGCGACGTGGGACCGGCGCTTGGCGCGGCGCGACTGGCGCAGCTGGCGCTGCATAAAAACGTCGCATTCTCCGATCTGCTGCCGCAGCTCCCGCTGGAGCAGGCCCACTGCCCTGATGACGAGCGTTTTGCCCGCTACGCCCCCCGTCGGGAGACATTCCGACAGATTTATCAGCAGCTTTTACCGCTGATGTCGTAATATTTTGCCCTCGGTTAACGAGGGCAAATTACATCCATGAATGCATCGTTCGCATTTATCTGTCCTGCGTATTTATATATTCCGAATTTGTCGTTTCTGCTTCCTGAAGCATCAGCAGTAAAGCTTTACCGGTACATAATGGACGCCATCTTTTGCAGGGAGGCTCCATGAAAAATAAGAATATTGCGCCGAAACTGTTGATGGTCATCGGGGCGCTGGTGTATCTGATGGGGATCTGGCACACCTGTCCGTTATTTAGCGGTAAAGGCTATTTCCTCGGCGTACTGGTGATGGGGATGTTCGCCATGCTGGCCCATCAGCGCACGATGCAGGAGGAGCGCAGAAATGACGACGGGTTTGTATCGCTATGCCGACTGGTGCTCCTGCTTTCGCTTGGCCTGTTAATGGTCGGCGCGAGGTTTGTACCTGCCGGTTGGGATGAGAAAAGCATCTACGTGGCGGCCTGGTTTGTGTGCATGTACGGCGCGTCAGCCTTGCCGCATAAAGCACTGGCGGCGGGCGTGGCGCCGCAAGACCCTACGGAATAGCCTTAGCTGACGAAACGGCGGCTATCAAACCGCTGAACCAGAGCCGAGAGCAGTAAGCTGCCCAGCAGCGCGGCGCTGAATATCCAGATAATATCCAGTAACGGCCAGCGGCTTAGTTCAAGCCCGCTGGCGCGCAGCGCGTGAATGATCAGCGCATGAAAACCGTAAATCCCTAAAGAATGGCGCGCAATCGGCGCAATAAGCGGCAGCTGACGCCGATTGAGCGTGTTTTTTACCAGCGTCAGCAGAGCGATGGCGCAGACAAAAACCGCAGGACCGCAGTATAAATACCAGGTATCGCCGAAATCGCCGCGCCAGCGCAGCTCGTGCAGCGTGCCGCGTGAGATTACCCACACGCCGGCGATGAACAGCGCGGCGCAGAGGGCGGTCAGCCATTTTTTCTCGGTATCCAGCATGCCGATAGCCCGTCCCAGCACGCCATACATCACGTAGTAAAACGTGTCGCCATTGATATAAAGATTGAACGGCAACCATTCAACGCCTCCGGCTTTTACCTGGACCATATTGGGGTTCGCCAGAATGCCCAGTACCAGCATCAGCGCCAGCAGCATCCTGCCGCTTACCTGTTTAACCTGCACCAGCGGCGAAAGCAGATATATCACGACGATGGCGAAGAAAAACCACAGATGGTAGAACACCGGTTTTTGCAGCAAATTCTTCAGCGACAGCTCAACGTTGATATGGGTGAACAGGGTGATATAGAGCAGCGATAGCGTGCTGTAGAAGAGAATGCACAGCGCGATACGCAGAAAATGGCGGGGCTGGGCGCTGCGCTCACCGAAAAACAGATAGCCTGAAATCATGAAAAATAGCGGTACGCTGACGCGGGACGCAGAGTTGAGGATATTGGCCAAATCCCACTCCAGCAGGCTAATCGCGTGCGGGTGCGTAATATACCAGGTAGTGCTATGAATCATGACGACCATCAGACAGGCAATGCCGCGCAAATTAGTAATCCAGTGTATTTTTTCCTGCATCAGAACCTCAGTTTCACCTTCTCCATCTGGCTCTGACTATCCATATTCGACCCTGTCGCAGTGGAATAATCTGAGTTTTTCGCCATAGACTTGTCGAGGTGTGGCCCAATTCGCACAATGAGCCGGTTATTTTACGTAAGCTGCACGATAACAATTTACTAACAAGGCGGTCGAGAACAAATGGTGATGAAATATGCGTTTTCTGGACTACTGCTGTGTCTGCTGGCGGGCTGCAGCGCAACGCCGCCTCAGCCTACGCAGAAGGCGCAGAAAGCGCGGATAACGCCGCAGACCACCCTCAATATGGAGCAGCTTTGCAAGGATAATGCCGCCGTCCGTTATAATACAGGCGTGCGCCAGGTGGACGTCAGCCATTTCGAGCAGTTCCAGGGCAGCTTCGAGCTTTCGGGCAAGACTGCGCGGAATGAACGCTTTATCTGTTCTTTTGACCCGGACGGGCAGTTTTTACATCTTTCGATGCGCTAACTACGGCCGCGCTGGCGCTAATTTCCGCAATTTTCCCTAAACAACCCCGTTTCGTACTGTATATCTCGCAGCCAGCGGGTATACTGGCTCCTTCCTTTAAATCCACACGTATCCAGCACGAAATCATATGCAAAAGTTTGATACCAGGACCTTCCAGGGCCTGATCCTGACCTTACAGGATTACTGGGCTCGCCAGGGCTGCACCATTGTTCAACCACTGGACATGGAAGTCGGCGCAGGCACCTCTCACCCGATGACCTGCTTACGCGCATTGGGTCCAGAGCCGATGGCGACCGCCTACGTGCAGCCGTCTCGTCGCCCGACCGATGGCCGTTACGGTGAAAACCCGAACCGCTTACAGCACTACTATCAGTTCCAGGTAGTGATAAAACCCTCCCCGGAGAACATCCAGGAGCTCTACCTTGGCTCGCTGAAAGAGCTGGGTATGGACCCGACCATCCACGACATTCGCTTCGTCGAAGACAACTGGGAAAACCCGACGCTGGGCGCCTGGGGTCTGGGTTGGGAAGTGTGGCTGAACGGTATGGAAGTCACGCAGTTCACCTACTTCCAGCAGGTGGGCGGTCTGGAGTGTAAGCCGGTTACCGGCGAGATCACCTACGGTCTGGAACGTCTGGCGATGTATATCCAGGGTGTCGACAGCGTTTACGATCTGGTCTGGAGCGATGGCCCGCTGGGGAAAACGACCTACGGCGACGTGTTCCATCAGAACGAAGTGGAGCAATCCACCTATAACTTCGAATACGCTGACGTGGACTTCCTGTTCTCCTGCTTCGAGCAGTACGAGAAAGAAGCCCAGCAGCTGCTGGCGCTGGAAAACCCGCTGCCGCTGCCTGCCTACGAGCGCATTCTGAAAGCCGCCCATAGCTTTAACCTGCTGGACGCGCGTAAAGCCATCTCCGTCACCGAGCGTCAGCGCTATATCCTGCGCATTCGCACCCTGACCAAAGCAGTGGCTGAAGCTTACTATGCTTCCCGTGAAGCCCTTGGCTTCCCGATGTGCAACAAGAATAAATAAGAGGCGGCCATGTCTGAGAAAACTTTCCTGGTGGAAATCGGCACTGAAGAACTGCCACCAAAAGCCCTGCGCAGCCTGGCTGAATCCTTTGCTGCGAACGTGACCGCAGAGCTGGATAACGCTGGCCTTGCGCACGGTAAAGTTGAATGGTTTGCCGCGCCGCGCCGTCTGGCGCTGAAAGTGGCGAATCTGGCGGCTGCGCAAGCAGACCGCGAAGTCGAAAAACGCGGTCCGGCGATTGCCCAGGCGTTTGACGCCAGCGGCCACCCGAGTAAAGCGGCCGAAGGCTGGGCGCGCGGCTGCGGTATCACCGTCGATCAGGCGGAACGTCTGACGACCGATAAGGGCGAATGGCTGCTGTATCGTGCTCACGTGAAAGGCGAGAGCACCGAAGCGCTGCTGCCAAACATGATCGCAACCTCGTTGGCGAAGCTGCCGATCCCGAAACTGATGCGCTGGGGCGCGTCCGACGTCCACTTCGTGCGTCCGGTTCATACCGTGACCCTGCTGCTGGGCGACAAAGTCATCCCGGCAACTATTCTGGGCGTCCAGTCCGATCGCGTTATTCGCGGCCACCGCTTTATGGGCGAGGCTGAGTTCACTATCGACAATGCCGATCAGTATCCGCAGATCCTGCTGGAGCGCGGTAAAGTCATCGCCGATTACGAACAGCGTAAAGCCAAAATTAAAGCCGATGCAGAAGAAGCAGCGCGTAAAATTGGCGGCAACGCCGATCTGAGCGAAAGTCTGCTGGAAGAGGTGACTTCACTGGTGGAATGGCCGGTAGTCCTCACCGCGAAGTTCGAAGAGAAATTCCTTGCGGTGCCTGCCGAAGCGCTGGTTTACACCATGAAGGGCGACCAGAAGTACTTCCCGGTTTACGACAACGCGGGCAAGCTGCTGCCGAACTTCATCTTCGTCGCCAACATTGAGTCGAAAGATCCGCAGCAGATTATCTCCGGTAACGAGAAAGTGGTTCGCCCGCGCCTGGCGGATGCTGAGTTCTTCTTCAATACTGACCGTAAAAAACGTCTGGAAGATAACCTTCCGCGTCTGCAAACCGTCCTGTTCCAGCAGCAACTGGGTACGCTGCGCGATAAGACCGATCGTATTCAGGCGCTGGCCGGCTGGATCGCCGAGCAGATTGGCGCTGACGTGAATCATGCCACCCGCGCGGGCCTGCTCTCCAAGTGCGACCTGATGACCAACATGGTCTTCGAGTTCACCGATACGCAGGGCGTGATGGGCATGCACTACGCGCGCCATGATGGCGAAGCGGAAGACGTTGCGGTTGCCCTGAACGAGCAGTATCAGCCGCGCTTTGCTGGCGATGACCTGCCGTCTAACCCGGTAGCCTGCGCGGTTGCGATTGCCGATAAGATGGACACCCTGGCGGGTATCTTTGGCATCGGTCAGCATCCGAAAGGCGATAAGGACCCGTTTGCGCTGCGCCGCGCCGCGCTGGGCGTGCTGCGTATTATCGTTGAGAAGAACCTCAATCTGGACCTGCAGACCCTCACCGAAGAAGCGGTGCGTCTGTACGGCGATAAGCTGACCAACGGCAACGTCGTTGATGATGTTATCGACTTCATGCTGGGGCGCTTCCGCGCCTGGTATCAGGATGAAGGCTATACCGTCGACACGATTCAGGCGGTACTGGCGCGTCGTCCGACCCGTCCGGCAGACTTCGATGCGCGTATGAAGGCGGTTTCCCACTTCCGTACCCTCGAAGAGTCCTCTGCGCTGGCGGCGGCCAACAAGCGTGTTTCTAACATTCTGGCGAAATCAGACGTTACGCTGAACGATATCGTCCATGCTTCGGTATTGAAAGAAGCGGCCGAGATCAAGCTGGCGGGCAATTTAGTCGTGCTGCGCGATAAGCTGCAGCCGTACTTCGCCGAAGGGCGTTACCAGGATGCGCTGATTGAGCTGGCGTCCCTGCGCGAGCCGGTGGATGAGTTCTTTGAGAACGTGATGGTGAACGCAGAAGATCAGGACGTGCGCGTAAACCGACTGACGCTGCTGTCCAAGCTGCGCGATCTGTTCCTGCAGGTAGCGGATATTTCCCTGCTGCAGTAAGTGAATGGGTAATAATAAAAAACCTGCCTGCGGGCAGGTTTTTTTATGCATGGAATATAAATAAATGAACCGTTAATAATTCTCTGAATAATATTTATTTAATTTGCATTGATTGCCAGGAATTATTTTAGGAATATGCTAACGTAATCTGGTCAGATATTTACGGTAGAATGCTGACGGGTGCTTGAGACTGTTTGTCTCAGGCGTTCAGCGGGAGACAAACAGAGAAAAGCCCCACCTGATGATAAATCAAAGTGAGGCTCCCCTATGCATGAACACCATAAGAGTAGCCTCTTACCTGTTGAAAATCAACACGGGAGGCGAGGAATGCCGCAAAAGTATCTGTTGTTTAGCTTAATAGTGATTTGCTTCACTATTTTATTATTTACCTGGATGGTGCGTGATTCGCTGTGTGAATTACAGATCAGACAGGGGAATATTGAGCTGGTGGCGTTCTTAGCCTGTGGGATTAAAACGTAAGAGACGGTGGCGGAGAGCGATCTCCGCCATTCTTACGGCGTGAAGCATTCTCAAGGCACCCTGTTTTTTTCATCAAATAAATAATTTGCCTCCTGTTTTCAGGAGGCTTTTTTTTTACCGTTTTGCCATCCGGTGAAAAAACAGGCTTGAAATTCATATCAGGGTGTGGCTATCCTATGGCCCGACGAATCCCTCGTCTTACTGGAGAGCACGCGCCAAATGAACAAACACGACTGATGAATCTCATGCCTTGCTTAGCGCTATTGGCGAGCAGGGGAAGTATTGATTTCATTCAGGAGTGCTTATGGCTCATTGTGCCCAGATCCCCTCTTTTATTTTGCATCAGGTCACCTGTCACTTTGCGACAGGAGATACCCTTTTTGGTCCGCTGAATTTATCGCTGGACTCCTCTCTTTGTGGCCTTGTCGGGCGCAACGGCGTCGGTAAAACCCGGCTTTTACGCTTGCTGGCGGGCCATGACACGCCGTCGAGCGGCCACATCGATCGCATGGTTTCCGTGAGCTACGTTGCTCAGCTGCGGGATAGGGCTTCAGAGATGACGCTGGCGGAATTGCTGGGCCTGGAGTCCATTTTCGCTGCTCTCGCTCGCCTTGATCGAGGGGAGGGACGAAGTGACGATCTTGAACGTCTTGATGGTTTTTGGGATCTCCCGGATCGTCTGGATACGGCGTTTCTTGCGGCTGGCTTAGGTACATTTTCTCCTGCACGGCCCGCCTCTTCGCTGAGCGGCGGTGAAAGAGTGAAGGCGCAGCTTTGCGGGGCATTCCTGTCCGGCGCCGATTTTCTTCTGCTTGATGAACCCACCAACCATCTCGACCGTCCGGGACGCGAGTGGCTGTATCAGCAGCTTAAACAATGGCGCGGCGGGGCGCTAATTGCCAGCCATGACCGGGAGTTATTAGCGGTCATGCCGCGTATCCTTGAGCTGACGCCTGCGACTTTGCGTCGCTACGGCGGCAACTATGCGGATTATCAGCAGCAGCGTGAGCTGGAACAGCAGGCGGCTCGCTCCGCGTTGGATCATGCCGTCGCTGAACGGCGCCGTACCCGCGCGCGGATGCACAAAGAGCACGATGCCTGCCAGCGGCGTTCCGCGCAAACGTTACGCACCGTCGATACGCTAAATATCGCGTCATTCGAGCGGGTTGCCTGGAAAGGCGCAGCAAAAGAACGTCCCGGCAGCCTGCAGCGCCAGCATCGACAGCAAAATGGCGCCCTTAACAACGCGGTAGTACAGGCGCGGGAGAGAGTGGAAGAGGAGAGCCCGGTGATGTTTACGTTACCTGGCAACCGGATAGCCCCGGGAAAACAGGTGCTGGAACTGGATGCGGTGCGGTTGGCGCATACGATGTTGGCACCGCTGAGCTGGCGGATGGATGGGCCAATGCGGGTGGCGCTGCGTGGTCCCAACGGCTGCGGTAAAACCACGTTGCTGAAAACGCTGCTGGGTCTGGAGCTGCCGATCGCTGGACGCTGCCGCTTATCGGTTAACGCGGCGTATCTGGACCAGCATCTGACCCAGCTGGACCTGTCATTATCGGTTATGAAGCACCTGAACCTCGGCGATACGCCCTTAAAAGAAGGCGCGTTGCGTAGCCAGCTGGCGCAGCTACAGCTGGGGGCGGATAAAGTCGATCTGCCGCTATCGGCACTGAGCGGAGGCGAGAGACTGAAGGCGGCGCTGGCCTGCGTACTCTGGCGGCGTGATGCCACGCAGCTTCTGCTGCTGGACGAGCCCACGAATCATCTCGATTTGGCATCCACTCAGGCGATTGAAAAAGCGCTGGCCCGGTTTCCCGGTGCGATGCTGGTGGTCTCGCATGATGAAGCTTTCTTGCAGGCGCTGAAGCTGACCCACAGTCTGACATGGCGGGAAGATGGCTGGTGCTTTGAGAGGCTATAAAAGAAAAACCGCCATTTACGATGGCGGTGAACTACGCTGCAAATAAAAAAAATCCCCGCCGTATGGCAGGGACTTAGAATTTTGAGCTTTTTAAGCTTACAGGCTGGTTACGTTGCCAGCTGCCGGGCCTTTAGCGCCGCTTTCGATGGTGAAGGAAACTTTCTGACCTTCGTCCAGAGATTTATAGCCATCGTTCTGGATAGCAGAGAAGTGTACGAACACGTCTTTAGAACCATCGTCAGGAGTGATGAAGCCAAAGCCTTTGTCAGCGTTGAACCATTTTACGATACCAGTCATTTTACCGGACATAGTGAATTACCTTTAAAAAAATAAATGAGCCTTGCGGCGTTACGGTCTGGACTACAGATTTAAAGCGATAAAGGGAAAGTTCACTACCGGGGTATCAACGGATAACCTTTGAAGGACTGCTCTATTCGAATGCTCTGTGGTCTTTACTTCAAACCTGCGAGCATTAACGCATTTTCACGTCGTGATAGCAAACTTTTTTTTCGTTGGCTTGAAAACGGTCCTTTAGCAGGACCGCTAGCCGAAACCTATAAACGCTAAAATTATGAATCAATAAGCTGTCTTGAAAGCTGCGGATTGGCCTGTATCAGGCGCATCAGCTTAAGCTCCGTGGGCGAAGGCCGTACGCGTCTTGACTCCCACTCTTGTACCATTGCTACGCTGACGCCCATGGCGTTGGCAAAATCATCTATTTTCAGCCCGGTACCTTTGCGTAGCTGGTCAAATTCAATGCATGCGGCGGGCTTACGCGTCAGGGAGGCCGCCTGAGCCTGATCTTTAAAAATAATTTGTTCAAGGTTGCTCAGCAGTTCAAATGCAGGATCTTTATATTCCATTGAGGACTCCTCTCTTTCATACGGCGGAGGGTGAATTATGTAGAGCCTCTTAAGAATAGTCGGAAAAAAAGCCCAGGAATGATTACCCTGATAATTATTTATCACCAGAGGTTCTTCAGGTCCGTTGCAGACGCTATAAGGTGCTGAAAAGTAATAGAGAGAGCAGTTAAGCAAATTATTGTAAACAGGTCAGAAGAAAAGCAGAAATGGCCAGCGCGCGCCCGCTGGCCGGTGTATTACGCCTTTTGCAGCTTCTCCACTTCGCCTGGCGCAGCCGCAGGTTGCCGCTGACCCAGCTTATATTTCACCAGCAGGGCGATGGCCGACAGAAATGCCGGGATAGCCAGCAGGGAGAAAATTGTTTCGAAAGAGAGCTGGGCCTGCATCAGGAATGCGCCGCTAAACGCCCCGAGAATGCCGCCAAAGCGGCCAATACCCAGCATCCAGGCCACGCCGGTTGCGCGTCCCTGAGTGGGATAGAAGCCGGCAGCCAGCGCCGGCATCGACGATTGCGCGCCGTTCATAATGCTGCCGGCGATAAATACCATAATCCCCATCAGCAGCAGGTTATGGGTTGAGAAACCGACCAGACAAACAAAGACCCCCGTCAGCAGCCAGCCTACCGCCACGACTTTGTTTGGATTGAGCTTATCCATCAGCGCGCCGAGAATGAGTACGCCAATGCCGCCACCCAGCGGGAACAGCGCGGTGATAATGGAGGCCTGGCTCATCGTCGCCCCGGTTTCGCGGATGAGCAGCGGCAGCCAGCTGGTCAGTAAATAGAAAATCAGCAGGCCCATAAAGTAGGTCAGGCAAAGCATCACGGTGCCGACGGCGTAGCGCGGAGAAAAAATCACGCCGATGGACGATTTCTCTTTTACCTGGCCCGCTTCGCGAAGCTCAAATTCCGCCTGCTCAGGAACAGGTGCAATGCGGCGCAGGATCGCGGCGATACGCTGCGCAGGCTGGCGTTTGACCACCATATAGCGCGCGGATTCCGGTAGAAAAAAGATCAAAACGACCGCCAGCAGCAGCGGCATTACGCCACCGAGCACCAGCACGCTTTGCCAGCCGTAATGGGGGATCATCCAGGCGGAGAGAAAACCGCCCAGCGAGGAGCCCATTGGAAAGCCAACGAACATCAGATTGACCATTAGCGCTCTGCGGCGCTCAGGGGCATATTCGCTCATCAGTGTCGCGGCGTTCGGCATGGCGGCACCCAGCCCAAGGCCGGTGAGAAAACGCAGCAGCGTTAGCTGATTAAGGCTGGTAGCAAAGGCGGTCAGCAGGCTGAAGCCGCCGAAAACCACAATGGACAAAATCAGAACTTTTTTGCGCCCAACGCGATCGGCGAGCGGTCCGGCGGTCAGCGCGCCGACGGCGAGCCCGACTAAGGCGGCGCTCATCACCGGGCCTAACGCCGATTTTTCGACGCCCCATTCCTGCACCAGGTCAGAGGCGATAAAGCCGATTATCGCGGTATCGAATCCGTCCATCGCGACGGTGATAAAACATAAGGCCAGAATCATCCACTGGTATTTCGTGAAGGGATGTTCATTGATAAAAGCCTGAATATCGATGGTTGTTTTCTTCATGCGGCATTCCTGGCAGGCAGAGCGGGGGACAGAGATATACCCGTCATACTTCAAGTTGCCTGTGCGTTGGCTTCGCTCGTTCACCCCAGTTACTTACACCAGTAAGCGCCTGGGACTCTCTCACTTGCCGCGTTACGCGGCTTAAGGCCTCGCCCCTTACGGTGCCAGCGCAAGCGCTGTTCAAAACGGTTAACCGCTTTGTCCCGCAACTCGAATTACTTGGGGTATCGATTATTGTTATCTCCCTCGCGGTCGTTGATGTTGTTTGTGCGATTATCGAACAAAGAGCCGTTAATCGCTCATTTAATAAAATCATCGAACGGCGGTTCAGGCAATGCAGGCGAAAAGGGAAGCGTGCGATTATCGTCCACTTTGCGACGTGGGCAGAAGAGAGAATAGATTAATAATATTAAAATCAAATAGTTAAGCGTTTCGCTCGAATGCCGGATGATAGCGGTAATTGTGATGAACTTAACAGCCGACGCGACTGGCCGCTAAAACGCTAAAAAGCCGGCTTTCAGGGAGGAAGATTGTGAGGAAAAGGTATCCTGCAAGGCCGACCTGGACTATCCTTGTCAGCGTCTGGCACGTGTGTGTCTGTTTGCGCTTTTTTTGGCTGAAAGGAGTAAAAAAATGGCGACAGGAAAGTCCTGCTCTCGCTGGTTTGCGGCTATTGCGGCCCTGTTAATGGTGGTTAGCCTGAGTGGGTGTTTTGATAAAGAAGGCGATCAGCGCAAAGCGTTCATCGATTTCCTGCAAAATACGGCAATGCGTAGCGGCGAACGTCTGCCGACGCTGACCGCCGATCAGAAAAAACAGTTTGGGCCTTTCGTTTCCGATTATGCGGTGATTTATGGCTATTCACAGCAGGTAAGCCAGGCGATGGATGCGGGTTTGCGTCCGGTGGTGGATAGCGTAAACGCGATCCGCGTACCGCAGGATTATGTCACCCAGCGCGAGCCGCTGCGTCAGGCAAACGGCGCCCTCGGCGTACTGAGCCAGCAGCTGGAGAATGCAAAAATGCAGGCGGATGCCGCTCACGGCGCGCTGAAGCAGGGGGACGATCTCAAGCCGGTCTTCGACCAGGTGTATAATAAAGTCGTGACCGCGCCGGCGAATGCGCTACAGCCGCTTATTCCGGCCGCTCAGGTCTTTACCCAGCAGCTGGTGCAGGTAGGCGATTTTATTGCTCAGCAAGAATCCCAGGTTAGCTTTGCGGCGAACGGTATTCAGTTCCCGACTTCGCAGCAGGCCAGCCAGTACAATACGCTGATTGGCCCGCTGGCCGCTCAGCACCAGGCCTTCAACCAGGCGTGGACGGCAGCTGTTAACGCGACCCGTTAACGGCTCTGATAGCCCGGGCAAGGCTTCACCTTCGCCCGGGTTTTCTTTTTCCCCTTCTCACTTCACCTGCGGATTCACGCAGTTCTTTTCCACTTTACCGTTCAGAGCATCAATCAGGTTATCCACCGCGCAGGCCGCCATGTTATAGCGGGTTTCATGCGTTGCGGAGCCAATATGCGGCACGGCAACAACGTTCGGCATAGTCAGCAGCGGGGAGTCTTTTTCCAGCGGTTCTTGTTCGAAAACGTCCAGTCCGGCGGCGTGAATAACCCCTTCCTGCAGAGCGGCAATCAGCGCCTTTTCGTCCACTACCGGGCCGCGCCCGGCGTTAATAAAGATGGCGCTGGACTTCATTTTGGCGAACTGTTCTTTGCCGAACAGATGATAAGTCTCGTCGGTCAGCGGTAGGATCAGGCAGACAAAATCCGCTTCCTGCAGCAGGGTATCGAGATTGCAATAGCGGGCGTTAAAGCGCTCTTCCGCCTGCGGGTGCTGGCGGCGGGCATTGTAGAGAATCGGCATACCGAAGCCCGCGTGGGCGCGCTGGGCGAGCGCCATCCCGATACGCCCCATACCCACGATGCCGAGGGTTTTATGATGCACATCGTTGCCAAACCAGTCCGGACCGATGCTTTTGGTCCACTCCCCGGCCTTCACGCGGTTGGCCACCTCAACCACCCGACGCGCGGTGCTCAGTACCAGGGCCATTACGGTATCGGCGACGGTTTCGGTCAGCACGGTCGGGGTGTGCATCAGCAGCACCTTACGCGCATTCAGCGCATCGACGTCGAAGTTATCGTAACCGACGGAAATGGTCGAGGTCGCACGAAGCTTGGGCATTTTCTCCAGTAACGCGGTATCGACTTTTTCGCTGGAACCCAGCAGGCCAACCGCTTCAGCGAACGCGTCGGCGTGCTGCGAAACGGTCTCCGGACGCAGGTTTTTCACCTGAGTGACGGTAAAGTGTTGTTCCAGACGCTGTTGCAGGTCGTCGGGAAGCGTTTTGTAGAGAATAACTGACGGCTTCATGCGGTTCTCCGTTGCGTTAAGGTTTCAGGCGTGACGTGCGCCAAGCGGAAGTTTTTGATTATTAGCAGGCTTAACAATCAAAGTAAGCCATACCGAGACGAAAAGCGCCACTCCCATGAAAATGTACGAGGCTGCGGGGCTGCCGGTAGTGCCGTTCAGGTAACCGACAAACCATGAACCGAAGAACGAACCCAGCGCGCCCATGCTGTTAATCAGCGCCATGGCGCCGCCGGCGACGTTGCGCGGCAGCATCTCAGGAATGATGGCGAAGAACGGCCCGTAGGGGGCGTACATCGCCGCGCCGGCAATCACCAGCAGGGTGTACGAGATCCAGAAATGGTTGGCGCCAACGGCCCAGGAACCAATAAAGGCGAAGGCGGCAATCAGCAGCAGCGGCCAGACAAACAGCTTGCGGTTCTGCATTTTATCAGAGGCCCAGGAGACTACGATCATCGCGATGGTCGCCGCCAGATAGGGAACCGAGGAGAGCCAGCCGACTTCGACCATGCCCATATTCTCGCCGCCGCTGCGGATAATGGACGGCAGCCACAGAACGAAACCGTAAACCCCGATGCTCCAGGCGAAATACTGCATGCACAGCAGGATAACATTGCGCGAGCGGAAGGCTTCGCCGTAGTTGCGCACCGGTTTGATACCCTGCTGTTCACGCTCCAGCTGCTCCTGTAACGCGGCTTTTTCACTTTCCGCCAGCCAGTTGACCTGCGACGGTTTATCTTTTACCAGCACCCACCAGCAGAAGGCCCAAATTACCGCCGGAACCCCTTCAATAATAAACATTTCCCGCCAGCCGAAAGCCTGGATGAGATAGCCGGATACGACCGACATCCACAGCACCGTCACCGGGTTACCGAGGATCAGGAAGGTATTGGCGCGGGAGCGTTCAGATTTCGTAAACCAGTTGCTGATGTAAATCAGCATCGCCGGCATGACCGCAGCCTCGACAACCCCAAGAATAAAACGAATCGCCGCCAGCGCGGGGATATTGTGCACCATCCCGGTCAGCGAGGCGCAGGCACCCCAAAGGATCAGACAGATAAAAATCAGTTTACGTACGCTGCGGCGTTCGGCGTAAATCGCGCCGGGGATCTGAAAGAAGAAGTAGCCGAGGAAGAACAGCGCTCCCAGCAGGGAGGAGATACCTTTGGTGATCCCCAGGTCTTCGGTAATACCGGCCGCCGAAGCGAAGCTGAAGTTAGCGCGGTCGAGGTATGCCAGGCTATACGTGATAAACACGATAGGCATGATGTACCACCAGCGTTTTGTTGCATTCGTTGAACTATTCATAGTTTTGCCTCTGTAATTGAGGTGACGCTCATCATAGAAAAGATTCGTTACGCCGCGCTGCATGTAGGGTACAGAACGGCCTGACGTTGTGCTGAATCTGTTTACTCGCCCAGCGCCTCGCGCGTGGGTAAGCCTTCGCTATCGCCCTGAACCTGAATGGCCAGGGAGCCAATTTTATTTCCACGTTTTACCGCCTGCTGCAGCGGTTTTCCTTCCAACAGGGCGCTGATGACCCCGACGGCAAAACCATCGCCCGCGCCGACGGTATCGACGACGTTATCCACTTTTATTGCCGCGACGGCCCCCTGTTCGCCGTCGGCGGTTTTATACCAGGCGCCATCGGTTCCGGTTTTAATGATGACCGCGCGAACACCGTGGCGGAGATAAAAGTCCGCAATAGCTTCCGGCGTTTGCTGGCCGGTCAGAATCATGCCTTCTTTTAAACCCGGCAGAACCCAGTCGGCCTGGAAGGCAAGCTGGTTAAGCTTCTCCACCATTTCGGCTTCGCTTTTCCACAGCACCGGCCGCAGATTGGGGTCGAACGAAATGGTTTTTCCCTGCGCCTTCATGGTGCGTGCCGCGCGGTCCAGCAGGGCGTATGAACTTTCCGACAGCGCGGCGGCCACGCCGCTTAAGTGCAGGTGGCGGGCGCTGGCGAAGTACGATTCGTTAAAGTCGTCCGTCGAAAGATGGCTGGCGGCGGATCCTTTACGGAAGTATTCCACGATGGGATCGGTTCCATTTTCAACTTTAGATTTCAGCTGAAAGCCGGTAGCGTAGCGGCTATCGGTGCTCACGCCGTAGGCGTCGATCCCCTCCTTCGCCAGCGTATTGAGGACGAAGCGGCCAAAGCTGTCCGCGCCAACGCGGCTTACCCAGCCGACGCTTAAGCCGAGGCGGGCCAGACCGGTCGCGACGTTCAGCTCCGCGCCCGCCACGCGCTTCATAAAGTGTTCAACATCGGCCAGCTTGCCGGTTTCGGTGGCGATAAACATCGCCATCGCTTCGCCTATCGTGATGACATCTAATGGTTTTTGCATAACTTAATCCTCGCGTAACAGCTTGACGTAGCGGCGGGTCACGGCCGTCAGGTCATGGCCAGTCAGCGGAAATTCGATCCCCCGCGGGGCATCGGCGGGCAGGTTGTTGAGCAGCGCCAGCCAGCGTGCGGAGGCCTCATCCGGCGGCACGGCGCGAAACTGCGAATGGTGCGGCTCAGCCGCCTTAACATGAATATAGCTAACGGCCGGGGCCAGGTGGCGAGCAGCCTCTTCCGGCGAGTCGCCGACCCATAGCCAGTTGCCCATATCAAAGGTGAGGGTGATCGGCAGCTGATTAACCCGGCAGGCGGCTTTGAAGCGCTGCATCGGCGCCAGCTGGCCGCAGTCGGTTTGGTCGTTTTCCACCACCAGCGCCATCCCGCTCTCCTGCAGAATTTCGCGCAGGGCTTCGAGGTCATCGTGGTGGCTAAAGTGGCCCAGCGAGAGCTTCAGCCACAGCGCGTTGAGCGTTTGCGCTTCCAGCAAAAAGTCGCTAAGACGCGGGTTGAGCGAGCCGTCTGCGGCAAACAGGGCTTCCGGCGCGGAATAGCAGACCAGCAGGCCGCGACGCTCAATGTCGGCCGCTAATTCCGCCAGGCGGGACAGTTCATCAGGGGTGAACAGTTCGCGGCGGATCTCTACGCCATCGGCGCCGGAACCGGCGATAAACGGCAGGACGGCGGACTGTCCGCCCAGCGCTTTAACGTGGTCATTCCCGTACGCGGCGGTAACGACAATAATCTTTCTGGCCATCCCAATACTCCCGACGATTATCTGATGCGTTGCTTATTACGCTAGATGGTATCGGTTCCAAAGCAAAGGCCAGGATGTCTGATTTATGATCGCCATCACGAAGGATCGCTAGCGGGAGGTTGAGCCTCTGACGATCAGCTCTCCGGAAAATACCCTTTCGCAGACCGGGTCGGTGCTGCCTTCAATCCGGCGCACCACCTGCTCGACGGCGGCGAAGCCAATCTGCCAGGTCGGCTGTTTGAGCGTAGTAATCCCCACGCCCGCCAGCTCGGCCCACTCCAGTTCATCGAAGCCCAGCAGGCCGATATCGCTGCCCCAAATCAGGCCAACGCGTTTCAGGGAGCGTGCCACCTGCAGCGTCAGCGCGCCGTTGGCGGAAATTACCGCCTTACGCATGCCGCGATGGTGGGAGTGGAAATGACGCAGGACGTTATCCAGCATCGCGCCATCGTTCAACGGCACTTCGGCGTTTTCCGCGACGATGCCGGTATGGCGCTGGAGCGTCTGGCGAAACGCGCTCAGGCGCTCGCGACGGGTATTGACTGAGCCAAGGGGCTCGCTGAGGAACAACAGCGCTTCGAAGCCTTTCTCCACCAGATGTTCGGTGGCCGTGGTGGCGGCCTGGGTATTATCGAGGCCGACGACATCGCAGGCGAATTCCGGAATCTTGCGGTCGATAAGCACCATCGGCAGCGCCGACTGCTGCAGGCGGTTAAGGCCATCCTCACGCATCCCGACGGCGTTGACCACAATCCCCTCGACCTGGTAGCTGCGCAGCAGGTCGAGATAGTGCAGTTCCTGATCCAGCTCGTTGTTGGTATTACATACCAGTAGGGTGAATCCCTTTTCACGACAGGCCGCTTCAATACCGCTGAGCACGTTGACGGAGTAGGGATTGGTAATATCGGCGATGATCAGGCCGATCAGTCGGGTGCGGCCATGCTTCAGGCCGCGGGCCATCAGGCTGGGACGATAGTCGAGCTCGGCAATGGCTTTTTCAATGCGTCCCAGCAAATCGTCGGAAAGCAGGTGCTTCTCGCCGTTCAGATAGCGTGAAATGCTGGTTTTGCCGGTCTTTGCGGCTTTCGCCACATCGCTAATGGTTGCTCGCGCCGCTTTCGCCATGGTGGCTTCCTTTGCTGAAATCTGCACACACCTTAGCGCGAAAATCCGCTATATCAAGCATTTTGCCCGGCGATTCGCCGGACAAAGGGAGAGGTTACTGCAGCGGGCTGAGGGTAATTTCCACGCGGCGGTTCTGCGCTTTCCCTTCCGCCGTGCTGTTGCTGGCGATGGGGTTCGCCGGACCCATGCCGGTCGTGCGGATGCGACTGGCCGCTACGCCCTGGGTGATAAGCGCGCTGGCGACGCTCTCCGCGCGCTGCTGAGAAAGACGCATATTCAGATCCTGGCTACCGGTACTGTCGGTATAGCCAACCACGTTAACCGCGGTTTTCTCATACTCTTTGAGCACCATTGCCACCCCGGTCAGGGTATTGGCGCCTGCCGGTTTGAGATTGGCGCTGCTGCTGTCGAAGGTCACATTGTTTGGCATATTCAGCACGATATTGTCACCGTTGCGCGTTACGCTTACGCCGGTTCCCTGCATTTTGTCGCGCAGCTTCGCTTCCTGCACGTCCATGTAGTAACCGATGCCGCCGCCCAGCGCTGCACCGGCCGCTGCGCCAATCAGCGCGCCTTTGCCGCGGTCATGTTTGGAAGAGGAGAGCACGCCGACGCCTGCGCCGACCAATGAACCAATGCCCGCGCCGATCCCGGATTTACCCGCTTCGCGTTCGCCAGTGTAGGGGTTGGTGGTACAGCCAGAAATGACCAGTGCGCCGCTAACGATAGCCGCAATCATGAGTACGCGTTTTTTCATCTTAATTCCTTAATCCTTTTTATTCTTTGCCACAGCGACCGTGACGGTTGATTATGACGCCCGAAGCCGGAGAAAATTCCGCAGAGAGCATCTCAATTTGTAAATAACATTGAACGGCTGAATAACTTGTCGTCACTACACCTGCTATCGCTGACCAGGAGTCCGTTTTGCCAACTTCATCTGCCACCAAAACTATTCTGACCGCCGCCCACTGGGGACCCATACTGGTCGAAACCGATGGTGAAAACGTCATCTCGTCGCGCGGAGCGCTTGATACGCCTTTCGCCAACTCCCTGCAAACTGCCGTGCGCGATCAGGTGCACAGCAAAACTCGGGTACGTTACCCGATGGTGCGTAAGGGCTTCCTCGCCTCGCCAGAAAGCCCACAAGGCGTGCGCGGGCAGGACGAGTTTGTGCGGGTGAGCTGGGAGCAGGCGCTGGATCTGATTCACGCTCAGCATCGACGCATTCGCGACAGCTATGGCCCGAGCGCCATCTTCGCGGGTTCCTACGGCTGGCGTTCTAACGGCGTGCTGCACAAAGCGGCGACGCTGCTCCAGCGCTATATGAGCCTGGCGGGCGGTTATACCGGGCATCTGGGCGATTATTCCACCGGCGCGGCGCAGGCGATCATGCCGTACGTGGTTGGCGGTAATGAGGTTTATCAGCAGCAGACCAGCTGGCCAATGGTGCTGGAACATAGCGATGTGGTGGTGCTGTGGAGCGCTAACCCATTAAATACGCTAAAAATTGCCTGGAACGCTTCCGATGAGCAGGGCATCCCGTGGTTCGATCGTCTGCGTCAGAGCGGGAAGCGGGTGATCTGCATCGATCCAATGCGATCGGAAACGGCGGAATTCTTTGGCGACGCGGCGGAGTGGATCGCCCCGCATATGGGCACCGACGTGGCGCTGATGCTCGGTATCGCCCATACGCTGGTGGAAAACGGCTGGCAGGATGACGCGTTTTTGGCCCGCTGCACCAGCGGCTATGACGTTTTCGCTCGCTATCTGACCGGGGAGAGCGACGGAACGGCCAAAACGGCGGAATGGGCGGCGGCGATCTGCGGCATTAGCGCGGAAAAAATTCGCGAACTGGCACAACTTTTCCACGAAAACACCACCATGTTAATGTCCGGCTGGGGAATGCAGCGCCAGCAGTTTGGCGAACAAAAGCACTGGATGCTGGTGACCCTTGCCGCCATGCTCGGCCAGATTGGCACCGAGGGCGGAGGCTTTGGCCTCTCCTATCACTTTGCCAACGGCGGCAACCCTACGCGCCGCGCGGCGGTGCTGGCCTCAATGCAGGGCAGCGTGGCGGGCGGTACCGATGCAGTGGAAAAAATCCCGGTCGCGCGCATCGTTGAAGCGCTGGAAAACCCCGGGGCGTCTTATCAACATAACGGTATGGAACGCCGCTTCCCGGATATCCGCTTTATCTGGTGGGCGGGCGGCGCCAACTTTACCCATCATCAGGATACCAATCGCCTGATCCGCGCCTGGCAAAAGCCGGAGCTGGTGGTGATTTCCGAATGCTTCTGGACCGCGGCGGCGCGCCATGCCGATATCGTCCTGCCTGCGACAACCTCATTTGAACGCAACGATATGACGATGACCGGCGATTACAGTAACCAGCATCTGGTGCCGATGAAGCGGGTGGTCGCGCCGCGCGATGAAGCGCGCGATGATTTCGAGGTCTTCGCCGATCTCAGCGAGCGCTGGGAAGCGGGCGGGCGGGAGCGCTTCACTGAGGGTAAAAACGATCTGCAGTGGCTGGAGACGTTTTACCAGATTGCCGCCCAGCGCGGGGCGGCGCAGCAGGTTTCCCTGCCGCCGTTCGCCCAGTTCTGGCAGGACAATCAGTTGATTGAAATGCCGGAAAATCCTGAAAACGCGCGTTTCGCCCGCTTTGCCGCCTTCAGGGCCGATCCGCTGGCGAATCCGCTGAAAACCGCCAGCGGAAAAATTGAAATTCACTCGCCGACCATCGCCGGGTTTGCTTATGCGGATTGCCCGCCGCATCCTATGTGGCTGGAGCCGGACGAGTGGCACGGCAATGCGCAGGCAGGCCAGCTTCAGGTGCTTTCCGCGCATCCGGCGCATCGCCTTCATAGCCAGCTCAACCAGACGTCGCTGCGTGAACGGTACGCTGTGGCGGGCCGTGAACCGTTAACCCTTCATCCGCAGGATGCGCAGGCGCGCAATATTGCCGATGGCGATCTGGTGCGGGTATGGAATTCACGCGGTCAGGTGCTGGCCGGCGCAGTGGTAACCGAGGGTATCCGTCCGGGGGTTATCTGCCTGCATGAAGGGGCGTGGCCGGATCTCGACGCTCAGGCGGGTATCTGCAAAAACGGTGCGGTAAACGTGCTTACCAAAGATATTCCCACCTCGCGGCTGGGCAACGGCTGCGCCGGAAATACGGCGCTGGCCTGGCTGGAAAAATATACCGGACCCGAGCTTACGCTGACGGCATTTGATCCGCCGACCAATGCATAATCCAGGTTGGATGCTGGGTTTCATCCTGCCATGCGCAGTCTTCAATGCGGAAGCCTTGCGCATGGTAGAAATTTACCGCCTGAACGTTTTTCTGATATACCTCGAGGCTGAGCCAGCCGTAGTGTTTTTTGACTTCGCTAATTAGCGCGCTGCCGATACCCTGTCTGACGGCGTCCGGCGCAACGAACAGCGCGCCGATGAAGCGGGATTCCATTACGCTGATAAAGCCCTTCAGCATGCCATCCTGTTCCCAGACCCAGGTTTGGGCGGCGGGCAGATAAACGTCGCGCACTATCGCCAGGCTATCATGCCAGTAGCTTTCGGCGATAAACGGGTGCGCGTGGATCGTACTTTCCAGCCACAGCTCAAGCAGCGGGCCGGTTTCGCTAGCGTCCCAGTGACGAATCATCCTGGCCTCCTGTGCGACAGAAACAGCCGGTGACGTGGTCATTGACCAGACCGCAGGCCTGCATAAAGGAGTAGCAGATAGTGGAGCCGACAAACTTAAAGCCGCGTTTTTTCAGCGCTTTCGATAGCGCGTCAGAAGCGGGGGTGGTTGTCGGGATCTCCGCCAGCGTGGCGGCGGTCGTCACCTGCGGTTGATTGTCGACGAACGACCAGACGAAATCTGCGAAAGGTTCGCCATTTTCTTCCATTGCCAGGAAGGCGCGAGCGTTGCCGATGATGGCCTGGATTTTACCGCGGTGGCGAATAATACCGGCGTCGAGAAGCAGACGTTCAATATCTTCTTCACCCATAGCGGCGACGCGAACCGGGTCAAACTGGTGAAAAGCGTTGCGGTAGTTTTCACGCTTTTTCAGCACGGTGATCCACGATAGTCCGGCCTGCTGGCCCTCAAGGCAAATCATCTCAAACAGCTTACGAGGATTCTTTTCCGCAACGCCCCACTCGCTATCGTGATACTCAATGTATAAAGGATCCTGACTGACCCATCCGCAACGTTGCATCTGCCTCTCCCTTTTGTCATAAAAATCAGTCGTTCAACTTGACGGCTGAAAGATAAAGATAATAGTTAATACAGGGTTATTATTCCCACAGCAGGAATAGGGCACCCCATAAAAAAACACAGCAACTTTGCCGTTTCGGCTCTTTTTGGAGTCGCATTAATGATAATAAAGAAATGCAATGGCCTCCGGGGATTCCTGGTCCCGGCGTGCGTATCCGTCTGGGCGTCGTGTGTTGCCGGTGCGAATGCCTGGCAACAGGAATATATCGCTATCGATACAAAAAGTAATACAGCGGAACGCTATACATGGGACAGCGATCACCAACCGCGCTATGAAGATATTCTCGCGGAGCGGATAAATGCGGCCGACGATCCTTCAGGACTGGCATTTAATAAGGCAGTCTCCCCGGCAGATAGCGCCCGCGGGATGAGCGTCGGCTGGAATTTCTCTCTGCTCGAGGGCATGACGTCCGGTCCGGTAGCCAGTTTACATACCGATTTGACTTCGCTGCTGCTTAGCCGAAATGCCGCCGGAGCCGGCTATGTGAATACGCTGGGCTGGCGGGTCGATTACCAGAAATTATGGGGCGTACATCCGTGGGCGCAGGTGAGCTATAACCAGGGATTAACGACGGATTCTGGCGGGCCGAATCGCGCGCAGGATGGCGCCTGGCGGGACGTGACCTTTGGCGCGGATATGTCGCTTAACCCCCATATAGCCGCCTGGGCGGCGCTATCGCAGGCGGATAATGTGCCCTCCGGGGAAAACTATCTCTATTTAATGGGCGTGAGCGCCAATTTTTAATTTATTTGTATCATGTTTTATTTAATTTATTAACGTATCAGTTACAGCATTGACGCATCTTGCAGCGATAGTGGACACTAACTTTGCAGTAAATATTTAAGGCGTGAATGTTTTGCAATGTCATTCATTCCGTCTTTTATGCATTTCATTCCGCAGTAGCGGCAGCTCATGCCTTTTTTCCCCAGGCTTACAGGGGACTTCGTTATGGTGGCGGCAGTTAATTATTCAGGACAACTGCTATGAACGCTGCAAACCGTCAATACACCCGCTGGCTCACGCTGCTCGGCACTATCATTACGCAATTTGCGCTGGGATCGGTTTATACATGGAGTTTGTTCAATAGTTCCCTTTCCGCCAAGCTGAACGAACCGGTAAGCCAGGTGGCATTCTCATTTGGCCTGCTAAGCCTTGGTCTGGCGCTCTCCTCATCCGTGGCGGGTAAATTACAGGAACGTTTTGGCGTCAAACGCGTCACCATGGCGTCAGGCGTTCTGCTGGGCCTCGGTTTCTTCCTTACCGCTCATTCAAACAGCCTGATGATGCTGTGGCTGAGCGCGGGCCTGCTGGTGGGGCTGGCGGATGGCGCCGGCTATCTGCTCACGCTGTCAAACTGCGTCAAATGGTTCCCGGAACGTAAGGGGCTGATCTCCGCCTTTTCCATCGGTTCTTATGGGCTTGGCAGCCTGGGCTTTAAATTTATTGATTCCCATCTGCTGGCGACGGTCGGCCTTGAGAAAACCTTTATTATCTGGGGCGCTATCGTGCTGGTGATGATTGTGTTCGGCGCGACGCTGATGAAAGACGCACCGAACCATACCGCTACCGCCAACAACGGCGTCGTCGAAAACGACTTCACCCTTGCCGAATCGATGCGTAAACCACAGTACTGGATGCTGGCGGTAATGTTCCTGACCGCCTGCATGAGCGGCCTGTACGTGATTGGCGTGGCGAAAGATATTGCCCAGGGGATGGTGCACCTTGATGTGGCGACGGCAGCTAACGCGGTCACGGTGATCTCTATCGCTAACCTTAGCGGTCGCCTGGTGCTGGGGATCCTGTCTGATAAAATGTCCCGTATTCGAGTGATTACCATCGGGCAGGTTGTTTCGCTTATCGGTATGGCGGCGCTGCTGTTCGCTCCGCTGAACGCCACCACTTTCTTCGCCGCCATTGCCTGCGTGGCCTTTAACTTCGGCGGTACGATTACCGTCTTCCCGTCGCTGGTCAGCGAATTCTTTGGTCTCAATAACCTGGCGAAAAACTACGGCGTGATTTATCTCGGCTTTGGTATCGGCAGCATTTGCGGTTCCCTGATTGCGTCCCTGTTCGGCGGTTTCTACGTGACCTTCTGCGTCATCTTTGCGCTGCTGATTCTCTCCCTGGCGCTATCGACCACCATCCGCCAGCCGAAAAGTGAGATTTATCACGAAGCGCATGCCTGAAACCGGGCGTTATCGTGGTCTCGATGATTAATCACCTAAGCTAATAGTGCCAATCCAACCAAATGTTTTGTAAATGTTTGGTTGGATCACATTCCCTCCTGATACTTTTCCCTTCCGCTGTGGTCTACTTAGCGCGCATTGTAGAGGTTTCTTATAACCAAGCTAAACGCACTTTATTAACCTGCTTACTTATATTGCTTAAGTCGGGCGGTTTTATCTCTTCGTTTTCCAGGTTTTTTGCATGAAATACATTAAAACGATGACGCAGCTGAAGCTCAGTATCTGGCTGGCGCTGTACATCGGCTGGTTTATGAACGCTGCCGTACTCTTCCGCCGCTTCGAAGGGTACGCTCAGGAATTTACCATCTGGAAAGGACTCTCAGGGGCAGTGGAACTGGTCGGGACTTTCCTGGTCACCTTCTTTCTGCTGCGTATTTTGTCGCTGTTCGGACGCCGGGTCTGGCGTATCCTCGCGACTATCGTCGTTCTATTCTCCGCTGCCGCCAGCTATTACATGACCTTCCTGAACGTGGTGATCGGCTACGGGATTATCGCCTCGGTGATGACCACCGACATCGACTTATCCAGAGAGGTGATCGGCTGGCACCTGATCCTCTGGCTGGTGCTGATGAGCGCGCTGCCGCTGCTGCTTATCTGGAGCAACCGCTGCCGCTTCACGCTGCTGCGGCAAATTCGTACCCCTGGTCAGCGGATGAAGAATATTACGATCGTATTGCTGGCGGGATTGATGGTCTGGGGGCCAATCCGTTTGCTGGAGGTCCGTCAGAAGAACTTCGAGCGGAGCTCAGAGGTCGATCTGCCAAGCTACGGCGGCGTAGTGGCTAACTCCTACCTGCCGTCAAACTGGCTTTCGGCGCTGGGGCTGTACGCGTGGGCGCAGGTTGATGAGTCATCGGATACTAAATCCCTGATTAATCCGGCGAAAAAATTTACCTACGTGGCGCCCGAAGGGCTCGACGATACCTACGTGGTGTTTATCATCGGCGAAACCACCCGCTGGGATCATATGGGGATTCTGGGCTATAGCCGTAATACCACGCCTAAGCTGGCGCAGGAGAAAAACCTGGTCGCTTTTCGCGGATACTCCTGCGATACCGCGACTAAGCTGTCCCTGCGCTGTATGTTCGTCCGTCAGGGCGGGGCGGATGATAATCCGCAGCGGACGCTGAAAGAGCAGAACGTTTTTGCCGTTCTGCATCAGCTTGGCTTTACCGGCGACCTGTATGCCATGCAGAGCGAGATGTGGTTCTACAGCAACACGATGGCGAACAATATCGCCTATCGCGAGCAGATTGGCGCGGAGCCGAGTAACCGCGGCAAGAGCGTTGACGATATGCTGCTGGTGGACGAAATGAAGCGCGGTCTGGCGAAGAATCCCAATGGTAAGCATCTGATTATTCTGCATACCAAAGGGTCGCACTTTAACTATACCCAGCGCTATCCGCGCAGTTTTGCGCAGTGGCAGCCGGAGTGCGTTGGCGTCGATAATAAGTGTTCGAAGGCTGAGCTGATTAACTCGTATGATAACAGCGTGACCTATGTCGATCACTTTATTGTCAGCGTGCTGGATCAGCTGCGGGATAAGAAAGCGATTGTTTTCTATGCCGCCGACCACGGCGAGTCCATTAATGAGCGCGAGCACCTGCACGGTACGCCTCGCAAGATGGCGCCGCCGGAGCAGTTCCGCGTGCCGATGATGGTATGGATGTCGGATAAGTATCTGGCGTCTCCCGATCATGCCGCCTCTTTTGCTCGTCTGAAGCAGCAGGCAGCCATGAAGGTGCCGCGCCGCCACGTAGAGCTGTATGACACCATTATGGGCTGTCTTGGCTATACTTCGCCGGATGGCGGGATTAACCAATATAACAACTGGTGCCACGTTCCTGACGCTGCGGCGAAAAAGCCGTAGCGGAGTGGCGAGTTTCTCGCCGCTTGAGCGACTTTTTCATAATAAGGCATTGACGGGTGTGTATCGCAGCAGTAAGATGCGCCCGCATTCGGTGATTGGCGCAGCCTGGTAGCGCACTTCGTTCGGGACGAAGGGGTCGGAGGTTCGAATCCTCTATCACCGACCAAATTCAAAAGCCTGCTCAACGAGCAGGCTTTTTTGCATCTGTAGCTTTTACTGATATGCAGCATCGCCTCCGGGAAATTAGCCGCATCGCACACCGCTCCCGAGGGCGGCGCAAAACGCCTTGCCCGGGCTACAGGTTCAGCATTGTCTGCGGGCAGGTAGCCCGGACAGATGCGCAGCATCGCCTCGGGGAAAAGGCGCTGCCTGCTAAGAGTGTGAAAAAACGCATCCATCCTCATTTCCTGCCGCCAATTCCCTGTTTTGTGACATCTTCCATTGTATTTTTTTATATATACTCCGATCTTTTTTCGCGAAGCTTATGGATAACTTCAGCATTTTCCGCTGTGCGTTTTAACGTTCACGCTATTTATCGCTCACATATTGGTCACATCGCAAGAAATTTTTACCATTTCCTGGAATTGCTTATGACTGCCTGTTGAAAAATATAAAGGGCTTTATTCTGTCTATTGGCCGCTAGCATAAATTTCTCTGCTGGAAATAGCGCATTGCACTTTTTTTAATCTTTGCCTGCCGATTCTCACCCCGGATGTAAAACCAGGTTGGCTGTATTGACGTTTCCCCATTCTGTTGACAGATTGTAGGGCATGAGGGGCATTTCATGGAGAATCCGTACTGCAACTCAGTCGTTTTTGCGAAAGGAATCCCCATCTCTCTCAACGCTTTCGGGCACCACCGACCGGACCGGGTATATTCTAAATAGTTCGAGCTGCGGGAAGGCGGCAAGCTTGAGAATCCCCAGGAGCATAGATGGCTATGTGACTGGAGCGATCGAGCGCAGCCAACGCATCCGTAGTTCGAAATATGACGAATAAAAATAAATAAAGGTCTGGCGGATATATGCAAACAACATCACATTTGGAGCAGAATAATGAGTATTTCCTTGAAGAAATCAGGGATGCTGAAGCTTGGTCTGAGCCTGGTTGCCATGACCGTCGCAGCAAGCGTACAAGCGAAGACCCTGGTTTATTGTTCAGAAGGTTCGCCGGAAGGCTTTAACCCACAGCTCTTCACCTCTGGTACCACCTATGACGCCAGCTCAGTGCCAATTTATAACCGCCTGGTAGAATTCAAAACCGGCACCACGGAAGTTATTCCGGGCCTGGCGGAGAAATGGGAAGTTAGTGAAGACGGAAAAACCTATACTTTCCATCTGCGTAAAGACGTGAAGTGGCAGGATAACAAAGATTTTAAACCGACCCGCACGCTGAACGCCGATGACGTCGTTTTCTCATTCGACAGACAAAAAAATACCAATAACCCGTACCACAAAGTGTCTGGCGGCAGCTATGAATACTTTGAAGGCATGGGATTACCAGACCTGATTAGCGAAGTGAAGAAAGTGGACGATAATACCGTCCAGTTCGTGCTGACCCGTCCGGAATCGCCGTTCCTTGCCGACCTCGCTATGGACTTCGCCTCTATTCTGTCAAAAGAGTATACCGATAACATGCTGAAAGCCGGTACGCCGGAGAAAGTGGACCTCAACCCAATCGGTACCGGTCCGTTCCAGCTGCTGCAGTATCAAAAAGACTCCCGTATTCTCTATAAAGCCTTCCCGGGTTACTGGGGCACTAAGCCGAAAATCGATCGCCTGGTCTTCTCCATCACCCCTGATGCTTCCGTGCGCTACGCTAAGCTGCAGAAAAATGAATGCCAGATCATGCCGTACCCGAACCCGGCAGACATCGCGCGCATGAAGGAAGACAAAAATATCACCCTGCTGGAACAGCCGGGTCTGAACGTCGGCTACCTCTCTTTTAACACCGAGAAGAAGCCGCTGGATGATGTCAAAGTTCGTCAGGCGCTGACCTACGCGGTAAACAAAGAAGCGATTATCAAAGCCGTTTATCAGGGCGCCGGCCAGGCCGCGAAGAACCTGATCCCGCCGACCATGTGGGGCTATAACGACGACATTAAAGACTACACCTACGATCCAGAAAAAGCGAAAGCGCTGCTGAAAGAGGCGGGACTGGAAAAAGGCTTTACCATCGACCTGTGGGCGATGCCGGTACAGCGTCCGTATAACCCGAACGCGCGCCGTATGGCTGAGATGATTCAGGCCGACTGGGCTAAAGTTGGCGTCCAGGCCAAGATCGTGACCTTCGAGTGGGGTGAATACCTCAAGCGCGCGAAAGCGGGCGAGCACCAGACCGTAATGATGGGCTGGACCGGCGACAACGGGGATCCGGATAACTTCTTCGCGACCCTGTTTAGCTGCGCCGCGGCAAAAGACGGTTCTAACTACTCCCGCTGGTGCTACAAGCCGTTTGAAGACTTGATTCAACCGGCTCGCGCTACCGACGACCACAACAAGCGTATTGAGCTGTACAAACAGGCTCAGGTTGTGATGCACGACCAGGCGCCGGCGCTGATCGTCGCTCACTCCACCGTCTATGAGCCGGTGCGTAAAGAGGTCAAAGGCTACGTGGTCGATCCATTAGGTAAACACCACTTCGATAACGTCTCTATCGAATAATAACAGCGTGTTTCCCCTCTCCCCGCCTTGGGGAGAGGGAATTGACATTTGTGAGCAATACAGACGTCCTGTCACCAGGCGGGTCGTCACTAGAGAGAATCCGGGTTATGTTGCAGTTCATTCTCCGACGTTTGGGACTTGTCATCCCGACATTTATCGGTATTACCCTTCTCACTTTTGCCTTCGTTCATATGATTCCCGGCGACCCGGTGATGATTATGGCGGGCGAACGTGGTATTTCCCCTGAACGTCACGCGCAGCTGCTGGCCGAGATGGGCCTTGATAAACCGATGTGGCAGCAGTACGTCAACTATATTTGGGGCGTGATGCACGGTGATTTGGGCATCTCGCTGAAAAGCCGTATTCCCGTCTGGGAAGAGTTCGTACCGCGCTTTAAAGCCACGATGGAGCTGGGCGTCTGCGCGATGATTTTTGCCGTCATTGTCGGTATCCCGGTGGGCGTGCTGGCGGCGGTTAAGCGCGGCTCTATCTTCGACCACACCTCCGTTGGCCTCGCGCTGACCGGCTACTCTATGCCCATCTTCTGGTGGGGCATGATGCTAATCATGCTGGTGTCGGTGCAGCTCAATCTGACGCCGGTTTCCGGGCGTATCAGCGATACCGTCTTCCTTGACGATACCCTGCCGTTGACCGGATTTATGCTGATCGATACCGCGATTTGGGGCGAGCCGGGCGACTTTATTGATGCGGTAATGCATATGATCCTGCCCGCGGTGGTGCTGGGGACGATTCCCCTGGCGGTGATCGTGCGTATGACCCGTTCGTCGATGCTGGAAGTGCTGGGTGAGGATTATATCCGTACCGCGCGCGCGAAAGGCCTGACGCGGATGCGGGTAATCATCGTGCATGCTTTACGTAACGCGATGCTGCCGGTGGTCACGGTTATCGGCCTGCAGGTCGGTACGCTGCTGGCGGGGGCTATCCTGACCGAAACCATCTTCTCCTGGCCGGGCCTTGGCCGCTGGCTGATTGATGCGCTGCAGCGCCGCGACTATCCGGTGGTGCAGGGCGGGGTGCTGCTGGTGGCGACGATGATTATTCTCGTCAACCTGCTGGTCGACCTATTGTACGGCGTGGTGAACCCGCGTATCCGGCATAAGAAGTAAGGGGCCATCATGTCACAAGTTACTGAAAATAAAGTTGTCGCCGCGCCGGTGCCAATGACCCCGTTGCAGGAGTTCTGGCACTATTTTAAACGTAATAAAGGCGCCGTCGTGGGGCTGGCCTATGTCGCGGTGATGATCATCATCGCCGTCTTCGCCAACTTCCTCGCGCCTTACAATCCGGCGGATCAGTTCCGCGATGCGCTGCTGGCTCCGCCGTTCTGGCAGGAGGGCGGCAGCATGTCCCACCTGCTCGGCACCGATGACGTTGGCCGCGATATCCTGTCGCGCCTGATGTACGGCGCGCGCCTGTCGCTGCTGGTAGGCTGTCTGGTCGTTGTGCTATCGCTGATCCTCGGTGTGGTGCTCGGTCTTGTCGCGGGCTATTTTGGCGGCGTGATTGACTCGGTCATTATGCGCGTTGTCGACATTATGCTGGCTCTGCCAAGTCTGCTGCTGGCGCTGGTGCTGGTGGCCATCTTCGGCCCGTCGATCGTCAATGCCTCAATAGCGCTGACCTTTGTCGCCCTGCCGCACTACGTGCGTCTGACCCGCGCGGCGGTGCTGGTAGAGGTGAACCGCGATTACGTCACCGCTTCCCGCGTGGCGGGGGCTGGCGCGATGCGTCAGATGTTTATCAACATTCTTCCTAACTGCCTTGCGCCGCTGATTGTTCAGGCGTCTCTGGGCTTCTCTAACGCCATTCTCGATATGGCCGCTCTTGGCTTCCTTGGCATGGGTGCGCAGCCGCCGACACCGGAGTGGGGCACGATGCTCTCCGACGTGTTGCAGTTCGCGCAGAGCGCCTGGTGGGTCGTCACCTTTCCCGGTGTCGCTATCCTGCTGACGGTGCTGGCATTTAACCTGATGGGTGACGGTCTGCGTGACGCGCTCGATCCCAAACTGAAGCAGTAAGAGGTTCGAGATGGCGTTATTAAATGTAGATAAACTCTCGGTGCACTTCGGCGACGAAGGGACGCCGTTCCGCGCCGTAGATCGCGTGAGCTACAGCGTAAATCAGGGCGAAGTGGTTGGTATCGTCGGCGAGTCCGGTTCGGGTAAATCGGTTAGCTCTTTGGCGATTATGGGGCTGATTGACTATCCCGGCCGGGTGATGGCTGAAAAGCTGGAGTTTAACGGTCGCGACCTGAAGCGCATTTCCGAAAAAGAGCGCCGCCAGCTGGTGGGCGCGGAAGTGGCGATGATCTTCCAGGACCCGATGACCAGCCTGAATCCGTGCTATACCGTCGGCTACCAGATTATGGAAGCCATTAAGGTGCACCAGGGCGGCAACAAGAAAACCCGCGTGCAGCGGGCTATTGACCTGCTGACGCTGGTCGGTATCCCCGACCCGGCTTCGCGTCTTGATGTCTATCCGCATCAGCTTTCCGGCGGTATGAGCCAGCGCGTGATGATTGCGATGGCCATCGCCTGTCGGCCAAAGCTGCTGATTGCCGATGAACCCACGACGGCGCTGGATGTGACTATCCAGGCGCAGATCATTGAGTTGCTGCTTGAGCTGCAGCAAAAAGAGAATATGGCGCTGATCCTGATCACCCACGATCTGGCGCTGGTGGCCGAAGCGGCGCACAAAATCATCGTCATGTACGCGGGGCAGGTGGTGGAAACCGGCGACGCGAAGGATATCTTCCGCGCGCCTCGTCACCCCTATACGCAGGCGCTGCTGCGCGCGCTGCCGGAGTTCGCTCAGGATAAAGCGCGCCTTGCCTCGCTGCCGGGCGTGGTGCCGGGTAAATACGACCGTCCGAACGGCTGTTTGCTCAATCCGCGCTGCCCCTATGCGACAGACAAATGCCGCAGTGAAGAACCTGAGCTGAACCTGCTTAACGGCGGTCGCCAGTCGAAATGTCATTACCCACTTGATGATGCCGGGAGGCCTGGGCTATGAGTACGCATGAGGCCATCACGCAACAGCCTCTGTTGCTGGCCACCGATCTGAAAAAATACTACCCGGTGAAGAAGGGGCTGTTTGCGCCGGAACGCCTGGTCAAAGCGCTGGACGGCGTTTCGTTTACCCTTGAACGCGGTAAAACGCTGGCGGTGGTAGGGGAGTCTGGCTGCGGCAAGTCGACGCTCGGTCGTCTGCTGACGATGATTGAAATTCCCACCGGCGGGGAGCTTTACTACCAGGGACAGGACCTGTTGAAGCACGATCCGCAGGCGCAGAAGCTGCGCCGGCAGAAAATCCAGATTGTGTTCCAGAATCCCTACGGTTCGCTTAACCCGCGTAAAAAGGTGGGGCAGATTCTCGAGGAGCCGCTGCAGATCAACACCAGCTTGAGCAAAGAGCAGCGCCGGGAGAAGGCGCTGGCGATGATGGCGAAAGTGGGTCTGAAAACCGAACATTACGACCGTTATCCGCATATGTTCTCCGGCGGCCAGCGTCAGCGTATCGCGATTGCCCGCGGTCTGATGCTGGACCCGGACGTGGTGATTGCCGATGAACCGGTCTCCGCGCTGGACGTTTCGGTGCGCGCGCAGGTGCTGAACCTGATGATGGATTTACAGCAGGATCTGGGGCTTTCTTACGTCTTCATCTCTCACGATTTGTCGGTCGTGGAGCATATCGCTGATGAAGTCATGGTGATGTATCTGGGCCGCTGCGTGGAGAAAGGGACGAAGGATCAAATCTTCAATAACCCGCAGCATCCGTACACTCAGGCGCTGCTGTCAGCCACGCCGCGTCTGAATCCGGATGACCGCCGCGAGCGTATCAAGCTCACCGGCGAGCTGCCGAGCCCGCTGAATCCGCCGCCTGGATGCGCGTTTAACGCCCGCTGTCGCCGCCGTTTTGGCCCATGTACCCAGCTTCAACCGCAGTTGAAAGACTACAGCGGCCAGCTGGTGGCCTGCTTTGCGGTCGACCAGGATCAAAACGGCGAGAAGCCGCTGAGCTGATCCAGGTAACCGATAATCAAAGCCGAAGCCTGTGCTTCGGCTTTTTTTAGCCCGGACTCAGCGCTGTTGGAACAAACCTACAACGAACAATGCTGGCACCCTACGCCAGTACAATAGTTATTGCGGGAAATCGAGATAACTACATGAAAATATTTTGTTTTGTCTTCGTTCTTTCTTTGGTTGGAGCGGGTAAGCAGCAAAGGTGATTCATGAAGTTGTTCCTTGTTGTTCGGTCAACGCTTTATATTCCTGGTTTTTAGCTAACATCCTGAGCTATTTATTTTGCGCCGCGGTGTTATTTATTATTTTAATTAAGCGTGGCAGGTGATTACTAAAGACATTAAAAAATATTAAAATGTTTTCTCTTTCGTATTCAGTCGGCGCGTATTACACGGTTTTTAAAAGTTAAACGGCATAAAAAACTACGGTCTGCTGATAGCCCGGCAGGTTGCGGGGGGATTGATGACGCTGCCGCCCAAAAAATGGGGCTATCATTTTGAAAAAGAGCTGTTAGTGTAGCCGCACTACCGCTATGGAATTAAACCAGTCAGGCTTATTCAAAATAATCAAATTAATACTAAAGTTAGCGTATCGTGACGGGCGTAACTCCCCAAAAAACAACCCATTAAACTATGCTCTGGCGGCATAGCATGACAATTAAAACAGATTAAATATGATGTATTTAAAATCATGAGGTTATCTATGAACCATTATGATGATTTGCAGCGCTTTAAGGAAAAGACGCGGACACACAGTCTCCCATTCAAGGACCTCTCATCAGAAACCGGCGCCGGTGAAAAAGGCGATTGGGTTATTCTCAATCAGCTTATTCCTGCCGAGCAAGCATCCTCTTTGGCTATGGGAGGATCGGTATCTTTACCCCTGCCGCAGCTGGTGCCGGCCAATATGTTTCATCAGGTGGAGCGGACAGCCATTCAGACCGCGCCGGCGGCATCGTCGGTTGCGCCGTCGGTAATGATTCCCGACCCTGTCGCCCCATCCGCGCCGCAGCCTGTGCCCGCGGTGAGTCATATTGCTCCGGTTGCCGTAGAACCGATAGTGCAGGCAGGCGAGGCCGCGACCGGGCAAGCGTTCCGGACAGCCGTATCGCAACCTGTTGCGCCGCTATCTGGCCACGTGCCAGCTCCGGCTGTCAGACCTCGCCCGGCGATAGCGCCGACGGTGGACGGTTTTGCCCATCTCTTTGCGGCAAAAACGGTGGCGCCAGCGGCGAAAGATAAAGATCAGCCCCTGAAATCACTCTTAGAAAGGATTGCGACATGCCGTTGATCTGCGTGTGTTCGCCGAAAGGCGGCGTAGGAAAGACGACCCTGGCGGCAAACCTGGCCTGGGCGTTGGCCCGCGCAGGCAGCAAAGTCCTCGCTCTGGATTTTGATGTGCAGAACGCGCTGCGCCTGCATTTTGGCGTGCCTCTCGGCGATGAGCGTGGGTATGCCGCAAAAGCGCTGGAGCTCCATGACTGGAGCCAGTGCGTGTTAAGCGCCGGCAGCAATATTTTCGTTTTGCCCTACGGCGAGGTGAGCGAGGCGCAGCGACAGGCGTTCGATGAGCGTCTGACCCATGACGCGCATTTCCTGACGCGCGGGCTGGCGGCACTGCTTAACTACCCTGGGCTGATTACCGTTGCCGACCTGCCGCCGGGTCCTTCACCCGCGCTAAAGGCGCTGACTTCGCTGGCCGACATGCATCTGGTACCGCTGCTGGCGGATACCGCATCGATGTCCGCATTGTCGCACGTGGAAAAGCAGCGCCTGACCGGAGGCGCTCTCAACGCTAAACACGGTCACTATTTTGTGATTAACCAGAGCGATAACCGTCGCCAGGTCAGTCGCGATGTCACGGCGTTGATGGAAGAAAAGCTGGGCGATCGTCTGCTGGGCATTATTCATCGTGATGAAAGCGTGGTGGAGGCAAATGCCTCCCAGAAGTCGATCCTCGACTTTAACTCATCCTCCGCAGCCGCCTTTGATATTGAAATTATTGCCAAAAAAATCTCTGCGCAGTTGGGTATCAATATCGGCGACGGCACGGTGCACAGCCAGCCTCGCAGGTCAGGTCTTTAATTTAACTGCAGGGCTGCTGAATGAAAAAAACGCTTTTCTGGGCGCTGGTACTGGTGCTTGCGCCCATTGCCGTGCTGGTGGTGATTACGCCGATGGACAGCCAAAAGCAGTCTATTTTTGGCCTGCTGAGCATCGGTATTCTCTTTGTTATGGGTTTCAGTAAAAACCGCAGCGTTTCCGTCATTATGGTGGTGACATCGCTGTTGATGTCGACCCGTTATATGTATTTTCGTCTGACGCAGACCCTGCATTTCAACTCCACCATCGAAGCGATTCTGGGAATGGGGTTGTTTCTGGCGGAAGTCTATATCTGGGTGATGTTGCTGCTGAACTACCTGCAAACGGTCTGGCCGCTGAAGCGTGAAATCGTCCCGTTGCCCGATGATATGAGCCAGTGGCCGACGGTAGATATCTATATTCCCAGCTATAACGAACCGCTTGAAGTGGTGCGTGATACCGTGCTCGCTGCGCAATGTATTGATTATCCAAAAGATAAATTAAAAATCTATTTGCTGGATGACGGCAAGCGTAACGAATTCGCGGTATTCGCCGCCGACGTTGGGGTAGGGTATATCACCCGCAACGATAACAAACACGCCAAGGCAGGCAACCTCAACCACGCGATGACGCTAACCAACGGCGAGCTGATCTGCGTTTTTGACTGCGACCACGTGGCAACCCGCGTCTTCTTGCAGGCAACGGTGGGGGGATTCCTCAAAGACCCGATGCTGGCGCTGGTGCAGACGCCGCACTATTTTTACTCGCCGGATCCCTTCGAGCGCAATCTCTCCGTCGGCCGCAATATTCCCAACGAAGGGATGCTGTTTTATGGTCCGATTCAGCAGGGAAACGACAACTGGAATGCGACCTTCTTCTGCGGTTCCTGCGCGGTTATTCGCCGCGCTGCGCTGGAGCAGATCGGTGGCTTTGCGGTTGAGACCGTCACCGAAGACGCCCATACCGCGCTGAAGTTCCAGCGTCTGGGCTGGAAATCGGCGTTCCTGGATATTCCTCTGGCGGCAGGTTTGGCTACCGAACGCCTGGTGGTGCACGTCATTCAGCGTACCCGCTGGGCCCGCGGGATGACGCAAATTTTCCGTCTGGATAACCCGCTACTTGGGCGTGGGCTAACGTTCCAGCAGCGCCTGTGCTACCTCAGCGCCATGCTCTATTATCAGTTCGCTCTGCCGCGCGTGGTCTTTGTCACCGCACCGCTGGCCTATCTGCTGTTCAACCTGAATATCATCTACTCCTCGGCGAGCCTGATTGTTTCCTACGCGCTGCCGCATCTGTTCCTCGCGATCTATGTCGGATCGCGCATGAACGGCCGCTATCGCTACAGTTTCTGGGGCGAAATCTACGATATCGTGCTGGCCTTCCACCTGGTGCTGCCAACGCTGGTCACCATGATTTTCCCCAAACGCGGAAAATTCAACGTGACCGATAAAGGCGGCCTGCTGGACGTGGGCTACTTCGACTTTACCGTCGTCAGGCCACACTTGGTCGTCGCCTGCCTGCTGGGCCTGGGGGTGGTGGTTGGTATCGTCCGCGCCATCGGTCACGACTATTTTGGCTCAGACCCGAACGTTATCGCGCTGAACGTCGGTTGGGGGATTTACAGCCTGATTTTCCTGCTGGCCGCCATTGCCGTGGCGCGCGAAACCCGTCAGGTACGAAAAACGATTCGTATTGATGTCGATATCCCGGTGCTTATCCACTACACCAGCGGCATTGTCTCCCGCAGCCACACCGCAGATCTGTCCATGGGCGGTTGCCGCGTAAGCGCGCCGGATAAGCGTCACCTGGAGGATGAAATCGAAGAGATTGAGCTAATTCTTCAGTCCGGAGCGATTTCGATCCCGGTACGCCAGGTCACCGCTGACGATCGGTTTATCCGCCTGCAATTTGATGAAAACATTCAGCTTTCCCGTCGCCGTGAACTGGTGCGGGTGGTGCTGGCCCGCGCCGATGCGTGGATTAATCCGCCGCGCCCGCAGGACAACCCGTTCCGCTCTTTCGCCACGATTTTACGCTGCGTATTTGAACTCTTCTGGCTGACGTGGAAGACGCGCCGCAGCCAGCGTCGTCAGCCCTCTGCGGCAAACCCCGCGCAGGAGGATGGCAGTCTATGAAATCCTTAACGACGCTCGCGCTGCTGGTTGGAGTGCTCTCTGCGCCAGCGCTGCACAGCGAGGAGATGCCCGCAGATTCATTGCCGGAGCTTAACTTTCCGCTTCCAGATGCGGCTGCGAACAGCGCATCGGCGCCCGCTAGCGAAGCGAATTCACCGGCGACGACGGAAGCCGCGTCGGCAAACGCCGCTCAGCCGGATTCGCTACCCGCGCTGCCGCCGATAACGCCTGTTGTCCCTGATACGGTACCGCTTACGCCGATCGTTGGCGGTAATCTTAACCTGATGCAGATGGGCATGCCGGACGGCATTATCCTCAGCGGTGGACAAAATCAGGGCGGCGCCAGCTTTACGCTCCCCTCCGATCAGGTGGTCACCCACGCCCAGCTGATGCTGGAGGTCAAGGTTTCGCCGGAGATGGCGTCCCGCAACGCCACGCTGCAATTAATGCTCAACGGCCAGCCGCTCGGCACCTTGCCGCTGGGGGCTGATGGCGAGGATATTTCGCACTACCAGCTGGATATCCCGGCGGCGCTGATGGTGTCCAGCAACAACCTGAGCTTTAAGATTAACGACGGCGATGCGCTGCAGTGCCGGCTCGATATTCACGACACCTCGCGGGTAACCATTCTGCCCGGCTCCCACTTTAGCTGGGAGAGCCAGCAGCTCAATATCAGCAACGATTTGGGCCACTTCCCGCGCCCGTTTTTCGACCGTATGCAGATGACGCCAGCGGATATCGCTATCGCGTATCCGGAGAAACCAACGGCGGATATTTTCAGCGCAGCGGCGCTGGTGTCGTCATGGCTGGGTATTCAGGCCGACTATCGCGGCATCGCTTTTGACGCGCTGCGCGATCGCCTGCCCGAGAAACATGGGATTATCATCGGTCATCCCGGGGATCGGGTGGGCGGCCTGACGCTGCCGCAAACCGACAAACCGCTGCTGCGGATCGTGGAAAATCCCGGTAATCCGGCTTATAAGCTGCTGCTGATCGTCGGCCAGAATGACGCCGCACTGCGCATGGCCGCGTGGCGCCTGACCCGCGGCGATTTCGCCCCGCAGACGGCCAGCATGACCGTGGATCCGCAGGCGATTCCCGTCGGCAAGCCCTACGATGCGCCGCGCTGGATCGCCACCGATCGTCCGGTAAAAATCAGCGAGCTGATCCGTCAGGATCAAAGTATGACCGTTAGCGGCGTGTGGCATGAACCGCTGCGCGTGGCCTTTCGCGCCGCGCCGGATCTTTATCTGTGGGATGGAGAAACTATCCCCCTGCAAATTGGCTATCGTTTCCCGTCGGAGAACTGGATTAACGAGGATAAGTCGCTGCTGAGCGTGACGCTGAACAACACCTTCCTTAATAATCTACCGATGAACAAACAGGGGCCGCTGGAGAAGCTCTGGCGGCATCTGGGCGGCGACGCGCGTCAGGAACGGTTTACTATCCCGCTGGCGCCGTATCTGATTTACGGTGATAACCAGCTATCTCTCTATTTCAACCTGGTGCCGAAGGATAACGCGCCCTGTTCGCTCCTGCTGAACAGCACTATCAAGAGTCGAATCACCGACGATTCGTGGATCGATTTGAGCGGTACGCGGCACTTCTCGCTGCTGCCGAATCTTTCCTATTTTGTCGGCGCTTCGTTCCCGTTCTCCCGGTTAGCGGATTATTCGCAAACTACGCTGCTGCTGCCGGAACAGCCTTCGGAAACCCAGGTGGCGATGATGCTGAATCTGGCAGCCCGTTCGGGTAATTCAACCGGCAAAGCGTTAGCCAACAACCGCGTAATATTGGGCGTTCCTGACGGCGGCGCCAATGCGCCGCTGCTGCGCGATCGCGACGTGCTGGCGGTCAGTTCCCTCGAGCAACAAGCGTTTAACCAGCGCCTGCTGGCCCATTCCCCCTACGCCCCGGTCGATAACCTGCTGAGCGTACGTGAACCGACGCTGTGGGAAAAGATTCAGCGCAGGCTGAGCGGCGACTGGGCTTCCGACGGCGTCGATGCCGATCGCTATTTCTCCTCCAGCAGCGCCTGGCGCGGTTTTATCAGCTATCGCTCACCGTGGAACCCGCAGCGGGTGGTGGTGGTGGCGATGGCCAGCAGCGACGATCAGCTGGCGAAACTGGAAGACGATCTTAATTCCCCGCGTATCAATGCCGGTATTCGCGGCGATACGGCAGTGATCACCAGCGATAACGGCGTGCGTAGCTTCCAGGTCAGCACGCCGTTCCCCAGCGGCCAGATGCCGTGGTACATGATGGCGGTATGGTACGCCAATCAGCACTCCGGGCTGCTGGCGGTGCTGGGGTTGATTACGACATCGATTCTGGGTCTGGCGCTGACCGCCATGTTTAAACGTCATGCTCGTAAGCGCCTGGATTCGGGAGAGAGCCAATGAAAAGAGCCAGCAGAATGAATACCCATGCAGCCCGTCAATTTTCTACGCTGTGCCTGTCCGGCGCGCTGACGCTTGGCGCATTCGGCGGAGCGCACGCGGCGGGTAACGATGCCGCGCTACAAGCGTTGTTCGCACAGGCCAACTACTGGCACGAAAAATCGCATGACGAACTGGCGATGGAATCGCTGCAAAAAGTGCTATCGGTGGATGCCAACAACGCTCAGGCGCTGTACCTGATGGCGCTATGGGCGCAGCAGGGGGGCAATCTGCAGGCCGCAGCCCAGTGGCGGGCGCGGCTGGAGAAAGCGGCGCCCGACAGCCCCGGACTACAGGATCTGGATAGCGCAAAAAAAATGGCGCAGGTGCCGCAGGGACAGCTCACTCTGGCCAGACAGCAGGCGCGCAGCGGCAATGTTCCCGCCGCGCTGGCGACCTGGCGGAGTATGTTTAACGGCAACGTTCCGCCTTCCGGGCTGGCGGCCGAATACTATATGACCATGGCCAGCGACAAGGCGCTCTACCCACAGGCGTTGAGCGAACTACGTCAATACGTCGCGCAGCATCCGCAGGAGAACGCGCCGCGCGTTGCCCTGGGCAAAGTGCTCACCTGGCGCGAAGAGACCCGCCGGGAAGGCATCGCCATGCTGGAGCCGATGGCCAGCGGCAGCAAAGAAGCCGATAGCGGGCTGCGTCAGGCGCTGCTGTGGCTGGGGCCGCAGCCGGGGGATGAGCCGTTTTACGACACCTGGATGCAGCGTCATCCGCAGGATACTGAAGTCCAGAACTACTTTCGCGAACGGCGCAGCGGCCAGGCGCGCGGCCAGGGCTATTCTGACCTCAACAGCGGCAATACCGCCGCGGCGAAGCAGCAGTTTGAACAGGTTCTGCAAAGCAACCCGCAGGACGCTGACGCGCTGGCCGGAATGGGCTATATCGCCCAGCGCAGCGGCGATTTTCAGGCGGCCTCTCAGTATTTGAGCCGGGCGGCGGATCTCGGCGGCGATGGCTCGGAAACCCGTCGTCAGCAGGCGGCGGATGCGCTGTTTTACGGGCAGCTCGCCCAGGCGCAGCAGGCTTACAAGCAAGGGAATATTAGCCAGGCGCTGGCGCTCTCTGCGCCGCTGGCGCAGCAGAGCGGGACGCAGGGCACGGCGGCGAAGCTGTTCCGCGCCGACGTTCTGCGCCATAACAAAGATTTGCCGCAGGCCGAACAAACGCTACGGGCGCTGCTCAACGACCAGCCGCAAAACGGCCCGGCGCGGGAGAATCTCTATTACGTTCTGCGCGAACAGAATAAAACGGCAGAAGCGCAGGCGATGCTGCGCACGCTGCCGGAAAGCCTGCAGCAAAAACTGCAGCCGCGGGTGGTCATCGGACAGCCCGGCGATTCGCTGCGTCGCCAGGCGCAGGAGCAGGCCAGCGCCGGTAACGTGACGGCGGCTATCGCCATGCTGCGCCAGGGGCTTTCTCGCTATCCGGACGATGCGTGGATGCGCCTCGATCTGGCCCGTATGCTGCAAAAAGCCGGTAACGACGGTGAGGCAAATGCGGTTATGGGCGCCGCCTGGCGTCCCGGCGCCGGCGCCGGCTCGCTGTACGCTGCGGCACTTTTTGCCAGCGAGAACGGCGGCTGGCAGCAGGCGCAAACCCTGCTGGCAAGAATTCCCCCCGCCAGTCAGACCAGCCAGATGCGCGACCTGAAACAACGGGTGAACTACAACCTGCAGCTGGCGACGGCGGAGAGCTATCTGGCGCAGGGCAATACCGTTGCCGCTGCTAATACGCTCAGGACGATGACCGCAACGCCGCCTGAAGCCCCGGCGGATGTGGGTAAACTGGCGCGGCTGCTGGCCCAGAGTGGTGATGTCACCACCGCGGTATCGCTGGTGCGCAACAATATTAACGGCGGTATCTCAGGTAATACCGGGGATTATGCCGATCAGGTGACGGTACTTAACCAGGCGGGCCTGACAACCGAAGCGCAGAGTCTGCTCACTAACCCGCAGCTGCAGGCAAGCAGTACGCCGACGCAGCTGGCCAGTATTCGCAACGGTTATGTGATTAACGAAGCGGACCATCTGCGCGAGCAGGGCAACTACGCGGCAGCGTATGACAAGCTGATGGGCGCGATGCAGAACGACCCGCAAAATACCGATCTGATGTTCGCTATGGCGCGGCTCTATCAGAGCGGCAAAATGAACAAAGAGGCCGGTGTCGTCTATGACTATCTGATGACCCGCGATACGCCGACGCAGGATGCGCGCAGCGGGGCTATTGATGTCGCACTCTCGGCGGGGAATAGCGAACGGGCGGCGCAGCTGGCGGGTGGACTGCGCCCGGATAATTCGCCGGACCGTTTGCTGCTGCTGGCGCGCGTTGCCGAGTCGCAGGGGCATCATCAGCAGGCGATGACTTACCTGCGCAGCGCCCGCGGCAGGCTGCTGGGACAACAGAGCAGCAATGGCGCGCAAACGCCGACCGTGGGCGGCGCGCTGGCGGCGGATAATCCGTTTGTCGGCGTTTCGCGTACCCCCGGGGCGACGCGTGCGGCCTCCGCCTACGGGCAATATATGCCGTGGCAGGTCTCTCAGGTATCGACCGGGGATGGCGGCGCGCTGCCGGGGATCCAGCGCACCGATCTGCCGGTCGAAACCGCCCAGACCCGGATGCTGCGCCAGGTGGATACCATGATGGAGACGTTGCAGGAAAAAACCGGCACCTGGCTGCAGGGGGGCATGGAGGTTCGCGGTCGCGACGGCGAATCCGGCACCAGTAAGCTCAGCGAGATAAAAACCCCGCTCACCTGGTCCTCATCGCCGTTTGGTGATTCGCGTTTCGATTTTACCGTTACGCCGATTACGCTGAACGCGGGGACGGCGACCGGCGACGCCTGGCGGCGTTACGGCGCGAACCCGCTATCCAATGCAGTCTCCAATATGATTTCCACCGCGACCAGCGAGCAGGCGGCGATTGCGGCGATGACCGCGACCGAGCGCACGACGTACTTTGCCAACAATCCGGGGGCAGAAGCCTTGAGCGGTCTGGGCACGCTCAAGGCCTCTGACTTTAACGCCACCACCAGCAGCGGCATGGAGAATCTGGCGAAACTCGGAACTTACGATTCCGGGCAGGTCGCCAGCTATCTGGCCTCTTCCAGCCTGAAACCGAATGTCGATCAGGCGAGCGGCTCAACCGATTCACAAAAAGCCAACGGCGTGGAGCTGGCTCTGGCGCTGAGCGGCGACGAATACCGCGTCGATATCGGCAGCACGCCTCTGGGCCAGGATCTAAATACCGTGGTGGGCGGCGTAAAGTGGTCGCCGAAGCTGACCAACTATCTGTCGTTGATTTTTACCGGCGAGCGTCGGTCGCTGACCGACAGTCTGCTCTCCTGGGTAGGGCTGAAGGATTCCTATTCCGGCAAGACCTGGGGGCAGGTGACCAAAAACGGCGGTACCCTGCAGCTAAGCTATGACGACGGCGATGCCGGTTTCTACGTCGGCGGCGGGGGCTATAGCTACCTGGGACAAAACGTCGCCAGCAATACCAGCATAAACGCCAACGCCGGAGTTTATTTGCGGCCTTACCACGATGAGTATCGTCAGCTGCAGACCGGGTTGAGCATGAGTTACATGGATTACTCGAAAAACCTGAGCTACTTCACCTACGGGCAAGGGGGCTACTTCAGCCCGCAGAACTACGTCAGCGTATCGCTGCCGGTGAGCCTGACGGAAAAATATGACAACTGGACGATGAAACTTGGCGGCTCGGTGGGCTATCAATCCTATAGCCAGGATAAGAGCGCTTATTTCCCGACTAACGCCGGGTGGCAGCAGGCCCTCGAGACCGCAGTGAGCAACGGTTTTGCCAAAGAAGCCTACTATTCAGCCACTTCGAAGAGCGGTATCGGCTATACCCTACGCGCCGGCGCAGATTACAAAGTCAACAAACAAATGACGCTCGGTGGTCAGGTTGGCTATGACACCTTCGGCGATTATAACGAGAGCACCGCTGGTCTCTATATCCGCTACATGCTGGGAGATAACTGATCGTGACGGACAATAATAACGCGCAGGTTATGACGTGGTTTCAGCAGCAGCAAACGCCTGCCGGATGGTTCGATCTGCTGCTCATTATGGTTGATGGTATGGTCAACAACGCGGGTGAGCTGGAGAGCCAGCCCTTTCTGCGGCAGATGGGCGAGGCGCTGGCCGATGAACATCCGCTGCCGGAGTCTGAGACTCTCGGCCAGCTGGAGACCAACATGAATGCGCTGCTAAGCCGCTTTCAGTGGGGCTTCGTCAGCGTCGAGGTGAACGATGAAGGCCTGCGATTACGCCATCAGGCTCTGCCGGTCAGCCGCCATGAAGTGCGGCGCATCCGCTGGTGTAATGCATTTTGTGCCATACTCGAGGGGCTCTATTCCCGCTGGTTACAGGGACAGGGCGGCGCGGCGCACGTGGTTTTACAGCGTGAGCGGCTGTTTTCAGTCTCTGACGTTCAGTTTCTTTACTTCCATCCCTAATGGGTGAATTTATGTCCTTGCGTGCTTTAGCGACAGTCGTGGTCACGACGGTGATGATGCTTCCCCACGCGTGGGCCGATACGGCGTGGGAAAGTTATAAATCGCGTTTTATGATGCCGGACGGGCGTATTGTTGATACCGGTAACGGCAACGTCTCTCATACTGAAGGGCAGGGTTTTGCCATGCTGTTAGCGGTGGCCAACGACGATCGTCCCGCCTTTGACAAGCTCTGGCAGTGGACAGATAAAACCCTGCGCAACAAAGATAACGGGCTGTTTTACTGGCGCTATAACCCGGTGGCGCCCGATCCAGTGGCGGATAAAAATGACGCCACCGATGGCGATACCCTGATTGCCTGGGCGCTGCTGCGCGCGCAGCAGCAGTGGCATGAAAAAACCTACGGTACCGCTTCGGATGCGATAACCGCTTCGCTGCTGAAGCATACGGTGGTGACCTTCGCCGACCGTCAGGTGATGCTCCCGGGCGCAAAGGGATTTTATCTCAACGACCATCTGAATCTGAATCCATCCTACTTTATCTTTCCCGCCTGGCAGGCCTTCGCGGCGCGTACTCATTTGACCGCCTGGCGAAAGCTGAAGAGTGATGCTCAGGCGCTGCTGGGGAAAATGGCGTGGGGGAAATCGCAGCTACCCAGCGACTGGGTCGCCTTAAGAGCGGACGGCAAGATGGAGCCGGCAAAAGAGTGGCCGACGCGGATGAGCTTCGATGCTATCCGCATTCCTATGTATGTCTACTGGGACGACCCGCAAAGCAGCCTGCTGACGCCGTGGAAAAACTGGTTTCAGCGCTATCCGCGTCTGCAGACGCCGGCCTGGATAAACGTCAATACCAATGAGGCCGCGCCGTGGTTTATGACCGGCGGGCTATTGGCGGTACGCGATTTAACCCTTGGTGAAGAGCAGGCCGAGCCGCAGATTAATTCCCAGGACGACTATTACTCCGCCAGCCTGAAGCTGCTGGTATGGCTGGCAAAGAAAGAACGGTCGTAAACTGTGGAATGCGCCTCGAATAACGCAGTCGAGCTGGGTGCTGAGATCTGAAGGGCGCCGTAGAATTGTGGGCAAGCCGGCTTGCCCGGTGAGGCGCAATGTTGCGGGGGCTTGAACCCCGGCGGCATCGATTGATAGGTTGCTGGAAAGAGAAAACCCCCGCACGTTGTTTGGTATCAACCTGGCAACGTCTCGGGGGCTAATCTCGAACCTCAACAATTCGAGGATAGCCGCGAACGGTTGCCATTGCAATAAGGCGGCTGTATGACGCTTGCTCAGTGGGGTCTGCTGCTGTGGGACGATCTGGCGGCTCCGGTCATTGCTGGCATTCTGGTCAGCATCATCGTGAGCTGGATGGATAATCGCAAGTAGACGACCGGTGGGCATCTGCCTGCCTTAGTGGCAGCATGCGCCCGAACGGGGCCGCAGGGGTAACATCCTGCGGCCTTTTTCGTTTTGTTGCAGCAACAAAACACTTTCCTGGAATGCGTCTCGCATGGTGCGTAATGGCGGAGTGCGGGTAGCCGATCGGGCCAGTAGAATTGTCGGCAAGCCGGGCTCGCCCGGTGAGGCGCAATGTTGCGGGGGCTTGAACCCCGGCGGCATCGATTGATGGGTTGCTGGAAAGAGAAAACCCCCGCACGTTGTTTGGTATCAACCTGGCAACGTCTCGGGGGCTAACCTCGCATCTAGACAATTCGAGGATAGCCGCGAACGGTTGCCATTGCAATAAGGCGGCTGTATGACGCTCGCTCAGTGGGGTCTGCTGCTGTGGGACGATCTGGCGGCTCCGGTCATTGCTGGCATTCTGGTCAGCATCATCGTGAGCTGGATGGATAATCGCAAGTAGACGACCCGGTGGGCATCTGCCTGCCTTAGTGGCAGCATGCGCCCGAACGGGGCCGCAGGGGTAAAATCCTGCGGCCTTTTTCGTTTTGTTGCAGCAACAAAACACTTTCCTGGAATGCGTCTCGCATGGTGTGTAATGGCGGAGTGCGGGTAGCCGATCGGGCCAGTAGAATTGTCGGCAAGCCGGGCTCGCCCGGTGAGGCGCAATGTTGCGGGGGCTTGAACCCCGGCGGCATCGATTGATGGGTTGCTGGAAAGAGAAAACCCCCGCACGTTGTTTGGTATAACCTGGCAACGTTTCGGGGGCTAATCTCGAACCTAGACAATTCGAGGATAGCCGCGAACGGTTGCCATTGCAATAAGGCGGCTGTATGACGCTCGCTCAGTGGGGTCTGCTGCTGTGGGACGATCTGGCGGCTCCGATCATTGCTGGCATTCTGGTCAGCATCATCGTGAGCTGGATGGATAATCGCAAGTAGACGACCGGTGGGCATCTGTCTGCCTAAGTGGCAGCATGCGCCCGAACGGGGCCGCAGGGGGAACATCCTGCGGCCTTTTTCGTTTTATTGCGGATAAGGTACCCAACTGCCGCCGTTCAACTGAACATACGGTTTACCCTGATACTGAATGACGATGGCGTTGGAGTTTTCCGACACCGCCGCGCTCTGCGGCAGGTTGGCAATGTACTGCTGCCAGTTGATGTCATTCTCATCAAACATCTTGCCGTCGAGGGCGCGAACCACCAGCTCAGAAACCGCCAGGTAGCTGCTTGGCTGGCTGATGATAATCGGCGCATCGGGATGTCTTGCCTTAATGCCGAAGAATTTCACCGCCGCCGGCACGTTGGTAATGGATGGGCTGGGAATATCGCGCAGACCGGAGACCTGCATTTTATCGCCTTTTAATGCCGCGCCGTGTTCAGGCACGACGATGACCATCACCTTGCGTCCCGATTTCTCCAGCTCAGTAAAGAAACTGTCCAGTTCGTCGAAGAACTTCTGCGCACGGGCTTTATAGTCCGCGGTTTTGCTCTGGCCCGGATAGTGGTTGCCGTCGTGCAGCGGCAGCGTGTTGTAGAAGGTCGCCGTGCGCGGCGTATTCAGCTTATCCAGCGACTGCAGCCAGCGGTTCAGCGTCGCCTGGTCATCATAGACCGGTGAGCCGTCAAAGCCCTGCAGAATGACCGGCAGGCCGCTTTGATCCATCAGTGGGCTCTGGATACCGCCCAACGAACGAAGCTCTTTCAGGAAGTCGCCGAAGACACCGTTGTGACCGAGCATCAGTTGCTGGGTGAAGCCCAGCTTCGCCAGGTTTTCAAACAGATAGCATTCGCTGCCTGAGGGTTGATAAAGGTTGGCGTGAGAGAGCTGGCCGCAGCTGGCGCGCAGCAGACGCGCCGCTGCCGGCCCGCTGTAAGAGGTCGCCGAGTTAAAGTTTTTGAACAGCAGGTCAAAATGCTTCCACAGCGGATGCTCCATCAATCCCGCTGCTTCGATATCCGACCATGAGAGCGAGCAGATGTTGATGATCAAGACATCAAACGGCTGGGCATCGGCCGGGAGCGCATCAGGAAACGTGGTTTTGCGTTTCTGCTCAGAGGCGTAAAAGGTATTCAGCCAGTTGGTCAGATTGGCCGATGTCGGCGGCTCCGTTTGCGCCGGGATATCGTTATTCGCCGGGGCGGCGTTGGTCGCGACGATTGCCCCGCCACCGGTATTTGGCGCGTTATTCGCCGCCGCGGTCGTCGGCTGACCTGTCGGCCAAAGGGTAAACGAAGGTAGCAGCGGACTGGCGACCAGCCAAATCATAATTGCTGAGACAAATACCGTTACCCGTAGCCACTGGCTGATAAACAGCCACAGAACCAGCAGCACGAAGAACGCGCCAATCATATTCCAGTTAATAAAGCGGGTTACCAAATCCCAGATATAGTCGGCGCTGAAGCCGGCAATCTGCGAACCCTGGCTGACGATGCTTTCCGGGCCGGGCAGCCAGGTGTCGTGCCAGAACAGCATAAAGCCCAGCGGGATCGCTATCCAGTGGCGAATACGGTGCAGCTTATATTGCGGAATCGGCACCAGCAGAAAGGCCAGAAACACCAGGTTTAGCATGGGATGAAAATTGAGGTATCCCGCCCATAGCAAGGCAAACTTCACCAGAAAGTAGAAGTTCCAGCCAGATAGGCCGCGCCAGTAGCGCCAGAGCGGAAGCGACGCTGAGGGGGTTTTAGGTTTGGTCATTTCGTTGATTTGCCTTGCCTGGATGCCGCTTCCCGGCGCAGCACGCCAGCCGGTTTGACATAACGGGGTTTAAAGAACATCAGTCTTAACGTGGTGCGAATTCGCCGCTGGTAGTGGCGCGTAAGGTAACCCAGCGGAAAGAACAGCAGGGCGCACAGGACGACCAGCTGAATAATATCGGCAATCGACATCATAAGGTTGGCTCCCCGTCGATGGACAGACGATGCGGCTCGGGGGTTCGCCGCCAGCTACGTCCGTCGTGGGTCGCGTTGATAGGCGTTTTTTTGGCAAGCGAAACAGGCAGCGGCGTATTCCAGTTCTCCGGCATAATCCCGCGCATCTGCAGGATTTCAGCCGCTATCTGCTTATCTTCAAACCAAATCATACGATTAGAGAAAATATCGCCGGTAGGTAAAGGGAAGATATGGTTTAACGCGGTGTCGAGGTCGTTCACCCGGCAAAATGACAGAAACAGCACCAGGCGATTATTACCGATGGTCATGATGTCGCCCATGCGATTAGGCTTACACAGCGTCAGCGCCTGCTCTACGCGCAGACCGGGCGCCGGGCGCAGCGCCACCATCACCCCTTTGCCGTCGGCGGGCAGCATGGTGTTGGCCATAATATTGTGCACCGCTTCGCAGAAGGCATCCCACTTCTGGTAGCCGCGCAGCTTCAGCGGCTGGCTCCAGTTCAGCAGAGTATTAAAATCCTCCGGAATATGGCGAGTAAACTGCTGTTTTTGAACGCTTTCTATAAGTGTGAGGCAGCGCGATAACGGTGCGCCGCTGGGAATAACCATATTGGCGCCGCTGCTCAGCAGCAGGCGTTCATCGGTGGCGCGCAGGCTTGGCGTTTGCTCGCGCACGACAATTTTCAGCGCGCTACCGCGCTGGCGGCGCAGGGTGTGGATATAGCGTCCCAGCTGTTCAATCTGTTCGTTCTGGGTAATGGAGAAAATCAGCGTCGCCGCCTGCGCCATTCTGCCGGCGTTGAAAACGGCGTCATTGGTTTCGAACAGCGTCCAGTATTCGGAAAGCGCGGGCGCCCCCTCCAGTACGCGCAGGTTGCTGAGGATGGTTTTCTCGTCGCTGCGCGGTTGTACCACCGTTTCCTCGTCCTGCGCCAACCGCCAGCCGTTTTCATCGTGTAAAACAATGAGCTGCTGCCGGGCGCTGATGCCCTTTTCGCTGCCCCACCAGGCAATATCGAACAGGTGGTTATCTCCCTGGTAACGTATACTTGCCAGTCCGGAAAGCGAGCGGTACTCGCGTAATAAAGGGGAAAGTTGCTTATCGATATCGTGCCCGGAATTAAGCACTAATAATGAACAACGATGATAATTAGTCCATCGATATGATTTCTCAACCCAATTGCATAATTGTTCGCTTTTAATATTCTGCCAGGCATTTTCAGCACATAGCAGAATAAACAAATAATTGCCAGGTTCGAGGGAACAGACTAAATCGCGGTGCATTTCTTCCAGCCCTTCAAAGCGGTTCGGCATGGTAAATAATGCGATTTTCTCAGGCCCGCGATCTTTTTCTAATTTTATGATTTCATTTGGGTTATCACCCATGGCTATCGTCGCAACGCGAGCCTGTTTATCCTGGGCCGCAAGCGTATGATTAAGCAAGCTTACCGCGTCCGCATGGCGGTCGACATTGAGCCACCACACGCCGCCAACGGGCATATGGCACACTTCGTCCCATAATGATGAAATACCCAAAGAATATACGATATCCACGGTGTCCCTCGTGAGACCTGTTTTACACTTGATTAGTTTACTAGCGAAAGCGACAGAGTAAACCTAACATTGAAATTAAAGGACATCAGTTTTAGCATGTAAACCTATTTTAAGGATGAACGAACGCCTCTCGGTATAATTTATTAATTTTTCCAACGGACAGAGAAATGCCAGCAAAAGAGCCTGCTGTACCCACCGATGCGACTTTGGGCTATACGTTTCAAAATGATTTCCTGGCGTTAAGCCGGGCATTTTCCCTGCCTGATATTGATTATCATGATATTTCCCGACGCGAGCAGTTAACCGCGGCGCTGAAACGCTGGCCGCTACTGGCTGAATTAGCAGAGAAAAAGTAAGGAAGCCATCGATGGCTATTCTGGGATTACAAGGCGTGCGCGGCGGCACCGGCACCACGTCGATCACCGCTGCGCTGGCCTGGGCGCTGCAATTACTCGGGGAAACCGTGCTGGTGGTGGACGCCAGCCCGGCTAACATGCTGCGCTTCTTTTTCAACGTCGATTACCGCCACAACGCGGGCTGGGCGCGCGCCCTCATCGACGGGAACGACTGGCGAGACGCCGGGCTGCGCTACACCTCGCATATCGATCTGCTGCCCTTTGGCCAGCTAACGCCGGGCGAGCGCGAGAATATTGACCAGCTTCAGACGCCGCTGGCCCCGATGGCCGGGATGGTGCAGAAGCTCCATCAGCAGGGCGATCACCGCTGGCTGCTGATTGATCTGCCGGACGGGTTCTCACCGCTGACCCGCTCCCTGATTGACGTCTGCGATCGCACGCTGGTCGTGGTGCATCCGGACGGCAACAGCCATATTCGCCTGCATCAGCAGGCGCTGCCGGTCAATAGCGACATTTTGATTAACGATCTGCGCGTCGGCAGCCAGCTGCAGGAGGATCTCTATCAGCTGTGGCTGGAGAGCCAGCGCCGCATTCTGCCGGTGACTATTCATCGTGATGAAGCGATGGCGGAGTGTCTGGCGGCGAAGCAACCGCTCGGCGAATACCGCCAGGACTCGCTGGCGGCGGAAGAGATACTGACGCTGGCCAACTGGTGCCTGCTGCACTACGCCGGAAGGGGCGCGGAATGATTCGCCTGAGTACGCTACTGCTGGCGCCGCCGGTTGGAGAGCGGTTGAGCGAACGCTATCGCGATTATCGCCAGCACGGCGCGTCGCGGCTGGCGGCCGCGTTGGGCTGCTTGTGGGCATCTCTGGCATGGGCGTTGATGCCGCTGGAAACCCCGCGCTGGCAGGCAATTCGCGAACGTCATGGCGAGTTTTTTCCGCATATTAATCCGCATCGACCGCGCCCGCTGGACCCGATTCGCTATCTGCTGCAAGCCCTGTGGCTGCTGGTGACGCGGGTGCCGGAGCCGGATAAAAAGATCAACTGGCGTTCGCTGGCGGCGCTGGAAGGCGTGCAGGGGCGCTATGCGCAGTGGCTGGAAAAGCTACCGGAAAAGGTCAACGCCCGCACTGGTCATCTGGATAAGCATAAGGAGCTGGGGCATCTGCATCCAAAAGTGCGGCGGCTTCTCCTTGGCACGATAACCTTTTTCTCGCTGATCCTGGCGCTACTCTGTATTACCCAGCCGTTTAATCCGCTCTCGCAGTTTATTTTTCTGCTGCTGCTGTGGGGCGTGGCGCTGCTGGTACGGCGCATCCCCGGGCGCTTCTCGGCGCTGATGCTGATCGTGCTTTCGCTGACGGTCTCGTGCCGCTATATCTGGTGGCGCTACACCTCGACGCTAAACTGGGACGACCCCGTAAGCCTGGTGTGCGGGATCATCCTGCTGTTCGCAGAAACCTACGCCTGGGTGGTGCTGGTGCTGGGCTATTTCCAGGTCGTCTGGCCGCTGAACCGCCAGCCGGTTCCGCTGCCGGAAGATATGGCGCAATGGCCGACGGTCGATATCTTCGTGCCGACTTATAACGAAGATCTCAACGTGGTGAAAAACACCATTTACGCCTCGCAGGGGATCGACTGGCCGAAGGACAAGCTTAATATCTGGATCCTCGATGACGGCGGGCGCGAAGAGTTCCGCCAGTTCGCCAAAGACGTTGGCGTGCATTACATCGCGCGCACCACGCACGAACACGCGAAAGCCGGGAATATCAACAATGCGCTGAAGTACGCCAAAGGCGAGTTTGTGTCGATTTTCGACTGCGACCACGTGCCGACCCGCTCGTTCCTGCAGATGACCATGGGCTGGTTCCTGAAGGAGAAAGAGCTGGCGATGATGCAGACGCCGCACCACTTCTTCTCTCCGGACCCGTTTGAACGTAACCTGGGGCGTTTTCGCAAAACGCCGAACGAAGGCACGTTGTTTTATGGCCTGGTGCAGGACGGCAACGACATGTGGGATGCCACCTTCTTCTGCGGCTCCTGTGCGGTGATCCGCCGCGGCCCGCTGGATGAAATCGGCGGCATTGCCGTGGAAACGGTCACCGAAGACGCCCACACCTCTTTGCGCCTGCATCGTCGCGGGCACACTTCGGCCTATATGCGTATTCCGCAGGCGGCCGGCCTGGCGACGGAGAGCCTGTCGGCGCATATCGGCCAGCGCATCCGCTGGGCGCGCGGGATGGTGCAGATATTCCGCCTTGATAACCCGTTGTTTGGTAAAGGGCTGAAGCTGGCGCAGCGCATCTGCTACGTCAACGCGATGCTGCACTTCCTGTCCGGTATTCCGCGGCTGATCTTCCTGACCGCGCCGCTGGCGTTTCTGCTCCTCCACGCCTATATCATCTATGCGCCGGCGCTGATGATCGCCCTGTTCGTGCTACCGCATATGATTCACGCCAGCCTGACTAACTCGAAGATTCAGGGTAAATACCGCCACTCTTTCTGGAGTGAGATCTATGAAACGGTACTGGCGTGGTATATCGCGCCGCCGACCGTTGTCGCGTTGATTAACCCGCATAAGGGCAAATTCAACGTGACGGCAAAAGGCGGCCTGGTGGAGGACGAGTACGTCGACTGGGTGATCTCGCGTCCCTATATCTACCTCGTGCTGCTGAATCTGGTCGGCGTTGGCGTGGGTATCTGGCGCTTTATGTACGGCCCGGAAAACGAAATTTTGACCGTCTGGGTCAGCATTATCTGGGTGTTCTATAACCTGATTATTCTCGGCGGCGCGGTGGCGGTATCGGTTGAAAGCAAGCAGGTGCGGCGCTCGCATCGCGTGGAGATGTCGATGCCGGCGGCGATTGCCCGCGAGGACGGGCACCTGTTCTCCTGTACCGTCCATGATTACTCCGACGGCGGCCTCGGCGTCAGAATTCACGGCGAGGCGCAGGTGCTGGAAAGCCAGCACGTTAAGCTGCTGCTGAAACGCGGGCAGCAGGAGTATGCCTTCCCGGTGCGGGTCGCGCGGGTTAACGGCAGTGAAGTTGGGCTACAGCTGCTGCCGCTAAGCAATCAACAACATATTGATTTTGTGCAGTGTACGTTTGCCCGCGCAGATACGTGGGCGCTTTGGCAGGATAGCTTCCCGGAAGATAAGCCGATGGAAAGCCTGCTGGATATCCTGAAGCTGGGGTTCCGTGGATATCGTCACCTGGCGGAGTTCTCCCCGCCGTCGGTGAAGGTTATTTTCCGCTCGCTCACCATGCTGGTGGCCTGGTTTGTTTCGTTTATTCCGCGCCGTCCGGAACGCGCTGCGGCGACACTCTCGGCAGAACCGGCGATGGCCCAACAATGATGATAATGCGATGAACAGAAAACTCTCTTTGATTTGTGCAGTAGCGGTGGGCATTGGCGGCTGGTCCTCCTTCGCGTCGTATGCGGAACCGACAGCGGCAACGGCAGCGGCGCAGACGACAACCGTGCCCGGTATTGCCGGTACGGTAGCGGACGGCCAGCCAACGGCGACCCTTGCCGATCCGGCGGCACCGGTGGTGGTGCTCGATAACGCCCCGAGCCGCGACGTGAAGCTGACCTTCGCCAAAATCGCTCCGCCTCCCGGCAGCATGGTACTGCGCGGCGCGCGCCCCGAGGGTTCGGTCGAGTTCGGCATGCGCAGCGATGAGGTGGTGGCGAAAGCGTTGCTTAATCTCGACTACACCCCCTCTCCGTCACTGCTGCCGGTGCAGTCGCAGCTGAAGGTTTATCTTAATGATGAGCTGATGGGCGTTTTGCCGGTCACCAAAGAGCAGTTGGGCAAAAAAGTCAGCGCGCAGATCCCAATCGATCCTCTCTATATCACCGACTTTAACCGCGTGCGCCTTGAGTTCGTCGGCCACTATCGCGACGTCTGTGAAAACCCGGCCAGCAGTACCCTGTGGCTGGACGTCGGTCGCGAAAGCTATCTGGATTTAACCTATCAGTCGCTGAACGTGCGCAACGATCTTTCGCATTTTCCTGTGCCGTTCTACGATTCGCGTGATAACCGCCAGCTGACGCTACCGATGGTCTTTGCCTCCTCGCCGGGTGTCCTGCAGCAGCAGGCGGCGGCGATCGTTGCCTCCTGGTTCGGCAGCAAGGCGGGCTGGCGCGGTCAGCAGTTCCCGGTGCAGTTCAATGCGCTGCCGGACCGCAACGCCGTTGTTTTTGCGACCAACGATAAGCGCCCGGACTTCCTGCGCGAGCATCCACCGGTTAACGCGCCGACTATTGAAATGATCGACCATCCGGATAATCCGTACGTTAAGCTGCTGGTGGTCTTTGGGCGAGATGACAAAGACCTGCTGCAGGCGGCGAAGGGGATAGCGCAGGGCAATATTCTGTTCCGCGGCAGCAGCGTGACGGTTGACGATGTCAAACAACTGCAGGCGCGTAAACCGTACGATGCGCCAAACTGGGTGCGCACCGATCGCGCGGTGACCTTTGCCGAGCTGAAAACCTACGAACAGCAGCTGCAATCCAGCGGCCTGGTGCCGGATTCCATTAACGTCGCGCTGAACCTGCCGCCGGATCTCTACCTGCTGCGCGCCAACGGCATCGATATGAACCTGAACTATCGCTACACCATGCCGCCGATCAAGGACAGCTCGCGCATGGATATCAGCCTGAACGATCAGTTCTTACAGTCTTTCAGCCTCAACAGCTCGCAGGATGTTAATAAGCTGATTCTGCGCCTGCCGGTGCTGCAGGGGCTGCTGGATGGCAAAACGGAAGTGACAATCCCGGCGCTGCGCCTTGGGGCGATGAACCAGCTGCGCTTCGATTTTCAGTATATGAACCCGATGCCCGGCGGCTCTATCGATAACTGTATTACCTTCCAGCCGGTGCAGAATCATGTGGTGATTGGGGACGACTCGACCATCGACTTCTCGAAGTACTATCACTTTATGGCCATGCCGGATCTGCGCGTGTTTGCTAACGCGGGCTTCCCCTACAGCCGGATGGCCGATCTCTCCGATACCTTAGTCGTGGTGCCGAAAGCGCCGACCGAGGGTCAGGTGGCCACGCTGCTGGAAACGGCCGGCGGCATCGGCGCGCAAACCGGCCTGGCGGCGATTAACCTGCGCATGACCGATGACGGCAGCCAGATTAAGGACAAAGACGCCGACCTGCTGCTGATTGGCTCTATTCCGCAGGCGCTGAAGGACGAAACGAAAATTAACCTGCTGGTTGAAGCGACCAAAAGCTGGGTGAAAATGCCGATGCGCCATTACGACCTGGCGAGCATCTACCCCGATACCGAAGCCAGAACGCCGAATACCCGCACTGATATCACGTCATCCGGGCCGATGGCGGCGATAATCGGCTTCCAGTCGCCTTACAACGATCAGCGCAGCGTCGTGGCGCTGCTGGCCGATAGCCCTCGCGGTAACGAATTGCTCACCCAGGCGCTTAACGATAGCGGTAAACGCGCGGCGATGTTTGGCTCCGTCTCGGTGATTCGCGAGTCGGGCGTCAACAGCCTGCGGGTAGGCGATGTTTACTATATCGGGCATCTGCCGTGGTTCGAACGCATCTGGTTTGCGCTCTCCAGCCACCCGATACTGCTGGCGGTGCTGGCGGCATTAAGCATCGTACTACTGGCGTGGGTGCTGTGGCGCATGCTGCGTATTATCAGCCGCCGTCGCCTCCACCTTGATGATGAGTAGTTGCTGATGAACGCGGTACGTGCAGTGGTGTTGTCGATATGCATGCTGGCGGCGGCGCAGGCGAGCGCCGCCTGCCGGTGGCCGGCCTGGGAGCAGTTTAAACAAGAGTACGTCAGCGCCGAAGGGCGGGTTATCGACCCCAGCGATTCACGAAAAATCACCACCTCGGAAGGACAAAGCTACGGGCTGTTCTTTGCCCTGGCGGCTAACGACCGCGAAGGCTTCCGCAAGCTGTTCGAGTGGACGCAAAACAACCTTGCCGAGGGCGATCTGCGCGCGCATCTGCCGGGATGGCTGTGGGGGAAAAAGAGCGATGACGAATGGACGGTGCTCGATAACAACTCCGCCTCGGATTCCGACCTGTGGATAGCCTGGGCGCTGCTGGAGGCCGGACGACTGTGGGAAACGCCCCAGTATACGGAAGTCGGCAAAGCGCTGCTGGCGCGTATTGCTGATGAAGAAGTGGCTACCGTACCGGGGCTGGGGCCGATGATTTTGCCGGGGAGAGTCGGCTTCGTCGATGACGGCGGCTGGCGTTTTAATCCCAGCTATCTGCCGCCGCAGCTGGCGACCTACTTTGCGGCGTTTGGCGCTCCCTGGCCAAAGATACGCGACGGCAATCTGCGCCTGCTGCTGGAGACCGCGCCGAAAGGCTTTTCGCCTGACTGGGTCCGTTACGAAAAAGGCAAAGGCTGGCAGTTGAAGGCGGAGAAACCCATTATCGGCAGCTATGACGCCATTCGCGTCTATCTGTGGGCCGGTATGCTCGATGACGGCGATAAGCAAAAAGCCCGCCTGCTGACGCGCTTTAAACCGATGGCGGCCCGGACGGTAGTGCAGGGTGTGCCGCCGGAAAAAACCAACGTTGCGACCGGTAAAACCACCGGCAACGGTCCGGTGGGCTTCTCCGCGGCGCTACTGCCTTTCTTGCAGCATGAAGATGCCCGGGCCATTCAGCGGCAGCGCGTCGCCGACCACTATCCCGGCGCGGATGCTTACTACAGCACGGTCCTGACCCTTTTCGGCCAGGGATGGGATCAACACCGTTTTCGCTTCACTGCCGGTGGCGAATTACGGCCTGACTGGAACCAGGAATGCACAAGTTCTCATTAAGCTTATTCACGCTCTCCCTAAGCGTCGCGCTGATGCCGCTGGCTCACGCCGTGAACACGCCTGTTCAGGAGCATCTGCTGGAGCAGGTGCGCCTCGGCGAGGCCAGCAAACGAGAGGATTTGGTGCGTCAGTCGCTCTACCGCCTGGAATTGATCGATCCGAACAATCCGGACGTTGTCGCCGCGCGAGTGCGCTATCTTCTCCGCCAGGGTGATACGGCCGGGGCGCAGAAGCAGCTGGCGCGTCTGGCGAAGCTGGCGCCGGAATCGGCGGAGCTGAAAGCTTCGCGCGACGAGATGAAAAGCAGCACCGGCGATGGCCGCCAGGAGCTACAGCAGGCGCGCCTGCTGGGCGTGGCCGGGAAAGTTGACGAGGCCATCGCCGCTTACGAGAAGTTGTTTAACGGCGTCCCGGATGATGATGAGGCGGCGATTGAGTACTGGACGCTGGTGGCGCGCCTGCCCGCCCGACATAACGAAGGCATCAATCAGCTGAAAAAACTCAACGCCCGCTTACCGGACAACGTCCAGCTGCAAACGGCGCTGGCGAAACAGATGTTTGGCGATAATAAGCCGGAAGAGGGATTTGCGTATCTTGAACAGATGTCGCGCTCGGCGGCGGGTCGTGGCATCGCAGCAGACATCTGGTTTAACGAAGTGAAAAGCATGCCGGTGAGCCGGGCCAGCGTACAGGCGCTACAGCGGTTTATCGTGCAATTCCCCACCGGTTCCACCTCGGCAAATGCCCGCGTTCTGCTCGATCAGCAGCAGACCCAGCTCAAAGATCCGACGTTCCGCGATCGCGCGGAGGGGCTGGCGGCGGTGAAGGCCGGGAAAGGTTCGGTGGCCGTGGCCGATTTACAACAGGCTGTCCGGGCGGATGCCAAAGACAGCGACGCGGTTGGCGCATTGGGGCAGGCGTACTCCCAGCGCGGCGATCGGGCGCGGGCGGTTGCTCAGTTGAGTAAAGCTATCAAAATGGCCCCGGATAGCCCGAGCCGCGATAAGTGGGACAGCCTGCTCAAGACTAACCGCTACTGGCTGCTGATCAAGCAGGGCGATAGCGCTCTGAAAAGCGGCCAGCTGGCGCAAGCGCAAAATGCTTACGCTCAGGCGCAGCGGATAGACACTACCGATAGCTATGCGGTGCTGGGGCTGGGTGACGTGGCGGCGGCGCGTAAAGAAAACGCCGCGGCGGAGCGTTACTACCAGCGCGCGCTGCGAATGGATCGCGGCAATAGCCTGGCGGTACGCGGTCTGGCGAATCTGTATCGCGGCGAATCGCCCGAAAAAGCCAGCGCGTATATCGCCAGCCTGTCGCCGGCCCAGCGGCGCAGCATTGATGATATTGAACGTAGCCTGACGAACGAACGCCTGGAGAAACAGGCCGAAGCGCTGGAGAGCCAGGGGAACTGGGCGCAAGCGGCGGAAGTGCAGCGCCGTCGGCTGGCGCTGGATCCGGATAGCGTGTGGATAACCTACCGCCTGGCGCGGGATCTGGTCAGCGCGGGCAGCCGCAGCGAGGCTGACGCGCTGATGCGCGCGATGGTCAACCGCCAGCCTGGCGATGCTGATCGGGTTTACGCCTACGGCCTCTATTTATCCGGTAATAATCAGGATGAGATGGCGCTGGCGCAGATAAACGCCCTGCCTCAAGGGCAGTGGACGGACAATATTCGCGAGCTGGAGGCGCGTCTGCAAAGCGACAGGATCTTGCGGCAGGCAAACCAGCTGCGCGATAGCGGCCAGGAGGCCCAGGCTATCGCGCTGATTAAACAGCAACCGACGTCGGTGCGCTACGCGCTCACGCTGGCGGACTGGGCGCAGCAGCGCAGCGACAGCCAGACGGCGATAGCGGAATATCAGCGGGTGCTTGGCCAGCAGCCGGATAACGGCGATGCGCGTCTGGGACTCGCGGAAGTGTATCTTGCCGACGGCGATAAGAATGCTGCCCGCGCTCAGGTGGCGCAGCTCAAGGGCGAAGACATCGATTCTATCAATATGCAGCGGCGTATTGCCCTCGCGCAGGCCGGTCTGGGCGATCGCGTTCAGGCGCAGCAAACCTTCGCCCGCATCGTGCCCCAGGCAAAAGCGCAGCCGCCGTCGATGGAAAGCGCGCTGGTGCTGCGCGACGCCGCGCGTTTCCAGGCGCAGAACGGCGAGCCGCAGCAGGCGCTGGAAGGTTATAAGGACGCCATGGTGGCCTCCGGGGTTACTCGCGAGCGCCCGCAGGATAACGACACCTTTACGCGCTTAACGCGTAACGACAGCAGCGATGACTGGCTCAAGCGCGGGATCCGCAGCGATGCCGCCGATCTTTATCGCCAGCAGGATCTTAACGTCACCCTCGAGCATGATTACTGGGGCTCCAGCGGTACCGGCGGCTATTCCGATCTGAAAGCGCATACCACCATGTTGCACGTAGATGCCCCGCTGGCCGACGGGCGAATGTTCTTCCGTACCGATCTGGTTAATATGGATGCCGGGAGTTTTTCTACCAATAGCGACGGCAGCTATGCGCCGAGCTGGGGCACCTGCGGCGAAATCGCCTGTACCGGCGGCAGCAAACATCAGAGCGACAGCGGCGCCAGCGTAGCGGTGGGCTGGCAGAACGAGACCTGGAGCGGCGATATCGGCACCACGCCGATGGGCTTTAACGTCGTTGATGTGGTGGGCGGCCTGAGCTACAGCAGCGACGTTGGCCCGCTGGGCTACACCGTTAATCTTCATCGGCGACCCATCTCCAGCTCGCTGTTGGCCTTCGGCGGGCAGAAAGATAACCCTAACGGCGGCCATACTGGCAAGACCTGGGGCGGGGTGCGCGCCGACGGCGGCGGTGTGAGTCTGAGCTACGATAAAGGCGAGGCCAACGGGGTCTGGTCTTCGTTGGGCGTCGACCAGCTGACCGGGAAAAACGTTGCCGACAACTGGCGCGTGCGCTGGATGACCGGCTACTACTATAAAGCGATCAACGAAGATAACCGCCGGGTCACCGTCGGCCTGAACAATATGCTTTGGCACTACGATAAAGACCTGAGCGGCTATACCCTGGGTCAGGGGGGATATTACAGTCCGCAGGAATATGTCTCCTTCTCGGTACCTGTGACCTGGCGTCAGCGGACGGAGAACTGGTCATGGGAGCTGGGGGGCTCGGTGTCGTGGTCCCACTCGCGGACCAAAACCGAGGCGCGCTATCCGCTGCTCAATTTGATCCCCTCTCAGTATCGTCATGATGCCAGCCAGCTTACGGAAGAAGGCAGCAGCAGCTCTGGCGTCGGCTATACCGCGCGGGCGCTGATTGAACGACGGGTAACCAGCAACTGGTTTGTCGGGGCGGCGGTGGATATTCAGCAGGCGAAGGATTATACCCCGAGCCATGCGCTGCTGTACGTCCGCTATTCGGCTTCCGGCTGGCAGGGCGATATGGATATGCCGCCGCAGCCGCTGGTCCCTTACGCCGACTGGTAGCAGATTAGGCTGAATTATGCGACAGGGCGTCACTCCACGGCGCTCTTCGCGTATACTCGTTGCCTCCGGCCATACAGCCCGATTTCCCCTCCGGTGGCGATTGTGAACCTTTAGCTCCGGTAAGCGCGGCGCCACTGGGGAGAGCTAGCGAAGCTGCATTGCGCGCTGTATCCCGGAGGCGGTCCAGAGGCACCTTGTCCGGGCTACCGACCCGATGGCGGTGGTGAACTTGTCCCCCGGACGGTTTTGTCGTTTTGTAGCCCGGGTAAGGCGTCAGCCGCCGCCCGGGAATTGTCCCCGGGTCGCGCTATGCTTACAGGTCCGTGCCGCCGCCGGGAAAGCCTCCCGATGGCATTGCTTCGCGCCTTGCGGGCGTGAGCGAACAATTTGAGTATATAATCAGCCTGAAAACGACCGGAGATGATGGATCTAAACCGGGTATGCGTTCAGTTTCAGTGGAGAACCCCGTTGCGCGTCAGCCGTTCACTTACAATTAAACAGATGGCAATGGTCGCGAGCGTGTCCATGGCGTTTGTACTCGTCTTCTGTTCTATTTTGCTGTTCCATTTTGTTCAGCAGAGTCGCTATACCACGGCCACGCAGTTAGAGAGCATTGCGCGTTCCGTCCGCGAACCGCTGTCAGCGGCTATTCTGAAAGCCGATATCCCGGAGGCGGAAGCCATTCTGAGCCGCATTCAGCCTGCTGGCATCGTCAGCCGGGCGGATGTTGTCCTGCCTAATCAGTTCCAGGCGCTGCGGATGCGCTTTATCCCCGAGCGTCCGGTGCCGGTAACCATCACCCGCATGTTTGAACTGCCGGTACAGATTTCGCTGCCTATCTACTCCCTTGAGCGGCCCGCTAACCCACAGCCGCTGGCCTATCTGGTGCTGCAAGCCGATTCATATCGCATGTATAAATTCGTGATGAGCGCCCTGGCAACATTAGTGACTGCTTACTTACTTTTGGTGCTGATGCTGACGGTAGCCATCACCTGGTGCATCAACCGTCTGATGGTACGACCGCTGCGTAAAATCGCCCGCGAGCTGAATGATGTCCCGCAGCAGGAGCGTCTTGGCCATCAGCTTTCTATACCGCGCTTACATCATGACGATGAAATCGGCATGCTGGTGCGCAGCTATAACCGTAACCAGCAGACTCTGCTGCGCCTGCACGATGAACTCTCTTTGCAATCGACCCGTTTCCCGGTATCCGAGCTGCCAAATAAAGCCTTTTTGATGGCGATGCTGGAGCAAACCGTCGCCCGTGGGCAGGCGTCTGCGCTGCTGATTGTCGCCTGCGAAACGCTGCAGGATACCGCTGGCGTACTCAAAGAGACGCAGCGCGAAATGCTGCTGTTGACGCTCGTTGAAAAACTGCGGGCGGTTATCCCGACGCAGATGGTCCTGGCCCAGGTGAGCGGCTACGACTTTGCGATTCTGGCCCACGGAATTACCGAGCCCTGGCAGGCGGTGACGTTAAGTAAGCAAGTACTTACTGTCTTAAGCGAACGTTTACCCCTGCACGGCATCCAGCTGCGCCCCTGCGCCAGCGTCGGCATTGCGATGTTTAACGGCGAAATTAACGGCGAACAGCTCTATCGCCGGGCGTTTTCCGCCGCCGTTACCGCGCGGCGTAAAGGTAAAAATCAGATTGAGTTCTTCGATCCGGAACAGATGGAAAAAGCGCAGCGCCGCCTGATGGAAGAGCACGATATTTTAACGGCGCTTGATAATCAGCAGTTTGCCATCTGGCTGCAGCCGCAGGTGGATACTATCAGCGGCGAGGTCTGCGGTGCAGAAGCGCTGCTGCGTCAGCGTCAGGCTGACGGGAGCTGGTCGCTGCCTGGCGATCTGATTGAGCGTATCGAAGCCTGCGGGCTGATCGTCCCGGTCGGCTACTGGGTGATGGAAGAGGCCTGCCGACAGCTTGCCGCCTGGCAAAATCAGGGGATCATGTTGCCGCTATCGGTCAACGTGTCGCAGCTACAGCTGCTGCATCACGATCGCGGCGCGGAGATGCTGGCGCTGCTCGCGCGCTATCGTATCGCGCCGGGCACGCTGATCCTCGAAGTCACCGAAAGCCGTCGAATAGACGACCCGCAGGCCATGATTTCCCTGCTGCGTCCGCTGCGTGAAGCGGGCGTGCGGATCGCGCTGGACGACTTTGGTATGGGCTACGCCGGGCTGCGTCAACTGCAGCATATTAAATCGCTGCCGGTGGATATCCTGAAAATCGATAAAGTCTTTATCGATATGCTACCTGATGACATCAGCATGGTGCCCGCGATTATCCAGCTGGCGCGGGGGCTGAATCTGCACATCGTCGCGGAGGGCGTTGAAACCGATAAGCAGTATCGCTGGCTGCAGGAGGCGGGTGTCGAGACGGTGCAAGGTTATCTTTTTGGCTGCGCCATGCCGCCTGAGGCTTTTAAGGCCCGCTTTTTACCGGCTGTTGTTGAGGATGCAAGTTTGTAACAACATTGTTAGCTTATGCGAGTCAGTTCAAATAAATTAACAATTGCATTGCAATTTCATCACTCGTTATTTCTGAAATGTTTCGTGGGTGTTATTTTTAAGCCACAGACGCAATACCCCCTCACAGTCTGTGGTTATATCCAAAGGACACCCTATGAAAATCTCTTTCTTTAAAAGCCTCTATGTCCAGGTTTTATCGGCCATAGCGATCGGTATTCTGCTGGGCCATTTTTACCCGGAGCTGGGTGCGCAGATGAAACCCCTCGGCGATGCCTTCGTTAAGCTGATTAAAATGATTATTGCCCCGGTTATCTTCTGTACCGTTGTGACGGGGATTGCCGGGATGGAGAGCATGAAGGCCGTCGGCCGCACCGGGGCGGTGGCGCTGCTCTATTTTGAAGTCGTGAGCACCATCGCGCTGATCATCGGTCTGATCATTGTTAACGTGGTGCAGCCCGGCGCGGGTATGAACGTTGACCCGGCCACCCTTGATGCGAAGGCCGTGGCGGTTTATGCCGAACAGGCGAAAGATCAGGGTATCGTGGCGTTCCTGCTCGATATTATCCCCGGCAGCGTGATTGGCGCGTTTGCCAGCGGCAACATTCTGCAGGTGCTGATGTTTGCCGTGCTGTTCGGTTTTGCGCTGCATCGTCTGGGCAGCAAAGGCCAGCTGATTTTTAACGTTATCGAAAGCTTCTCGCAGGTTATATTCGGCATCATCAATATGATCATGCGCCTGGCGCCGATTGGCGCATTCGGCGCCATGGCCTTTACTATCGGGAAATACGGCGTCGGTACGCTGGTGCAGCTTGGTCAGCTGATCGTCTGCTTCTACATCACCTGTATCCTGTTTGTCGTGGTGGTACTGGGCTCGATCGCCAAAGCCACCGGCTTCAGCATCTTTAAGTTCATCCGCTATATCCGCGAAGAGCTGCTGATCGTCCTGGGAACCTCTTCGTCCGAGTCGGCGCTGCCGCGGATGCTTGATAAGATGGAGAAGCTGGGCTGCCGTAAATCGGTGGTGGGGCTGGTGATCCCGACGGGGTACTCCTTTAACCTCGATGGCACCTCAATCTACCTGACGATGGCGGCGGTGTTTATCGCCCAGGCGACAAACAGCCATATGGATATTTTCCATCAGATTACCCTGCTGGTGGTGCTGCTGCTCTCCTCGAAAGGCGCGGCGGGCGTGACGGGCAGCGGCTTTATCGTCCTGGCGGCGACCATCTCCGCCGTCGGTCATTTGCCGGTCGCCGGTCTGGCGTTAATCCTTGGCATTGACCGCTTTATGTCCGAGGCGCGCGCGCTGACCAACCTGGTGGGTAACGGCGTAGCGACTATTGTGGTCGCGAAATGGGTTAAAGAGCTGGACTCACAGCAGCTCGATAATGTGCTGAATAACCGTACGCCGGTAGACAAATCGCACGAATTATCCTCATAAATCCATCTGTTAGGTCCATAGTCCCTTGCTGGACTATGGGCTCCTGCGCATAATTAGGGGTCGCTGCCGCATGCGCGGCGGTGACCCTTATGATTATTTCACGTCAACATGCGACATTTTCGTCTCCGTGTGGTCTAACCGACGTACTTAACTCACCATTTTTTCGGCGGCCCTCCCGTGGGCCGCTGTTGTAACCAGGATTGTTCATCAGGGGTTCACATGCAGGGCACAAAAATTCGACTCTTAACCGGTGGTTTGCTGATGTTGGCGACGGTCGGTTATGTGCAGGCAGAAGCGCTCCAGCCGGACCCGGCCTGGCAACAGGGCACACTGGCAAACGGGTTTCAGTGGCAGGTTTTAGCCACCCCGCAGCGTCCCAGCGATCGTATCGAAGTTCGCCTGTCCGTGAATATTGGCTCGCTGAGCGAAAGCACTCAGCAGAGCGGCTTTAGCCACTTTATCCCGCGCCTCGCGCTGACGCAAAACGGTGGCCTCCCGACCATGCAGGCCCGTTCGCTATGGCAGCAGAGTATTGACCCGAAACGTCCTCTGCCGCCCGCCATCGTCTCTTATGACTACAGTTTGTTTAACCTGAGCTTACCGAATAACCGTAACGACCTGCTGAAAGAGGCGCTGAGCTGGCTGGCGAGCGCCAGCGGTAAAATGTCGATCACTCCGGAAGCGGTCAACCATGCGCTGCAGGGCGAAGATATGGTGGTCACCTGGCCTGCGGATACTAAAGAGGGCTGGTGGCGTTATCGGCTGAAAGGCTCCACCATGCTGGGGCATGATCCGGCGGCGCCGCTGAAGCAGCCGGTGGATATTGCTCAGCTTAAAGACTATTACCACAAGTGGTACACGCCGGATGCCATGACCCTGATTGTGGTCGGCAACGTCGATAGCCGCAGCGTCGCGGAGCAAATTAACAAAACTTTCGGCGGCCTGAAGGGCAAGCGCGAAACGCCGGTGGCGGTTCCTACCCTGTCGCCGCTGCCGACGACGCCGGTCAGCATCATGACCGATGCAGTGCGCCAGGATAAGCTGTCGCTGATGTGGGATGCGCCGTGGCAGCCGATTCGTGACTCGGTCGCGCTGCAGCGCTACTGGCGAGATGACCTCGCCAGAGAAGCGCTGTTCTGGCACGTTCAGCAGAATCTGAGCAAAAGTAACATCAAGGATATCGGCCTGGGCTTTGACTGCCGCGTGCTTTACCAGCGCGCCCAGTGCGCGATCAATATCGAATCGCCGGGCGAGCGGCTGAACGCCAACTTAACGACCGTGGCGCGCGAGCTGGCGAAAGTGCGCGATAACGGTCTGCCGCAGGATGAGTTTGATGCCCTGATTGCGCAGAAAAACCTTGAACTGCAGAAGCTGTTTGCCACCTATGCCCGCACGGATACCTATCTTCTGATTAGCCAGCGGATGCGTTCGTTGCAAAATCAGGTGGTGGATATCGCTCCCGAGCAGTATCAGAAGCTGCGTCAGGAGTTCCTCAATTCGCTGACGGTTGACATGCTGAATCAGTACCTGCGTCAGCAGCTTTCGCAGGATATGGCGCTGGTGTTGCAGCAGCCGCAGGGCGAACCGGAGTACAACATGAAGGACCTGCAGGCGACGTGGGAAAAGCTGATGGCGCCAGCGGCCGCCGCGGCGTCGAACAGCGCCGGTGATGTTGCGCAAGGACGTAGCGAAGCGACGGATATCCCGCCTGCGCAGTAAAGCAAAACCGGATAGCGTGGCTATCCGGTGAGGTTTATGGCTTATCTGTTTTAACTATTGCTCGGGATTGGCCCGGTGATTTTCCCGGAGGCGGCGCTGGCGCGCCTTCTCCGGGCTACCGACCCGCAGATGGCGGTAAACCCGTAGCCCGATGTGATGGACACCTCCCCCTTACGGCATCAAAGTGCCAGACTGAGGTGTACCTACAGTTAACTGGAGGAGGTGTCCATCATGAATATTAAACGTATTGGTCTCGACCTGGCAAAAA
>NZ_JBLURD010000004.1:0-352751 GCF_051209435.1 Klebsiella sp. HN106 | reverse complement strand
GTGAAGGCGGCATCCTGCATCAGCATCTGCTGCGGCGTGAGGGTTTTGTCGGCGCTGGTGAATTCAATCTGGTAGCTGAACGGTTCGCTCAGGGCCTCATCGCCTTCAAAGGCCAGCACGTCCAGGAGGGCGCGGCAGCCGCGCACCGTTAACAGAGGATGGTTGTGGCTGAACTGCTGTGCCGGGATATCACTCATTCGCTCACCTCTTTCTCAAACGTCATCGCAGGCCGCTCCACTTTATTGCAGGCCGGAACCGGGCCCGTCTGCGCCGGCTGACAGTGCCCGGGCAGGATTTGCCCGCACGCCCGGGTCTGGCGCACTCCTTCTGCAGCACGGGTACAGACAGGATTAAGTTGGCGTTGCGGCACGACGGGGTTTTCACAGGAATCTCTCTTTATCGTTTGCGGGCACGCTACCGCCCGTCGCTGCTCACTTACCAAAGCGCATCAGGCCTGACAGGCTGATTGTGTGTTTTTGCCAGGTTCGCGCATTTCGGCAGCTAACGCTTCTGACCACCCAGGGGCTTTTAAAATATTTCCAGGTTATTTCCTGAAAAGTAGCGTTATTAAGAAGCCAGCAATTAGAGCGGCGTCGCCAGCATGGCGCGATGTTACGATCTCTTCGACCAACTATTTCCTGATTAAAGTCTTTAATACAGGCAACATTCAGCATCAACTTTTATTCCGAACCGTCCCTGCCAGCATATTTTGCACGCTGAAGATTATGTCCGGGACAAATTAAAATAGCCCGACATTGAAATAATTTTTATTGATAATGATTTTTTCTCCTTCAGAGAATAAACGGCTGCTGTATTACGACTGACAATCGCTGGTGGTTAGAAGTTTTAGTCGTAGATCGACACTTCACTGTACGCCACCGACATACAGTCTTAAGGGTAAATTAATACGTTAACCCGGCTTTTATTCTGAGTCGTAGCGGCCATAGCAATCTCTTCTGAGGGACCTTAGAGAAAAATAATGAATAGCCTGAATAAAACCATAGTAGAACAAAGTATTGTAACAGGTCAACCAGTAAGCCTCCCGCTTTTAACCAGGGTTTCAATTAAGAAATTCAACTCTCAGTAAAAAATTACTAATAATTCATTCTGCGTAATGACTAAATTCATAGCAGACGTATGAATAAACTTTGCATTCATATATAAATAAAACCATTTAATTGATATAAATCAATGCACTCTAGGGATAACAATTATTCCTGGAACTGAAAACACTCTGCACAATCAATAGAAGTTTAAATATTTTCATGCATACCCGCTGTAAGGGAATAATAATAGTGGGTATTAATATCGTGATAATAATGGAAAGAGAATTTAATATAAAAGAGCCAAATAATACCTGGCAGTCTCAGCGGCTGATTACTCGTCCTGGCGAGCCGGACAGAGAAAGCGAGAACAAAAATAGCGCGAATCCATTCTGCCGGTGTGTTTAAAGTATGAGCAGAAATGATATCTCCCATCAATACAGCTCTTCTACACATCGCCGCAGCAGCTATGATTGTAAATTGCCGAGAAACTTCTATTATTTGACTGTACACGTCATTTTTCTGAAGGATTTACATGAGAGTTAATGGACTTACGAAAGGATTTTTCATCCTGATCGTGCTGATCGTCACCCTGGCTTTTTTCGACGTTCTCTCCCCCTATTATTCAGCCATTTTATGGGCGGCCATTCTGGCGGTGATCTTCCACCCGGTGAAAAACAAACTGCGCGATCGGCTCGGCGAGCGCAACGGCCTGGCGGCGCTGCTGACCATCGTCATTATCTGCCTGATTGTCTTTACCCCGCTGGCGATCATTCTTTCGTCGCTGGCCTTCGAGCTCAACGTGGTTTACACCAAACTGCAGCATAATGACACCCAGTTCCCGACCGTGGTAGCCAGCCTGTTTGCTCATCTGCCGGAATGGGCCAGGAGCTTCCTTTCTGAGCATAATCTCGATAGCGCGGAACAGATTCAGCGCCAGCTTTCAGACGTAGCGCTGAAAGGAGGCCAGTACCTGGCCGGTAGCGCATTCTTGATTGGGAAAGGGACCTTCGGCTTTACCGTCAGCTTCGGCATCATGCTTTATCTGCTGTTTTTCCTGCTCAAAGATGGCCCGTATCTGGTCAGACTGATCCTTGAATCCCTGCCGCTATCGAATCATGTGAAGCAGCATCTTTTTGCTAAATTTGCCGCCGTCTCCCGGGCGACGGTAAAAGGCACCGTCGCGGTGGCGCTTGCGCAGGGCGCGCTTGGGGGACTGGCGTTCTGGATCGTGGGGATTGATGGCAGCATCCTGTGGGGCGCCCTGATGGCGTTTCTGTCGCTAATCCCGGCGGTGGGCTCGGCGATTATCTGGGTTCCAGCGGCAATCTATCTCTTCGCGACCGGCCAGCTCTGGCAGGGCGCGTTTATCGTCGGTTTCTTTGTGATCATCGTAGGGCTGGTGGATAACATTCTGCGACCTTTACTGGTTGGTAAAGATACCAAAATGCCGGACTACCTGATCCTGATCACCACGATCGGCGGAATGGAAATTTACGGCATCAATGGTTTTGTTATCGGCCCGCTGATCGCCGCGCTGTTTATCGCCTGCTGGAACCTTCTCTCCGGACGCGATCACGCTGGAAACATTGATGAGCTTGATGAAGATTTCCTCGAAGAAGGTAAAAATCACGAAGAGTAGCAGCGCTGTATTGCTGCGCTTTACAGGTAAAATGCTGCCATCCCGTCAGGTGGCGATCGGCGTTTTATCTGAGCGGTAAATGAGTAAAAACAGCGCGGGACAGCAAAACGCAGGGGGGCACCCCCTGCTCGACTGCGATGAAACCCCGTTCTCAGCGCCCGGCTTAAACCGAGACGTTAAGCTTATGGGAAGTAGTTAACGACTACGCTCCCTCTCATAAACAGAATTTATAACTGCTATTTGTGAAAATTTTGGTAAATTGCACTTATCATTCAGCGGATAAATGCTACTCTTATGCCGTTGAGGATTGATAACAAAGGATTACCCACGTGAAAAAAATCACTACGTTCGCCGCTTCCATGCTGGCTCTTGCCTGCGTTTCCGCCAGCGCCGTTGCAACTGAACAGCCGCTGGAAAAAATCGCTCCCTACCCTAAAGCGGAGCAAGGGATGAAGCGTCAGGTGATCCAGCTGCCGCAGCAGCAGGATGAGTCGACGTTAAAAGTGGAGCTGATGATTGGCCAAACGCTGGAAGTCGACTGCAATCGTCATCGTCTTGGCGGTCAACTGGAAAGCAAAACCCTTGAAGGCTGGGGCTACGACTACTACGTATTTGATAAAGTGACTTCCCCCGTCTCGACCATGATGGCCTGTCCGGATGGTAAAAAAGAGAAGCAGTTTGTGATGGCAGGTCTGGGCGATGCGGGAATGCTGCGTTACAACAGTAAGCTGCCAATCGTGGTTTATACCCCGGCCAACATCGATGTGAAATATCGTATCTGGAGAGCGGACGAAACCATCGGCACGGCCGTTGTGCGTTAATCCCTGTACGAGTGAATCCGGCGGCCTGAGCCGCCGGAGAAAAAGTTAGAGCGCAATATCAGCGACCGGTTTACCTTCCGGCAGCGGCTTCAGCTCCGCCTGCGGTACCTCATCAGCCACCGTAACCGGCTCGTAGTGCAGTTCCAGCACTTCGCTGGTCCACGCCAGCGCCTTTTCAATTTCCGCAGCGTTGCCGTCCAGACGCGTACCGTAGCTTGGTATAATCGCTTTCAGTTTCGCCTGCCACTCCGCTGAGTTGACCTTCTCTTTGAACACTTTTTCCATGAGCTGCAGCATAATCGGCGCCGCAGTGGACGCTCCCGGCGAGGCGCCCAGCAGCGCGGCTACGGTGCCTTCGTCATCGCTGACGACCTCGGTACCGAGGCGCAGAACGCCGCCCTTCTTCTCATCGCGCTTGATAATCTGCACGCGCTGGCCAGCCTGCCATAAGCGCCAGTCTTCTTTGCGCGCTTCCGGATAGTATTCACACAGCGCCGCGTGACGATCTTTGTCCTTTTGCAGCACCTGGCTAATCAAATACTTCACCAGATCGAAATTATCCAGCCCCACGTTGAGCATCGGCATGATATTCGAGGTGTTGGTCGAGGCCAGCAGATCCCAAAGCGAACCGTTTTTCAGGAAGCGGGTCGAAAAAGTTGCGAACGGCCCAAACAGCACCACGCGTTTGCCGTCGATAATACGGGTGTCGATGTGCGGAACCGACATCGGCGGCGCGCCAACCTCGGCCTGACCGTAGACTTTGGCCAGATGGTGATTAACCACTTCCGGGTTCTCACACACCAGGAACTGTCCGCCGACCGGGAAGCCCGCGTACTCTTTAGCCTGCGGAATACCGGTTTCCTGCAGCAGGGTTAGCGCGGCGCCGCCGGCCCCGATAAAGATAAATTTAGCCTTGATAACCCGTTTCTGGTGGCGGTTGTTCGCATCCGCCAGCGTAACGGTCCAGCTTTTGTCGGCGTTGCGCTTAAAACGGCGCACCACGGTCCCCAGCTGGAGAGAGAAATTATCATGGGTTTGCAGCCCGGCGATCAGCTGACGGGTGATTTCGCCGTAATTCACGTCGGTACCCACCTCCGAGCGGGTCGCGGCCACCTTCTGCTGCGGATCGCGTCCTTCCATCACCAGCGGAGCCCACTCTTTTATTTGTTGATGATCTTCAGAGTAGCGGATACCGCGGAACAGCTCGCTTTGTTGTAAAGCCGCATATCGAGCGCGCAGGAAGTTAACATTGTCTTCGCCCCATACGAAGCTCATGTGCGGCACGCTGTTAATAAAGGATTTAGGCTTTTTCAGAATGCCCCGGGTCACCTGATGGGCCCAGAACTGACGAGAAATCTGGAAGGATTCGTTGATGTCGACCGCTTTATCGATGTTGATACCGTTAGCGGTTTGCGGCGTATAGTTCAGTTCCATCAACGCCGCGTGGCCGGTACCCGCGTTGTTCCATCCGTTCGAGCTCTCTTCCGCCACGCTGGACATCTGCTCGACCATGGTAATAGACCAATCCGGCTCCAGTTCCTGCAGCCAGGTTCCCAACGTGGCGCTCATGATGCCGCCGCCAATCAACAATACATCCGTCTCTTGCTCATGGCGGGTGTTGGTCCGAGTGTTATTGGAACCAACCGCCTGTGAGCTGGGTACGGCCATCTTTTTCTTCATCGGATTTGAGCCTTACTTTACTCGCTTTTTTATTTAGCGCAGGTGAAACGATTCTCGGCTTCAAAGGTAACACTGAAGAAAAAAAATTTAAATATTGTTTAAATTTTAAGTTGAGTTTTGAGATCTGTTATAAAAATGTTTAATAAATGTGTATCATAAATCACATTTTGTACTGGTATCAGAGGCGCTTCCGCGCTATTATCCTCGGTTTTGTGACCGACCGCACGTAACCAGCGACCGATCATGGCCCAAATTTTTTAAATTCTGCGAAATTTTTTTATGCCCCCTGTTTCTGATTCCGCTACCTCCAGCAACGCTGGCGCATTAGGCCAGATCCTGCGCTCGCCCGCGCTGCTGACGCGTGAAACGCTGGCGGGCGTACTCACCGCACTGGCGCTAATCCCCGAGGTCATCTCCTTCTCGGTTATCGCTGGCGTTGATCCGAAAGTCAGCCTGATTGCCTCCGTAGTGCTGTGCCTGGCGATGTCGGTTCTCGGCGGCAGACCAGCGATGGTCACCGCCGCCGCCGGTTCGGTAGCGCTGGTGATTGGTCCGATGGTGCATCAATATGGCGTCGGCTACATTCTCCCGGCGGTCATAATGGCCGGCGTTATTCAAATTTTGTTTGGCATTTGCGGCATGGCGCGCCTGATGCGCTTTATTCCGCAGCCGGTGATGACCGGTTTTGTTAACGCGCTGGGTATTCTCATCTTTTTTGCCCAGGTACCGCATTTCTGGAGCAAGCAGCCGCTGATTATCGGCCTGTTCGTGTTAACGCTGCTGATTGTGCTGTGGGCGCCGCGCTATATAAAGGCAATCCCTTCTCCGCTCATCGCTATCGTACTGCTGACGCTGTTTACCGTTTTCAGCGGCCAGCTGCTGCCGACCGTCGGCGATGAAGGCTCAATGAGCGGCGGACTACCGGGGTTAACCAGCCTGATAGTTCCTCTGAATTTAACCACGCTGCACATCATCTGGCCCTGCGCGCTGAGTATCGCTTTTGTCGGCCTGATGGAGTCGCTTCTGACGGCAAAGCTGGTGGATGATTTAACCCAAACGCCTTCCAGCAAAGCGCGCGAGAGCGCGGGTCTGGGCATCGCCAACATTCTCGCCGGGTTCTATGGCGGTATCGCCGGGTGCGCGATGATCGGCCAGACCATCGTTAATGTTGAAATGGGTAAAGCGCGCAGCCGCGTGTCGACCGTTGCCGCAGGCCTGGTGCTGCTCCTGCTGGTGACTGCCTTAAGCGAAGTGATGGCAAAAATCCCGATGGCCGTGCTCGCCGGGGTGATGGTGATTGTCGCGGTGAAGACCTTTAGCTGGCACAGTATTCGTCCGGCTGAGCTGGCGCGCAATCCGTGGCCGGAAACGCTGGTGATGCTGGTGACCGTCGGCGCAACCGTCGGCACCAGCAATCTGGCAATCGGCGTTCTGGCAGGGCTGATCTCAATGGCACTAATCCCCCGCCGTCTGCGGACTCAAGCGCAGGCTACATCAGAAAAAGCGTCGCCAGCCCAAGAAAAATAAAGAATCCGCCGGTGTCGGTAATCGCGGTAATCATTACGCTGGAGCCGACCGCCGGGTCGCGTCCCAGCTTGACCATCACCATTGGGATAATGACGCCCATCATTGCCGCCATCAGTAGATTGAGCATCATCGCCAACGTCATCACGCCGCCCAGTTGCGGATCGTCGTATAGCCACCAGGTGATAGCCCCCATAATCCCGCCCCAGACGATCCCATTGATCAGCGCAACGCCCATCTCGCGCAAGATCAGGAAGGTAAAACTTCCCGGCTGAATATGCTGTAACGCCATTGCCCGCACGATCATGGTGATCGTCTGGTTGCCCGTGTTGCCGCCAATCCCGGCGACAATCGGCATTAGCGACGCCAGCGCCACCAGTTGGGAAATAGTATGTTCGAAGCCATCGATCACGCGGGAAGCGATAAACGCGGTGCAAAGATTCACCGCCAGCCAGGCCCAGCGGGTCTTCACCGCTTTGCTCACCGGCGCAAACACGTCGTCATCGTTGCTCAGGCCGCCCATCCGGCGTAAATCGTTATCCGTCTCCTCATAGACCACGTCAACGATCTCATCAATGGTTAAACGTCCCATCAGCTTGCCGTCGGCATCAATCACCGCGGCGCTAAGTAAGTCATCACGTTCAAAGGTACGCGCCACTTTCTCCGCGTCTTCGTGCGGCTGGAAGGTCACCGGATCGCCTTCCATCACTTCCCCTACCCGCTTCTGCGCATCGTTAAGCAGAATGGTTTGCAGCTCGAGTTCGCCGAGCAGCAGCTTATTGCGGGTGGTCACAAACAGTTTATCGGTATTCTCCGGCATTTTACCTAGTCGCCGCAGATAGCGCTGCACCGCTGCGAGAGTCGCTTCCGGACGGACGGTAATGACCTCAAACTCCATGATCGCGCCGACGGTATTGTCGGCGTAGCGCATCATCTGGCGAATACGCGCGCGCTTATCCGCAGGCAGGGTGGCCAGTAAACGTCCGGTCAGATCGCGGGGCAAGTGCTGCAGCAGGTAAACCTGTTCATCGATATCGAGATTTTGCAGCGCGAACAGCAGATCGTGATCGCTCATCTCTTCGATGAGGTCGCCCCAGACGCTTTCCGACGCCTCCAGCAGCACTTTGCCGCGCTTATCATCGGCGACCAGCCGCCAGAGCGCGTTGCGCGCATCATAGGGCAGCGCTTCGAGCGCATCGGCGAGATCCGGCGGCGGCAGGTGTGAAACCAGCATTTCCACTTCCGCCAGATCGTCGGCCAGGGTACTGTCATCGTAGCGTTCAGCGAGGGTTAATTTACCCAGCAGTGAAGATGTGACGGCTTTATCGGTGCTCAGGAGCCAAATGAGGCGGGCGCGCTCTTCATCGCGCAATCTGGCGCTTTTTTTGTGCAAAACGGACATCGGTCAGGCAATCCTTGTAAAAATATCTGTCAGACCAGCAGGCCGGAAGCCTTAAGCATAGCGCGAGGAGGCGGAAATAATAACCGCTATGAATTCGGTCGACGGAAAAAACAGCAGCCTGCAGATACCCCGGAGGTCGACTAACGCCTCCGGGACGGCGTAAACCGATCAGGCGGTACGGGCAACCGCATCGCGGGTCGCCAGTTCGCGCTCATTTCCGGTCAGCTCTGAGAGCTGGCCGCCGCGCATTTCCAGCAGCCTGTCGGCGTGCTGAAAGTAGTGATCGTCATGGCTGATGGCAAAGAGGGTTTTGCCCATCTCCTTCATCAGCGGCAGCAGCACCTGATAGAATTCGCGGCGGAAATGGGGGTCCTGATCTGCCGCCCATTCATCCAGCATGATGATATCTCTGTCTTCTGCTAACGCCAGCAGCAGCGCCACGCGCTTTTTCTGCCCTTTTGACAGCTTCAGGTCAAGAATTTTGCCATCGTCCAGCCGTAGCTTATGGTTCATTTGCAGATAGCCCAGCCACTTCTCCACCAGCGCCGGATCGGCCGCCTTCCCTTCCGGTCCCAGCAGCCTGTCGAACAGCCAGACGTCGGTAAAGACCGCCGAGAAAAGCTTGCGGTAATCTTCCGGCTTATCCGCCGCCATCGGCTTCCCGTCAACCAGGATCTGTCCAGAAACCGGCTGATACAAACCGGTCAGCAGCATGGCCAGCGTCGATTTTCCGCTCCCGTTGCCGCCAATCAGGAATACCAGCTCGCCGCGCCTGAGAGTCAGATTAATCGGCCCGACCGCAAAGCTGTTGTCGGGATAATGGAAGGTAATATCGCGCAGCTCGAGCGTCTGCCAGTGGGGGTACACTTGCGCCTGCGGGAATTCAGCGCGGTAGGGCGCGAGCGAAAACTTATTCAGCTTATTGAATGCCACCTGAGCGCTGAGCAGAGTCGGCAGCGCGCCAACCGCTGAGAGCAGCGGCGTGCGCAGGAAGAGCAGCGTCAACGAATAGGTGGCCGCCACCGCCGTATCGGCCCAGCCCAGGCTGTTAGCCATCCAGAAGACCAGGCCAATCGCGCCCAGCATCATAATATTCGACCAGTTGACCGCGCTCAGATGGAAGGTATCGGCGCGGACAATATGGTGGCGGTATTCGCGCGCGTCCGGGAGATAGAGCTGATTAAATACATATTCAGCGCGCTCGCGATTAAGGGTGAGCTCTTTGCGTCCTTCGAGAACCGTTTGATAATCGTGATACAGCTTATCTTCGGTTTCGCGCAGCGAGGCCATGTGCTTGTAGACCCGCGACACCAGCACAAATCCGCCCCAGATAGTCAACGCCAGCCACAGCGCGGTAACCAGCATCATTTTTCCTGACAGCCAGGCCAGATAAGCGGCGGAACCAAAGGTCAGAATAATCCCCTGTACCAGCTCCGGCAGACGCACGAAAGCAATGGTAATGTTGCGGATGTCGCTGGTTAACCCGGCCAGCAGCGACGCGCTGCCGATTTTCTCGATCTTCTCAATTTGCGTATCCAGAATGCGCTTAATAAATTCCCCGCGCAGGCGATAAACAAAATGGTGGCCGAGCGTAGTAAGCGCCAGTTGCGAGCCGAGGGTGACCGCCATCAGCAGCAATAATAGTCCCAGAAATTCCGGCAGTACCGTCAGGGAGGTATCGACGATAGTTATCAGGCGCAGGTTAATAAAGGCGATAAGCCCAATACCCAGCGCCGCGCTCAGCAGGCTCAGGGCAATGACGGAGATAAACGGCCAGCGGTACTGACGCCAGACAAGAAGAAGAAGTTCCATAACGCGTAATCCGGGCAAGCAAAAACAGCCAGCAGTTTAAACTGCTCGACGATGACAGCAAGAATAATTCTTATTTTTATTCTTTATTCCCTGCCAGGCGGAAAGTGAGATTGTAGCGACAGGAGCCGGTATCCGGATGAACACCCTCTTTTAGCGGCTGAATGCCGTGGTAAAACAGCCGTGATTCGCCGCCCCAGACCACCACATCGCCGTGCTCCAGCAGCACCCGCTGTAGCGGATCGCTACGCCGCAGGCCGCCAAACTGGAATATCGCCGGCAACCCCAGCGAGACGGAGACGATCGGCGCCCGCAGGTCGCGCTCGTCTTTATCCTGATGCAGCGACAGCTTTGTGCCGGGCTGATAGCGATTAATAAGACACGCATCCGGGGTAAAGTGCGCATAGCCGCCCGCCGCCGCCGCCTCTGAGGCCAGCTCGCGGAAAAGCGGCGGCATCTGCGGCCAGCGCTTTTCCGTCAGCGGATCGTCGCTGGCATAGAGATAGCCGCGCGCGTTCGTGGTCCAGCCCAGCTCGCCACAGTTAGTCATCGCCACCGACATCGTATAGCCGCCGGGGGTAACCATCTGACGAAAAGGCGAACGATGGGCAATATCGGTGATTGCCTGCAAAAGCGCTGGCGCGCGTTCACGGGCGTAGCGGCGCAAAATTATCGCCCCCGGAGCCAGTTGCTCCTGCCAGGGCGGCGTATCGGCAAAAAGATCGAGCATTATGTCTCCTCGTATTGCGCTTCTCGCGCCAGCAGCAGCGCCTTACGCGCCGTTCCCCAACGATAGCCGGATAGCGCCCCACCCTCGCGAACCACACGATGACACGGGATAACCAGCGCCAGCTTATTGGCGGCACAGGCGCTGGCCACCGCCCTCACCGCGCGGGGACGCCCCATACTTTGCGCCACCTGGCGATAGCTGCGGGTCTCCCCCGCCGGGATCTGGCGCAGCGCCTGCCAGACCTGAAGCTGGAAAGCCGTGCCGCGCAGATCCAGCGGCAAAGAAAACGGCTGGCGATGATCGTTAAGATGAGAAAAGACCTGCGCAACCCGCAGGCGAAAGACTTCATCGCCTGGATGCAGTCGCGCATTGGGGAACAGGCTGGCTAATTGATCATACAGCGAGCTGTCGTTATCTCCCGGTAGCACGGCACAGATTCCCCGTTCGCTCTCAGCCACCAGGCAGCGCCCCAGCGGCCCGTCGCCGCATACCCAGGTAATGTCCATATTCTCACCGCCGCGGCGAAACTGACGGCCGGTCATCCCCAGCGCGGCGTCAGCCTGCTGATAGTAGCTGCTATTATCCGGGAAACCGGCGGATAGCGCCGCGTCGGTAATTTTCGCCCCCTGCCCTAACGCTTCGCGTAAACGGCGAGCGCGCCAGGCCTGTTGCCAGGCTTTGGGGGTCATACCGGTCACGGATTTAAAGAGGCGGTGAAAATGAAAGGGGCTAACCGCAAGCTGGCGTGCCAGTGCTTCCAGCGTGATCGGCGTCTCCTGCTCCAGCAGACGGCAGGCGGCAGCGACTTTCTCTACCTTCTGCTGCTGCGGATCGCTGTTTTCCGGCTGGCAGCGTTTGCACGGGCGAAAGCCTGCCGCCTGCGCGGTATCGACATCAGGATAGAAGCGAACATTTTCCCGCAGCGCGCGACGAGAGCGGCAGGACGGACGGCAGCAAACGCCGGTAGTCAGCACGGCAAAAACGAACTGACCATCGGCGCCGGTATCGCGTTCGCATACTGCCTGCCAGCGGCGCTCATCGGTATCAAACATTATCGGTTTCATCACGGACTCCTGCTGTAAGTGTAACTTCAGTCTGGGCCGAAGTCCGTTAGCAAAAACCCGAAATCTTGCGGTTTAATTTTTCTCGCCAACCAGGAAAGCGCGGAACTGCGGAGACATCCAGGTTTTAAACCCCTCCCCCTCTTTGACAATCATATAGACCGCCAGCCCCTGTTCACGCACCACCTCCTGCGCTTTTTCCGGCCCCAACACCATCAGCCCGGTATCCCAGCCATCGGCTTCCAGGGCCGTCGGAGCGATAACGGTCACCGAAACCAGCTTGTGATCGATTGGTCGCCCGGTTTGCGGATCGATGACGTGCGAGATGCGCTTGCCGTCCAGCTCATAGTAGTTGCGATAGCTGCCCGAGGTACTGATACCGTGGCCGTTAATATCGACGATCGCCTGTACCGCATTTTCGCGATCGGTCGGTTTCTGGATCGCTACCCGCCACGGTTGACCTTCGGCATTCATGCCCCGGCTCACCAGCGCCCCGCCCACCGAGACCAGGTAGCGCGAGATCCCCTCCTGTTCCATCAGGCGCGCCAGATGATCGGCAGCGTAGCCTTCACCGACGGTGGAGAGATCGACGAACAGATCCGCAATGTCTTTTTGCAGATACTGCCCGTCGGCCCGGTTGATCACCGTCAGATGCTGTAAGCCGCTACGCGCTTTGGCATCGGCAATCTGCTGCGGATCCGGCGTTTTTACCGGCTGTTTGTCCGGGCCAAAGCCCCATAAATTGACCAGCGGCCCGACGGTAATATCCATAGCGCCGTGAGTTTTAGCGCCAATTCGCAGGGACATCGTCACGATATCCGCCATCGCCTCGCTGACCGGCCAGGGCGATGTCTCCGGCGAATGGTTAAAGCGCATCAACGCTGAATCGTTCTTCCAGGTGGAAAGCAGAAGATCGTCAGCATCCAGCTGAGCCTGAACTTTCTGACGCAGCGCCTCGGCCTTCGCCTGATCAAGGTCTATGACGCTGACCCGCCAGAATGTGCCCATGGTTTTACCGTCCAGTACGGTAGCGGCGGATTTTGGCGTCTGGGGAGAAGTGGCTGAATCACAACCTGAAAGTAATACCAGGGCCCCGAACAGGGCGGCGCGGAAAAATGTCATGTCCATAAAATTGGCTTCCTCTTGCTAAGGCCCAAAGAGTACACCAGCAAGGTTAAACCGGGCATAAAAAAAGGCGCCATCGGCGCCTTTTTTCAAACTTCAGCGTGCTTAGAACTGGTAAACCAGGCCCAGAGCAACAACGTCGTCGGTAGAGATACCGGCATCTTTGGTGAATTTGTTGTCGTCCAGCAGGTTGATTTTGTAATCAACGTAGGTAGACATATTTTTGTTGAAGTAGTAGGTTGCGCCTACATCAACATATTTCAGGATATCCTGGTCACCATAACGGCCCAGGTCTTTACCTTTTGACTGCAGGTAAGCCACGGACGGACGCAGACCGAAGTCGAACTGGTACTGGGCAACCACTTCAAAGTTCTGCGCTTTATTAGCAAAACCGATGTTACCAGTACGAGTTGCGTTATAGGTCTGGGAGTACTGAGTCGCCAGGTAGATATTGTTGGCGTCATATTTCAGACCGCCGGTGTAGGTTTCAGCGTTGTCGCCTTCACCCAGAATGCGGCGAGAGAAGCCGTCAGAGTCGGTATATCTGGTGTTGATGCTGTTCTGCTCAGAAGTACGTTTAGAGTGAGAGTACGCAAAACCAGCGCTGATACCGTCGTAGATATCATAGGTCAGAGAGGTGCCGTAGCCGTCGCCGTTCTGTTTATTCCAGTCACGACCATTGTTGGTGGAACCTTCACCGCTTACGCTGCCGTTTTTACCCTGATACTGCAGAGCAAAGTTCAGACCGTCAACCAGACCGAAGAAGTCGGAGTTACGGTAGGTCGCCACGCCGTTAGCGCGAGACTGCAGGAAGTTATCAGAACCGTAGGTGTCGCCGCCGAATTCCGGCAGAACGTCGGTCCAGGAAGTCACGTCGTATACTACGCCGTAATTACGACCGTAGTCGAAAGAACCCGCGTCGCCGAATTTCAGACCCGCAAATGCCAGACGAGTCCAGGATTGATCGCTGGAGCCTTCAACATTGTTTGCCTGAACGTTGTATTCCCACTGGCCGTAACCGGTCAGCTGGTCGTTGATCTGAGTTTCGCCTTTGATGCCCAGACGCATGTAGGTCTGGTCGCCATCGGAAGATTTGTCGTCAGAGAAATAGTGCAGACCGTCGATTTTACCGTACAGGTCTAATTTGTTGCCATCTTTGTTATAGACTTCAGCCGCATTCGCTGCGCCTGCTACCAGCAGAGCCGGTACCAGGAGGGACAGTACTTTAACTTTCATGTTATTAACCCTCTGTTTGTTATATGCCTTTTATTATTGCCACTGCTTACTGATTACCCTTCTAATCAGTCGGCTATTTCATTGTGCTGCAAAATGCAGAATAATCCAACAAGAATATGATACTAAAACTTCTAAGATGTTTCAAAATACCCACAAGATGTTTCAATTTGTAAATCCAAGGGAACTTTTTTTCTGCCACAAATGCGCAACTAAATAAGCACTAATAATCAAAAAATAAAAATTTTCAATCCCTGTCAATGAGTTACATGGTTACATCTCTATAGCACTGAATGGTAAAACAAAATTCTCGTCTGCGACTAAAATTAATCCCGCTATCATCATTAACTTTATTTATTACCGTCATTCAGTTCTGAATGTCTGTTTACCCCTATTTCAACCGGATGCCTCGCATCCGGTTTTTTTTACCCTTCTTTACACATCTTTAATTATTCCATGCTACTCGTGAAAAAAATAACGGTTATTAATCAAACAACTTACGTCTAAGCTCAACGCTATTTATATAATTTCTTGTTATTTAGTGCTATTTCCCTAAGGTAATCCGTCAATAATTGTACAAAAACAACTGCGGTGTACATCTTTGCTCGCATTACTGGTTTAAGATAAATCTCAAGGCAAAAAAGTCATTGTAGGGTATTCAGATGTATGGATTTTGGACGTTAACCTTTATACTGTTCGTAGCATCTGCGCTGCCCCCGGTTAACTTGGTGCAACAGTCCGTTTACACACACTGATGAGTCGTACTCTCACACGATGACCCCGAAAAAATTTTCCCTGATACCCGGCAACATTACCCGCTTCTTTATTCTCATGGTCATCGTCCTGCTGGCGACGATGGGGGTCATGATCCAAAGCGCCGTTAACGCCTGGCTAAAAGATAAAAGCTACCAGGTTGTCGATGTCAGCTACGACTTGCATAAACGCATCGATACCTGGCGCTACGCCACCTGGCAAATCTATGACAACATCGCCGCAACCTCTGCCAGCTCAGCCTCCGAGACCGGGTTGCAGGAAACGCGTTTAAAGCAGGATGTTTACTATCTGGAGAAACCCCGGCGCAAAACCGAAGCGCTGATTTTTGGCTCTCATGACGGCTCAACGCTGGAAATGACGCAAAAAATCTCCAACTATCTCGATATCCTGTGGGGCGCCGAGACGATTCCCTGGTCAATGTATTATCTCAACGGCCTGGATAACAGCCTGATACTGGTTTCAACGCTGCCGTTAAAAGATCTCTCTTCCAGCTTCAAAGAATCGACGATCAGCAGCGTCGTTGAATCACGCCGGGCTGAGATGCTGCTGCAGGCCAATACCCTTGATGAACGCGAGACGTTTTCGTCGCTGCGCCACCTCGCCTGGCAAAACGGCTACTACTTCACCTTACGCACCACCTTTAACCAGCCCGGTCATCTGGCGACGGTAGTGGCCTTCGATCTGCCTATTAACGATCTCATTCCGCCGAGTATGTCTCTGGAGAGTTTCCGTCTGGAGCCCGATCCCTCGCAGAACGGAACCAGCAATCCGGATAAAGAAGCTGCCGACATCGTCAGCATTAACTTTAACGGCCCGCAGATTGAAATTATCACGACCATTAATACCACCGGTATGCGCCTGGTCTGGATGGTGCCCTTTAGCGAGCTGATTCTGGAATCGCTGCAAAATATTTTACTGCCGTTGCTGCTGAATATTGGTCTGCTGGCGCTGGCGCTGTTCGGATTTACCACCTTCCGCCACTACAGCGGACGTAAAAGCGTCGCGGGAACGGCTATCTCCTCGGCAGCCAATAGTGAACTACGCGCTGAGCGCGCCATTCACGAAGAGATCGTTTCCCTGCTGCCGCTCGGGCTGCTGGTGCACGATCTGGAGGCTAACCGTACGGTGATCAGCAATCCGATCGCCGATCATCTGCTGCCGCATCTGAACCTGCAAAACATCATTAATATGGCCGATCAGCATCAGGGCGTGATCCAGGCGACGGTGAACAATGAACTGTATGAAATCCGTCAGTTCCGCAGTCAGGTTTCGCCACGAACGCAAATTTTTATTATTCGCGATCAGGACCGTGAGGTGATGGTGAATAAGAAACTTAAGCAGGCCCAGCGTCTGTATGAGAAAAATCAGCAGGGCCGCACGGCGTTTATGCAGCATATCGGCGCGGCGCTCAGGCAGCCGGCGCAGACGCTGGCGGAAGAAGCCGCGGCGCTCGGCATGGCTGAAAGCCGCAGGCTGGCCCAGCATGCGGACGAACTGGTGCAGTTGGTAGATGAAATCGAGCTGGCAAACCTGCTGGAGAGCGATAGCTGGAAGAGCGCTCAGGGTCTATTCTCGATTCAGGAACTGATAGATGAAGTGGTGCCTGAAGTGCTACCTATCATCAAACGTAAGGGTCTACAGCTGCTGATTAACAACGCCTTGCCGGCCAATGAGCAACGCTACGGCGATCGCGACGCCCTGCGCCGTACGCTTTTACTGCTTATCCAGTATTCGGTTACCACCACGCCTATTGGCAAAATTACTCTGGAAGTGAGTAAAGATGAATCAGCGGACGATCGTCTGACCTTCCGTATTCTCGATACCGGCAACGGCGTTTCCGCAAACGAAATTGACAATATGCACTTCCCGTTCCTCAACGATACGCAGGCAGACCTCTACGGCAAGGCCAACGCCCTCACCTTCTGGCTCTGCGATCGCCTGACGCGCAAGCTCGGCGGGCAGCTCAATATCAAAGCACGCGAGTCGCTGGGTACCCGCTACTCCCTGCATTTAAAAATGGCCGCCAGCGCAGAGGAGAGTGAGTCAGGGGAACATCTGCTGGATGACGTGGTGATATTGCTTGATGTGACCGCCAATGAAGTCCGCCGTATTGTGACTCGCCAGCTGGAGAGCTGGGGGGCCACCTGCATCACGCCGGATGACAGAATCACAAGTCAACAATATGATCTCTTTTTAACGGATAATCCGTCTAATCTTACTGCTTCGGGCTTGCTTTTAAGCGATGATGAAGCCCGGGTTCATAAGATTGGTCCTGGTCAGCTCCGCGTAAACTTTAATATCAGCGCTGCGCTGCAGGAAGCTATCCTGCAATTGATTGAGCAGCAGCTTGCAGAGGAAGAGGAGCAGCCTTCCTCTGCCGGTAGCGAAAGTAACGCCGAACTGCATGCCAGCGGCTATTACACGCTGTTTGCTGACACGGTACCAGATGATGTTAAGAGGCTGTATAATGAACGGGCAACGGGCGATTTCGCCGCGCTGGCGCAGACCGCTCACCGCCTCAAAGGGGCGTTTGCTATGCTAAATCTGGTACCCGGCAAGCAGTTATGTGAAACGCTTGAGCATCTGATTCGAGAAAAAGATGCGCAAGGCATAGAAAAATATATCAGCGACATTGACGACTACGTCAAGAGCTTGCTGTAGCAAGGTAGCCTAATACATGAACAATATGAACGTAATTATTGCCGATGACCATCCGATCGTACTGTTCGGTATTCGTAAGTCACTTGAACAAATTGAGTGGGTGAACGTTGTCGGCGAGTTTGAAGACTCCACCGCATTAATCAACAATCTGCCAAAACTGGACGCACATGTCCTGATTACCGATTTATCCATGCCCGGTGATAAATACGGCGATGGCATTACGCTTATCAAATACATCAAGCGTCATTTCCCGGACCTGTCAATCATTGTACTGACGATGAATAACAACCCGGCGATCCTTAGCGCGGTTCTGGATCTGGACATAGAAGGGATTGTCCTGAAACAGGGGGCGCCAACCGACCTGCCTAAAGCGCTGGCCGCGCTGCAAAAAGGCAAAAAATTCACTCCCGAGAGCGTTTCGCGCCTGCTGGAAAAAATCAGCGCCGGCGGTTACGGCGACAAACGTTTGTCGCCGAAAGAGAGTGAAGTGCTGCGCCTGTTCGCCGAAGGCTTCCTGGTCACCGAGATAGCCAAAAAGCTCAACCGCAGCATCAAAACCATCAGTAGCCAGAAAAAATCGGCGATGATGAAGCTCGGCGTGGAAAACGACATCGCCCTGCTGAACTACCTCTCTTCCGTTTCCCTGAGCTCCACCGACAAAGACTAAACTCTTTTCTTCCCGGATAGCGCGGCGTTATCCGGGAAGCTTCTCTACTCCCTTCCCTTACGTACCCGCGCAGCATAGAGCGTTAACGTCTGCTTAATGATATCCAGCGTGACCGGCTTAGAAAGACAGCTGTCCATACCGGATTCCAGGCAGCGCTGCTTCTCTTCCGCCAGCGCGTTGGCGGTGACGCCAATCACCGGCAGCGTGAGCCCCAGCTGGCGAATACGCTGAGTCAGACGATAGCCGTCCATGTTCGGCATGTTGACGTCGCTGAGCACGATATCAATATGCTGTTTGCTCAGGACATTCAGCGCATCGATCCCATCATTTGCTGTCACGCACTGATAGCCCAGCGATCCAAGCTGATCGGCCAGCAGGCGACGGTTGATCGGATGATCGTCAACCACCAGAATCATCATGTCATCATTGCTGGCGTTTTGCGCATCCGCGGCAGCTAGCGCAGGGCCGTTATCCGCACTGGCTACGGCAATATGGAAGATGCGTCCCAGCAGCGGCAGTAGCTCGTGCGGCGTGGCGACGCTATGCAGCCACTCGCCGGGTACCCGCTCTTGCGGAATACCGATATGCCGACGAGAGAAGATCACCATCGCGCAGCCAGCCCAGGCTTCATGCGTCTCGCTATCGGTTAACAGAATATCTTCCGCTCCCGGCGTTTGCCCGTCAAAACGACGGACAGGAACGCCGTGGAAGGTCAGCAACTGCTCGACGAACACCGCCAGCGAGCTGTTATCAATCGCCAGCCAGCAGCATTTTTCAGCCAGGCCATCAATATTCAGCGGCGGTGTATTTTGCACGCCATAAAGCGGGATACGAATAGTGAATCGACTGCCCATACCCGGTTCGGTTTCGACGGCAATATCGCCATCCATCATGCTGATAAGCTTTTCACAAATCGCCAGGCCGAGCCCGGTTCCCTGGAAGTTGCGCTGCACGCCGGTACCGACCTGGAAGAACGGATCAAACAGGCGTAGCACCTCTTTCGCCGGGATCCCTTCGCCGGTGTCGCGTACGCTGATGCGCAGATAATCATCCGCCCGCTCTACGTGCAGGACAATACAGCCGGTATCGGTAAACTTAATCGCATTACTCAACAGGTTTGAAATAACCTGCTGCAGGCGCATCGGATCGCCGGACATCAGTTGCGGAACGTCTGGCTCAATAAAGCAGTACAGCCCAAGATGTTTACGCACCACCAGCGGCAGATAGTTGGCGGAGATATGGTTCATTACCTCACGCGGCGAAAACTCCCGCGGCTCAATTTTAAGCTGCTCGGACTCAATTTTAGAGAAATCGAGAATATCGCTAATGATTTTCAGCAACAGGCTGGAAGAGTTGTTCATCGCTGTCACCAGACGATCGACGCCCTTCGGTAGCTCCTTGGTCTGCAAGAGATCGAGGTTGCCGATAATCCCGTACAGCGGCGTACGCAGTTCGTGGCTGACGGTGGCGAGGAACATCGATTTCGACTGGCTGGCCTGCTCGGCGGCCTGGGCCATCTCCTGCAGAGACTCTTCCATTTTGACGCGCGCCGATACGTCCACCAGTACGCAGATCGCCACGTTCTCGTTGCGATAGCGCGAATGGACAAAGCTGATTTGCAGGTTGGTATTATTGCTGGTCAGCACATCGACAAAGTTTACCTGCTGGCCGCAGATAATTTGCGTCAGCCGCTGCCGGTCCTCATGAGTTAACATGTTGAGATAGTTATGCGCCAGCTCGTTACTCAGGATATTGGTGCCGTCGAGGGTACGTAAAATACAGATCCCCACCGGCGCGGAGGCAACGATTTTGCGGTTGAACTGCTCATGCTCTTCCAGGCGCTGGGCATCATTTTCGGCCGGAATAAAAATCCGTCGTTCATACATTCGGGCGAGGGCGAAAAGGAGCGCGCCGGTGAGCAGATTGAGTACCACCGCGTTCAGTATCAGCATCCGAATGCGTTCCAGCACCTGATCTACCGGCACCGAATAGACAATACTTAAGGATGACGGCGGCAGACTTTTTTTCATCGCCAGCTCGCGAAAACCCGCGGTATAGCCAAACCACAGACGCTCCTGCATCCACTTCGCGTCCGGTTTGATATTGCTATTCGACCCGGCAAGTGAAATCAGCGACTGTCCATTATCGTCAAGGATCGTCGCGTTCATCGGCAAACTGCCCGGGGTAAAGAAACTTTCCATACGAATGGTTTGCTCTACGCCAAGCATCGCCTGCAGACGATTCGCCACATAGATGGGCGTGAGCGCATAGAAATAGCCAACGCCCGGGCGCACGCCCTGGCTTATCCAGAACAGATTATTGCCGCGCTCGTTTTGCGGCGCGTCGCGATACTGCTCAATGCGCTGATGCAGTACTTTAAGCGCCTGGTCCCGCTCCAGCGGGATATCACGCAGGCCGAAGTTGGCCATGCACAGATTGTCGCTACCAATCAAAAAAATACGATTGAGGTCGTAGGCCGTGGAGAAATTGTCGCGCCAGTAGCGCATAAACCACGCCAATGACTGCAGCGAATTACGCCAGGTGGAACTCATCAGCGCACAGTCGGAATCCGGATAGAGCGGTTCAAAATCAGGAATTGAAATATTGCCGCGCTGAGCCGGCGTATCGCCGCCTTCGCCGCCATCTATCGGCCGATTACCGGCAACATATTTCAGCTCCTTAATCACGTCGGCCGTACGCTGTATATAGCGCTGCGCCTGATCGGCATTGAGGTTAAATTCCTGGCGAATTTCCGATTCCCGATCGTGCAAAGCGTTGACGATGTAAAACACCGAAACAAAAGCGACCAGCACCCACAGCAGTACCGCCAGCGCTCTGAACAGATAGCGTGAAACTTTTAACGTGTTATGGAAAGAAGCTAGATATTTCAATGTGGCGATGCTCGGCCGTCAGGGGCTCAACAGAATGGCGTTAAGGTAACGATAAAACTACGGTCCCGCAACGGGAAAACAAAAAGGGCCGGGGATGAGCCCGACCCTTTCAGAACAATTACCGCAGAGAATTACTCTTCATCTTCGGCGATGTCATCGTCAGTGTCCGCTTCCGGCGCGATATCTTCATCGCCTTCCGCCGCGCTGCCGTCGATGGCATCCAGCTCTTCGTCATCAACCGGCTCAGCAACGCGCTGCAGACCGACCACATTTTCATCTTCCGCGGTACGAATCAGGATCACGCCCTGAGTGTTACGGCCGACAATGCTCACCTCGGAAACGCGGGTTCGTACCAGCGTGCCAGCATCGGTGATCATCATAATCTGGTCGCAGTCATCAACCTGCACCGCGCCCACCACGGAACCGTTGCGTTCGGTCACTTTGATTGAGATTACGCCCTGGGTCGCACGCGACTTGGTTGGATACTCTTCAGCCGCGGTACGTTTACCGTAGCCATTCTGCGTAACGGTCAGGATGGCCCCTTCACCGCGCGGAATGATCAACGAAACCACTTTATCTTCGCCGGCCAGCTTGATGCCGCGTACGCCGGTAGCGGTACGGCCCATTGCGCGGACAGCGTCCTCTTTAAAGCGCACCACTTTACCGGCGGCGGAGAACAGCATAACTTCGTCCTGACCGGAGGTCAGATCGACGCCAATCAGCTCGTCGCCTTCGTTGAGGTTAACCGCGATAATACCGGCAGAACGCGGACGGCTGAATTCGGTCAGCGCCGTTTTCTTCACGGTACCGCTGGCGGTAGCCATAAAGACGTTCACGCCCTCTTCGTACTCACGTACCGGCAGAATCGCAGTGATACGTTCGTTGGCTTCAAGCGGCAGCAGGTTGACGATCGGACGCCCGCGCGCGCCGCGGCTGGCTTCCGGCAGCTGATAAACCTTCATCCAGTAGAGACGCCCGCGGCTGGAGAAGCAGAGGATCGTGTCGTGGGTGTTGGCCACCAGCAGGCGGTCGATAAAGTCTTCTTCTTTTATACGCGCCGCAGATTTACCTTTACCGCCACGACGCTGTGCTTCGTAATCGGTTAACGGCTGGTACTTCACGTAGCCCTGATGCGAAAGGGTCACGACAACATCTTCCTGGTTGATCAGGTCTTCGATGTTGATATCCGCGCTGTTAGCGGTGATCTCGGTACGACGCGCGTCGCCGAACTGTTCACGGACCAGCTCCAGCTCTTCACGGATAACTTCCATCAGGCGATCGGCGCTGCCCAGAATGTGCAGCAGTTCCGCAATCTGTTCCAGCAGCTCTTTGTATTCATCGAGCAGTTTTTCATGCTCAAGACCGGTCAGTTTCTGCAAACGCAGATCCAGAATCGCCTGCGCCTGCTGTTCGGTCAGGTAGTACTGACCGTCGCGTACGCCGAACTCAGGCTCCAGCCATTCCGGACGAGCGGCGTCATCGCCTGCGCGTTCCAGCATAGCGGAAACGTTGCCCAGATCCCATGAACGCGCGATTAATGCTGCTTTCGCTTCCGCCGGAGTCGGCGCGCGGCGAATCAGTTCGATAATCGGATCGATGTTGGCCAGGGCAATCGCCAGCGCTTCGAGGATATGCGCGCGATCGCGGGCTTTACGCAGTTCAAAAATAGTACGACGGGTCACCACTTCGCGGCGGTGGCGCACGAACGCGGCAATAATTTCTTTCAGGTTCATGATCTTCGGCTGACCATGGTGCAGGGCAACCATGTTGATACCGAAGGAGACCTGGAGCTGAGTCTGCGAATAGAGGTTGTTAAGCACCACCTCACCCACCGCATCGCGCTTCACTTCAATCACGATGCGCATGCCATCTTTATCAGACTCGTCGCGCAGCGCGCTGATGCCTTCAACGCGTTTGTCTTTGACCAGCTCGGCGATTTTCTCAATCAGGCGCGCTTTGTTCACCTGATACGGAATTTCATGCACGATGATGGTTTCGCGGCCGGTCTTCGCGTCAGCTTCCACTTCCGCGCGAGCGCGAATGTACACTTTTCCGCGACCCGTACGATAGGCCTCTTCAATGCCGCGGCGACCGTTGATGATCGCAGCTGTCGGGAAGTCCGGGCCGGGAATATGTTCCATCAGCCCTTCAATGCTGATGTCTTCGTTTTCAACGTAGGCCAGACAGCCGTTGATCACTTCGGTCAGGTTGTGCGGCGGAATATTAGTCGCCATACCTACCGCGATACCGGACGAACCGTTGACTAGCAGGTTCGGGATTTTGGTCGGCATAACGTCAGGGATTTTCTCCGTGCCGTCATAGTTATCGACGAAATCCACCGTCTCTTTTTCGAGGTCGGCCATCAGTTCATGGGCGATCTTCGACATACGGATTTCCGTATAACGCATCGCTGCGGCGGAGTCGCCGTCGACCGAACCAAAGTTACCCTGGCCATCTACCAGCATGTAACGCAGGGAGAATGGCTGCGCCATACGTACAATGGTGTCGTATACGGCAGTATCACCATGAGGGTGGTATTTACCGATGACGTCACCCACGACACGGGCAGATTTTTTATAGGCTTTGTTCCAGTCATTGCCCAATACGTTCATGGCGTATAGTACGCGACGGTGTACCGGCTTCAGGCCATCTCGGACATCCGGCAGCGCACGGCCAACAATGACCGACATCGCATAATCCAGATAGGAGCTCTTCAGCTCTTCCTCAATGTTGACCGGTGTAATTTCTCTCGCAAGGTCGCTCATCTAACCGCTATCCCTCTACTGTATCCCGGATTCAAAGGTCGCAAATTATAACACAGCCGCGGTGATACGGGTAAACCTATACCCAATGATTTTCGCGCTGTGACAGGGACAGGGATAGACGGTTTATTCATCGCGGAGGCCTGATATACTTGCCGGTCTGAACTGAACAGGAGTAATAGCGCCCATGAATGCCGAAAAACCGTCGGTGGCCCACAATGTTGATCATAATGAAATCGCTAAATTTGAAGCCGTCGCATCGCGCTGGTGGGATTTAGAGGGCGAATTCAAACCGTTACATCGCATTAATCCTTTGCGTCTTGGCTATATTGCGGAGCGCTCAGGCGGCCTGTTTGGTAAGAAAGTGCTGGATGTCGGCTGCGGCGGCGGCATCCTGGCAGAAAGCATGGCCCGGGAAGGCGCTACGGTCACCGGTCTGGATATGGGGTTTGAACCGCTTCAGGTCGCGAAACTGCATGCCCTGGAGAGCGGTATTCAGGTCGACTATGTCCAGGAAACCGTGGAAGAACACGCGGCGAAGCACGCCGGGGAGTACGATGTCGTCACCTGCATGGAGATGCTGGAGCACGTGCCGGACCCGCAGTCGGTCGTTCACGCCTGCGCGCGGCTGGTCAAGCCTGGCGGCCAGGTATTCTTCTCTACCATTAACCGTAACGGTAAAGCCTGGCTGATGGCGGTTGTCGGCGCCGAGTACGTCATGAAGATGGTGCCGAAGGGAACCCACGATGTGAAGAAATTCATTAAACCAGCGGAGCTGCTCGGCTGGGTAGATGAGACAATTCTGAAAGAGCAGCACATTACCGGTCTTCATTACAATCCGCTAACCAATACCTTCAAGCTGGCGCCGGGGGTGGATGTTAACTATATGTTGCATACAACGGCGAAAAAAGCATAACGTCAGCAGTATTTCCTATGATGATTGCGCGGCATCAAGCCGCGTTATTATTTCTTCCGATGAAGAAATCAGCACTCGATCAAATTTTCATTTTTTTTTCAGATTTATTGACATCTTCTCCAGGCCTTATGGGGCGTGGATTTCGCGATTATCACCCTTCCGCAACCTCAATTTAACGTCAAAATCAACTCTTGTACTCAAAAGAATCCTTACTAGAATACTCACCATATAGCGTTTCTTTTATCGACCACCCCCTACATATAGTATTTATCCACAGAGTTAGTCACAACGGCGATCTGTGGATAAGTGGGGGATATTTTCTTTCACGGACAGGTATAAACCACATGAATCAGAGTCTGCTGGTGACAAAGCGTGACGGTAGCACCGAGCGCATCAATCTCGACAAAATCCACCGCGTGCTGGATTGGGCGGCAGAAGGGCTGAATAACGTATCCATCTCCCAGGTAGAACTGCGTTCCCACATTCAGTTCTATGACGGCATTAAAACCGCCGATATTCACGAAACCATTATCAAAGCCGCTGCGGATCTGATCTCCCGCGACGCGCCGGACTACCAGTATCTCGCCGCTCGTCTGGCGATTTTCCACCTGCGCAAAAAAGCCTACGGCCAGTTTGAGCCGCCAGCGCTGTTCGACCACGTGTCGAAAATGGTGAAAAACGGCAAATACGATACTCATCTGCTGGAAGACTACACGGAAGAAGAGTTCAAGCAGATGGATTCGTTTATCGAGCACGATCGCGATATGACCTTCTCCTACGCTGCGGTTAAGCAGCTCGAAGGCAAATATCTGGTACAGAACCGCGTCACCGGTGAGATCTACGAAAGCGCCCAGTTCCTGTACATTCTGGTGGCCGCCTGCCTGTTCTCCAACTATCCGCGCGAGACGCGTCTGGACTATATCAAGCGTTTCTATGACGCGGTGTCGACGTTTAAAATCTCGCTGCCGACGCCGATTATGTCCGGCGTGCGTACCCCGACCCGTCAGTTCAGCTCCTGCGTGCTGATCGAGTGCGGTGATAGCCTGGATTCTATTAACGCGACCTCCAGCGCGATTGTTAAATACGTTTCTCAGCGCGCCGGTATCGGCATCAATGCCGGCCGCATCCGCGCGCTGGGTAGCCCGATTCGCGGCGGTGAAGCTTTCCACACCGGCTGTATTCCGTTCTATAAGCACTTCCAGACCGCAGTGAAATCCTGCTCGCAGGGCGGCGTCCGCGGTGGTGCCGCCACCCTCTTCTACCCGATGTGGCATCTGGAAGTCGAAAGCCTGCTGGTGCTGAAAAACAACCGCGGTACCGACGCCAACCGCGTTCGTCATATGGACTACGGCGTACAGATCAACAAGCTGATGTACACTCGCCTGCTGAAAGGCGGAGACATCACCCTGTTCAGCCCATCCGACGTTCCGGGCCTGTACGATGCGTTCTTCGCCGACCAGGACGAGTTCGAGCGCCTGTATACCCAATACGAGCAGGACGACAGCATCCGCAAGCAGCGCATTAAAGCCGTAGAGCTGTTCTCGCTGATGATGCAGGAGCGTGCCTCCACCGGTCGTATCTACATCCAGAACGTGGACCACTGCAACACCCACAGCCCGTTTGACCCGGTTGTCGCGCCGGTGCGCCAGTCCAACCTGTGCCTGGAAATCGCCCTGCCGACCAAGCCGCTGGAAGATGTAAACGACGAGAACGGTGAAATTGCGCTGTGCACCCTGTCCGCTTTCAACCTCGGGGTTATCGATAGCCTGGATGAGCTGGAAGAGCTGGCGGTGCTGGCCGTTCGCGCGCTGGATGCCCTGCTGGATTACCAGGACTACCCGATCCCGGCGGCCAAACGCGGCGCGATGGGCCGTCGTACGCTGGGTATTGGCGTGATTAACTTTGCCTACTATCTGGCGAAGCACGGTAAACGCTACTCCGACGGCAGCGCTAACAACCTGACGCATAAAACGTTCGAAGCGATTCAGTACTATCTGCTGAAAGCTTCTAACGAGCTGGCGATCGAACAAGGCGCGTGCCCGTGGTTTAACGAAACCACCTATGCAAAAGGCATTCTGCCGATCGATACCTACAAGAAAGACCTGGATGCTATCGTCAGCGAATCTCTGCACTACGATTGGGAGCGGCTTCGCGAGTCGATCAAAACGCACGGCCTGCGTAACTCCACGCTCTCCGCGCTGATGCCGTCCGAGACCTCTTCGCAGATCTCCAACGCCACCAACGGCATTGAACCGCCGCGCGGTCACGTCAGCATCAAAGCGTCAAAAGACGGTATCCTGCGCCAGGTGGTGCCGGATTACGAAAAACTGCAGAACGGCTACGAGCTGCTGTGGGAAATGCCGAACAACGACGGTTATTTACAGCTGGTCGGTATTATGCAGAAGTTTATCGACCAGTCGATTTCCGCCAATACCAACTACGACCCGACGCGCTTCCCGTCAGGCAAAGTGCCGATGCAGCAGTTGCTGAAAGACTTGCTCAATGCCTATAAGTTCGGCGTCAAAACGCTGTACTATCACAACACTCGCGATGGCGCGGAAGATGCCCAGGATGACCTGGCGCCGTCTATTCAGGACGACGGCTGCGAAAGCGGCGCATGTAAGATCTAAGTTTTTTGCCGGGCGGCGCGATGCTGGCCCGGCCTAAGGTTTTGTAGGCCCGGCAAACTCACTGCCGCCGGGCGATACAATCTCAACAGGACTCACTTCAATGGCATATACCACTTTTTCTCAGACTAAAAACGATCAGCTGCTTGAGCCGATGTTTTTTGGTCAGCCGGTGAACGTCGCCCGCTACGATCAGCAAAAATATGACATCTTCGAAAAGCTGATTGAAAAACAGCTCTCTTTCTTCTGGCGTCCGGAAGAAGTTGACGTTTCCCGCGACCGTATCGACTACCAGGCGCTGCCGGAACACGAAAAACACATTTTTATCAGCAACCTGAAATATCAGACGCTGCTGGACTCGATCCAGGGACGCAGCCCGAACGTTGCCCTGCTGCCGCTGATTTCCATTCCTGAGCTGGAAACCTGGGTTGAAACCTGGGCGTTCTCGGAGACCATCCACTCGCGCTCCTACACCCATATCATCCGTAATATCGTCAACGATCCGGCGATGGTATTTGACGATATCGTCACCAACGAGCAGATCCAAAAACGCGCGGAAGGCATTTCCAGCTATTACGATGAATTGATTGAGCTGACCAGCTACTGGCATCTGCTGGGCGAAGGCACCCACAGCGTGAACGGTAAAACCATTACCGTGAACCTGCGCGAGCTGAAGAAGAAACTGTACCTGTGTCTGATGAGCGTGAACGCGCTGGAAGCCATCCGTTTTTACGTCAGCTTCGCCTGCTCTTTCGCCTTTGCCGAGCGCAAGCTGATGGAAGGTAACGCCAAGATTATCCGTCTGATCGCCCGTGACGAAGCGCTGCACCTGACCGGCACTCAGCACATGCTGAATCTGCTGCGCTCCGGCGTTGACGATCCGGAAATGGCGGAAATCGCCGAAGAGTGCAAGCAGGAGTGCTACGACCTGTTCGTGCTGGCGGCACAGCAGGAGAAAGAGTGGGCGGATTATCTGTTCCGCGACGGTTCGATGATCGGCCTGAACAAAGATATTCTTTGCCAGTACGTTGAGTACATTACTAACATCCGCATGCAGGCGGTAGGTCTCGATCTGCCGTTCCAGACCCGCTCCAACCCGATCCCGTGGATCAACACCTGGCTGGTGTCCGATAACGTGCAGGTCGCGCCGCAGGAAGTGGAAGTCAGCTCTTATCTGGTCGGGCAGATCGATTCCGAAGTCGACGCTGACGATCTGAGCAACTTCCAGCTCTGATGAAACGCATTTTCTTGAAGATTTCTGACACTCGCCTTGAGTGTCAGGATGAACATCCCTCCCTGCTGGCGGCCCTGGAATCGCACAATATCGACGTGGAGTATCAATGCCGCGAAGGATACTGCGGATCGTGTCGTCTGCGGCTGGTTTCCGGTCAGGTTGACTGGCTCACCGAGCCGCTGGCGTTTGTCCAGCCGGGAGAGATTTTGCCCTGCTGCTGCCGGGCAAAAGGCGATATCGAAATTGAGATGTAAGTTTTGTCGGGCGGCATAACGCTTATGCGCCCGACAAAACTGCCGTTCACAGGCCGGGTAAACCCGGCTTTTTACTGCTTAGCGTGCAGAAACTGCACGGCTTTATCCGGAAAATCGGTGAACAAGCCGTCGACATCCGCCTGATGGTACAGCACGTTATAGAGCTGATTGACGTCGATGGCGTAGTCAGGCAATTGATCCGCGCGAACCGTGTATGGATGTACCTGCATGCCGCTGGCGTGCGCCTCTTTCACCATTGCCGTCAGCTTCACGTCTCCCGGTTTCGAGCCTTCCGCCACCAGCATATGGTAGTCCGGACCAATACCGTCAGCGTACTGGGCGATCTGCGCCATTGCCCCTGGTTTGAACATCCAGTCATAGCTGTAGTTCACCCACTTGCCGTCAGCCTGCCGCTGCTGGGTCTCATTCCAGTCGGTATAGGCGATAAGCTGCACCAGATTGAGATCCATCCCCATTTTCGGCTCCAGCTCATGCTTAATACGCTTGAGCTCGTTGGCGTCAAAGCACTGCAGATACACCTTATCCTGCTTGCCGGTGTAACCATATTCCTTCAGCACTTTCAGCGTGCTGGCGGCAATATCCTTGCCTTCCTGATGGTGGAACCACGGCGCTTTGATTTCCGGGTAGATGCCAATGTTTTTGCCGGTCGAATGGTTTAACCCCTGGACAAACTCAATCTCCTCTTCGAAGGTATGAATGCGGAAATCAGATTTCCCCATCGGGAAGCGACCCGGATAAGTTTGCACGTTCTTGCCATCTTTCGGTTCAAACCCTTCGGTAAACTTCAGCGACTTTATCTCAGCGAGGGTAAAGTCGATAGCGTAGAAGCGGCCATCTTTACGCGCCCGCTGCGGGAAACGCTGGGCCACGTCGGTCACCCGATCCAGATAGTGGTCATGCAGGACCACCAGCCGGTCATCTTTGGTCATCACCAGGTCTTGCTCAAGGTAATCCGCCCCCTGCGCGTAGGCCATCGCTTTCGCCGGCAGGGTATGTTCCGGCAGATAGCCGCTGGCGCCGCGGTGGGCGATAACGATTTTCTCTCCCGCCACGGCGCTGAAGGAGAGCGCCGTGGCGGCCAGCAGCACTCCGCTCATCAGGGTGGTTAATTGACTTTTCATCGCCGCACCTTAACCTTGTTTCATCTGTTGATGGTGGCGTCGTTCACCCAGCATCACGATAATCAGCAGCACAACCGCCAGCACGCTGCCGCCGATCATCACCATAAAGCCGCCGTCCCAGCCGAAGAAATCGACGGTATAGCCAACGATGGCGCTCGCGGCCACGGAACCGCCGAGATAACCGAACAGGCCGGTGAAGCCCGCAGCGGTGCCGGCGGCTTTTTTCGGCGCCAGCTCCAGCGCATGCAGGCCAATCAGCATCACCGGGCCATAAATCAGGAAGCCGATAATAATCATACAGGCCATATCCACGCCCGGGTTACCCGGCGGGTTCAGCCAGTAGACAACGGTGGCGATGGTGACCAGGGTCATAAAGAAGACGCCGGTCGCGCCGCGGTTGCCTTTAAACACTTTATCCGACATCCAGCCGCACAGTAGAGTGCCCGGAATCCCCGCATATTCATAAAGGAAGTAGGCCCAGGAGGATTTATCCAGCGCGAAGTGCTTAACCTCTTTCAGGTACGTTGGCGACCAGTCAAGAATGCCGTAGCGCAGCAGGTAAACAAACACGTTTGCAACGGCGATGTACCACAACAGCTTGTTCGGCAGGATATACTGCATAAAGATCTGCTTTGCGGTCAGCTCCTCTTCATGCTTCTCGCTGTAGTCATCAGGATAATCGTTTTTATACTCTTCGATCGGCGGCAAACCGCAGGACTGCGGAGTATCGCGCATCATCGCGAAGGCGAAAATCGCCAGCAGGATCGCGCCGAAAGCCGGCATATACAGCGCCGCATGCCAGTCGTTAAACCACGCCATTCCCAGCAGGAACAGCAGCGGCGGGATCCCGCCGCCGACGTTATGCGCGCAGTTCCATACCGACACGATACCGCCTCGCTCTTTCTGCGACCACCAATGCACCATCGTACGTCCGCACGGCGGCCAGCCCATCCCCTGGAACCAGCCGCACAGGAACAGCAGAACGAACATCACCATAATGCTGGAGGTCGCCCAAGGGACGAAGCCCATCACCAGCATCACCAGCGCGGCAAGAATCAAGCCTGCCGGTAAAAAAATGCGCGGATTCGAGCGGTCGGAAACCGACCCCATGATGAATTTCGAAAATCCGTAGGCGATGGAGATACCGGAAAGGGCAAAACCGAGGTCGCCACGGGAGAACCCCTGCTCGATAAGGTAGGGCATTGCTAAAGCAAAGTTCTTACGAACCAAATAGTAAGCAGCATATCCGAAGAAAATACCGATAAAGATCTGCCAGCGTAATCGACGATATAAAGGATCGATTTCCGCGGTTGGCAATCGCGCTTTATGCGCTGCGGGTTTAAATATACTTAACATATCAGCCTCCGTGGCCATTGCTGTTCTTCTGACGTCGACGCAAAAAAACGTAATTTATTCACCAACTTCTGATTTGGTCGCGATAGTAGGCAAAGCGTAAATCTAATACTGTGAAATGTCGCACACTTTGTTACAGAAATATGACAGCATTTTCTAATATGCGCACAAAGTCACAACAAACGCTCGAATTGCGCGCAAATATGCTCGAAATCAAACATTAAATGCTGTCGATATGGCTAAATGATGTAAAACGAAAACAGAGGACGGGGAGATGGCCGATAGTCGTGAATATGACGTCATTATTATTGGCGGCGGCGCCACCGGCGCCGGGATCGCGCGCGACTGCGCGCTGCGCGGGCTAAAGGCAGCGCTGGTGGAGCGCTACGATATCGCCACCGGCGCGACTGGCCGCAACCACGGTCTGCTGCATAGCGGCGCGCGCTATGCGGTCACCGATAGCGAATCAGCGCGCGAGTGCATTAGCGAAAACCGTATATTGCGCCGTATCGCCCGCCACTGCATAGAGCCCACCAGCGGCCTGTTTATTACCTTGCCGGAAGATGACCCGGCGTACCAGTACACCTTTATCAGCGCCTGTCAGCAGGCAGGCATCGAAGCCCAGCCGCTAACGCCCGCCGAAGCGCTGCGTATTGAGCCCGCGGTTAACCCGGCGCTGCTCGGCGCGGTACAGGTTCCCGACGGCACCGTCGATCCTTTCCGCCTCACCGCGGCGAATATGCTCGATGCCCGCGAACATGGCGCGACGATCCTCACCGGCTGCGAAGTCACCGGTCTGCTGCGGCAGGGCGATCGCGTCCATGGCGTCGCGATCTACAATCATCAGCGCCGAGAATCGCGCACGCTGCGCGCTCAGGTGGTGGTCAACGCCGCCGGGATTTGGGGGCAGCGCATCGCAGAGTACGCCGACCTGCGCATCGCGATGTTTCCGGCAAAAGGATCTTTGCTGATCCTCGACCACCGCATTAACCGTCAGGTTATCAACCGCTGCCGCAAACCAGCTGACGCCGATATCCTGGTGCCCGGCGATACTATTTCGCTGATTGGCACCACCTCAATGCATATTCCTTATGACGAAATTGACGACAACCGTGTAACCACCGAGGAAGTCGAAACGCTGCTGCGGGAGGGGGAAAAGCTGGCGCCGATCATGGGGCGGACGCGGGTCCTTCGCGCCTATTCCGGTATACGCCCGCTGGTCGCCAGCGATGACGATCCCAGTGGCCGTAGCGTCAGCCGCGGTATCGTGCTGCTCGACCACGCCCGCCGCGACGGTATGGAAGGCTTCATCACCATCACCGGCGGTAAGCTGATGACCTATCGTCTGATGGCGGAGTGGGCCACGGATGCGCTATGCCGCAAGCTCGGAAATACCGCCCCCTGCACGACCGCCGATACGCCGCTGCCCGGTTCGCAGGAACCGGCGGAAGCCACGCTAAGTAAAATCATCTCGTTACCTGCGCCGCTGCGCGGGTCGGCCATCTACCGCCACGGCGATCGCACCCCGGCATGGCTTGGCGATAGCCGCCAGCGCCGTAGCCTGGTCTGCGAATGCGAGGCGGTCACTGCCGGAGAAGTAGAGTACGCGGTTGAAAACCTGGCGGTGAAAAACCTGCTTGACCTGCGCCGCCGTACCCGCGTCGGCATGGGAACCTGTCAGGGCGAACTGTGCGCCTGCCGCGCCGCCGGGCTGCTCGCGCGTTTTAACGTCACCACCTCCGCGCGGTCCCTCACCCAGCTGTCCCAATTTTTGAACGAACGCTGGAAAGGCGTTCAGCCGGTGGCCTGGGGGGATGCGCTGCGCGAAAGCGAGTTTACCCGCTGGGTTTATCTCGGTCTGTGCGGATTAGAAAAGGAGCACCAGGATGAAGTTTGATTGCGCGATTATTGGCGGCGGCCTTGCCGGGCTGCTCTGCGGGCTGGCGCTCAACCAGCGCGGCCTGCGCAGCGTGATTATCAGCCGGGGCCAAAGCGCCCTGCACTTCTCTTCCGCCTCGCTGGATTTGCTCTCGACGCTGCCGAATGGCGAAACCGTCACCGATGTTGCTTACGGTATCGGCCAGTTGGCCCGCCAGCTTCCCGAACACCCTTATGCCAGGCTCGGCGCCGAAAGCGTGATGAATTACGCCCGCCAGGCTCAGGCGCTGTTTGCCGACTGCGGGATTGCCATGCAGGGCGATGCCAGCCAGCCGCATCTGCGCGTGACGCCGCTGGGAATCTTACGCGCGGCCTGGCTTTCTCCGCAGGAAATCGCCACCGCGCCGCTGCCCGTCAGCGGCGTCTGCGTCGTTGGCATCAGCGGGTTCGGCGACTTCCAGCCGCATCTTGCCGCGGCCTCTCTGCACCAGCACGGCGTGACCGCCGTAGCACACGAGATAGAATTACCCCTTCTTGATGTTCTGCGCGATAGCCCATCCGAATTTCGCGCCGCCAATATCGCCCGCCGGCTGGACGATGAAGCGCACTGGCCTGCCCTGCTGGCGGCGCTGCGCCCGCTGGCGCAGCAGCATAATTTACTGATTATGCCCGCCTGCTTCGGCCTCGCCGACGATCGCTTGTACCAGTGGCTGCGGCAGCGTCTGCCCTGCCCGCTGCGCCTGCTGCCTACCCTGCCGCCATCGGTGCCGGGGATGCGCCTGCACGCCCAGCTGCAGCGGCAATTTATCCGCAGCGGCGGGACCTGGCTGACCGGGGATGAAGTCATTGATATCAGCCACCAGGACGGTAGGGTTAACGCGATCTGGACGCGCAATCACGGCGATATTCCGCTGCGCCCGCGCTTCGCTGTGCTGGCCAGCGGCAGCTTTTTCAGCAACGGGCTGGTCGCCGAACGTAGCGGCGTGCGCGAGCCGATCCTCGGTCTGGATCTGCAGCAGACGCTGCCGCGCGAAAGCTGGTATCAGCAGGATTTTTTTGCCTCGCAGCCCTGGCAGCGTTTCGGCCTGAAAACCGATGAGGCTCTGCGTCCCCAGCGTCAGGGGCGGACGCTGGAGAATCTGTTCGCCGTCGGTTCGATCCTCGGCGGTTTTGATGCCATCGCGCTGGGATGCGGCGGCGGCGTGTGCGCAGTGACCGCGCTTCACGCCGCAGGGCTAATTGGCGAGCTTGCCGGAGGTGAGTCATGAACGACACGCGCTTTGAACACTGTATTAAATGCACCGTTTGCACCACCGCCTGCCCGGTCAGCCGGGTTAATCCGCGCTACCCGGGGCCAAAACAGGCCGGGCCGGACGGCGAGCGCCTGCGCCTGAAAGACGGCGCGCTCTACGACGAGGCGTTAAAATACTGCATTAACTGTAAACGCTGTGAAGTCGCCTGCCCTTCAGACGTCAAAATCGGCGATATTATCCAGCGGGCGCGCATGGAATACGGCCGGCAAAAGCCCACGCTGCGCGATACCATCCTCAGCCACACCGATCTGATGGGCACCCTCTCCACGCCGTTTGCTCCGCTGGTAAACGCCGCCACCGGGCTGATGCCGGTACGTCGGGTACTGGATGCCGCGCTCAAAATCGATCACCGCCGCTCGCTGCCCAAATATGGCTTCGGCACCTTTCGCCGCGCGTATCGACAGCTGGCTGGCCAACAGGCGCAGTACGCCGAGCAGGTGGCCTTCTTTCACGGCTGCTATGTGAACTACAACAATCCGCAGTTGGGTAAAGATCTTATCCGGGTGCTCAACGCCATAGGCATCGGCGTGCAGCTATTGCATAAAGAAAAATGCTGCGGCGTGCCGCTCATTGCCAACGGTTTTTTTGCGAAGGCGCGTAAACAGGCACAGAGCAACGTTACCGCGATGCGGGAAAATAACCTGCCAGTGGTGGCGACGTCCTCGACCTGCACTTTTACGCTGCGCGATGAATATCCGCACGTCCTTGATATCGATAATCACGATGTGCGCGACCGGGTTGAACTGGCGACCCGCTGGATCTGGCGTCAGCTGGACGCCGGACGGAAGCTGGCGCTGAAATCGCTGCCGCTGAAGGTGATCTATCACACGCCCTGCCATATGGAGAAGATGGGCTGGTCGCTGTATACCCTTGAGCTATTGCGGCTGATCCCCGGCTTGCAGCTGGAGGTGCTCGACTCGCAATGCTGCGGTATTGCCGGCACCTTCGGCTTCAAGTCGGAGAATTACGACTCATCGCAGGCGATTGGCGCGCCGCTGTTCCGACAAATTGAGGAGAGCGGCGCGGACCTGGTAGTGACCGACTGTGAAACCTGTAAATGGCAGATAGAGATGTCCACCAGTAAACGCTGCGAGCATCCCATCACTCTGCTGGCGCAGGCGCTGGCCTGACGCCAGCGCCAACGCCGGGGGGCTAGTAGCTCCCCTTGCCCTCCGCCTGTTCGGCTACCGGCCTGAACATCGCCAGTCGTTTATCCAGCGCGCTGGTATAGAGATTGGTATCGACACCAACGGCAACGAAATTCGCCCCCCACGCCAGCGCTTTGTGCGCCATCTCTGGATCGACGGCCAGGAATCCGGCCGCCTTTCCTGCCGCGCGAATGCGGCGGATGCTCTGTTCAATAACCCGCTGCACTTCAGGATGACCGGCGTTATCCGGGTAGCCCAGCGAGGCCGACAGGTCCGCCGGGCCGATAAAGACGCCGTCAATCCCCTCGACTTCAAGGATCGCATCCAGATTATCGAGGGCGGTTTTGCTCTCAACCTGAATCAGCAGGCACAGCTCATCGTTGGCCTGCGCCATATAGTTCTCTACCCTTCCCCAGCGCGCGGCGCGAGCTACCCCGGCGCCGACGCCGCGGGTCCCCAGCGGCGGATAGCGCGTCGCCGAGACAATGTCCCGCGCCTGTTCTGCGGTATCGACCATGGGGATCAGCAGCGTTCTGGCGCCAATATCCAGCACCTGTTTAATCAGGCTGCGATTGCCCTCTACCGGACGAATCACCGGCTGGCTGGCGTAGGGCGCAATGGCCTGTAGCTGATGATAAAGATCCTGAATGGTATTCGGCGCATGTTCACCGTCAATCAGCAGCCAGTCGTAACCCGAGGTGGCGGCAATCTCAGCCATATAAGAGGAGGTCGAGCTCAGCCACAGGCCAATTTGTGCTTCCCCTTGCAATAACCCCGCTTTAAATGGGTTCGATAAAATTGCGTTCATAGTTCTCCCTTAAATTAATGCTGTACGCTGCCGGCCTGCGGTACCGTGCGGCTCACGCGCAGTGAAAAGATAATAACAACCCCGATAACCGCCACGCAGGCGAGGGTCAATAATCCGGCAGAATTATTGCCGAACATCGTTTCAGCCTGGACGCGTATAATCGGCGCTAAAAATCCGCCGATCGCGCCAAACAGGTTGACGAAACCAATGCCTGCGGCCAGCGCCGTGCCGGATAACAGCTGCGTCGGCATAGTCCAGAAGACCGGCTGTACGGCAATGACGCCGACGGCGGCAACGCACAGCGCGATGATGGCCAGTACCGGCGACACCAGCCCGGAGACCGCAATGCCAATTGCCGCCGCCAGCAGGGTTAATGCCGCAATATTACGCCGTTCGCCGGTGCGGTCGGAGTAGCGAGGAATCAGCCAGGTACCGAACAGCGCTGCCACCCACGGGATCGCGGTCACCACCGATGCCACAAACCCCACTTTAGTGCCGAGCAGCGCCGCAACCTGGGTCGGCAGGAAGAAGATCAGGCCGTAAACCGCCACCTGAATGGTGAGATAGATAATCGCCAGCTGCCAGACGCGGCCGTTGCGCAGCGCATCGGACAAACGCGAAGTAATCTTTTTCTGCTCTTCGCTGGCCAGCTCGCTGATGAGCGCCTGCTTTTCGGCAGCGGTCAGGAAGCGGGCGTTTTGCGGCGTGTCGTCAAGCCAGAAGAAAGTGAAGAAACCCGCGCCGACCGCCAGTAAGCCTTCAATAATAAACATCCAGAACCAACCGGGATGCCCCATAAAACCGTGCATTTCCAGCAGCGCGCCGGAGAGCGGCGACCCGAGGGTCAGCGCCAGCGGCGCGCCCATATAAAATAATCCCATAATGCTGGCGCGGTTTTGCTGCGGAAACCACTGTGAGGTCAGGTAGATCATGCCCGGAAAGAAACCCGCTTCGGCGGCGCCAAGCAGGGTGCGTACCAGCAGAAATTTCGCTTCCGTATCCGCCCACGCCATCGCCGCTGAAAGAATGCCCCACAGTAAGGTGGTGCAGCCAATCCATTTTCTCGCGCCGAATTTGCGCATCAGCAGGTTGGCCGGTACCCCAAGAAAGGCGTACACCACAAAGAAAATCCCCGCCCCCAGCGCGTAAGCTTCATTGCTGAGGCCGGTATCCAGTTGATAGGTCTCTTTCGCAAAGCCGATATTCGAACGGTCAAGAAACGCCAGCACGTACAGCGCCAGCATAAAGGGGATCAAACGGGCGCGGTTTTTCTTCACCACGCTCTCAAGCAAGGTGTTGCTCATCGTAATATCCTCAACAATAGGCCGCACATCAGCGCTGTGCGGCACGACGGGATCAGTGGCTATAAGGACGTTTCAGGTTGCAGTCGCGGTTCAGCTCGACGCCGAAACCCGGTTTATCCAGAACGGTTTTATGAATGCGCCCGTTCACCGGTACCGGCTCATCAACCAGAATCGGGTCAAACTGTGGACGCATCGTTGAACAGTCCGGGCTGGTCATCAGGAATTCGCTGAACGGCGTGTTGGTAAAGGTAATGACCGCATGATGCGAATAGACCGACGAACCGTGCGGCACCACCAGCTGGCCGCGCGATTTGGCGATCGCCGCAATCTCCACCAGCGTGGTCAGACCGCCGCACCAGCCTACGTCAGGCTGCATAATATCGATGCCGGTTTCCGACAGCGTGCGGAAGGATTGCAGCGTGCCGTGGTGCTCGCCGCTGGTGACCATCATTCCGGCCGGGGCATTGCGTTTCAGCTCGCGATAGCCTTCATACTGCTGCGGCGGCAGGCACTCTTCGATCCACTTAAGGTTATAGGGCGCGCAGGCGTGGGCCAGTTTAGTGGCGTAGTTAACGTCCTGGCTCATCCAGCAGTCCAGCATTAGCCAGAAGTCCGGGCCGCATTTTTCGCGCATATCGGCCACCATGGCGGCATCTTTGCGGATCCCCGCATCGCCATCGTGCGGGCCCCAGTGGGTCGGCATCTTGCCGCCAATAAAGCCCATCTCTTTCGCCAGGTCCGGACGGGCCCCGGTAGCGTAGAACTGAATTTCATCGCGTACCGCGCCGCCCAACAGTTTGTATACCGGTAATCCCACCACTTTGCCGAACAGATCCCACAGCGCCAGGTCGATACAGGAGATGGTATTCATCACCAGGCCGCCGGAGCCGGAGTAGTACATGGTGGCGTTGAGCATCTGGTCATGGATCAGTTTGATATCGCTGACGCACTTCCCTTCGATAAAGCGGTTCAGGTGCTTTTCCACAATAAAACAGCCCATCTCGCCGGCGGTTGATACCGCAAAGCCGGTCTGGCCGTTTTCGGCTTCGACTTCAACAATCAGCGTGCCGAGAACGTTGATGCCAAACGACTGGCGGGACTGTTCATACTGTTTATATTTGCTCATCGGCGTGGCGATATGATCGTCAATCCAGTGGTTTGCTCCCTGGTCATGATAGTCGCCGCCGCCAGCGCCTTTCTCTGCGGTAGCGCCGCCGATAAACCAGGCGCGGACGTGTTTAATTTTCGGTAGGGTCATGATCTTCTCCTTATTATGAGGCTTGTTGTTCGAAGGGGCTTTTCCACCCCAGCAGACGAGAAATGTCCTTGGCGCAGGCAATCGCCCTGCCAGCGAGATAATCGCGATTGTCTTCATTGATTTGCAGACGAGTACCCACCACGGAGATGGCGGCGGTCAGCTCGTTATTGGCATTAAAAACCGGCGCCGCCACGCAGCGAACGTCGGGATAATCTTCGCCGTTATCGAAGCTCCAGCCGCGGGCGCGAATACGCCCCAGTTCATCGCGAAGCAGCTGGGCGCTGGTGATGGTGGTTGGCGTTGCCCTCTCCCACTGCAGCTCGCTGATAATTGACTCCTGAACCCGCTCGGGCTGCCAGGCAAGCAGGCATTTACCGATACCGGAGCGGTACAGCGACAGGCTTTTACCTTCGTGGGAACGCACGCTGATGGTGGCCGGGGATTCAATCTTCAGAATGTAGTAGGCGTTACCGCCATCGATAATGCCCAGATGGCAGAGCAGTCCGCACTGATCCATTAGCTGCGTCAGGCGCGGACGCGCCAGTTCGCGCAGATCCATTTTGCTCAGCGCGTGACCGGCCAGCTCAACCAGTTTGGTCCACAGACAGTAGTTGTCCTGATTATCCATGCTGAGGAAGCGCTGTTTTCTCAGTTCTCCCAGCAGCAGGTAAGCGGTGCTTTTCGGAATACCCAGTTCGTCAATAATGGTCGCCGCGCTGCACGGACCAATGCGGGCGATCAAATTGAGAATATCGATGGCGCGGGTTAGCGCCGGGACTTTGCTTGATTCCAACATACTGGACTCCAATCCTGAATACTGGAATCAGTGTTGCGGTTGTCGGGTCTGTAAATTGTGAGCGACTTCAAATGACGACGCTATTCCAGCAGGGTGGACGTTCAAGGGGACAGAAATGCGAGATAGTGCACAGAATTTTTAAAAGCAAGTACAGCAGGTTGGACTGATTGCGCGTCGGGTAGGGCTCCCGACGCGGTGTTTTATCTAAACGGCGAGATAGTCAACGACGTTAATCCAGCCGTGTTCACCGGCCACGGGCTGGCCATTCAGCCAGCGGCGCAGCATGTTGAGAGCCATCATCGCGCAGACCTCCTGACGCACCTGCACGCTGTGGCGGTTGGTCGCGAACTTCACCCGCAGCGCGTGGGTGCCGTCCGGCGTGGAAAGCGCAAAGTTCAGGTGATCGCTCTCCTGACCACTCACCGCCAGCGCCAGACCGGCAAAGTGTTTTTCGCGCCGTTCCGCCGCCCAGCGCGCAGACTGCGCCAGGGTCTCCTCCTGCGCCGGAATGACTTCGCTGGCCAACAGCGGGGCATTGACCCGTGAAAGCTGTAGCGCCAGCAGACCGCCGGTGAACTGCTCGCTTAGCGTCAGGCTTAGCTGGCGCTCCTGCAGACGACGGGCGATCTGCGCCGGCAGGCCTTCGGTGCCTTCGAAAACGATGCTCTCTCCGGCCACTTTTTGCACTTCCGGCCACAGCGCCAGCATCGCCTCGCGCTGTTCGGCAGGCCCGGTCAGCTTCAGTTCGATAATCGGCATTGAGGAACGATAGCCCATCACCACGCCCGGCGGCAGTTGTAAATGCTCGAGGCTCTGCGCCAGCTCGCTTTCGGAACGACCGAAGGTGGTCAGACGCAGACACAGCGGCGCGGCGGGCAGCGGAAAACGTTCGCGCAGGCGCGGTAAGATTTCCTGCTCGACCATTATCTTAAATTCAGACGGCACGCCGGGAGTGAAAAACATCAGGCAGCGGTTTAGCTGCACAGCAAAACCGCAGGCGGTTCCGACCGGATTGTTGATCATCTCGGCGCTTTGCGGAATTTCCGCCTGTTTACGGTTGCTGGCGGCCATAGGCCTTCCGCGCTCGGCAAAGAAACGGGTCATGGTTTCCAGCCACGCTTCATGCAGAATCAGCCCTTCACCTTTGGCGGTCGCTGCGGCAAGCGCGCTTAAATCATCGCTGGTCGGGCCCAGACCGCCGTTGACGATCAGCACGTCGGCATGCTCGCTGCGCTCGCGTAAAATCGCCACCAGGGAGTCAAGATCGTCACCCACGGTATGGCGACGCTTTAAAGGTAATCCTTGATTAAAAAAGAAATCCGCCAGCCACGCGGCATTGGTATCGATGATTTGCCCATGCAGCACTTCATCGCCGGTGGACAGCATTTCCACGTTTAACATTGTCAACTCCAGCCTGATAAGTAGAAATACTATATCGCAAAGCGGCTGGCGAAAAAGCCTGAAAATCAGGCGCGGCGGAATACCGCGCCGAAGGGGTTAGAAGCTGGCGTTAACGCCGACGTACGGGCCGTCCGCGACCGCGTTATCGCGGTTGCCTTCTTTACCCGCCAGGTTAAGGTAGCGATAACCGGCTTCAATGCTCAGAGGACGCATAATGGTAAAGCGCGCGCCGGCATTAGCTTCCTGATAACTGTCGATACCGCTGGAGAGCGAATCAGGAGAATAATAATATTCGCCGAACAGGCGGAAGCTGTCGCCGATCTTCCACTGCAGGCCGCCGCCAACCGCTGCTGCGTAGCCCTCATCGCCGTTATTCGGATTGGTATAAACCCCTTTACCGCCAACGGTGGCAAGGAATGGACCTAAAGGGATGTTCAGCCCCAGTCCCAGGCCTGCCGCATCGCCGTCGTCATCGTTATGCAGCCAGTTGCCGGTTACCGCCAGGCCGGTAGATTCCGTGCCAAATCCGACGCCAAGGTTCGTGTAGTGCTCGCCGGCCTGTCCGCTGAAACTGATCGCATGCGCCGCCGTTGAGACGAACATCATGCCAGCGAGGGCCGCAAATATACTTTTTTTCATTTTTACTCTATCCAACAAACAAGAATTAAAAAGTCCCAAAAAACCGCGAAATTGTACTGCCGAACGTTAAGGAATCAATGCGCTAAGACGAGCTTTACCATTGTGATTGTAACCAGTTGCTACCGGAGCCAGGCCAACGGACGCGGGTATCAAATCGATAGCCAGAGCCAGATTGTCCGTGTTGGATATTTATTCTACAAATAGCGCTCAGCTTATTCTGCCCTTGCGGGAAATGAATAAGTTACATAAAACTTTGTCAGGAGATAAAGATGAGCAAAAAAGGATTAACCACCGGCTCCGGCGCGCCGGTTGTCGATAATAACAAAGTCATCACCGCAGGTCCTCGCGGCCCGATGCTGCTGCAGGATGTCTGGTTTCTGGAAAAACTGGCCCACTTCGACCGGGAGGTTATCCCGGAACGCCGAATGCACGCAAAAGGCTCCGGCGCTTACGGTAAATTAACGGTCACTCACGATATCAGCCGCTACACGCGCGCAAAAATGTTCGCCGAGGTCGGTAAAACCACCGATCTGTTCCTGCGCTTTTCCACCGTTGCCGGAGAACGCGGCGCCGCAGACGCCGAGCGCGACATCCGCGGCTTCGCTATCAAGTTTTATACCGAAGAGGGCAACTGGGATCTGGTAGGCAATAATACCCCTGTTTTTTATCTTCGCGACCCGCTGTAATTCCCGGACCTGAACCACGTAGTGAAGCGCGATCCGCGCACCAACCTGCGCAACCCTACCTGGAAGTGGGATTTTTTCTCCCTGCTGCCCGAAACGCTGCATCAGTTGACTATCGACTTCAGCGACCGCGGCATCCCGCGCTCTTATCGCCATATGCACGGCTTCGGCAGCCACGCGTTCAGCTTTATAAATGCCGACAATCAACGTTTTTGGGTGAAATTCCACTTTAAATCCCAGCAGGGGATCGCCAACCTGATGGATGATGAAGCAAAACGTCTGGTGGCCGAGGACCGCGAGAGTTCGCAGCGCGATCTCTATGAGTCGATTGAAAGAGGCGATTTTCCGCGCTGGACCTTTTACGTGCAGATCATGCCGGAAGCAGAAGCCAGCCGGGTCCCTTACCATCCTTTCGATCTGACCAAAGTATGGCCGCATAGTGATTATCCGCTGATTGAAGTGGGGGTACTTGAGCTCAACCGCAACCCGGACAACTATTTCGCCGAGGTTGAGCAGGTTGCGATGAATCCGGCTAACGTGGTGCCTGGTGTCAGCTTCTCTCCGGATCGCATGCTGCAGGGTCGTTTATTCTCCTACGGCGACACCCAGCGCTACCGCCTGGGCGTTAACCATCATCAGATTCCGGTCAATGCGCCGCGCTGCCCGTTCCATAACTACCATCGCGATGGCGCGATGCGCGTCGACGGCAATAGCGGCAACGGCGTCACCTATGAGCCAAACAGCTTCGGCCTCTATCAGGAGCAGCCGGACTTTAGCGAACCGCCTTTAAATCTTGAAGGCGCGGCGGCTCACTGGAATCATCGGGAAGATAACGACTATTTTAGCCAACCGCGCGCGCTGTTCGGGCTATTAAGCGAAGACGAGCATCAGCGTATGTTCCATCGAATCGCCAGCGATATGCGGGATATCCCTGAATTTATCCAGCAGCGACAAATTGGCCTGTTTAGTCAAGTCCATCCCGACTACGGCGCGGGCGTGGCCGCGGCGCTGAAAGTCTTACAGAAAACCCTGTAAACACAAACGGCAGCCCAAGTGCGGCTGCCGTTTGACGAAAACGTTTTAGGGGTTAGTGCTGAAGCTTAGCGAGCTGCCGCAGCGACAGTCCGGTTAGCTTTGCGCAGGCTCAAGCCCCTCTTCCAGCATCGCCCGGGCGATGCGTTTTGTCGCCGCTAGTTGCCCTTCATTTCTGCCTTCATTACGACCTTCCTGTCGGCCCTTGCGCAAACCTTTTTCTATCCCCGCCTTCATTCCCTGAAGCATCCCCTCTTTGCGACCTCGCTCTTCGGGAAAATGAGCAATATTCATCAGCGTCTCCTTATGCGGCTTGAGTGACGTCTTTTGCGCTAGCTTGCGTAAAAAAGCCACCGGATCGGCGGCGTTGCCCGCCTGAAGCATATAATTCAGCAACGTTTTAAACTGCCGACGGGTAGTGTATCCCGGGGGGATATTCTGACCAGTTGCTCTGAGATGCCCATCCTATCCCGCTGCCGAATATGCTTTTGCAACAGTTCCAGCATAGCGACCCGCCGGTGCTGTATCAGCTGGTCATCTGGGATCTCAGTCACGTCTATTAGTGGAAAGTTCTGGCTATAGAGCCGCTCGGCCACCTCTGGTAGAGAAAAACCGTCCAGCCAGCGCGTTGAGTGCGGGTAGGGACTGATTCTGCCGTGATAAAACAGCAGAGGAATAACCAGCGGCAGCTGATGATGGCCCCAACCCATTAACCTGCGCTCACCCTACCACCGCTCGCGCTCAACGCGTATTTTCGCTTGCGGTTTGCCGAGGCAGCTCGCAAACTGGACCATCCCGTGATATATCCCTGCCATCATTAAGGAGAAGTTATGCGTCAAAGGACTATTGTCTGCCCGCTCATTCAACATGAGGGTCACTATCTGTTGTGCAAAATGGCCGACGATCGCGGGGTATTTCCCGGGCAGTGGGCGCTCTCCGGCGGCGGCGTCGAGCCTGGCGAACGCATCGAAGCGGCGCTGCGGCGGGAAATTCGCGAAGAGCTGGGCGAAAAACTGCAGCTAACCCACATCACACCGTGGACCTTTAGCGATGACGTACGGGTTAAAACCTACGCCGATGGCCGTCAGGAAGAAATATATATGATTTATCTTATCTTCGACTGCGTCAGCGCCAATCGCGAAGTAACCATCAACGAGGAGTTTCAGGACTACGCCTGGGTAAAAGCGGAAGATCTTCCCCACTATGATTTGAACGAGGCGACCCGGAAGACGCTCACCCTGAAAGGCCTACTCTGAACCCACAGTCAAAAAGCGCAGCCTGACCTTCAGCCCGCCCAGCGTTTCGCTACGCAGCAGCTGCGGATGGCTGCGATGCAGGCGTGCAATATCGCTGACCAGCGCCAGTCCGAGCCCGGCGCCGGGATTATCACCAACGTTTTCCAGACGGTGGAACGGCATGAGCGCCTGCTGGATCTGCGCATCATCGATTCCCGGCCCGCTGTCTTCAACATCCAGCAGCACCGCCTCCCCTTCACGATGCAGGCTGACCGTGACGATACCGCCCTGCGGCGTATAGCGGATCGCGTTATCCAACAGATTTGCGCACAGCTCGCTCAACAGCACGCCATCGCCGGCGATAGTCACCGTTGAGGGTTCCCCCTCATAGCCGAGATCGATAGCTTTGCTCCGCGCCTGCTGAAGACGGGAAAAGCAGCTGTTGTGGACGATCTCATACAGATCCACCGGCGGAAACGCATGTTCTCCCTGCTCTTTACGTTTGATGGTAGCCAGCTGTAGCAGGCGTTCGGTAAGCAGAATCGTACTGTCCAGCGTGCCGCTCATCGCCTCCAGACTCTCTCGCCACAGCCGGGGATCGCCGCTCGCCAGCGCCACCGAAGCCTGGGTTTTCAGCACCGCCAGCGGCGTTTTTAACTGATGAGAAGCATCGGCGCTAAACCGCTCCTGCCGGGAGATCATCGCCCGCAGCCGGTCGATATAGCGGTTAAAAGCAACAATCAATAAACGGGTTTCCGACCACGGCAGCAGTTCCGGCAGCGGCGTCAACAGGCCGGGTTCGCGCCGCACCATGAGCGCCGAAAGCCGACGCATCGGCCGCAGCACCCGACGCAGCAGCCAGCCGGTGAGCACCAGCGTCAACAGCACCAATAGCCCCTGCGAGATCCACGATGAAAACAGCAGCTGTCCCGCCAGCCAGCGCCGCGACTGCAGCGTTTCGGCGATATAGATTTCCGCCATTCCCACAACGCCACCTTCGTTAACCGGCTGCAGCAGCCGCGCCACGCGGATGGCCTGACCGCGATACTCGGTATGATAAAACCACGCCAGCGCCGGATAGAGCTCGGTACGAGAGGTTGAGGGCGGCATCGATGGCAGATCGTCAAAACCTGAAATCACCCGCTTACCGGGATCGAGCACCTTATAGTACAGGCGATCGTTCATATTCAGCTCGAAGCTATCGAGCACCACCCAGGGGACATTCACCTCCAGTCTGCCGCCGCGTACCACCAGGCGTTCCGCCACCGTGCGGGCGGAGGAGAGCAGCGTACGATCGTAAGCCTGGGTCGCCGCCTGCAGAGCGCTGACGTAGCTATTGAATGCCGACAGCCCCCACAGTAACACCAGCGGCAGGCCAAGAAACAGCAGCAGCTGAGCGAATAACGACTGCGGCTTACCCCACCTCATCGGCGAGCTCCAGCACGTAACCCAGGCCGCGCAGGGTCACAATTCGCACGTTGCTCTCCTGAAGTTTCTTCCGCAGACGATGGATATATAGCTCGATGCTTTCCGGGCTGACGTCATCGTTAAGGCTGAAGACCTGTTCAAACAGCTGCTGGCGCGACACCGGACGCGTGCGGCGAAACATCAGCACCGTCAGCAGCGCCTGCTCGCGCGGGGTCAACGATAGCGTCTGTCCGCGCAGTAAAAAATAGCCTTCATCGCGATATTCCAGAGAGCCGATCTGCTGAATCTCATGCACCTGGCCTTCGCTACGCCGCAGCAGTGCGCGCAGCCTGGCGTCCAGCTCTTCAAGTTCAAACGGTTTTGGTAAATAGTCATCGGCGCCGACGTTGAGCCCTTTTACCCGATCCGCCACCGCGCTGCGTGCGGTCAGCAGCAAAACGGGAAGGGTTTGTCCGCGCTTTCGCAGACGCTGCACGACTTCCAGGCCATCGAAGCCCGGCATGCCGATATCCAGTACCGCCAGCGCGTATTTTTCGCTTTGCAACAGATGATCGGCCGCCCGGCCATCAAATACGCAGTCCACGGCAAACCCGCCCTGTACCAGCGCTTTCTCCAGCCAGTGAGCCAGCTCACGGTTATCTTCTGCCAGTAAGAGACGCATATCACATCCTGTAAAGTTGCTGCCGCATTGAAAGGGAAATGAAAGGTAATTGTTTTAACAATCACGCAACCGAATAGCCACAAGCCGGTTCACATAATCAAAAAAACGTCCCCTGTATCTGACTGAGGAAGCCTATGAATATCCCGTTCCTTCGCCCTCTTAGCGCTATCGCGTTATGCCTTTTTACCGCCTCTGCCTGGGCCGCCGAAGCGCCTTCCCGTACCGAATGTATCGCGCCCGCCAAGCCCGGCGGCGGCTTCGATCTCACCTGTAAGCTGATTCAGGTGAGCCTGATGGAAACCGGCGCCATCCAAAAACCGATGCGCGTCACCTATATGCCCGGCGGCGTAGGCGCAGTGGCCTATAACGCTATCGTCGCCCAGCGCCCCGGAGAACCCGGCACCGTTGTCGCCTTCTCCGGCGGCTCGCTGCTCAACCTGGCGCAGGGCAAGTTTGGCCGCTACGGCGTGGATGATGTCCGCTGGCTGGCCAGCGTCGGCACCGATTACGGCATGATTGCCGTCCGCGCCGACTCGCCGTGGAAAGATCTGCCGTCGTTTATGGCGGCAATGGAAAAAAATCCCGCCAGTATCGTCATCGGCGCCGGCGCCTCAATCGGCAGCCAGGACTGGATGAAAGCGGCGCTGCTGGCGCAGAAAGCAAACGTCGATCCGCACAAAATGCGCTACGTGGCGTTTGAGGGCGGTGGCGAACCGGTCACCGCGCTGCTGGGTAATCACGTGCAGGCAGTATCCGGCGATCTCAGCGAAATGGTGCCTTATCTCCAGGGCAATAAAATCCGCGTGCTGGCGGTCTTCGCTAACGAAAGGCTGCCCGGCGCGCTCGCCGATGTCCCTACCGCCAAAGAGCAGGGCTATGACCTGGTGTGGCCGATTATTCGCGGTTTCTTCGTCGGCCCGAAAGTCAGCGATGCCGATTATCAGTGGTGGGTGGCGGAGTTTACTCGACTGCAGCAGACCGACGCGTTTAAAAAACAGCGCGAGCTGCGCGGCCTGTTTGAATTCAATTTGAACGGGAAAGAGCTGGACGCCTACGTCAAAGAGCAGGTGGAAGAGTATCGCCTGCAGGCGAAATCTTTTGGCCTTGCCAAATAACCCACGGAGGCTGCGATGAGCGATCGTATTTTTGCCGGAATATGGCTGCTGCTCTGCGTAGGGGGGATGTTTATCGCCTGGCAAATCCACAGCGAATACGCCTATGAACCCGTCGGCCCGCGCCCCTTTCCGGTCGGCATTATCGGCCTGATGCTGCTGTGCTCCGTTTTGCTGCTACTGCGGCGGCCCGACGCAATCTCCTGGCCCGGGCGTCTGGTTTTACAACGGCTGTTGACGATGGTCGTGGCATTGGCGGTTTATGCGTGGGGTTTTGAATGGCTGGGGTTTCCTCTGGCCACCGCGCTGCTGACCGCTGTTTTTGGCCTGCTGTTTGGCGCCACCCTGCCCGCTGCTGGGGTAGCAGGCGTCGCGATGGGCATCGCGCTGTGGTACGTCTTTGACGCCCTGCTTGATGTCACCCTGCCGCTCGGCGTCTGGTTAAGTTAACGGAGAAGGTTATGGATATCTGGATTTATCTGTCGCAGGGCTTCGCTGTCGCCATGACGCCGGGCAACCTGACGATTGCGCTGATCGGCTGCTTCGTCGGCACCATCGTCGGACTCCTACCGGGTCTCGGCCCGATTAACGGCGTGGCGATCCTGTTGCCGCTGGCCTTTGCCCTGCACCTGCCCGCAGAATCGGCGTTAATTCTGCTGGCTACGGTCTATATTGGATGTGAATACGGCGGGCGTATTTCGTCGATCCTGCTCAACGTGCCCGGCGATGCCGCCGCCATTATGACCGCCATCGACGGTTACCCGATGGCGCAGCAGGGACGCGGCGGCGTGGCGCTGTCGATCTCTGCCGTGAGCTCCTTTGTGGGTTCAACGATCGCTATCGGCGGGATCATCCTGTTCGCGCCGGTGCTGGCGCAGTGGTCGCTGGCGTTCGGTCCGGCGGAATATTTCGCCCTGATGATTTTTGCCATCGCCTGCCTCGGCAGCATGATGGCGCAAAATCCGCTGAAATCGTTTCTCGCCGCGTTAATCGGGTTGGGGCTGGCGACGGTGGGCGTTGATGCCAATACCGGGGTGTACCGTTTCACTTTCGATAGCGTTCATCTTTCCGACGGCGTGCAGTTTATCGTGGTGGTGATTGGGCTCTTTTCGGTTTCGGAGATTTTGCTGATGCTGGAGAGCACCAGCAGCGGACAGAGGCTGGTACGGAAAACCGGGCGCATGCTGTTTAACGCCAAAGAGGCGGGCCAGTGCGTGGGCGCGACGCTGCGTTCATCGGTGGTGGGCTTTTTTGTCGGTATTCTGCCGGGCGCGGGGGCGACCATTGCCAGCGCCATCACCTATATGACCGAGAAAAAGCTCAGCGGTAACAGCGATACCTTCGGTAAGGGCGATATTCGCGGCGTGGCGGCGCCGGAGGCGGCAAATAACGCCTCCGCCTGCGGATCGTTCATTCCGATGCTTACCCTCGGCGTCCCCGGCTCCGGAACTACCGCGGTGATGATGGGCGCCCTGACCCTCTACAATATCACTCCGGGTCCGGCGATGTTTACCGAGCAGCCGGATATCGTCTGGGGATTAATTGCCGCGCTGCTGATCGCCAACGTGATGCTGCTGATTATGAACATTCCGCTGATCGGTCTGTTCACCCGCATGCTGACGATCCCGCTGTGGTTTCTGGCCCCGGCCATCGCCGCTGTGTCCGCGGTCGGCGTCTACGCGGTACACAGCACCACCTTCGACCTGCTGTTGATGGTTGGGCTGGGCGTGCTGGGCTACATTATGCGTAAGATGCACTTCCCGATGTCGCCGTTGATCTTAGGGTTTGTGCTGGGCGAGATGCTGGAGCAGAACCTGCGCCGCGCGCTGTCCATCAGTAACGGCAACGTGGGGATTTTGTGGCAAAGCGGCGTAACTAAAACGCTCCTGGTGTTAGCCATCGCGGTGCTTGTTGTCCCTCCGCTGCTGCGTTACTGGCGCAAACGTCAGCTTAACACGCAGGGCGACCTGCCCTCTTCCTGATGCGCAACGAAACTGGCGGTCGCTCAGCGCCGCCAGTCTCGGTATACGTTGAATTTTCACCGCACCTGCCTGATAGTTATGGTTTTAACTTTCTGGTGATCCGTTATGACCGTCGCAGCATCCCGCTCGGGGTTAACATTCGCAGCGCTGGCGCTGGCCCTGATTCTTATTTATACCGGTATCAGCGCAGGGGAAAAGCTTACCTGGCTGATGGAAGTGACGCCGGTGATTATCATCGTTCCGCTTTTGCTGGCCACGCGCGCTCGCTATCCGCTGACGACGCTGCTTTATGTGCTGATTTTCTTCCATGCCATCATTTTGATGGTCGGCGGTATGTACACCTACGCGAAAGTGCCCATCGGCTTTGATGTCCAGGCGTGGCTGGGTTTGAGTCGTAATCCCTACGACAAGCTGGGGCACTTTTTCCAGGGGCTGGTGCCGGCCCTGGCGGCGCGGGAGATTCTGCTGCGCGGCGGCTACGTTCACGGGCGTAAAATGCTCGCTTTCGTGGTCTGCTGCATTGCGCTGGCGATTAGCGCCGTCTATGAGCTGATCGAATGGTGGGCGGCGCTGGCGCTGGGACAGGGGGCGGATGATTTTCTCGGCACCCAGGGCGATCCCTGGGATACTCAGTCCGATATGTTCTGCGCCCTGCTCGGCGCGCTGACCACCGTTTTTGCGCTGGGCCGCTGGCATACGAAGCAGCTACTGCACGTCCAGCGCATCTGAGGCGGAGCTCTGCTGCTGGTTGACCCAGTCACGTAACGCCCGGCGGGAAATTTTAATTCCGCCGGTTTTCAGCGATTCAGGCAGCCGTAACCAGCGCACAGGCTGCTGAAAGCGCGCCAGCTTATCGGCGCACCAGTCAGCCAGCACGGATGGATCGCCATGATCGCGACACTCTACTACCGCCACCGGCCGCTGGCCAAACTCCGCATCATCCTGCGGCACGATAAAAACTTGCTCAATCAACGGGTGTGCGCCGATAACCCGCTCGACTTCCTCCGGCTGAATGCCTTCTCCGCCACTAAAAAAAAGATTATCCATTCTTCCAAGGATGGTCAGCCTGCCGTTGTCAAGCCGGCCCCGATCGCGGGTGGCAAACCAGCCATCGGCGTTGGTGAGCGGTATCGTTTGGCCGCCTCGCCAGTAGCCTGCGGCCATGCTGTCCGATCGAAGCCACACTTCGCCATCCACGATGCGCAATTCGCGCCCCGGCAGCGGCAGCCCGACATCCGCCAGGCCATCCGCTTCCTTGGCGCATACCGTGGAGGCAAACTCGGTCAGTCCGTAGCCGCACCAGCAGCGGATACCGCGCCTGCGCGCCTGTTCGGTTAGCGCCACCGGGATGGCCGCGCCGCCGAGCAAAACCGCTTTTAACGACACCTCGTCATCGCCGCTCAGCAGCCGCCAGAGCTGGGTTGGCACCAGGGAGGCGTGAGTACAGCCGCGTAGCGCCAGCGCCAGCGGCTGTTTGTCGCGCACCGTCAGGCCTGCGCCGGCAACCAGCCAGCGCCAGAGAATCCCCTGGCCGGAGACGTGAAACAGCGGCAGCGACAGCAGCCAGTCGTCCTGCGGCGCAAAGGGTATCAACGCAAGTACCCCTTCAGCGCTGGCAATATGGGCGCGAAAAGCGTGTACCGCCGCTTTCGGTAGCCCCGTCGACCCCGAAGTCAGCGTCATGGAAGCCATACGATCTTCTCGCCAGTCAGCCGCGCGCTCGCCGTCGACAGGGTACAGAGTCAGTGGATTAAGCGTTACCGGAAGATCGCCGCCGTTCAGCACCAGCGCGTGGCGCAGGTCCAGGGTCGGCAGCAGTTCAGCCAGCAGTGGCCCGGGCAGCTGCGGATTCAGCGGCAACACGCGCGCACCGCACTGCAGGAGCGACAGCCATGCCAGCAAAACATCGGGCTGGTTGTCAGCCCGCAGCAGTACGCCATCACCATCGCGAACGCCCTGGGCGTGCAGTCCTGCCGCCAGCGCATCGATTTGCGCGCACAGTTCCCGCCAGCTTAGCCGCCGCTCGTTCAGGCGCAGCGCATGCGCCTCCCCTCGCTGCTGGCGCCAGTGGCGCCAGGGCCAGTCGCTAAAGGTCACAGCAGCGGCTCCAGTTCATCGACGGTCAGACACGGCAGCTCGCTTTTCGGCCAGCTGCGCACCAGTTGGCCGCGCATGAGGCTCAGGGTATCCAGACCGGGAATGGTATTCGGCGTCAGCCAGGCGGCAATTCGCGCCAGCTGCGTCAGGCCAAGGCTGGACTCAATGGCTGAACTGATAACCGCCGTCAGCCCCAGCGCATGAGCCTGCGCGACCTGCTGCTGGACCTTTTGCAGACTGCCGGTCAACGTCGGTTTAATCACCACCGCGCGCAGACCCGGCTCGGCAGCAAACGTAAAGTCCGCTTCGCGCAGGCTCTCATCCCAGGCGATAGCGATGCCCGTTTGTTGGGCAAACGCGCGCGAATCATCGCGGTTTTTGCAGGGTTCTTCGAGAAAGGCGATACGGGTGCGATAGTGCGGGCTCACGTATTTAGCGAACTGCTGCGCCTTCAGCGGCGTCCAGGCGCGGTTAGCGTCGAGACGCAGCGTCAGATCGGGAATCGCTTCCAGCAGCAGATTGACCACCATGCCATCGCGCACCGCCTCATACAGGCCGACCTTGACCTTGGCGACCTTCTCGCCGGGCATCTGCGAAAGCCTGGCGAACAGTTCGTCCGGATCGCCGGAACAGAGCGGCGCGGCGCGATAATCCGCCGCCAGCGGCAGCTCACCGCCCAGCTCCGCCAGTGCGCAGCTTATCCCGAAGGCGGCTGAAGGCGGCGTCGGCAACGCGCCATCCTGGCCTTCGCGCCAGGCGTTCGCCCATGCCAGCAGCGCTGCCTGCGCCTCATCCAGCGTTTCCAGGCTGAATCCAGGCAGGGGAGAAATCTCCCCCCAGCCTTCGCGCTCGCCATCGCGCAGCTGCAGAAGCAAGCCATCGCGGGTTTTTAACCGCCGTTCACGCAGCACCACTCCCGCGTCCATCGGTAGCTGCCAGCGGTAGACCTGCGCCTGCCGCATTACGGATTCCGTTTAAATTTGCTGAAGTCCGGCTGGCGCTTCTGGTTGAAAGCGTTGCGTCCCTCCTGACCCTCTTCGGTCATGTAAAACAGCATGGTGGCATTGCCCGCCAGCTCCTGCAGTCCCGCCTGACCATCGCAGTCGGCGTTCAGCGCGGCCTTCAGGCAGCGCAGCGCCATCGGACTGTTCTGCAGCATTTCACGGCACCAGCGCACGGTCTCTTTTTCCAGATCCGCCAGCGGCACGACGGTATTGACCAGCCCCATATCCAGCGCCTGCTGCGCGTCGTACTGGCGGCACAGGAACCAGATCTCACGGGCTTTTTTCTGCCCGACAATGCGCGCCATATAGGAGGCGCCCCAGCCGCCGTCAAAAGAACCAACTTTCGGGCCGGTCTGACCGAAGATTGCGTTTTCCGCGGCGATGGTCAGATCGCACATCATATGCAGAACGTGGCCGCCGCCAATGGAGTACCCCGCCACCATCGCCACTACCGGTTTCGGACAGGTGCGGATCTGGCGCTGAAAATCGAGTACGTTGAGATGATGAACGCCGGAGTCATCCTGATAGCCGCCGTAGTCGCCGCGGACTTTTTGATCGCCGCCGGCGCAAAAAGCTTTATCGCCTTCACCGGTCAGGACGATCACGCCGATATTGTCGTCATAGCGGGCATCCGAGAGCGCCTGAATCATCTCTTTGACGGTCAGCGGACGAAACGCGTTACGTACCTGCGGGCGGTTGATGGTTATTTTGGCAATCCCGTCCGCCGATTTGTGGTAGCGAATATCGCTGTAGCCTTCGGAGCAGTCCTGCCATTCAATCGGAGCGTAAAGCATTGCTTCATCAAGAGAGATCATAAAGTGTCCTTCGGTTAACTCGCTAAAAACTGCGCCAGACAAGCCACGACTGCATCGGGGTTTTCCCGATGCGCGTTGTGTCCGGCATGATTAATCACGTGCGTGATGGCGGATAGCTCATCGGCGATGGCGCGAAACTTGCCGTCGCGTTCGCCGCAAAGGTAATGGAATGGGAAATCGCGCGCCCGTAATGCCTCGCGCAGATCGGGCTGTTCAGCCAGTGAGCAGGCCTGCAGCATCGCGGCTAACGCCCTGCCGTTGTTGCAGCTGCGTAGCGCAACCAGCGCCGCACGCTGCGCTGCGTCCAGGGAGGCGAAGACCGGCTGCTGATACCAGTCGGCAAAGACCTGCGTAAGCGGCTCTCGGCGAAAGCGTTCAGCCCAGGCGGCATCGCTGCGCCGGCGCTGCGCACGCTGATCATCGTCCGCCAGACCCGGATGCCCTCCCTCGACGACCAGCCCGCAGAGCCCCTCATGCGACTGGCTGGCATAATACATCGCCACCCGTCCGCCGAGGGAGTACCCCACCAGCCAGTACTTATGTATGTTGTAACTAATTAACGTATTCTTAATCAGCTCGCTGACATCCGTAAAACGGTTAACTGCCCTATCCGCCGAGCCGCCGTGGCCCGGCAGGTCAATATGGAGACGCGGATACGCGTCGAACGCCAGCCCCACCGCCCGCCATTCGAGGCTATCGCCGGCAAAACCATGCAAGAAGACCAGCCAGGGATAGCCCGGCAGCCCGCGTTCCGCATGCGCGTGCAGAATCATAGCTGACTCACCTGCGCAAGCAGCTGCTGGAGGGTTTGCGTACCGTCGGTTTCATTAACCACCAGCTCGATCAGCGTTGCGCCGGGCGCTCGCCAGGCAACGTCCAGCGCGCGCTCCAGCTCACTCCAGTCCGCGGGGCAATGATAAGTCAGGTCGAACATCGCCGCCGCGTGCGCAAAATGGATATTCTGCGGCATCAGATAGAACTGGCTGCGCTGCTCCTGCGGCGTTGGCAGCAGGGAGAAAATCTGCCCGCCGTTATTATTGACGACAATCAGCACCAGCGGCGCGGAGGCCTGACGCAGCAGCGCCAGCGAATTGAGGTCGTAAAGCGCCGAGAGATCGCCGACGATGGCCAGGGTCGGACGCGCGCTGGCACGCTGCACGCCGGCCGTCGTCGCCAGCAGACCATCTATTCCGCTGGCCCCGCGATTGCTGTAGACCGGGTAGCCTGCGGGAAGCTGCGACAGGGCGTCAATTAAGCGCACCACCAGACTGTTGCCGACAAACAGCTGGCCCTGATCCGGCAGGTAGCGACGGATTCGCTGCGCCAACTGGGCCTCGCCGAAATCCTCGCTGCTGGCGACAGCCGCCTGCCATGCCTGGCGTGAAAGCGCAGGAATGACGGTAGCCCACGGCTGCCGCTTTTCCGCCGGATGCTGTTCAAGCCAGCGGTCGATGGCGCACACCAGTCGGCGACCACGATGTTGGGCGGGATCCAGACGACCCGGCAGGTTGTCGATCAGCCAGTACTCTTCAGGTTCGCAGGTGGCCTGCCACTGCAAAACGCGTTTGCTGGTCAGGCTGCTGCCCAGCTGAACGATAATTTGCGCCTGCGCCAGTTCGCTAACCGCTTGACCGTTACCGAGCCACAGATCGGCGCAGGGGAGCGGCTGCCCGGTTTGCGAAAGGACATCGCCAATCAGCGGCCAGCCGAGCGTTTTCGCCCATTCGGCAACCTTCAGGCCCTCTTCCGCGCTCATTCGTCCGGCAACCACGACGCCGCGTTTTTGCCGCCAGAAAAACCAGTCGCGCTGCTTTTCGCTTTCCAGATGCAGATTGTGACTCAGCCAGGGCTTGTCGCTCTGCCACCAGTCGCCGAGCTGCTGCTGCCACGCGACCCCGGTGTCGTCCATATCGCCGTACAGCGGTTCGGCAAAAGGACAGTTAATATGAATGCCGCCGCAGTGCAGCGCGCCGAGCGCCTGGTCGAGGGTCGAGACCAGCCAGCGGGCGGAGATATCCTGCGACGGGCGCGGCAGGGCCAGGGTCTGCGACGGATGCGAAGCAAACATGCCCGGTTGACGAATGGCCTGGTTCGCACCGCAGTCGATGAGCTCCGGCGGCCGGTCGGCGGTCAGTAAAATGAGTTTTTCGCCGGTCAGACCCGCTTCTATCAGCGCAGGATAGAGGTTGGCCGTGGCGGTGCCGGAAGTGACAATCACCGCCACCGGCTGGCCGCTGGCTTTTGCCAGCCCTAACGCCAGATGGCCAAGGCCGCGTTCATCAAAGTGGGTATGGTAAATAAACGCGCGGTTTTCCGCCGCCGCCAGGGTCAAAGGGGTCGAGCGCGATCCGGGCGCAATGCAGATATGCTGCACGCCGTGGCGCGTTAAAGCTTCGAGGATCACCGCCGCCCAGCGTCGGTTAAATGCGCTTACTGACATGAATTTGTCCGATATCAAATATTGACGCTAAGTATAGATAAAGCCCGTTATTGCCGTTTTGATATGCATCGTTTTATCTCTGCTTCTGTGAGCAGTAACGAACGCAATCCTGCAGCTTTATTTTCAATTTCCTGCCACTCGTGCTCCGGGTCAGAGCCGCTGACGATGCCCGCTCCGGCGTAGAGCCTGAGCGTATGCTGCCGTACCTTCGCCGAGCGTAGCGAAACGCAAAATTCGCTTTGCGCCAGCGACAGATAACCGGCGGAGCCCGCATACCAGTCGCGGGTAAAAAGCTCGTTCCGGGTGATAAAATCCAGCGCCACCTGACGCGGCAGCCCGGCGACCGCCGCCGTGGGCTGGAGCTGGCGCAGACAGCGGGCATCATCGGGGACGTCCAGCTCGGCCCATATACAGCGCCGCAGATGCTGCACTTTACGCAAACGGACGATCTGCGGCGGCAGCACCTCCAGCGCGCGCGTCTCCGCCTGCATACGCTGACAGATATCCTCAACCACCAGCATATTTTCCCGCTGGTTCTTGTCATCGCCCATCAGCCAGTCGCCCAGGCGCTGCGCCTGGCGATCGTCCTCATGGCTGGCCGCTGTTCCCGCCAGCGCCTCGGTACGCATCAGCGCGCCGCGCCGTCGCCATAGCCGTTCCGGCGTTGAGCCGAAGAAGGCTTCTTGCGGATTAAAGGCCATCAGATAATGAAAACAGTGCAGATTGCTGCGGCGGCTGGCGGCCATTATCGCCCCGGCGTTCAGCGGGGCGGCAAACTGCAAATCGGTGGCGCGCGCCAGCACGACTTTATCCATCTCCCCTGCCGCTATCGCCTGTGTCGCCTGTGCAACCAGATCTCGCCACTGCGGATAAGCCGGGAAATGCTGCTCACTGAGCAGAGAAGGAAGCGTGCCAGGCTGCGCTTGCCGGGTCGTCAGCGAGCGGAGAAACTCGCGCGCCGCGCAGGCATCGTCACGGAGTGAGGTATCGCTATACAGCGTCAGGCGTAGCGTGGCGTGACCGCCAAGCCGACGCCACTCCAGCCTCGGCAACAGCAGCATGCCGCGCTGCGGATCAAACGCATTAAGGCCGCAAATCCGCAGATCGTCACGCGCTTGTTGCTGAAGAAAAGCGTGCGCCTGCGGCAGAGAGGAAAAGATTTTTACCGCCCCCAGAGCGGCCAGCTCTTCATCGCCGCTGCGCTGCTGCCAGTAGAACTGCGGCCACTGCTGCTGATGGGTACACCACAGAAGCGGATCAAAAGCGTCATTCAGCGCGAAGGGGATATCGAAGATGCGCCAGCCGGGCGATGGCGGAAACGCTTCATCCAGGCAGCGGTACAGGCTTTCCAGCGCGGTGGACACAGACAGCACGCAAACCTCCACGGAGTAAAAACCCCACATTATACGGGGTACTGCTGCGGAATAGCAGTACCCACGATGAGGGAGCGGCTTTTAATCAGCCCGGCGGCTAGTGGGCGGCGATTTCGTATGCCATGCCAATATGGTCGATGCCGTCCTCGTCGTAGACATCGGTCACCGGCACAAAGCCGAAGCTGGCGTAGAATTTTTGCAGATGCGCCTGGGCGCCAAGATAGATGGCCTTTTGCGGCCAGTGTTGACGGCAGCTGGCCAGCGCCTGCTCCATCAGCTGATAGCCCAGCTTTTCGCCGCGCACCGCCGGGCTGACGATCACCCGGCCAATCACGACCGGCTCATATTCATCATCGCTCTTGAGAATGCGCGCATAGGCCACCAGTTCATCGCCGCGCCAGCCGAGAAGATGGCGGTTCTCACCTACCAGATCGTCGCCGTCGATATCCTGATAGGCGCAGGTTTGTTCGACAACGAACACCGCACAGCGTAATTTCAGCACAGCATAGAGCTGGGGGACGGTCAGTTCAGCGTGGTGAAGATCCTGCCATGTCATCATCTGCGGTTCCTTAGTTGGTATACTTTGTTTTTTGACCCACGCCCTGAGGACACTGGACGATGGAATTACTCTTTTTGGGGACATCCGCTGGCGTGCCAACCCGTACGCGTAATATGACGTCGATGGTGCTGAATTTGCAACAGCCAACTATGGCGGAGATGTGGCTGTTCGACTGCGGGGAGGGAACGCAGCATCAGTTTCTCCACACCCCTTATCATCCCGGCAAGCTGAATAAGATCTTTATTACCCATTTACATGGCGATCATCTGTTCGGTCTTCCCGGCCTGCTGTGCAGCCGCTCAATGCAGGGTAATTCTCTGCCGTTAACGCTATACGGGCCAAAGGGGCTTAAGGAGTTTGTGGAAACCGCCCTGCGTCTTAGCGGTTCCTGGACCGATTATCCACTGGCAATCGTCGAAGTCGAACCGGGTCTGGTATTTGATGAAGCCGGTTTCCGGGTCACCGCCTGGCCGTTAAACCATCCGGTTGAGTGCTACGGCTATCGGATCGAACAGCATGATAAGCCGGGTACCCTTGATGCCGCACAGCTTATCGCCGAGGGGGTGCCTCCCGGTCCGTTGTTCCACCGCTTAAAACTGGGGCTGACGGTTGAACTGGAAGATGGTCGGTTGATTGACGGCAGCCGCTACCTTGGGCCGGTAACGCCCGGTAAGAAGCTGGCGATTTTCGGCGATACCGCCCCCTGCCCGGAGGCGCTGGAGCTGGCGCGTGGCGTGGACGTTATGGTTCATGAGGTTACGCTCGAACAGGCGATGGCGGAAAAAGCCAACGGTCGCGGGCATTCATCCAGCCAGCAAACGGCGGCGTTAGCGAGGGAAGCAGGCGTCGGGACGCTTATCGCCACTCATTTTAGCTCGCGCTATGATGCCGAAGGCTGTCATCGGCTGTTGGCTGAGTGTCGGGAGGTCTTTCCCCCTACCGTGCTGGCGGAAGATTTTCTGGTTTATAACATCGAATAAAAAAACAGGCGTAACGCGGGAGATGAACGTTACCCGCGATTACGCCAAAAATTACTCTTCAACATAACCGTTATAACGCAGAATAGATTTTAAATTGCGATAGCCAAGATAATCCTGGATAGAGTCATCATCTATGCCTTTTTTACCCAATTCATATCCGCAAGCATGGCGCAGCATCCGCGGGTGAATATTTTGCTTCAGTTTCGCCAGCTCACAGCATTCACGAATGATTTGATAAAAACGCTGGCGAGTCATCTGATTTCCCCGCGAAGAGATAAAGAGTAAATCATTATGGGCTGGATAACACTCTCTGGCCAACAGCCAGCGCTGTAATGAGATAATCTCTTTGGGTTGTAATGGATGATACCCCGAGATACCGTGACGCGCCCGGCGAATATAAATTCGTTTTCCCGGCAGGTCGACATCCCGCAAAGTTAATGCGGTAATTTCATTAATCCGACAACCGTGCAAAAAGCACATTTGGATCATGCAGCTATTTCTCTCGGGGTGCGCACAATAATGTGCGGCAAGCACCAGGCGCTCAACGTCTTTAACGCTCAGATATTCCGTCTCATCCTGCATATGACATTCCTTTTCATCCATTTAATACATACAATTACTGATAGGTAAAAGTCAGCTGCACCACCGACTCGAATTTTCCCACTTTTGCTCCGCCCTGCGTTGAATATAAGCGCGCGGCCAGCGGGAATTCGCCTTTGCCGGTGCTACCGTTAATAGCAATAGTCATCCGATCCTGGTTTTTATAGGTTGTGGAATGATCGGTATTGGTTATCTGCAGCGCGATATTTTGCGCCGCATCGCTGGCGGCCATATTGGCGAAATGCGTGGCATCATCGCCGTCGGTCACGCCATCAAATTTCACCGTCGCTTTCGTCGTACCCGCCGGGCAATTTTCAACGTTCAGGCTAAAGGTTTTCCACTCAGAAGCGGTGCCGGCAGTTTGAAAATCGATATTCAGCAGCGTGCCGAAATTCACCTCCTGATACTTCGTATCGGTGCTGACGTCGCAGGGGAGATAATATATATTACCCTTCACGTTCAGAGGGATGCCGCCCCAGGATGAAAAAACAGGCAGCAGCAATGCCAGCCATAGCGCCTTTTTCATTATTCACTCCTGCTATTCGATTTCTGCTTGAATGGTTGCCGTCGCCGTAAATCCGCCGCCATCGGGTACATTCCCGGTGGTATTAATCGGATAGATTTTCATGGTCGTGTCCCCTTTCTGGGTCGCGTAATTCAGATTGACCGGCAGCATTCCGGATATAACGGGGATTTTGACACCAGTAATATTTTCTATACGAACCGCAATATCACTATTTGTGGTCGCCAGCGCGGTACTGTCATTCGTATCCGCCGTTCCCTGGAAGGAAAGCGCAATTTTTACCCCTGAGGAAATATTAGTACAGGCTACCGTCATATTGACAACATGCGGCGTAAAGCCCGTCGGCATCTGACCTGAAGTTTTAAAGTTATTCGCGGCAATATCGCCGAAGTCGATATTAATCGGCTGACCGGTATTAATCTCGCAGGACTGCGGTACTGTTACCGAGCCGCTCATTGAGATCTGCGTGAGAGGAATACTGCTATAGCTCCCCGTTTTCCGCGACCCGTAAACGTTCAGGATCACCGTTGGCGGGATCGTCACCTGACCGACGAACGGCCGGGTAAAGTAGAGCGAGATATATCCCACTGAACCGGTATTAAACAGCGTACCGCCCGGGTTACAGGCATAACCCTGATTATTTAGATTGCTTTTATCCTGAATGGGCGTCGGTAAATACTGATTCACCCCGCCGGCAATAAATAGCTCGCTGGCGATTTCCAGATATTTATTCAGCTGATAATAATTCAAGCCGCTTCGGGTTTGCGTCGCGACTAATCCCGGAACAGTGGCTCGAAAATACGTAGTACCAGTAACATCGCTACCGCAATCACATTTCGCTTGATAGGTTCCCCCGGTAGTCCAATGGTACAGACGAGGGAACGCCATTCCGGCCTGGTTTTGCGAAGGGTTAGTAAAAGTTTCAATAAATGAAAAGCTGTCCTGGAAAGGAGCTCCGCCATTACCCGTATTCTGACACCAGCCCGTTTCCGCCATAATCTGCGGCGATATCGCCAGCGCCGCCAGACCGGTCAGTAATCCCCATGAAAATCGTTTCATTGTCTCTGCATCCTTTCGATTAACGGCATAGCCCCTGGGCTACGATAATGCCGGTGAGGCTTTTCCCTGACGGCAGCGCATACTGGACCCGGCAGCGATCTTGCGCGCTGGCCCCCCACTTCACGTTAAGTACGCCGCTAGATTCCAGCCCGGTCAGATAGACCTGGCCGCTATCGCCAACGATAAAAGCTTGCTCAGATGACGCGGCTCCAGGAATGCTGACCATGGCGCCAAAAGGCACCGGCCGCCCGTTATCCTGACGCACCGTCATCAGCACCCGGCTACCGACGCTGGTAGCGTAATTAGCGCGCACTACCGCCCCGCGGGTTGGCACCACCGTTTGCGTCGTTAGCTCAAGGTCGACATCATCCGGCATCGTGCTGGTATCAAGCGTTAAGGTGTTTTTACGATACGGCGAGGTGTAAGGCACCAGGGCATAGCCCCGCCAGTCGGTTCTGACGCCGGTCTGGTTGTTGATGCCAACGCCAGCGGCGCCTGGTGCTTTAACTAAAGCGAGGGTTTCACCAAATGGCTGCCCGAGCGTCAGCCCATTCTCATGCGCCAGAACTCCGCCGCGCAGGGCGTAGTTAAGGCGGTGGCTATATTTATCATGACTGTAGCCGCCGGTCAGTTCCGCGTAGGTCGCACGCCAGTCGGCGTTAACGCTACCGCTCTCCCCTCTTCCCTGGCTGGTGTAACCTTCCTGTACGCTCCAGCTCAGGTTGTTACGCTCCAGCAAGGTACCGGAGAGGCCCAGGTTGTTGGTCGTGGAGCCATTTTTGCTGCTGTTAAGGGAGTAGTTGGCATAGACCGGATTAGGTAGCCAGTCGCCCAGCGGTATGCTGATGCTTAAGGCGAACAGATGGTCTTCATCATTACGTTTACCGGTGTTCTGATCGGTGGTATTGCGATTGTAGCTATAGTTCATGCTATAGCTGATGCCGCGCCAGCTATTGTTGTAACCGACGCCCACGGACTCCATGGTACGACCGGTGTTCCAGTAGTCCTCGCGAATATAGCTTAGCGATAGCGACCCCATCTCATCGCCAAGACTCTGGCTGATCGTCACCTCTCCCCGGTTGCGCCGCCGTTCCACTGAAGGCGTATAGGCGTCATCGCGATAGGTATCCAGCACCTCCTGCATATCCCAGTAACCGCTGGTGGCATAGCGATATCCTGCCAGGCTGACGTTGGTCCCTAATCCCGGAAGATCTTTGCTGTAACGAAGACGAACCGACTGACCGCTCTCTTTATCTTTATCCTGGCGATTCGACCAGGCCTGGGTAACGTCGGTCGACACGGCTCCCAGTTCGCCGAGGTTTTTGCCCATACCCAACGCCAGCGACTGATATTTGCTACTAAACTGACCGCCGCCGTACAACGTCCATCCCCATGGCAGACCGTAGATGGCCGTTGCCTGAGAGAGAGGCGTCTCGTCAATACTGTTGTCGTAGGCGCGATACACCCCAGTAGTTACGCTATATTTCAGACGCCCTTCACGCTGCAGAACGGGGAGTGAAGCATAGGGCACGATCAGGTTCTGCTCGCTGCCATCGGCCTCTTTGATAGTCACCGACAGATCGCCAGAACCCCCGGTCGGATACATATCGGTGATTTCAAATGCCCCGGGGGAGACATAGGTCTGATAAATCTCATAGCCGTTCTGGCGAATAATGACCTGGGCGTTAGTCCGCGCGATCCCGCGCACAACCGGCGCATAGCCGCGCAGGCTTTCCGGCAGCATATCGTCATCGGAAGCCAGCATCGCTCCGCGAAAGGGAATGCCTTCAAAAACGTCGGCGTCGGTGCTACTGTCGCCCAGCGTCATCACCCCTTGCAGAGCATTAATATTGCGCTGCGCATAGGTGTAAACCGTATCCCAGCTGTTACTCGACTCGCCGCCGCCGCTGCTGCGGGTCCAGGTCGTGTAGTTACGCAAACGCCACGGTCCGATGTTAATACCGGGACGGAGGTTAACGTATTGATTATCGCTATCCGGCGTGTCGTTCTTGCGCGACCAGTTGTTGGCTCCGCTAAAAGCGTAATTCAGCAGCAGCGCCGTCACCCCGTCATCCCACTGTTTAGGATCGACCCAGCCCCGGGCTGCGCTGGACACTGCCGCCTGAGGGAAGCTTAATAACAGCCGCTGTTGGCTGAAACGAAACTCGGCTTTCGCCTGCGGTATGACGCTCATATCCGCACAGTTTGCTGACTTACGCCCCAGGTCTGGAAACCGGGAGACGCGCACGCCCCATTCCGCAAGCTCTTCAACCTTCAGGCACGGCTGCAGTTCCGTTTTCCCGGCGCCTTCCCCCTGCTGAAAAGTCACATCGCGGGTATCCATAAAAACGTTATTAAGGTAAATATCCACCCGATAGCTGCCCGGCTGCTGGCCTCCGACCTGCTCATAGGCTGATAAATCCCTGATGCCCGTCTGAGGTCCATCCATTTCCAACAAGGCCGGGTTGAAAACATCCCGCGCCAGGACCTCGTCACACAGCGGTAACAGCGCAACGGCCAGAGCTCCGGCTATCCGGTTAAGCCGCCATTTTTTATGATTATTTTTCATTTTCTCTGGAACTCCCTGGCCAGACAGCCTCTACAAATTAGCGCGGTGCTGCGCGCCGATTCCGCCGTAATCGTTAATCAGCTTCCACTGCAAAGCGCCGGCGCTGCCGCGCGGTAGTTCAAAGCGCGCCGTTTCCCCTGGCCCCACCCAGTTGGCGTCCTTGACTTCGGCCCCGCCTATTTTGACCTCGGCGAAATTCATATAGAACGCGGTCGGATTGGTTACCTGGAGCGTGTTACCGCTACGCGCCCAGCGAAGCTGTTCCGTTACCATCTCCGGCGAACCCACGACGGATTTAGGTCGATAGATGAGTTTGATGCGCGTTTTGATCGCGATCTGCAGGGTGTTGGCCCCGGCTTTCGCTTGCGAAGAAGGAATCGCTTTGATGTTCATCCAGAACATGCTCTCTTTGTTTTCCGGCAGGCCGCCGCTATAAATCACCCGCAGACGGGTTTGCTGCTCGCCATCCAGGCGAAATAAAGGCGGAGTCAACAGAAAAGGGGCGGCCCCCTGCGCAGCTTCTACCCAGCTTTGAATGAGATAAGGCGTAGCATCGGTATTGGTAACGCTCAGAGAGGACTCTTTTTTGCCCCCGGGATATATCAGGCGAGTGCCCCCGGTGACGACGCCCGCATGTGCCGCAGCGCCCACTAACAGCCATCCAGCCATTAGCACTTTCAGGTATCGTTTCATCTCCAGCTCCCTGGAAAAGCGAGCCACGCAGGGCTCGCTAACACTGTCATACAAACGGAGAATCAGTTGTAGCTGATAGTGAAGTTCGCGCTACCGTCTGCCTTACCGGCAACCACTGTGGTATCAGTCTGGATATAACGAACGCGGAACGGCAGATCGATTTTGCCGGTAGCCGGAATATTCAGGCTGGTGGAACGGGTGAACAGCGGCAGGGTATTGTTGTTGCTGCCATCAACCAGCTGCAGGGCCACGCCTTCGGCAACGTCAGGATCGGTACCGGCGCCGGTCAGCTCCAGTTTTTCATTATCACCGTTGACGTTAGGGCCGGAGAACAGTACCGATGCTTTGGCGACGGTCGTCGGGCAGTTTTCCAGTTTGATCGAGAAATCCTGTTCAGCCGCAGTAGAACCGGTACCGCTAAACGCGGTCTTGGCAATCTGCCCCATATGAACTTCCAGCGGGTTGGTCATGTCGTTAACCACGTCACAGCCAGCATCGATGATTTCGCCGAGAAACTTCACCTGACCGTCATCCGCCAGCGCAGCACCAGAGAACGCCGCGCAACCGGCAACTACAGCAGCAAGTAATGTTTTTTTCATGATTTATCCTTTTCAATGCAGTCAATGCATTAATTTAAAAGCGCAATACTGAGCGCATCCTTTTATTTACGCTTGATATTAATAACGCTTCAAAACATTGACCCATGAATGGATATAATATTTTGAAGTGGTCATTTTGTATCAATTTGACCACTTCAATTAATTGAAATATAAATTGCCAGGGAAGGCATATTTGATTTTATATTTGCCAGGTGAAACCTTAATAAACACGATAAAACACTAAGGGTCGAAAGGAGAGACAACTCATGCATTAAACTAATTTAAATAACCCCAAGAATAAATGACACCAATATATAATTTAAGCATATGAAAAACATAACAAAAAATATTGTTAATCATAAATTGACATTGTTACCACCTGTGGATAGCATAGGAGACAGTTTGATACAAAATGACTATTTCATTTACCAAACCTCTCTAAATCTTGCATCATTACTTGCTGTATAAATGACCGTATGCTGAATATTCCTGTGCCCGAGAAAATCCTGGATTAATCGCGTATCGACACCGTTGTTAGCCAGCGCAAAACCGCAGGCGTGGCGCAGCATATGGGGATGAGCGCTGATCTCCAGCTGGGCGACAAGACTCAGGTTCTTCATCATCTGATATATTCGCTGCCGGGATAAAGGTTGACCATTGCGCGATAAAAAGAGCCAGCCGGAATGATTACCGGGATAATCCTTACGCACGCGCAGCCATTCATTAAGAACTTTCACCTCTTGTTTATATATGGGATGGGTCGTTGAAAAGCCATTTTTTAACCGTCGAATATAAATAACCCCGCTTTGAATATCGATATCCGAGAGCTTCCAGTGACGAATTTCACTCACCCTGCATCCATGATTAAAACACATCCACAATAAACAGACATCGCGTTCCGGGTTAGCCCCCCGCCTGGCTGCATCAACCAAACGCTGAACTTCACCGACAGTCAAATGCTTACGCCTTGTTTTCATTCACTTTCTCCATCTACAGAACACAACAGTGTGCGTATCAATAATAGTACGGAAAATAAGAGGATGAGTGGAAACGTAAAGTGAGATTAATATGATAAAAAGCATGAATAATACGAAAAATAGGCAATATTAAAGAAAATTCCCATCGCTTGCTGGTAGAGATAAAAAAAGGACCGCCGAAGCGGTCCTTGTTCGTTCCCAATCTGCGTGCAGCATTACATCAGCGGCGTCGCCAGCTGTACGATGTTGATGAGCGGTTGCGGCCACACGCCGAGCACCAGCACCAGCAGCGCGGAGATCAGCACGACGATGCCGCCGGCGCTGTACTGCCAGTTAGACGGCGCATCGCGATTCAGTTTCTCCGGCGCGCTGAGGTAGAGGCTCACCGCCACGCGCAGATAGTAGTAGAGGCCAATCGCCGAACCCACGACCACCGCCCCGACCAGCCACCACAGGTGCGCATGCACACCCACCGCCAGCACGTAGAACTTACCGATAAAGCCCAGCGTCATCGGGATACCGGCAAGAGACAGCATCATCACCGTCATCACCGCCGACAGAATAGGTCGGTGCCAGAACAGGCCGCGATAGGAGTAGAGCGAATCCGCATCCGGTCCGCGATACGGGCTGGACATCAGGCTCACCACGCCGAAAGCGCCGAGGCTGCTGAACAGATATCCGGCCAGATAGACGCCCACCGCTTCCATCGACATCTCACCGCTCTGCAGGGCAATCAGCGCCACCAGCAGATAGCCAAGATGGGAAATGGAAGAGTAGCCGAGCAGACGTTTGATGTTGGTCTGGCTCAGGGCCATCAGGTTACCAAAGATAATCGATGCAAAGGCGATCAGACCCAGTACCACCCGCACTGCCTCGCTGTCACCCACCGGCATGTAAAGGAACAGACGCATGACCACACCGAAGATAGCAATCTTGCTGGCGGTGGCCAGAAAGGTCGATACTGGGGCAGGCGCGCCCTGGTAGACGTCCGGCGTCCACAGATGGAACGGCACCAGCGACAGCTTAAAACCAAGACCGACAATCATCAGGCCGAGACCGGCCAGCAGCAGCGGCTCATGCAGCATGCCATCCGTCAGGCTCTTACCGAGCGCCAGGAAGGAGAGGTTACCGGAATTTGCATACACCAGCGCCATACCGAACAGCAGGAACGAAGAGGCAACGGCGGACAGGATCGTATATTTGATACTGGCCTCCAGCGAACGTTTCTGGCGGAAAGCGTAGCCGACCAGGCCAAACAGCGGCAGCGAAATCAGTTCAATGCCGAGGAACAGCGCCGCAAGATGGTTCGCGCCCGCCAGCAGAATGCCGCCCAGCGCGGCAATCAGCACCAGCAGATAGAACTCTTCTTTATTGTCCTTGTAACCCTCAAGCCACGGGTAGGCAAAGGTGCAGGTTGCCAGGCTGGCCAGCAGCACCAGGCCGGTATAGAGCATGGCGTAGCCGTCAACGCGGATCAGCGGCGTGACGTCCATCGCCCCGTTCTGGCCTACGAACCAGAGTGAGATCAGCGCGGCGTTAAGGCCGAGAACCGACAGCGTGGCATTAAGGAAATGATTGCGTCGCCACGCAATGGAGAGCATCACAACCACCACCGTCAAGCCGACGATCAGCAACGGTAGCAGTGCGATCAGTTGTTGTGGAGTTATTGTCATGGCGAATTACGGCCTTGTAGTAGAAACAGAATTAACAAACCACTGCTGAATGTTGCTCATCGCAGAGTGCGAGGTGTCCAGAATCGGCTGCGGGAAGAAGCCCAGCAGCACCAGCAGAACAACCAGCAGCAGGATGATCGACAGTTCACGCAGGGACATTCCCGGCAGCGCTTTGGCGGCGATTTCGCTTTTTGCTTTACCGAAGTACGCGCGATGCAGCATCGACAGCGAGTATACGGAAGCGAACACCAGACCAAAGGTAGAAATAACGGTAATCACCGGCACGGTCTTATAGCTACCGAACAGAATCATAAATTCGCCGACGAAGTTACCGGTGCCCGGCATCCCGAGGGTCGCCACCGCAAAGAACATCGACAGCGCCGGCAGCCACTTAATTTTGCTCCACAGACCGCCCATCTGGCGCATATCGCGCGTATGCAGACGCTCGTAAAGCTGACCGCAAAGGATAAACAGACCGGCTGCTGACAGACCATGAGCGATCATCTGAATCACCGCCCCCTGGTAAGCCAGCTGGCTGCCGGTGTAGATAGCAATCAGCACGAAGCCCATATGGGAGACGGAGGTGTAAGCGATCAGACGCTTAATATCGTACTGGCTGAAGGCCATCCACGCGCCGTAGAAAATACCGATGACGCCAAGCCACATCGCGATCGGCGCAAATTCGGCGGAAGCGTTCGGGAACAGCGGCAGCGCAAAGCGCAGCAGGCCGTAGGCCGCGGTTTTCAACAGGATCCCCGCGAGGTCAACGGAACCCGCGGTCGGCGCCTGAGAGTGCGCATCCGGCAGCCAGCCGTGCAGCGGAACCACCGGCATTTTTACCGCGAAAGCGATAAAGAAGCCCAGCATCAGCAGGTATTCCACGCCGTGCGACATCGGCGTCTTCAGCAGCTCTTCATAGTTGAAGGTCCATACGCCGGTAGCGTTGAAGTGCACAAACGCCAGCGCCAGGATGGATATCAGCATCACCAGACCGCTCGCCTGGGTATAAATGAAGAACTTGGTTGCCGCCGTGATACGCGTTTTACCGTCGGAAGCCTTATGGCCCCACAGCGCGATCAGGAAGTACATCGGCACCAGCATCATTTCCCAGAAGAAGAAGAACAGGAACAGGTCGATAGCCAGGAATACGCCGATCACGCCGCCGAGGATCCACATCAGGTTAAGATGGAAAAACCCCTGATATTTCTCGATTTCGCGCCACGAACAGAGCACCGCCAGCACGCCGAGCAGCCCGGTCAGCACCACCATCAGCAGCGACAGACCGTCGATAGCCAGATGAATGCTAATCCCGAAGCGTGGGATCCACGGCATCACGAATTCCGACTGCCACTGCGGAATACCGGTAGATTGCGTGAGAGAATAGCCGCCCTGCATCCACAACTGCAGGCCAAGCATAAACGTCAATCCCATAGTGATCAGCGCGATCCAGCGCGGCACCTTTACGCCAAAGCGTTCAGTCTGCCAGCACAGGAAGCCGCCGATGAAGGGAATTAATATTAGCCAGGGTAATAACATGGCGATCTTTATTCCTTGTTAAAGTCCCGTTCAGGACCGATTTTCAACGAATTCTCACAGAAAATTCACTTCGGATTGCGGGTGTTATTGCCCGGCAGCGCTATGCTTGCCGGGCCTACTGCTTGTAAGTCGGGTTAACCGACAACGCCCACAATCCTCAAACTCAGCGCAATACCATCAGTAACGCCAGCACCACGACAGCGCCAATGCCCATTGAAGCCACATACCAGCGCAGATAGCCGTTCTCGCTTACCACCAGGCCTTTACCTGCGAAGCGGGAAAGGATCGCCGGAATGTTCATCAGCGCATTCAGCGGATCGCTCTTCAGCAGCCACGCCACGCCGAGGAACGGCTTGACGAACACTTTGTCGTACAGCCAGTCAAAGCCCCAGGCGTTGTACCACCAGGTCCCGAGCAGACGACCCGGCGCGCTGTTGGCAATCGATGTGACCAACGTGCGTTTACCCAGCCACAGCCAGGCGGCAATCAGAATACCGGCGATGGCAATCACTCCGGAGGCAATCTCCAGGGTCATGACGCGTCCATGCTCAAGCTCGGTGGTCTGCGGCAGTACGCCATCCAGCGGCGGCACAATCAGCGCGCCAACGAAGGTTGAGAGCACCAGCAACACAATCAGCGGCAGATGATGGGTAATCCCCTTCCCTGCGTGAGCATGAATTTGTTCTTTGCCGTGGAACACGATGAAAATCATACGGAAGGTGTACAGGGAGGTCATAAATGCCCCGACCAGACCGGCCACCATCAGATTCAGATGACCGTTCGCCATCGCGCCCGCCAGGATCTCATCCTTACTGAAGAAGCCTGCCGTCACCAGCGGCAGTGCGGACAGCGCCGCGCCCCCCACCAGGAAGCAGACGTACACCAGCGGAATAGACTTACGCAGGCCGCCCATCTTGAAGATATTCTGTTCGTGGTGGCAGGCGAGGATCACCGAGCCGGACGACAGGAACAGCAGCGCTTTGAAGAACGCATGGGTCATCAGGTGGAAAATCGCCGCATCCCACGCCTGCACGCCGAGCGCGAGGAACATGTAGCCAATCTGGCTCATGGTGGAATACGCGAGTACGCGTTTGATATCGGTCTGCACCAGCGCGGCGAAGCCTGCCAGCACCAGCGTTACCGCCCCAACGATCCCGACGAGATGCAGAATTTCCGGGGTCATCAGGAACAGGCCATGCGTGCGCGCAATCAGGTAGACGCCGGCGGTCACCATGGTGGCGGCGTGGATCAGCGCGGAGACCGGCGTTGGACCAGCCATCGCGTCCGCAAGCCAGGTCTGCAACGGCAGCTGCGCAGATTTACCCACCGCGCCGCCCAGCAGCATCAGGGTTGCCCACATCAGCATGTTATTACCGGCGGCGAAGTGCGCAGGCGCCAGTTCAACCATTTCGCGGAAGTTCAGGGTGCCCAGCTCGTTGTAGAGAATGAACAGTGCGAACGCCAGGAACACGTCGCCGACGCGGGTCACTACGAACGCTTTCATTGCCGCCGCGCCGTTCTTCGGATCGGTGTAGTAGAAACCGATCAGCAGATAGGAGCAGAGGCCCACGCCTTCCCAGCCGAGGTACATCAGCAGTAGGTTATCAGCGAGCACCAGAACCACCATGCTGGCGATAAACAGGTTGGTATAAGCGAAGAAGCGGGAGTAGCCCTCTTCACCGCGCATATACCAGGAGGCGAACATGTGGATCAGGAAACCGACGCCGGTGACCACGGACAGCATGGTCAGAGAGAGACCGTCCAGCACCAGGTTGAAGCCAACATTGAAGTCGCCCACCGACATCCAGGTCCACAGCGGAACGCTGACCGCCTGTTTGCCGTTGGCAAAGAAGTCGACGCCAACAAACGCCGTCGCCAGCGCCGCCAGACCGACCGAACCCACCCCCACGGTGGCGGATAAATTCTCCGACCAGCGTCCGCGAGAGAAGGCCAGCAAAACAAAGCCAATCAATGGCAAAAGAATGGTTAGGGTAAGCATGTTCATCCGCGCAACTCACTTACTGAATCGATGTTCAGGTTCTGGCGACGACGATGGAGCTGCAGCAGCAGCGCCAGGCCGATACTCGCTTCCGCGGCGGCGAGGGTGATGGCGAGGATATACATTATCTGGCCATCGGTCTGGCCCCAGTAGCTTCCTGCAACCACGAAAGCCAGCGCCGCGGCATTGATCATGATCTCCAGGCTAATCAGCATAAACAGCAGATTGCGGCGGATAACCAGCCCCGTCAGGCCGAGGACAAACAGGACAGAGGCGAGGATCAGTCCATGTGTTAAGGGGATCATGCGTGTTCCTCCGTTTTTCTTTTATCGCTGTCGTTCGGGCGGTTACTCAGCACTTCCCCGGCGCGCTCTTCGCGGCCGATATGGAAGGCAACAACCAGGCCCGCGAGCAGCAGCATGGAGGCCAGCTCCACCGCCAGAACGTACGGACCAAACAGCGCAATACCGACCTCTTTGGCGTTAATCGCCGCACCGTCAATTCCCTGATCGTTAATACCGAGGATGGCGTAAACGATAACCACCAGCAGTACCGCAGAGAGGATGGCGGGGCCAATCCAGATCCCGGGTTTCAGCCACTGGCGCTCCTGCTCGATTTCGCTGCCGCCCAGATTGAGCATCATCACCACGAACACGAACAGCACCATAATGGCTCCGGCGTAGACGATAATTTCCAGCGCACCGGCAAAGTAAGCCCCTAGCGAGAAGAACACCCCGGCGATCGCCAACAGCGAAATGATCAGGTACAGCAGCGCGTGCACCGGATTGGTGTGGGTGATCACCCGCAGGGTTGCGAGGATGGCTATCAGGCCACAGATATAAAAAGCGAATTCCATTGCCCTCTCCTTACGGTAACAGGCTCTTGACGTCGATAGGCTTAGCTTCGTTCTCTGCTTCGCCCTTATCTTTGCCGTCGATTGCCATACCCGCCATCCGGTAGAAGTTATATTCCGGGTATTTACCCGGACCGGAAATCAGCAGATCCTCTTTTTCGTACACCAGATCCTGACGTTTGTATTCGCCCAGCTCAAAGTCCGGGGTCAACTGAATCGCCGTCGTCGGGCATGCTTCTTCGCACAGACCGCAGAAAATGCAGCGTGAGAAGTTGATGCGGAAAAACTCCGGATACCAGCGGCCGTCTTTAGTTTCGGCTTTTTGCAGAGAGATACAGCCTACCGGACAAGCTACCGCACACAGGTTACAGGCAACGCAGCGCTCCTCGCCGTCCGGATCGCGCGTCAGCACGATGCGGCCACGGTAGCGCGGCGGCAGATATACCGGCTCTTCCGGGTACATCCGAGTTTCACGTTTGGCAAAGGCGTGCATCCCGATCATGCAGATACTGCGGACCTGGGTGCCAAACCCTACCAATAATTCTTTTAAGGTCATGGTCAATTCACCCCTTATTGCGCCTGCCAGAGAATGACAGCCGCCGTTACCAACAAGTTGATCAGCGTTAACGGCAGGCATACCTTCCAGCCGAAGGACATTACCTGGTCATAGCGCGGACGCGGTAATGATGCGCGGATCAAAATGAACATCATCATAAAGAACGCGGTTTTCAGCGCGAACCAGATGAAAGGAGGTAACCATGGGCCATTCCAGCCGCCGAAGAACAGCGTCACGATCAGCGCCGATACGGTAACAATCCCGATATATTCACCGACGAAGAACAGACCGAACTTCATGCCGGAGTATTCGATGTGGTAACCGTCAGCCAGCTCCTGTTCCGCTTCCGGTTGGTCAAACGGGTGACGGTGACATACCGCCACGCCCGCAATCGCAAAGGTCACGAAACCAAAGAACTGCGGGATGACGTTCCACAGATGCGCCTGGTTATTGACGATATCGGTCATGTTGAATGAACCGGCCTGCGCCACTACGCCCATCAGGGAAAGGCCGAGGAACACTTCGTAGCTCAGGGTCTGGGCAGAAGCACGCATCGCGCCAAGCAGCGAGTATTTGTTGTTGCTCGACCAGCCGGCGAACAGCACCGCATAGACCGCCAGGCCCGCCATCATCAGGAAGAACAGGATACCGATGTTCAGATCGGCCACCACCCACGTCGGGCTGACCGGCACGATGGCGAAGGCCAGCAGCAGCGAAGTAAAGGCGATCACCGGCGCCAGAGTAAAGATCACACGATCCGAGAAGCGCGGAACCCAGTCCTCTTTAAAGAACATTTTGATCATGTCGGCGACAAGCTGCAGCGAACCGCCCCAGCCCACGCGGTTAGGTCCGTAACGGTTCTGGAACAGGCCCAGCAGACGACGTTCGCCAAAGCTCATAAACGCGCCGCAGGTGACCACCACCAGTAGAATCACTACCGCCTTAAGGATGCCTAACAGAATGTCGATGAGATCGGGAGTTAACCAACTCATGCTTTCGCCTCCTGCAGAGTATCAATACGCGCTCCGGTCAGCACCGGCGCAATCCCTGGCAAGCCCATCGGTAAGCCAACCTGCCCTGCCGTCAGCCCCGCCGAGATTACCAGCGGCAGGCTAAGCGCCTGGCCATCAACGCTGAAGGAAACCATCGCCCCTTCGTTCACGCCAAGCTTCGCGGCATCTGCCGGGTTGAGCTTAACGTACGGCTGCGGCATGCGGCTCTGGAATACCGGAGCACGCTGCGACAGCTCGTCGCTGCCGAACAGATGATAGTAAGGCGCGATACGCCATTTCCCTTCTTCAGCCTGGAAGCTTGCCGGTACCGTGGTAAAGTACTCAAGACCGCTGGCGGAGGCTTCAATCAGACGCACGCCCGGATCGCCGTGGCGCAGTTTACCGCCCACTTCATCCTGGAACTTGTTCCACGCCTGAGGGGAGTTCCAGCCCGGAGCCCAGGCAAACGGAATTTGCGAACGCGGCGCGGACGGCTGGTTGTTCCCTTCCATAGAAAAGGCGAACATGGTGTCTTTATCCTGCGGCTGACGCGGTTCATGCACGCTGATGTTGGCGCGCATCGCCGTACGTCCGCTGTAGCGGTGCGGTTCACGAGCCAGCTTCTGACCGCGAATGCGGAAGGTCGCATCCGGCGCGGCGTCTTTGATCCCGGCCAGCTGCGGCAGGGCGGCAATGGCGGCGTCAATCACGTGGTCCAGCTGCGTCCAGTCAACCTGACGATTGTTCACTGTGCTGTGCAACGAGTGCAGCCAGCGCCAGCTTTCCAGCATCACGGTTTTCGCATCGTAATAGGCCGGGTCGTAAACCTGGAAGAAGCGCTGGGCGCGACCTTCGTTGTTGACCACGGTGCCATCGCTTTCCGCAAAGCTTGCCGCGGAGAGCACCAGATGCGCTTTTTCCATAATCGCCGTACGCTGATGGTCAACCACCAGCACCAGCGGCGCTTTCGCCAGCGCCGCATCTACGCGGGCGGCTGAAGCGTGGCGGTGCAGATCGTTTTCCAGCACGATAACCGCATCGGCTGCGCCGGTTTCCAGTTCACTCAGCGCCTCTTCAAGCGAGCCGCCGCCGATCATCCCGAGACCAACGCTATTCACTGCCCGGGCGACCATGGTCACGCCAACATCGGCGCCGCGGCCTTTCAGGGCTTTCGCCACGTTCGCTGCAGCCTGAATCACCTCGATGCTGCCGGCGTTAGTTCCGGAAACAATCAGCGGTTTTTTCGCTCCGGCTAACGCCTGAACGATCACCTCGATTTTGCCTTTCAGCTCGCTGCTCAGACCTTCGACCGCCGGCGCGCTATCGTCCAGCGCGTGGGCAATGGCGAAGCCAAGACGCGCCTGATCTTCCACCGGCGCGCGATAGGTCCATGCCGCAATGTCATCAAGACGGGTGTCGTCGATGTTGGTCACGAACAGCGGATGCTTCGCACGCTGGCCGATGTTAAGGATCGCGGCGATCTGCCAGTCGGCGACCTTCTGCGCCGCCGCCATTTCGCGCGCTTTGCCTTTCACCGCCTGACGCACCGCCAGCGCGATACGCGCGCCGGTCTGGGTAATATCTTCACCGAGGATCAGCACCGCATCGTAAGATTCGATCTCGCGCAGCGCCGGGGTATGAATACCGCCTTCGCGCAGCACTTTCAGCATCATCTGCAGGCGTTCCTGTTCGCCCTTCGCGATGCCGGTATAGAAGTTGTCGGCGCCGACCAGCTCACGCAGCGCAAAGTTGCTTTCAATGCTGGCGCGCGGGGAGCCGATACCAATCACTTTCTTCGACTGGCGCAGAATATCTGCCGCCCCCTGCATCGCCTGCTCGGCGTTAAGGGTAATCAGATCGTCGCCGCGACGCTGAACCGGCTGACGCGGGCGATCTTTCAGATTCACATAGCCGTAGCCAAAACGTCCGCGGTCGCAGAGGAAGTAACGGTTAACGGTACCGTTATAGCGGTTTTCGATACGACGCAGTTCGCCGTAGCGCTCGCCGGGGCTGATGTTACAGCCGATGGAACACTGCTGGCAGATGCTTGGTGCAAACTGCATATCCCATTTACGGTTATAGCGCTCGGAGTGTGTTTTATCGGTAAAGACGCCGGTCGGACAGACTTCAACCAGGTTGCCGGAGAATTCGCTCTCCAGCACGCCGTCTTCCGGGCGACCGAAGTAGACGTTATCGTGAGCGCCATAGACGCCCAGGTCGGTACCGTCGGCATAGTCTTTATAGTAGCGAACGCAGCGGTAGCAGGCGATGCAGCGGTTCATTTCGTGGGAGATGAACGGCCCCAGATCCTGGTTACGGTGGGTACGCTTGGTAAAGCGGTAGCGACGGAAGCTATGACCGGTCATCACGGTCATATCCTGTAAGTGACAGTTGCCGCCCTCTTCGCACACCGGACAGTCGTGCGGGTGGTTGGTCATCAGCCACTCAACTACGCTTTCGCGAAACTGCTTCGCTTCTGCGTCGTCGATAGAAATAAAAGTGCCGTCGGATGCCGGAGTCATACAGGACATCACCAGGCGGCCACGCGTGTCTTCCGCGTTCTGATATTGCTTCACCGCACACTGGCGGCAAGCACCAACGCTTCCCAGCGCCGGATGCCAGCAAAAGTAAGGAATATCAAGACCCAGAGAGAGACAAGCTTCTAACAGGTTGTCCGCTCCGTTGACCTCGTACTCTTTGCCGTCTACATGAATCGTAGCCATTAGCGTGCTTCCAAAGTAAAAAAATCTTTTCCACTTCTTCATTCAGGCGGCCTCTGCGTTGGCTGCCTTCGTTCACCCCGGTCACTTACTGTAGTAAGTCCTGGGGGTTCACTCAGTTGCCGCCTTGATGCAACCTGAATGATCTTGTGGATACATTACCAGCGCGTCTTAAGCAGGTTCGGCTGAATCCCGTTGATTGCATGGGTATTGCTGAACTGCTGTTTAATGCCAGCTTCGAATTCTTCGCGGAAATATTTAATCGCGCTCTGTAGCGGCTCAACCGCACCCGGCGCGTGCGCGCAGAAGGTTTTACCCGGTCCGAGGAATCGACACAGTTGCTCAAGCGTCTCGATATCCCCCGGCTGCCCTTCGCCGCGCTCGAGAGCGCGCAGAATTTTCACGCTCCACGGCAGACCGTCGCGGCAAGGCGTGCACCAGCCGCAGGACTCGCGGGCGAAAAACTCTTCGAGGTTGCGCACCAGCGATACCATGTTGATCTCGTGGTCAACGGCCATCGCCAGCGACGTCCCCAGGCGGCTTCCCGCTTTACCGATGCTTTCGAACTCCATCGGCAGGTCAAGATGCGCTTCAGTCAGGAAGTCGGTACCCGCGCCGCCCGGCTGCCAGGCCTTGAACTTCAGGCCATCGCGCATGCCGCCGGCGTAATCTTCGAGGATCTCGCGCGCGGTGGTGCCGAACGGCAGCTCCCAGACGCCCGGATTTTTCACCCGCCCGGAGAAGCCCATCAGCTTGGTGCCAGCATCTTTACTGGTGGAAATGTTCTGATACCACTCAACGCCGTTAGCCAGAATCGCCGGCACGTTGCACAGGGTCTCAACGTTGTTAACGCAGGTCGGTTTGCCCCATACGCCGGAGCTGGCCGGGAACGGCGGCTTCGAGCGCGGGTTCGCGCGGCGGCCTTCGAGAGAGTTAATCAACGCGGTTTCTTCGCCGCAAATATAGCGCCCTGCCCCGGTATGGACGAACAGCTCGAAGTCAAAACCGGTGCCGAGTATGTTTTTGCCGAGCAGGCCCGCTTCGGTCGCTTCGGCAATCGCCCGGCGCAGATGCTGAGCCGCTTCAACATATTCTCCGCGCAGGAAGATGTAGCCGCGGTAAGCTTTCAGCGCAAAAGCGGAGATCAGCATACCCTCCACCAGCAGGTGCGGCAGCTGCTCCATCAGCAGGCGGTCTTTATAGGTACCCGGCTCCATTTCATCTGCGTTACACAGCAGATAACGGATGTTCATGGATTCGTCTTTCGGCATCAGGCTCCACTTCAAACCGGTGGAAAAGCCCGCGCCGCCGCGCCCTTTCAGGCCAGCGTCTTTTACCGCCGTGACGATTTCATCCGGCGCCATCCCGGAGAGCGCTTTACGCGCCCCGGCGTAGCCATTTTTGCTCTGGTATTCATCCAGCCATACCGGCTGCTTGTCGTCGCGCAGCCGCCAGGTCAGCGGATGGGTTTCGGCAGTACGAATAATGGTTTTCATTTATACCGCTCCAGGAGGTCAGGAATCGCTTCCGGCGTCAGATAACTGTGAGTGTCCTCATCAATCATCATCGTCGGCCCCTTGTCGCAGTTGCCCAGACAGCAGGTCGGCAGCAGAGTGAAGCGGCCATCAAAGGTCGTTTGACCCGGTTTGATATCCAGCTTCTTCTCGATCGCCGACTGAATGCCCTGGAACCCGGTAATATGGCACACCACGCTATCGCAGTAGCGAATGACGTGACGCCCTACCGGCTGGCGGAAAATCTGGCTATAGAACGTCGCCACGCCTTCTACGTCGCTGGCCGGGATCCCCAGCACATCGGCGATAGCGTAGATTGCGCCGTCCGGCACCCAGCCGCGCTGCTTCTGAACGATCTTCAGCGCTTCAATGGACGCCGCACGCGGGTCTTCGTAGTGGTGCTTCTCGTGCTCAATCGCCTCACGCTCTGCCGCACTCAGCTCAAAAGCCTCGGTTTGTGGTTGTTGATTCTCGTGCATAATTAGCGGTCCACGTCTGACATAACAAAATCGATACTACCCAGATAGACAATCAGGTCAGAGACCAGACTGCCGCGAATGGCGGCCGGGATCTGCTGCAGGTGCGCGAAGCTCGGCGTACGCACGCGGGTACGGTAGCTCATGGTGCTGCCGTCGCTGGTCAGGTAGTAACTGTTAATACCCTTCGTCGCTTCAATCATCTGGAAGGATTCCTGCGCCGGCATCACCGGGCCCCAGGAAACCTGCAGGAAGTGCGTAATCAGGGTTTCGATATGCTGCAGCGTGCGCTCTTTCGGCGGCGGCGTCGTGAGCGGGTGATCCGCCTTGAACGGGCCTTCCGGCATGTTATCGAGGCACTGCTGAAGAATGCGCAGGCTCTGGCGCAGCTCTTCCACTTTCAGCATCACGCGGGTGTAGCAGTCGGAGACGCCACCGCCGGTCGGGATCTCAAAGTCGAAGTTTTCATAGCCAGAATAGGGACGCCATTTACGTACGTCGAAGCCGATGCCGGTGGCGCGCAGGCCCGCGCCGGTGGTGCCCCACTCCAGCGCTTCTTTCGCATTATAGGCGGCAACCCCTTTCGAACGACCGATCAGGATAGTGTTGCGTAGCGCGGCTTTCTCATAGGAATCCAGACGCTTCGGCATCCACTCGAGGAATTCGCGCAGCAGGCGATCCCAGCCGCGAGGCAGGTCGTGCGCGACGCCGCCGATGCGGAACCAGGCCGGGTGCATACGGAAACCGGTAATCGCCTCCACCAGATCGTAGATCTTCTGGCGGTCGGTAAAGGCAAAGAATACCGGCGTCATCGCCCCGACGTCCTGGATAAAGGTGGAGATGTACAGCAGATGGCTGTTGATGCGGAACAGCTCGGAGAGCATCACGCGGATCACGTTGACGCGGTCCGGCACGGTAATACCCGCCAGTTTTTCTACCGCCAGTACGTACGGCATTTCGTTAACGCAGCCGCCAAGATATTCAATACGGTCGGTATAAGGAATGTAGCTATGCCAGGACTGGCGTTCGCCCATCTTCTCCGCGCCGCGGTGGTGGTAACCGATATCGGGCACGCAGTCGATAATCTCTTCGCCATCGAGCTGCAGAATAATACGGAACGCACCGTGCGCTGAAGGGTGGTTCGGGCCGAGGTTAAGGAACATGAAGTCCTCGTTTTCGGTCCCGCGCTTCATGCCCCACTCTTCCGGTTTGAAGGTCAGCGCTTCCATTTCCAGATCCTGTTTGGCTTTGGTCAGCTCAAACGGGTCAAATTCGGTGGCGCGCGCCGGATAGTCTTTACGCAGCGGATGGCCTTCCCATGTCGGCGGCATCATGATGCGCCTGAGGTTCGGGTGGCCGTCGAAGGTCACGCCAAACATCTCCCAGGTTTCACGCTCATACCAGTTAGCGTTAGGGAACAGTTTGGTGAAGGTCGGCAGATGCAGATCGTTTTCAGACAAGGCAACCTTGAGCATGATGTCGCGGTTGCGGTCTATTGAAATCAGGTGATAGAAAACGGAAAAATCCGCGGCGGGTAAACCGTCGCGGTGCGTGCGCAGACGTTCGTCCATGCCGTGCAGGTCGAACAGCATCACGTAAGGCTTCGGCAATTTCTTCAGGAAATCACCCACCTCAAGCAACTGTTCGCGCTTAACCCAAACCACCGGAACGCCGGTGCGGGTAGGCTGAACGGTAAAGGCATCCGGCCCAAAACGGTTGCGCAGTTCGCCGATCACCGGGTCATCAAGGTGATCGCGGGTTTGCCAGGCTGGTGCGGCGTCATGCGCGGTTAAATCGGTCATATTGTTCACCATTGCAAAAGGTCCGTGGTGACTGCTGGCGAGGCTTCGCGCTGTAGTAGATTGATTTGCGAAGTTTTTATCCCGCCCGCAGGCGCAAGTTAAATCTCGTCCGGAGTCCGCAGATTGGTCACTGCAATACGCTCGCCGCGTTTACGCTCGCGTTCCGACTGCATATTGGCGCGGTACACGCCCTGATCGCCTACCACCCACGAGAGCGGACGGCGTTCTTTACCAATGGATTCCTGCAGCAGCATCAGCGCCTGCATGTAAGCTTCCGGACGCGGTGGACAGCCCGGGATGTAAACATCGACCGGAATAAACTTATCCACGCCCTGGACGACGGAGTAAATATCGTACATTCCGCCGGAGTTGGCGCATGCGCCCATCGAGATAACCCACTTCGGCTCCAGCATCTGGTCATAAAGACGCTGAATGACCGGCGCCATTTTGGTGAAGCAGGTCCCCGCAACCACCATCAGGTCAGCCTGACGCGGGGAGGCACGTAATACTTCTGCACCAAAGCGCGCAACGTCATGCACCGCGGTGAATGACGTCACCATTTCCACGTAGCAGCAAGAAAGGCCAAAGTTATAAGGCCAGATTGAGTTCTTACGGCCCCAGTTCACCATGTCATGCAAGGCGTGTTCGAGTTTCCCCATATACACGCTTTTATTGACTTCTTGCTCCAGGGGGTCGGTTACGATCTCCTGTTTTTGCAGGGGGTAACGGTCGTTCTCACCGTTAGGATCGATGCGGGTGAGCGTATAATCCATCTTATTGCCTCGCTTTTACTGCGTATGACGGTTAGTGGGACTGTCTGTTTCCGGGTTAACCAGCGTGCGACGGGAGCGCGCAGGCGTCCAGTCCAGTGCGCCGATACGAACGAGGTAAACCAGACCAGCCAGTAGCACTAAAATGAAAATTGCGGCTTCCACAAAGCCGACCCAGCCGCTTTCACGGATAGAGGCCGACCATGCGTAGAGATACAGGGCTTCCACGTCGAAAATCACGAAGAACATGGCTACCAGATAAAACTTCGCAGAAAGACGTAAGCGAGCCGAACCGACGGAGTCGATCCCGGATTCAAACGGCGTGTTCTTGCTACGCGCGCGCGCGCGTCCGCCAAGATACCAGCCGCCGACGAGCATCAGGCAGCACAGGCCGATAGCGATGATGAGAAATATAGCGAATGCCCAATGATGAGCGATGACTTCAGTGGATGTTGACATACGCATTGCTTAACCAAAAAAGTGTAGCGCTAAAACCCTCTGCTCTTACTGGCAGATGAACGCCACAGCGTTTCACGGGGAGGAATAAAAAAAAATGCCGTGCAAAAAAGCGTCCCTGGGTGATGTGGAAGGCCAGTTGCGGTGGCTTTTTACTCCTTTCATTAACCTTTTGTCAACTTTAACAAAAGTTTTCACAACATTAATTTACATTGGATTTTTTTCATTAACATTAAATGCCCTTTCATGCGGAATAACCTTGCATACTGTTCGGCTTTAGTGTTGTTGAATCGTGTCCGTTTCCGCCGTAAATCAAAATTACCCGTCTATTTTGACAGGATTCAGACACGATTCCTCCCCCTAAGGAGGGGTATTTTCTTGATCTGCGACACGCTTTTGTTAATTCAACCAAGAAAACAGCAACAAACCAGATGGTTTTTTAACATTAGCAGGAAGTATTGAAAGTGCAGAGAAAAGTGGAGAAATGAGAGGAAGAGCAGAACTAAGCCACTGATTTACATGCAAAGAAATCAACAAAACATTTAATTCATCAATAAAATTTGAAAAAAACGAACCACAGTGGCGATTTTGCAGGTCTGTGGTTCGTTTTTGCACTTACATTTTGTTACCAGTTTTTGTGATGTTTGTTAGCTTTTTCCCTTCAGGAAACAAGGGAATTATCTCCCCCTTCAGGGGTATAAATGCGCTGGCTAGACCATGGCTGGTACTCCGTGCTCAATGACTGGAAAATCGCCTGAGTGAGCTCGCTTGCCTTCTGAGGGTTACAGTTCAACATGTAGTGGGTATCCGGCAGCACCGGTAACCCGTCGCTTCTGCCCGGCACGCGAAACTCCGGGCTCATCATCTCTACCGGCTGCGCGGTTACGCCAAGTCCGGCTTTCACCGCCGCTTTGACCCCAGCCATTGATGACGCCGTATGGGACAGATGCCAGGGAACCCGGGCAACATCGAGTACCGTAGTGATATCTTCGCGAAACGGATCTGCGGCATCCAGCAATACAAGCGGGACCGACTCGCCCTGCGGGAGAACGTAATCCGCCGCGCAGTACCACAGGGTTGGCGAAGTGCGTAGCGTCAGCATTTCCGAACCCTTCGTTGGTCGGGTCGTTAGCGCGAGATCGATCGCCCCATTGTTCAGCATATCTACTATATCGGGATGATTGAGGACTTTAATTTCAAGGGTCAGCTTGGGATAAAAACTGCCGATCCGATTTAATAAGAACGGTAAAATGGTATCCGCTGTCTCATCAGAAGCACCCACTGTCAGCGTCCCCTGGAGGCTGCCGAACATGAGCGACATACAGGCTTCATCGTTAAAACGCAGAATCTTCCGCGCATAGCCTAACAGCTGAATACCCTGTTCTGTCAGGAGTTTATTGCGCCCGTGGCGAGCAAAAAGTTCTTTGCCGACCAACTGCTCCAGCCGCTGCATCTGCTGGCTTACCGCTGACTGAGTCCGGCACACCGCAACGGCGGCAGCGGCAAATGTACTGAGATCGGCGACGGCAACAAAGGTTCTCAAGAGGTCGAGGTCTAAATTTAGTATCGAACGATTTTCATTTATCATATTTGCTTCACTTTCAGGCGGCTAATGCTTACCTGCCTTGTTGATGCTGTGCTCCAGGCTTCCGGCTAATCCTTCAGCTTCGCGTTATCCGCCAGGAGAGAGGCGAAAGAACAACTGGACGAACGTTATTGCATTAGAAAGCACTCATCCGCAGCAAATGTGCGGAATTTCTGAGTAATATTTTGTTCGTAGGCCTAAGCGCTTTTAATTACGACGCGCTGGCTTTTTGTGATGTGACGCAAAAAAACAGCCAGCGATGGCCATCTTCGGCATCCTCACGGGCGACAAACTTGCCATAGCCCTCAGGAAGATAACAAAAACCTGCAATAACAATGTATTAATAAAAAGACTAGCTACCGGGTATAGCTCTACGTCCGTATTAACGGCGATATTCTAACCGAAAACCACAATATTTATAAGAGTTAATCAGTATTAACTCAGCTAATTTTAAACGCTTTTCAGAACCTTAATTAAATTAACAAATCTAAGAATATTCCTTATGTAAAATAAAGCTCATTTATCGATTAAATACTTTCATTAAAAATAGCGCGTCAAGTTGTTACAACCTGCTGTGTATTGTGAAATAAACGTTCTCATTTAAGAGACGCTTTATTGCGCAAAAAATAATCCGCTCATCCTCCAGGCAGAAAAAACCATATAAACGTTCACAAAAACACGACATCACACAATATAAGACCAATTATAAAACCAGAGAAGGCATAATGTATAAACAAAATCGCCTGACGCCAGGGAAATTGATTAAACCAAAAAAACATGAATAGCAAAATCTTCTCCTGTTAACCCTTCAAAACAGCGGGGATGCGGAGTACATTGTTCCGTGCTGACTTCCACGGCAGGGAGTGGCGATAACAGCTAAAAGGTCAAGGTTCATGTCCCCCATCGAAAAATCCAGCAAGTTAGATAACGTCTGTTACGACATCCGCGGCCCGGTTCTGAAAGAGGCGAAACGCCTTGAAGAAGAAGGCAATAAAGTCCTGAAGCTGAACATCGGCAACCCAGCGCCGTTCGGCTTTGACGCACCTGACGAAATCCTCGTTGACGTCATCCGCAATCTCCCCACCTCCCAGGGCTATAGCGATTCAAAAGGTCTTTATTCCGCGCGTAAGGCCATCATGCAGCACTATCAGGCCCGCGGTATGCGCGATGTGACGGTCGAAGACATCTATATCGGTAACGGCGTTTCCGAGCTTATCGTCCAGGCCATGCAGGCCCTGCTGAACAGCGGTGATGAAATGCTGGTTCCGGCGCCGGATTATCCGCTCTGGACCGCCGCAGTCGCGCTTTCCAGCGGTAAAGCGGTGCATTATCTTTGCGATGAATCGTCCGACTGGTTCCCGGATCTCGACGATATTCGCGCCAAAATCACCCCGCGCACCCGCGGCATTGTGATTATCAACCCGAATAACCCAACCGGGGCGGTATACTCAAAAGAGCTGCTGATGGAGATCGTTGAGATCGCCCGGCAGAATAACCTGATTATTTTCGCCGACGAGATCTACGATAAGATCCTCTACGATGATGCGCAGCACCATTCTATAGCCCCGCTGGCCCCGGATCTGCTCACCGTAACCTTTAATGGTCTGTCAAAAACCTACCGCGTCGCCGGCTTCCGCCAGGGCTGGATGGTGCTTAACGGCCCGAAGAAACACGCTAAAGGCTACATCGAAGGCCTGGAGATGCTGGCTTCCATGCGCCTGTGCGCCAACGTTCCGGCCCAGCATGCAATTCAAACGGCCCTCGGCGGTTATCAGAGCATCAGCGAGTTTATCGTTCCCGGCGGCCGTTTATATGAACAGCGTAATCGCGCCTGGGAGCTGATTAACGAAATCCCCGGCGTCTCGTGCACTAAGCCGAAAGGCGCGCTGTATATGTTCCCGAAAATCGACGCTAAACGCTTTAATATTCACGATGACCAAAAAATGGTGCTCGATTTTCTGCTGCAGGAGAAAGTCCTGCTGGTTCAGGGAACCGCCTTTAACTGGCCGTGGCCGGATCACGTACGTATCGTGACCCTCCCGCGCGAAGACGATCTTGAAATGGCGATTACCCGCTTCGGACGCTTCCTTTCCGGCTACCACCAGCTCTGATTAAGCCTGTCCAGCCGCCGGTATTTGCATCCGGCGGCGATCCCTGCGCACAATGGCACCCGACGTCGTAACTGATTAAGGGTTCCTATGAGTCAGAGTCATTTCTTTGCCCACCTCTCCCGCCTGAAACTGATCAACCGCTGGCCGCTGATGCGCAATGTCCGCACAGAAAACGTCTCCGAACACAGCTTACAGGTCGCCATGGTTGCCCATGCGCTGGCGGCGATTAAAAATCGCAAATTTGGCGGCCAGGTTAACGCTGAGCGAATCGCGCTGCTGGCGATGTATCATGATGCTTCGGAAGTGCTGACCGGCGATCTGCCGACGCCGGTGAAGTATTTCAATTCGCAAATTGCGCAAGAGTACAAAGCCATCGAGAAAATCGCCCAGCAGAAGCTGGTCGATATGGTTCCTGACGAGCTGCGCGATATTTTTGCGCCACTCATTGACGAACATCACTATAGCGAAGAGGAAAAATCCATTGTCAAACAGGCCGATGCGCTTTGCGCCTACCTGAAGTGTCTGGAAGAGCTATCGGCGGGTAACAATGAATTTCTGCTGGCCAAGGGCCGCCTGGAGAAAACGCTGGAATCGCGCCGCAGTCCAGAGATGGACTACTTTATGCGGGTATTTGTACCGAGCTTCCATCTTTCCCTTGATGAAATTAGCCAGGATTCGCCTTTATAAATCACTTCCCGGCCGGCGCGCGCCTGACCGGGAATTTTTACAGCGCTATCAAAACGGGAACAGTACCGGGATTAGCAGTACGCACACCACCATCACCATGATGGTAAACGGTACGCCAATTTTGACGAAATCGCTAAATGAGTACTTACCCGGCCCCAGCACAAGCGTGTTCACCGGTGATGATACCGGCGTCATAAACGCCGCAGAAGCCGCCATAGCCACGACCATCGCAAAGGGATATGGCGATACGCCCATCGACTTCGCCGCAGCCAGCGCAATCGGCGCCATCAGCACCGCGGTAGCGGTATTGGAAATAAACAGGCCGATAGCCGCGCACATCACGAACAGGCAGCCCAGCATCAGATAGGGCCCTTTACTCCCCGCCACGTCCATCAGGCCTTTCACAACCAGATCCACCCCGCCGGTTTTCTGCAGCGCCAGGGCAAAAGGCATCATTCCGACGATCAAAATAATGCTCGGCCAGTGGATGGCTTTATAGGCGCTTTCCGCGTTGATGCAGCGGAATTTACCCATCAGCAGGCAGGCAATGATGGCCGCTATAGGGTTAGGTATTTCGTCAGTCAGCATAAGCGCCACCATCAGCACCAGACAGAAAATGGCGTGCGGCGCCTGGCTGTGCGCCGGCGAGGCGTCATTGACCTCAATGGGCATATTCAGCACCACGAAGTCCCGCCCCCGCTTGGCCAGCAGGGCTATCTGCCGCCAGTTGCCAACCACCAGCATGATATCGCCAAGCTGCAGGGGTTCATCGGTGACCGCGCCGTCAATGGCTTTGCCATCGCGCTTCAGGCCCACGATGTTCAAATCAAAACGGGTACGAAAAGCGATTTCGCGCACCGACTTGCCAATCAGCTCTGAATCCGGGATCAGAGAGACTTCCGCCATCCCTACGTCCAGCGCCTGATCGGAAAAATATTCACCGCGCAGCACCATCGGCTCAAGCATCTGCTCGCCGCAAAACTGGCGTAAATCAACGTCCGAAGCCGACATATCGATCAGCAAAACGTCACGGGCGCGGAATTCTGATACCCCATTAACGTTAACGATAACCCGCCGAAAGCGCCGCCAGCGCTCAACGCCGATAACGTTCGCCCCATAGCGCTCGCGTAGTTTCAGGTCGTCCAGGCGCTGGCCAATCATCGGCGAGCCGGGGCGAATAGCCAGGCGACGCGCCCTGCCGGTCAGATGATAATCTTTGATGAGATCGCGAAAGGTGCTGCGTTTACGCCCATCTCTGACCTGTTCGCTTTCATCTCCCTTAAGCATAAAGCGCATCACCAGCATATAGAAAACGCCCAGAACCAGCACCACCAGGCCTATCGGCGTGACGCTAAAAAAGCTGAATCCTTGCAGCCCTTCGCGTAATAGTTCGCTGTTGACGACCAGGTTGGGCGGCGTGGCGACAAGCGTCATCATCCCGCTGATAAGCCCGGCAAAACTGAGCGGCATCATTAACCGCGAAGGCGAGGTGTTCATGCGCATTGATACGCTGAGCACCACCGGAATAAAAATGGCCACCACGCCCGTCGAGCTCATAAAAGCGCCCAGCCCGGCAACGGTCAGCATCAAAAAAACCAGCATTTTGGTTTCGCTGTTACCGGCAACCTTCACCAGCCAGGAACCCATTTTAGTGGCAACCCCGGTACGCACCAGCCCATCGCCAATAATGAAAAGCGCGGCAATAAGGATAACGTTGGGATCGCTAAAACCGGAGAAGGCCTCGCTGAGCGTCAAGGTATCGCTGAGGACAAACGCGACAATCACCAGCAAAGCGATAGCGTCCATGCGCACTTTTCCGGTGGCAAAGAGCACGACGGCTACGGCAAGAAGAGATAACACCCAAATCAATTCACCGTTCACAACTTATCCTTGTCAGAAGATGGAGTTGGAAGTTTGGCATAAAAAAGCCCCGCCAACGCGGGGCTAAATCATGAGATTAGTTTTTAAGGCTAACATTCACCTTGCCGTCAGGCAGACGCTCAACCTGCAGGCTTTCCAGCGTCGTTAATACTAAATCCGCTTCATCAAGACGCGGTGCATCGGCGGGCACGTTGACCGCGATGGTCCGACAGCCGGCATTCAGGCCGGAAAGCAGACCGGCAGGGGCATCCTCCACGACGGCGCAATCCGCCGGGGCCAGGCCCAACAGTTCGGCCCCCAGCAGATAGGCATCCGGAGCGGGTTTCCCGTGCTTTACGCGCTCGGCAGTGACGAACACCTCAGCTTCAGGCAGACCTGCGGCACGGTGACGAGCGTGGGCCACGGGTATCGAACCCGACGTCACAATCGCCCAGGGGATCCCGGCTTCATCCAGGGTTTTGAGCAACGCAACCGCACCCGGCAGCGCCGTAACGCCATCGGTATCCGTCGCTTCTACCGTTTCCAGCAGGGTGAATTCAGCCTGAATCTCTTCTTCGCTGCGGCCGGGGAGAAAGTGACGCAACGAGGTGATTGCCTGCTTGCCATGAATGAAGTTCAGCACTTCATCATGAGGGATACTGAATCGATCCGCCCATTTGCACCACGAACGCTCCACCACCGGCAACGAATCGACTAATGTCCCGTCAAGATCAAACAGGAAACCTTTACACTGCACGGGAACCTCCATCAGGCGTTGATAATTTGATTAATTTCGTTACTGCTCAGATGATACTGACGCGGGCAGGCGTGCCAGGTGCTCAGCATACGCTGGTATTTTTCCCACATCGGGGTCTGGGAGTTAAAGCCGTGAGTCCCGGCGTCAAAGTGGCTGTAGCGACCCTCAACGTTGACCATAAAGCGAACGTAGCCGAGATAGCGAGCTTCAGTGGCAACGTCAAAACCGAGGAATGTGACCCGACGCTCGTCGATTCCGCTGGCGTCCTTCAGGTTGGTCCAGGAGACATGCAGCGCATGATACATCTCCATGATATCAATGATGGTACGACACGTTTCCTCGGTAAGCTGGCCAAACTCGCGGTCCAGCTCGCGCATCTGCAGCCCGTATCCACGCTCAATGATGGTCTGTAGACGGCGATAGCGTTCGGCGTTGTCCGGGTCGAGCATCGTCATCATCTTGTACTGATTCGACAGAATCAGACGTTGCGCATTGGTCATTTCCATTTTTGACTCCTGTTACACTTTTTACGGCGTGAAAAAAGAAGGCGCATGAATTATGCGCCTTCTTTTATATGCGTTTTCCTGATGCAATTACAAATCATCCAGGAAAGTTTTATCCAGTTGTTTGAAGGCGCGCTTAAGCGTGTCAGCTAAAGCCTGATAATCAGGCTTACCGTCGACCGGCGTTAATGCTTGTCCGGCCTCCTGCAATTTACCGCGCACTTCATAAAACCAGTTTAAAATCGACGGCGGCAGCGGCGTCACCGAGCGCTTGCCCAACCACCATAATCCCTGCATCGGGAGGCTCAGCGCAAACAGCGCGGTAGCCACGGCCGGGCCAAGCTGGCCGCCAAGGGCGATTTGCCAGCACAGCGTGAAAATCGCTACGGGCGGCATGATACGAATCGCATAGCGCGTGGCGCGAATAATACGGTTTTCGATAAACACCGGGGCAAGGCGCTTATCCAGAGGCCAGGTCTTTGCATAATGCTGCCCGTGGCGAAACAAGCCGAAAAAACTTACAGGGCGATTTTCTGGACCAGACATGGCTTACCTCAACTTTACATATAAAACTTAAAAAATTTGTGCAAAACACCAACTGTGTATGACAACGTTCAAAAGATTTTGGCAATGGCGGCCTCAATCAGGTATTCTGTGCGCACCTGAGGGGCGGTTAGACCCTTTTACCAGGTTAGTCAAATTATCGCATATTCTGCCACTGGCTGAAAATTATGCAAAATGACATAAAATCAAATGTACTTCTCCCATCGTGCCGAAAACAGTGCAAGGCATGATGTTAATCATAAATGTCGATGTCATCCTGCGCTACGCTTTGTGACACACTGACGTTTTTTTAGCCACGTATCATAAAAGGTACTTCCATGTCGAGTAAGTTAGTACTGGTTCTGAACTGCGGTAGCTCCTCTCTGAAATTCGCTATCCTTGATGCCGTCAACGGTGACGAATACCTGTCCGGTTTAGCAGAATGTTTCCATCTTCCAGAAGCCCGTATCAAATGGAAAATGGATGGCAGCAAACAAGAAGCCGAGCTAGGCGCTGGCGCTGCTCACAGTGAAGCGCTGAACTTTATCGTTAACACTATTCTGGCACAAAAACCAGAACTGTCTGCTCAGCTGACCGCAATCGGCCATCGTATCGTTCACGGCGGTGAGAAATACACCAGCTCCGTTGTTATCGATGACTCCGTCATTCAGGGCATTAAAGATTCCGCATCTTTCGCTCCGCTGCACAACCCTGCGCACCTGATCGGTATCGCTGAAGCGCTGAAATCCTTCCCGCATCTGAAAGATAAGAACGTTGCCGTGTTCGACACCGCGTTCCACCAGACCATGCCGGAAGAATCTTACCTCTATGCCCTGCCGTACAGCCTGTACAAAGAACACGGCGTACGTCGCTACGGCGCGCACGGTACCAGCCACTTCTATGTGACTCAGGAAGCTGCGAAAGTTCTGAACAAACCGGTTGAAGAGCTGAACATCATCACCTGCCATCTGGGCAACGGTGGTTCCGTTTCCGCTATCCGTAACGGTAAATGCGTTGACACCTCTATGGGTCTGACTCCGCTGGAAGGCCTGGTTATGGGTACGCGTTCTGGCGATATCGACCCGGCAATCATTTTCCATCTGCACGATGCCCTGGGCATGAGCGTAGACGCCATCAACAAAATGCTGACCAAAGAGTCCGGTCTGCTCGGCCTGACCGAAGTGACCAGCGACTGCCGCTATGTTGAAGACAACTACCAGGACAAAGCGGATGCTAAACGCGCTATGGACGTTTACTGCCACCGCCTGGCAAAATATATCGGTTCCTACACCGCGCTGATGGATGGCCGTCTGGACGCGGTTATTTTCACCGGCGGTATCGGTGAGAACGCGGCGATGGTTCGCGAACTGTCTCTGGGCAAACTGGGCGTACTGGGCTTTGAAGTTGATCACGAGCGCAACCTGGCTGCCCGTTTCGGCAAGTCTGGCTTCATCAACAAAGAAGGCACTCGCCCGGCTATCGTCATTCCGACCAACGAAGAGCTGGTCATCGCGCAAGACGCCAACCGTCTGACCGCCTGATTCCACACCGCCAGCCATAACCCTAAATAATTCGAGTTGCAGGAAGGCGGCGACGCAGCGAATCCCCAGGAGCGTATGAGGAGTACGTGACTGGGGTGAGCAAGTAAAGCCAACGCACATGCAACTTGAAGTATGACGGGAAGCTGGTGGTGCAGTTTTGTATCCCGCCCGATACTGGCGGTAACGAAAGAGGATATATCGTGTCCCGTACAATTATGCTGATCCCTACCGGAACCAGCGTAGGCCTGACCAGCGTCAGCCTCGGTGTTGTCCGTGCTATGGAACGTAAAGGCGTGCGCCTGAGCGTCTTTAAACCAATCGCTCAACCGCGCGCCGGTGGCGATGCGCCAGACCAGACGACGACCATCATTCGCGCGAACTCCGACCTTCCGGCCGCAGAACCGTTGAAGATGAGCCACGTTGAGTCGCTGCTCTCCAGCAACCAGAAAGACGTGCTGATGGAAGAGATCATCGCCAACTACCACGCCAACGCTCAGGATGCTGAAGTGGTGCTGGTTGAAGGTCTGGTCCCGACCCGCAAACATCAGTTTGCCCAGTCGCTGAACTACGAAATCGCCAAAACGCTGAACGCTGAAATCGTCTTCGTCATGTCCCAGGGTACCGATACTCCGGAACAGCTGAAAGAACGCGTTGAGCTGACTCGCAGCAGCTTCGGCGGCGCGAAAAACACCAGCATTACCGGCGTAATCGTCAACAAGCTGAATGCGCCAGTTGACGAACAGGGCCGTACTCGCCCTGACCTGTCAGAAATCTTCGACGACTCTTCCAAAGCGAAAGTCGTGAAGATCGATCCGGCTCAGCTGCAGAACGGTAGCCCATTACCGGTTCTGGGCGCGGTGCCGTGGAGCTTCGATCTGATCGCCACCCGCGCGATCGATATGGCGCGTCACCTGAACGCCACCATCATCAACGAAGGCGACATTAATACCCGCCGCGTGAAGTCCGTGACCTTCTGCGCACGCAGCATTCCACACATGCTGGAGCACTTCCGCGCAGGATCGCTGCTGGTCACTTCCGCAGACCGTCCCGACGTTCTGGTCGCCGCCTGCCTGGCCGCGATGAACGGCGTGGAAATCGGCGCCATCCTGCTGACCGGCGGCTACGAAATGGACGAGCGCATCAGCAAGCTGTGCGAACGCGCATTCGCGACCGGCCTGCCGGTATTTATGGTCAACACCAACACCTGGCAGACCTCCCTGAGCCTGCAGAGCTTCAACCTGGAAGTTCCGGTTGACGATCACGAGCGCATCGAGAAAGTTCAGGAATACGTGGCTAACTACATTAACGCTGACTGGATCGAGTCGCTCACCGCGACTTCCGAGCGTAGCCGTCGCCTCTCTCCGCCAGCCTTCCGCTATCAGCTCACCGAGCTGGCGCGTAAAGCAGGCAAGCGCGTTGTTCTGCCGGAAGGTAACGAACCGCGTACCGTTAAAGCCGCCGCTATCTGCGCCGAGCGCGGTATCGCCACCTGCGTCCTGCTGGGCAACCCCGAAGAAATCACCCGCGTTGCCGCGTCTCAGGGCGTAGAGCTGGGCGCCGGGATTGAAATCGTCGATCCGGAAGTGGTTCGCGAAAGCTACGTAGCTCGCCTGGTCGAGCTGCGTAAGAGCAAAGGTATGACCGAAGCGGTTGCTCGCGAGCAGCTGGAAGACAACGTGGTTCTTGGCACCCTGATGCTGGAGCAAGACGAAGTTGACGGTCTGGTCTCCGGCGCGGTTCACACCACCGCCAACACCATCCGTCCGCCACTGCAGCTGATCAAAACGGCCCCTGGTAGCTCTCTGGTCTCCTCCGTATTCTTCATGCTGCTGCCGGAACAGGTTTACGTTTACGGCGACTGCGCGATCAACCCGGATCCGACCGCTGAGCAGCTGGCTGAAATCGCCATTCAGTCTGCTGAATCCGCAATTGCCTTTGGCATCGAGCCGCGCGTGGCAATGCTCTCCTACTCCACCGGCACTTCAGGCGCAGGCAGCGATGTAGAGAAAGTTCGCGAAGCAACTCGTCTGGCGCAGGAAAAACGTCCTGACCTGATGATCGACGGCCCGCTGCAGTATGATGCTGCGGTAATGGCTGACGTTGCGAAATCCAAAGCGCCGAACTCCCCGGTTGCCGGACGCGCTACCGTGTTCATCTTCCCGGATCTGAACACCGGTAACACCACTTACAAAGCCGTACAGCGTTCCGCCGACCTGATCTCCATCGGGCCGATGCTGCAAGGCATGCGTAAGCCGGTGAACGACCTGTCCCGCGGCGCGCTGGTTGACGATATCGTCTATACCATCGCCCTGACCGCTATTCAGTCGTCCCAGCAGCAAGCATAATCTGCCCGCTGCATGAAAAAAGGCGACCGGATGGTCGCCTTTTTTATTTACAGCAGCTCGCGCGCCGCTGAGACAATATCATGCGCCGTCAGGCCATACTCCTTCTGCAAGAACTCCTGCGTTCCCACCTGACCGTAGCGCTCTTTCACTCCTACGCGCCGCATCGGTACCGGACAGGTTTCCACCAGCACCTCCGCCACCGCCGATCCCAGTCCATTGTGAATACTGTGGTTTTCGCAGGTCACGATGCGCCCGGTTTTTTCGGCGTAATTTTTCACCAGCATGCGGTCAATGGGCTTCAGGGTAAACATATCAATCACCGCCGCGCTAACGCCTTCCTGCTCAAGCTGGCGCGCCGCCTCCAGCGCTTCCGCCACCATAATCCCATTGGCAATCAGCGTGATATCTTCACCTTCGCGCAGTACATTCCCTTTACCAATGGTGAACGTTGAACCCGGCGCGTACACGCTCGGCGCCTGTTTGCGAATGGTGCGAACCCAGTAGAAGCCGTCGAGATCGATAAGCTGACGCAGAATCTCATCGAACATCACCGCATCGGTCACTTCCAGCACGACCGAATGCGCCAGGCCGCGCACAATCCCCATATCTTCAAACGACATATGGGTTCCGCCGTTATGGCAGGCGGTCACCCCCGCATCGGAAGCAATCACTTTGACGTTATTCCGCTGATAATCGAGCGACATAAACAGCTGGTCGAAACAGCGGCGGCTGGCAAAAGCGGTAAAGGTGTGCACAAACGGCTTGCGTCCGGTCAACGATAGCCCGGCGGCAGTGCCTATCACGTTGGCTTCCATGATGCCGCAGTTGATGACGTGCTGCGGATGCTCCCGCGCGACGCCGTCCATCGCCATGGAACTCATCAAATCCGCTTCCAGCGCGATAATTGAGCTCTTGTCTGCAATCTGCTCCGCGACGAACCCGGCATAAACCTTACGCATCTCTACGGCATCTTTTTGCCCTGCTGGTGCAAGCTTAATCATGTTCGGCCTCCAGTTGGCGAATCGCCTCGTTTAGCGTCTCTTTCATTTCGCCCGTCAGGCGCAAATGGTGGTTGTTGCTGAGATTTTCGAGATACGGCACGCCCTGGCCTTTCACGCTATCGAGAATGACTACCCGCGGTCGCGCATCGACGGGCGGAACGGGCTGTACCGCAGCCAGCAGTCCGGGAACGTCATCGCCTTTAACGGTCACGACATCAAAACCAAAGGCGCGGAATTTATCTTCCAGATTAAAAGCGCGAATGATCTCATCCAGCCTGCCGTCAAGCTGTAGCTTGTTCCAGTCAACAAACACGGTCAGGTTATTCAGGCGATGATGGGCGATAAACTGGAATGCTTCCCAACACTGGCCTTCATTCAGTTCCCCGTCGCCAACGATACAGAACACACGATTCGTCCGTCCCGCCAGCTTATGCGACAGCGCCATCCCGCCAGCGATGGAAATCCCCTGCCCCAGCGACCCCGTTGTGGCGTCTACGCCGCGCGTTTTTAGCCGATCCGGATGGCTTGGCAGCCGCGTACCGTTCTGGTTCAGCGTGCTTAGTTCCTCCATCGGGAAATATCCCTTTATCGCCAGCGTACTGTACAGCGCCGGGCCGGCATGGCCTTTCGATAACACAAAGTAGTCGCGCTCGGGCCAGTCCGGATCGGCGGGATCAATTTTCATCACCGCGCCGTACAGTACCGCCAGCGTTTCCACGACCGACATACTGCCGCCGTAGTGGCCGAAACCGAGATCCGTCAGCGATTTAAGGGTTGCGACGCGAATGTCTCGCGCCAGTTTAGTCACTTCTTGCACATTCATGATTTCGCTCCGCTGTTCTCCTGCGCGCCGCGGCCCACAGATTTCTTTTTCGCAAAAACGTTGTACGCCACCAGCAGTACGAACAACGCCACAACCAGGCCAGTTATCGCAAACGGCGACAGATAGCGGGCCAGATTACCCAGCACGATGCCGACGACGCCGAAATCAGCATCCGAGAAAGTGGTATTGGCAAAACCAATCGCCCCCAGTACAGGCAGGAGCAGCACCGGCAGGAAGGTGATCAGCAGACCGTTGGCAAACGCGCCGATCATTGCCCCGCGCCGCCCGCCGGTCGCGTTGCCAAACACGCCAGCGGTCGCGCCGGTAAAGAAATGCGGCACCACGCCGGGCAGAATCAACACCCACTTAAATTGCCCGCAGAGGAACAGCCCGACCAGCCCGCCGAGGAAGCTAAACAGGAAGCCAATCAGTACCGCATTGGGCGCATAGGGATAAACAACCGGACAGTCCAGCGCCGGACGGGCATTCGGCACCAGCTTTTCCGAAAACCCGGTAAAAGCCGGTACGATTTCCGCCAGAATCAGGCGTACCCCTTGCAGGATGATGAACACCCCGGCAGCGAAGGTGATCGCCATAATGATGGCGTAGACCAGGTAGTTCTGGCCGCCGCTGAAGGTGCTTTCAACGTATTCACGCCCTGCGCTCACCGCCATAATCAGATAGATGATCATCATGGTCAGCGAAATAGAGATGGAGCTGTCGCGCAGGAAGCTCAGGTTTTTCGGCAGGTTCATCTCTTCTGTTGAACGCGAGCCTTTACCGCAAACGCTACCGATCCACCCCGACAGTACGTAGCCCAGAGTGCCGAAGTGGCCGAAAGCAATGTCATCGGTTCCGGTAATACGCTTCATATAGCGCTGGGCCAACGCCGGGAAGAATGCCATGACCAGACCAAGGATCAGCGAACCGGTAAATACCAGCCCGACCCCCTCAAAACCCGCCACGGTGAGAATCACGCCAATCATGCAGGCCATATAGAAGGTGTGGTGCCCGGTGAGAAAAATGTACTTCAGGCGCGTAAACCGGGCGACCACAATATTTGCCACCATCCCAAACGCCATAATCAGCGCGGTTGAAGCACCATATTTTTCCAGCGCAATAGAAACTATCGCCTCATTATTAGGGATAATTCCCTGAATATTAAATGCGTGTTCAAACATCCCCCCCAATGGATTCAGCGAGCCGACTAATACCGTCGCGCCACCGCCGAGAACGATAAAGCCCAGAATAGTTTTAATTGTTCCCTTCACAACGTCGGAGAAAGATTTTTTTTGCGCCACCAGACCAATTAACGCAATTAAACCGACCAGTACTGAAGGGACTTTAAGAATATCAACAACAAAATTCAGCGTTTCAAGGATAAACATATCCACCTCGCTATAAATAGTTATTGTCTGGCGAACCACGCGCGCAGCTGCGCTTCGAGTTCATTAATATCGATGATGTTAGTAATCACCACCAGCTGGCTTTCCGGTACGCTGGCGCTGGCAGCAATATCTTTCGCCATCACAAACAGATCCGCCGCGCCAGGAGTTGCCGACGACAGATCGGAGTGCTCTACCTCGGCCTCGATTTCGAGCTTTTTAAGCACTTTTTTAATATTCATTTCAACCATAAAACTGCTGCCCAGGCCAGAACCGCAAATTGCCATAATTTTCATTGTTATCACCTTTTTTGGGTAGAGTAGGTCCGCATCACGCAGGCGCGTAATGTCCGATAAGTCGGATGTTTAAATTAACTCAGAAGCGTGCGATGATTTTTTTAATCTCCTCAAGGCCGGTTGCCTGATGTAATTGATGCATATCTTCATCGCTGGAAAATAATTCCGCCAGAGCCGCGATCATTTCGAGATGGCTATGTTTATCCGGTGCCGCAAGCATAATGATAATATCAACCGGGTCGAACTCCTCTGAGCCAAACGATACGCCCTGTTCCAGTTTCAACAGCGATAGTCCTAAGCCCTTTGCCCCCTCCTCTGGCCGCGCATGCGGCATCGCCAGTCCCGGCGCCAGCACGTAATACGGCCCCAGCCTACGATGCTGCTCCACGATCGCCTTCACGTAAGCAGGTTCGATAACGCCGGCCTCGAGCAGCGGCCGGGCGCAGATATCCAGCGCCTGGGGCCAGCTGTCTACATTCTGCCGCAGCGCAATGGTGGCATCAGAGAGCCATGTGTTGAGCATTTTATCCCCCGTCTTTTAGCAAAAGATGGGCAAACTTTATGCAAGCAGGGAAGAGTTATCTGCGAGAACGATCACAAAGATAGCGCTACCAAAAAGGAACATTCAGATTTGTGATAGCGCTATCAATTCACAATCATCCTGTGAAAACGCAGCAAAAAGCCCCGGTTAAGGCGTATACTCCCTGACACGTGAAGTAATGGATGAAAATAAAAAACGTCTGTTTAGCAGGAATATGTATGTCTCTAACCCGAAAACGGCGTAGTACCGGTAAAGTGACGATCGCCGATGTTGCTCAGCTGGCAGGTGTGGGAACCATGACCGTATCCCGCGCGCTTCGCACGCCGGAACAAGTTTCCGATAAACTCCGTGAAAAAATCGAAGCGGCGGTGCAAGAACTCGGGTATATGCCTAACCTCGCCGCCAGCGCCCTGGCATCAGCCTCTTCAAGAACTATCGCGATGGTGGTCCCCAATCTGGCGGAGGCGGGCTGCTCAGCGATGTTTGCCGGGCTTCAGCAGGTACTACAGCCGGCGGGTTATCAAATCATGCTCGCGGAATCGCAGCACCGTCTTGAGCAGGAAGAAAAGTTGCTGGAAACGCTGCTGGCTTCGAATATCGCCGCCGCCATTCTGCTTAGCGTTGAACATAGCGATACCGTACGCCACTGGCTGCAAAACGCCTCGATTCCGGTGGTGGAAATGGGAGCGATGCGCGCCGATCCTATCGACATGAATATCGGCATTGATAACGTAGCGGCGATGTTCGAGCTGACGGAGATGCTCATTCACCGCGGCTATCAGAATATCGGTCTACTGTGCGCCAATCAGGAACAGTGGATTTTTCAGCAGCATTTGCAGGGGTGGTACAAGGCCATGCTGCGCCATCATATGTCGCCTAACCGGGTGATTAACGCTGCGCTACCGGCCAACTTTTCCACCGGCGCTTCGCAGCTGCCGGAGTTTTTGCTGGCATGGCCAGAACTCGATGCGCTGGTCTGCGTTTCCGATGAGCTGGCATGCGGGGCGCTGTATGAGTGCCAGCGTCGGCGTATCAAGGTGCCTGATGATTTAGCCGTCGTCGGCTTTGGCGACAGTGACGTGAGTCGGGTGTGCCAGCCACCGTTAACGACCATGGCTGTGCCGCACCACAAGATTGGTATAGAAGCCGGGCGAGCCCTTCTGGAGCGTTTTAATGAGGGAAACTGGAGCGACAGGAAACCCATCGCGTCCAGTTTATGCATGCGGGATAGCTGCTAAAGGCTATTCCGCCTCTTCCTGTTTTTCGGCTTTTGTTGGCTCATTGTTGGCATTGCGGGTCATCCACAGCGCCAGCGCTTTTAATGAATCCGGAGTGAATTCATCGCAGCGGGCGGTGATCTCTTCCGGCGTCAGCCAGCACACTTCGCTCACTTCTTCTTCTTGCAGCGCGAACGGTCCGTGCGATACGCAGCTAAACAGACCGCCCCAGACGCGGCAGTGCTTATCTTCGTAGTAGAACTGCCCGTGGTCAGCGAAGGGCACGCCGGCAATGCCGAGCTCTTCTTCCGCCTCGCGGCGCGCGGACTCCAGCATTTGCTCATCAGCCTGCACCACGCCACCGGCGGTGGCGTCCAGCATGCCCGGCTGGAAATCTTTCGTTTCGGTACGACGCTGCACCAGGATTTTGCCCATCCCATCATGAACAACAATGTAGGTCGCGCGATGACGCAGACACTCCGCGCGCATTTGTTCGCGGCTGGATTGTGCTATCACCTCGTTGTTTTCATTAACAATATCGACCCATTCTGTGCTTGCCAAATGATTCTGTTCCGCCATCAGGAAACCTTACTTTTTAAAGCGCTCTCGCGGCGCGTCTATACGATTGAGGGGTAAATTACGGGTAAATTGCGACCTCTGCAATAACCTGATGATCATCGAGTGCTAAAACCTGCAATCGCCCCTCGTTCAGAAGACCGTAGCTGGCGGTAAATCCCCCTTTAGGGATGCTGACCGAGCCGGGATTGAAGAGAAAAATCTCGCCGCGTTTCTCGGCTACCGGAATATGAGTATGGCCGTAAGCCAGCACATCGCCAGCGGCGAGTGGAGGCAAATTATCGGGGCTGTACAGATGTCCGTGAGTGAGAAACAGGCGGGTTCGCTCGCTCAAAACCTGCTGCCAGGGGGCGGTTATGGGGAAATGGAGCAGCATCTGATCGACTTCGCTGTCGCAGTTGCCGCGAACGGCAATCACCCGCTCCGCTACGCGGTTTAACGCCTCTGCGACCTGGGCCGGGGCATAACCTTCAGGAAGCGCGTTACGCGGTCCGTGATTCAGCACATCACCGAGAATAACCAGCCACTGCGCCCCGCTTCGCGCGAACAGCTCAAGCACGCGTTCGGCTGCAGGTAGAGAGCCATGGATATCCGAGGCAAACATCAGCTTCATACAATTCATCTCCACGCATTACGATGCCGCTATGATAACGGAACCGCTGACGCTTATCAGCCCGCTCGTTTGGCTGAGAGTGCGACGTAGCGCTGGACTGACGCTCGCTGCCACTGGAAGGTGGCATAATCAGCCAGCGCGGTCGGAACCTCATCGCCGTTCAGAACCAGACGATTGAGCATCAGCGCAAGATCGGTATCGGCTATAGACCATTCGCCAAATAAATTCTGCCCGCCATGGGATAGCAGAACGCCAGCCGTTTCAAACAGCTTGCCGGCGCTTTTTTTCCCGGCTTCGCTGAGCGGAGGTTTCTTTTCTCCGGCAAAAACCACGGCCGTCGAGCGTTCTTCACGAATCGGCATTAAATCGCTACGCAGCCAGGCCTGCACCTGACGCGCCCGCGCGCGCTTTTGCAGGTCATGCGGATACAGCCTCTCCCACTCCGGAGGCGCGAAGCGTTCATCGAGATATTCGGTAATCGCGGAGGATTCGCTCAGGAAGAACTCACCGACCTCCAGCAGCGGTACGCGCCGCGTCACGCTGTAGCCTTTCCAGCCGCTTTGCAGATGCTCGCCGCTGTCGAGATCGACGGTTTTTAGAGTAAAAGGCAGGCTCTTTTCCTGCAGGGCAACGTACACGGACATCACATAGGGCGAGAAAAAATCGGCGTCGGACCACAGGGTAATCGCGGACTGGCTCATAGCATCCTCAATGGCTAATGTAATGGGGCGATAAGCCAACATAGCCTGTCTTTCAGAAGATGTCACTGACCGTCGCCTTGAGGATCTTACATACTTAATTGCGGTGAACTTGCCTGGCAAAAATCATCCCGGATTCGGTTAGCCTGCCGGATAACGTCAGTTCACCTATACTCGAAAAGTTTGCGACCCGTAACGGCGAGGGATTTTCATGATCGATCTTTACTACGCACCCACTCCCAATGGCCACAAAATCACGCTCTTCCTCGAAGAAGCTCAGTTGGCCTATCGTCTCATCCGGGTGGATATCGGCAAAGGGGAGCAGTTCCAACCCTCCTACCTTGCGATTTCGCCAAATAACAAGATCCCGGCGATCGTTGACCATGAACCCGCCGACGGCGGTGGCCCGTTAAACCTGTTTGAGTCCGGAGCAATCCTGCTCTACCTTGCAGAAAAAAGCGGCAAGTTACTGAGCGGTGAGCTCCGCGAGCGCCACGCTACGCTCCAGTGGTTATTCTGGCAGGTCGGCGGTTTAGGGCCGATGCTCGGGCAAAACCACCACTTTAACCACTGCGCCCCGCAGGCGGTACCCTATGCCATCGAGCGCTATCAGGTAGAAACTCAGCGGCTGTACGGCGTGCTCAACCGGCGCCTTGGCGAGAGCCCCTGGCTGGGCGGCAACCACTACAGTATCGCCGATATCGCCTGCTGGCCGTGGGTGAATGCCCATCAGCGCCAGCGCATCGACCTCGCCAGTTTTCCGGCGGTTCACAACTGGTTTGAACGCATTCGTCATCGCCCGGCGACCGTTGAGGCGCTTCTGAAAACAGAAGCCTGGTAACCCCCTGCTCGGCCGGGAAGCTTTGATGTATGATGGCGGAAATTACTACCCGGAGGAAGCCTGCAATGTCTCAACCAGACGCCATTATTCGAATTAAGAACCTGCGCCTGCGTACTTTTATCGGAATTAAAGAGGAAGAGATCGCCAACCGCCAGGATGTGGTGGTCAACGTCGCTATCCACTATCCGGCGGAGAAATCACGCAACAGCGAAGATATTAACGATGCGCTGAACTACCGCACCATTACTAAGCGCATTATTAGTCATATCGAAAATAACCGCTTTTCTCTACTGGAAAAATTAACTCAGGATGTGCTCGACATCGCACGCGAACATCACTGGGTCACATATGCTGAAGTAGAGATCGACAAACTGCATGCACTGCGCTACGCCGATTCCGTCTCCATGACGATGAGCTGGCGGCGCTAGATGCATCTTCGGGAGGCGCTATGAACGTTCTGCTTACTGGCGGTACCGGCCTGATTGGCCGGCATCTGATACCCCGGCTGCTGGAGCTGGGGCATCGCGTAACGGTTTCAACCCGCAGCCCTGAAAAGGCGAAAAACCGCCTCGATTCTCGCGTCACTCTGTGGCGCGATTTTGAGCATCAGGTGAATCTTAACGGTTTTGATGCCGTCATCAATCTGGCAGGCGAACCTATCGCCGATAAACGCTGGACGGCGGAGCAGAAGCAGCGCCTCTGCCACAGCCGTTGGGATATCACCCAAAAGCTGGTCACCCTAATCAACGCCAGCGACGCGCCGCCCGCGGTGCTGATTAGCGGTTCAGCCGCCGGCTATTATGGCGATCTCGGCGAAGTTGTCGTCACCGAAGAAGAGCCGCCGCATAATGAGTTTACCCACAAGCTTTGCGCCCGCTGGGAGCAGATTGCCTGCGAAGCGCAGAGCGATCGCACCCGCGTATGCCTGCTGCGTACCGGGGTGGTGCTGGCGCCGCGAGGCGGCATTCTGGCCAAAATGACGCCCGCCTTTAAGCTTGGCCTCGGCGGCCCTATCGGCAGCGGCAGACAGTATCTGGCCTGGATCCACATCGACGATATGGTCAACGGTATACTGTGGCTGCTTGATAACGACCTGCGCGGGCCGTTTAATATGGTTTCCCCTTACCCGGTTCGTAACGAGCAGTTCGCTCATGCGCTGGGCCATGCGCTAAACCGTCCGGCGATTTTCCGCGTCCCGGCGGCGGCTATTCGTCTGCTGATGGGAGAATCTTCCGTTCTGGTACTCGGCGGCCAGCGCGCGCTGCCTAAACGCCTGGAAGCGGCCGGATTTGGCTTTCGTTGGTACGATCTGGAAGAGGCGCTGGCCGACGTGCTGCGGTAGTCCAGGTCTCTCAGGGAGAGTATCGCTCTCCCTGATTAATTAATTTGTTGAACCCGCCTCGCAGCGCGCAAAAATCACCATTCCTCTGTCGCCTTAACTGTGAATCTTATTCCAGTGATATGTCTTTCACTCTGCCATAACCCCTGTGTGTAATTTAACACCACCACACCGTTGACATTCGTCAACAACTTATTCAACATTACCAGGATGAATTGATGAAGGAACATCCGGATAAACATATCAGAGCAGCTATTGACTACTCGCTGGCACGGGGCTGGATTTTTATCACTGGCGGCAAAAGCGTTCACTGTTTTGGCAGGTTGATGTGTGGGACGGCCCGGCACCGGGAACATATGATGAGCATCTGGTCAACGCCTGCGGTACCCATTAACCACGCCAGGCAAATTATCAGAATGGTCGACCGCTGCCAGCCGCCTGCCTCGGGTCAGCTTAACCACAAGAAGGATTAAACAATGGCGCTGTATAATTTTACGCTCACCCTCTCCGGCGTAACTTCTCGTACCGTGGGTCTGGAAGATGCACTGCATGCCGCAGGCTGCGCTGACGCCCTGGTCTGTTTTTACGGAACGGCGGTCTATCTGGAGTTCGATCGCGAAAGAGACTCTCTTGAGCAGGCTATTCTGTCAGCCATTGCTGATATCGAATCCGCTCCGGCTCTGAATGCGCGAGTCGAATCCGTCGATTCCGCGCTGGTAGGATTAAGCGATATTGCCGAACTCACCGGCCTGACGCGACAGGCCGTCGCCTTATTGAAAGATGGCGCGCGAGGCTCGGGCCAGTTTCCGGGACCGGTGCAGCGCGTTAAAGGCAATTCGCCGCTATGGCGCTGGAAAACCATCGTTGGCTGGCTGGTAACGGAGGGACGACTTGCTGAAGACTCAGCGCTGGTCGCCCACGCCGAGGTGCTGGACGATCTCAATCTGGCGCTGCAGCTGAGGGCTACGCGGGAGAGCAAAACCGTGTTGCACTATCTTAGCGGGCTGGAAAGTCAGCGCCAGGCTTCACCGACGGTTGCTTAAAGGCATAAACATTCCGCGGCTTTATGGTGTTAAGGTGGCGGAAGAATCCACTTGTATGGACTGCTTTATGATAACACTCACCACTCCGCGCCTGCGTCTCTCTGGGTTTAACGCATCCGACTGGCCTTTTTTTCTGCGCTTACGGCGAGATCCAGAAGTGATGCGCTATATGGGAGAGCTTCTTGAGGAGCCGGCGCTGCGGACGCTGTTTGAGTCCCGCTGCGCAGACCCTGGCGTATTCGTTTTACGTGATGCCAGCGGCGCGGCAATTGGCGATATCGGGCTGCGCATCAGCAGTAAAAACCCGCACGAAGCGGATGTCGGATACGCACTCCTGCCCGAAGCTCAGGGGAAAGGGTACGCCAGCGAAGCGCTAAAAGCGATTTGCGACTACGGTTTTCAGCAGCTCGGCGTTCACGCCATCAATGCCTGGGTGCTGGGCAGTAACGCTGGTTCCTCTCGTCTGCTGGAAAAACACGGTTTTATCCGCATTCAGGTGCTCGAAAAAGCCTATCGCCTGAACGGAATTGATTACGACGACTGGGTATATCGGCTGGAGCGTTAGCCGCCCCGACGGAGAGTATTCCGCCGGGGGCAGGACAGGGATTACTTTAAAGAGCCTTTCAGGAACTGCTGCAAGCGCTGGCTTTTCGGATTACCGAAGACTTCGTCAGGGTGCCCCTCTTCTTCTATCTTGCCCTGATGCAGGAAGATTACGTGAGAGGAGACGTGGCGCGCAAAGCCCATCTCATGGGTGACCACGACCATGGTTTTCCCCTCTTCAGCCAGCTGCTGCATAATGCGCAACACTTCACCCACCAGTTCAGGATCAAGCGCCGACGTCGGTTCATCAAACAGCAGCACATCGGGTTCCATCGCCAGCGCGCGGGCGATGGACACGCGCTGCTGCTGGCCGCCGGAGAGATGCACCGGATATTTAATCTGCTGGCGTTCGTCAATCCCCACCTTCGCCAGATATTTCACCGCCCGCTCGCGCGCTTCCTGTTTGCTCAGGCCCAAAACCTGAATCGGCGCTTCCATCACGTTTTCCAGCACCGTCATATGGCTCCAGAGATTGAAATGCTGGAACACCATCGTCAGGCGAGTCCGCAGCAGACGCAGTTGGTTCTTATCCGACACCTTGAGCTGACCGTCTTTATCACGAACCAGACCAATGTTCTGCCCGTTAACCACAATTGTCCCTTCGCTGGGCTTTTCAAGAAAGTTAATGCAGCGCAGAAAGGTGCTTTTACCGGAACCGGATGAGCCAATAATACTGATCACGTCCCCGGCTTTCGCCCGCAGCGAAACGCCTTTCAGCACCTCGTGTTCGCCGTAACGTTTATGCAGATCGATTACATTTAATTTATTGTCGGACATGGCGTTCTCAATGCGTCGAAGAAGGTTTGATATGCTGCAGCCAGCGCTTTTCCGCCCTGCGGAATAAGCTAATCAGCACATAGGAGATAATTAAATACAGAACTGCGGCAATGCCAAAAGCGGTAAATGGCTGGTAGGTTGCCGAGTTGATATCACGGGCAATTTTCAGCAGATCCGGCACCGTGGCGGTAAAGGCCAGCGCGGTGGAATGCAGCATCAGGATCACTTCGTTGCTGTAGGCAGGCAGAGCAATACGCAGCGCGGAAGGCAAAATAATGCAGCGATACATTTTGACCGCAGAAAAACCGTACGCGCGGGCGGCTTCGATCTCTCCCGCCGGCACTGAACGAATCGCTCCGGCAAAAATCTCCGTGGTATAAGCGCAGGTATTCAGCGTCAACGCCAGTACCGTACAGTTCAGACCGCTACGAAAGAAGGCGTTCAGCAGTTCTGTACCTTTGACGATCTCCAGCGTGTACATACCGGAATAGAACACCAGCAGCTGCACATACAGCGGGGTACCGCGAAAGATATAGGTGAAAAGCCAGATTGGGAACTGGATAAATTTGTTGCTCGATACCCGGCCTATGGCAAGAAAAACCGCGAGTATGCCGCCCATCACGACTGAAGAGATCAGCAGCCAGAGCGTAATCGCTACGCCGGTGAAGCGATAGCCGTCGGTCCACAGCAGAGATTTCCAGTACTCCTGAATAATATCAATCACAGGTCAGCCCTCTTCACGCCAACAGAATAACGGCGTTCGAGCATCAGCAGCACACCATTGGAAACCGTGGTAAACACCAGATAAATCAGGCCGCAGACAATAGCGAAGTAGAAAGGCTCCCAGGTGCTTTTACCCGCCAGCTGAGTTGCCTTAACCACATCTTCCAGCCCCAGCAATGAGACCAGGGCAGTCGCTTTGAGGATCACCTGCCAGTTATTGCCAATTCCGGGCAGCGCATAGCGCATCATTGCCGGAAACAGAATGCGGCGAAAGGTCTGCCCGCCGCTGAAGCCGAAGGCCGTTGCCGCTTCAATATGTCCCTTCGGTACCGCCAGGAAGGCGCCGCGAAAGGTTTCGGTGAAGTAAGCGCCGTAAATAAAGCCCAGAGTGATAATCCCCGCGACCATGGGGTCGATATCAAACTGCGCGAGGCCAAGCGCATCGGTCAGCGCGTTGAGCGCGATCTGCAACCCGTAGAAAATCAGCAGCATCAGCACCAGATCGGGTACGCCGCGAATTAAGGTGGTATAGCCTTCAAAAATCAGCGCCAGCGGACGATTGCTGGAAAGCTTCGCCCCCGCGCCTGCCAGGCCGATAAGCACTGCCAGAACGACCGAGCTTAACGCCAGCTCAAGGGTGACCAGCGCGCCCTGAAAAATAACCTGAGAAAAACCGTACAGCATGCTGTCTGCCCTGTCTGTCATCAACCATCGCGCGCTAAGTCACGCGCGATGGGGTACGCGGGATGGTTAGTCGCCGTACACGTTAAAATCGAAATATTTCTTCGCCAGCTTGTCGTAGGTGCCGTCCTGGCGCATCTCGGCAAAGGCTTTATTTAATGCTTCACGCAGCTCATTATCCTCTTTGCGCAGCCCCATTCCGGTGCCGACGCCAAACAGCTTCTCGTCTTTAATCGACGGGCCGCCGAACTGATAATCTTTGCCGATAGGCTGTTTGAGGAAGCCTTCGCTGGCGGCAACTTCATCCTGGAACGCCGCGTCAATACGTCCGGCGGTCAAATCGGAATAGATATTGTCCTGACCCTGATAGGAAACGATTTCAATACCTTTCGGCGCCCAGTGTTCATTGCCATAGGTTTCTTGTGTGGTGCCCTGCAGAACGCCAATGCGCTTACCTTTCAGCTTCGCAAGGTCTGGCGTGATATCGCTGCCTTTTTTGACGACCAGGCGAGAATCAGCCGCGTAAAGTTTGTCGGTGAAGGCAATTTCCTGCTGGCGTTTTTCGGTGATCGAAAGCGAAGACATAATGGCGTCGATCTTCTTCGCTTTTAAAGAAGGGATCAGCGCGTCCAGCGGGTTCTCAATGAAGGTACATTGCGTATTGATGCGCTTACACAGCTCTTTTGCCAGATCGATGTCAAAACCAACCAATTTACCCTGTGCATTCTTTGATTCGAACGGGGCATAAGTAGGATCGGTGCCAATGCGGACTTTTTGCGGAATTGCTGCGAATACGGTGGAAACGCTGGAAAGGGCCAGCGCTAAGGAGAGAGACAACGCCAGTTTTTTCATAACTATCCTCAACAGACTGTCATTCTAATGGATTTATTAGAAGTACTTACGGCAGTTATCGTGCCATTATTCGCCCCGGTAAGGCAAAGCATTCTGCGCCGGAAAGCAAATTTTTTCGCATCGGAAACGCTTAACTATGCACTTTTTAACATAGAGTGCGCAATTTCCTGCACCAAATTAATCCGCTTAAAGCACCGTTGCACCAATATCAGACAGAAATAGATACTCGTGGCCCGGAATCCGGGCCAGCGGGCGACTTAATCACCGTAAACGTTGAAGTCGAAGTATTTCTTCGCCATTTTGTCGTAGGTGCCGTCTTTGCGAAGCTCAGCCAGGGCTTTATCAAAAGCTGCCTTCAGTTCGCTATCGTCCTTACGCAGGCCAATACCGGTGCCATCTCCGAAGAATTTTTTGTCTTTAACAGAAGGTCCGGCAAAGGCAAAATCTTTACCGGCTGGTTGCTTGAGGAAGCCTTCGCTGGCGGCGACCTCATCCTGCAAGGCGGCATCCAGGCGGCCCGCGGCGAGGTCTGAGTAGATTAAGTCCTGATTCTGATAAGCCACGACGTCTACCCCGTGGCTGCGCCAGCGTTCATTGCCGTAGGCCTCCTGGGTGGAGCCCTGCAGAACGCCGACGTGCTTGCCTTTCAGAGATTCCAGCGTCGGTTGAATCGGTGAGCCTTTGGCGGCAATCAGGCGAGAGTCCGCCGCGTAGAGCTTGTCAGAGAACGCGATTTCCTGCTGGCGTTTTTCGGTGATCGATAACGAAGAGATGATGGCGTCGATTTTCTTCGCCTTCAGCGATGGGATCAGGGAGTCGAAATCGCTGCCAACCCAGGTACATTTTACTTTGATGCGCGAACAGAGCTCATTACCCAAATCAATGTCAAAACCCACGAAATCCCCTTTCGCATCCTTAGAAGAAAAAGGCGCGTAGGTGGCATCGGTGCCAATGCGAATACTCTGCGGCAGCGCGGCGAAGGCGCTGGAAGCGCTGCAAATGCCCATCATTAAAGAGAAAGCCAGGACCGTCTTCTTCATAGGTTACCCTTAAGTGTCGTGATGTTGTTATGTCATGCGTTGTCTTGTTATTGGTGCTGCCGACAAATCTTGCACGTTTTATGCCATTCTCTCAGTGCGTGCTGGAAACGGCGTTAAATTTGTTAAATAAAGGTTGCAAGTTTGTCTTGAAAGGGAAGATACCAGCAATAATGGATAAACCGCAGCGCCGTAGCGCAAAAAAACAAATTAAATGTTGAGGATTTGATCGAGGCGACAAAATTGCACTGCAGGAGCGCAGAGGTGAAGAAAGCGCACTATGTTAGTGCGCCCTACGCGCCCTGCCAGCGGGTAAAGAGGTCTGCAGGAAGAGAGATATCAAACTGATCGATAACGCGATTGACCGTTTGATTGATCACATCGTCAAGGCTTCCAGGACGATGATAGAACGCCGGAACCGGCGGCATAATCACTGCGCCCATTTCCGCCGCCTGGACCAGCAGACGCAGATGACCGAGGTGGAACGGCGTTTCCCGAACGCACAGCACCAGCGGGCGACGCTCTTTAAGCACCACGTCCGCCGCTCTGGTCAGCAGCCCATCGGTATAGCTATGAACAATGCCGGAAAGCGTTTTCATTGAACATGGCAAAATCACCATCCCGGCGGTTTTAAAAGAGCCGGAAGAGATACTGGCGGCGATATCACGGGCATCGTGCACTACGTCGGCCAACGCCTGCACCTCGCGCAGGGAGAAGTCCGTCTCCAGCGCCAGCGTCTGACGGGCGGCCTGGCTTAAAATAAGATGGGTTTCGACATCAGGCACCTCGCGCAAAACCTGGAGCAGGCGTACGCCGTAAATTGCGCCGCTGGCGCCAGAGATACCGATAATGAGTCGCTTCACGATGATTGCCCCTTTCACACGATGGCGCAGACTTTGCCGGATTATGCCTGCGGACGCAACCGCAATGAACTCTCGCGAACCACTAACCGCACCGGCAACAACAGGTTTCTGTCACCCTCATCGCTGAGTAAAAGACGGAACGCATCGCGGCCAAGCTCACGCTTATCAATGGCCACCGTGGTTAACGGCGGCCAGGCCCAGGCAGCAGCTTCAATATCATCGAAACCGACGATCGCAATCTCATCCGGCACCTTGATGCCCTTCCGCGCGCAAACTCTCATCGCCACCAGCGCCGCCATATCGTTATAAGCAAAGATAGCATCCGGCGGCTGCGGTAGCGCCAGCAGTTTCTCCATGCCTTCTACCAGCGGTTTTTCTATCTCCTTGACCGGGGGGACTTCGACTCGATACTCCTCGGCCAGAGAAATTCCGGCATCAAACAGCGCCTGCAGATAGCCTTCAGTACGCTGACGGATGCTGTAATGGTGCTGTGAATGGCCGAGTAAGGCAATACGCTTTCTTCCCTGTTCAAGCAGGTGCCGGGTGGCGATAAATCCGCCGTGATAGTTGTCAGGATTGGCACAGGGAAAATCCGCCGCCCACAAATCAACCAGGGCAACGGGGAGCGCCGTTTTTTTCAATTCCGCCAGTATCTCTGCTTCAAGATAACCCGCGCAGATCAGCGCGTCAGGCTGATGGAGATTAATCAACTCGCCAACTGAATCTCCCGGACCAATGGGCTGGAAGCTCATGGCAATTTCATTTTCTCTACAAGCGTCCGCAACGCCAAGCATGACGGTCGAATAGAACGGCAGAGCGCTGGCAATATTGTGTTCCCTGTGCATTAAAAACAGCAGCCGCTTGATGCGACCGTTGCGCAAGCGGCTAAAATCATAGCCTTCGGCTTCCGCTATCGACAGGATCCGCTGACGAGTCTCCTCGCTAAGCCCCGGCTGCCCTTTTAGCGCTCTTGATACTGCGGCAATCGACACGCCGCAGGCCGCCGCAATATCTTTAATTCTGGTCTTTTTTACCATTCCGTTCGTTTTCACCTGTTTTACGGGGTTTACGCTGATTATCCCTGCAGCGCCTGCTCTCCAGCCCATGCTGCGCCGCGTACGCCGCTGCTGTCGCCATGCTTTGCCGGCAGAACCGGCGTCACGCAGCGTCCACCGAATATGTACTTTGCCATTTCAGCCGATAAATCGCTATACAGCTCATCGACGCCCGACAGCCCCCCACCTATCACTATCACATCCGGATCGAGCGTATTCACGACGTTTGCGAAGGCGCGCGCCAGCTGATTACGGAATTGCCGCCACAGTGCCAGCGCTTGAGGGTGTCCTTCACGCATCTTCAACACCAGTTCTTCAGCGGTTCCGCGTCCTTCATTATGTAAGCGAAACTGTCGGGCCAGCCCGCTGCCAGAGATAAACGATTCTACGCAGTTATGCTGACCGCAATAGCACAAGTGCGAAGGCCCATCGTGTTCCGGGGAATAGTGCGGCAAAGGATTATGCCCCCATTCACCGCTGCAGGCATTCGGCCCGGTCAGCAAACGCTGATGCACCACCACACCGCCGCCGCATCCGGTACCAAGGATCGCCCCAAACACCACTTCATGACCGGCGCCGCAGCCATCTATCGCTTCCGACAGCGCGAAACAGTTAGCATCGTTTGCGACAGCCACCGGCTGGGAAAAATAGTCGCTAAGGATATCATGCAGCGGATGCCCATTGACCACCTGAATATTTGAATTTTTTACTAAACAAGTAGCGGTGTCAATCGCGCCGGGCAAACCGAATCCCAGGCTTAGCTTTTCGCCTGCCCAATCCTGCGCGGCATGGACTTCTCCAATGATACCCTGTAAGAACTGCTCAATACTGGCTTTCGGTGTCGCAATGCGCTGCTGCCAGACCAGTTTTCCCTTGTCATCCAGCACGACAGTCTCAACTTTGGTCCCACCGATATCCATTCCTAAATGCATTTAATTCGACCTTTTCTCGTAAAAATGATGCTCAGCTTAGCGAATAACGCAAAAAATCCCGGCATCCTTCACGGATAAATGTGATCAAGATCGGCATTAAAAATAATTTATAGTAAAAATCAAGATCAATATCACAAGCACAAAAGTCAAAAATGTACGAAAAGAGAAGATTAGATCTATGCTCGGCAGCGTATGAAGTTTACTAAAAATATAAAAACAGATCGTAATGACCTGTGTACCCTCACACTCTGCTTAGCAAATAAGGATTGGTTATGGCTACAGTCGATAATCTGGACACGAATGTGCAGATGGTTGATGCGGGCGAAACGCTCTCCACCCGCGAAAAAATAGGCTATGGGCTGGGAGATGCCGGTGGACACTGCATCTCTGACTTAATCAGCGGCTTCCTGCTTTTTTTCTACACCGATGTGTTCGGCCTCAGCCCGGCCATCGTCGGGGCAATGTTCTTTACCCTGAGAATTTTTGATGCGATATCAGACCCGGTTATGGGCGTTATTGCTGACAGAACCCGCAGCCGCTGGGGCCGCTTTCGCCCGTGGCAGCTCTGGACTGCCGTGCCGCTTGCGGTTATCGGCATCCTGACGTTTACCGTGCCAGACATGAGCCCAAACATGAAAATTGCCTGGGCGTTCGGGACCTATTTTTTGCTCTCTATTGGCTATACCGCCAATAACGTCCCCTACTGCGCCCTGATAAACGCCATGACCAACCGTCACGATCAGGTAATGTCCTGCCAGTCCTGGCGCTTTGTGTTAAGCGGTATCGCCGGCTTCCTGGTCTCCGTCGGGCTGCCATGGATGGTCGAGCTTTTTGGCCAGGGGAATCTGGCTAAAGGCTACCAGTACGGCGTGGCCGTGCTGTGCGCCGTTGGTATGATCATGTTTTTACTTTGCTTTTTCTGGGTCAAAGAGCGGGTTCCGCTGTCGCTGGCCGGAAAATTCACGCTGCGCCAGCATCTGCAAGGGCTGCGTAAGAACGACCAATTACTGCTGATGCTGGTGATGTCCTTCCTGCTGGTGAATATTCTGTGCATTCGCGGCGGCGGCTACATGTACTTTATCTCCTACGCGCTGCAGGGCAGCGCCGGCTTTATGTCGCTGTTTTTTGCTATCGTCACCGTGGCTGCGATTATTGGCGCGGTGATCGTCAACCCGCTTTCACGCCGCGTCGACATGGTTACGCTGTACTTCCGCACTAACCTGGTGCTGGTTATTTTCGGCGTGGCGATGTGGTTCCTGCCCACCGGCCCGCAGCATCAGACACTATGGCTGGTCTGTATCCTGATGAACAACGTTGTGCTTGGTTTCACCCTGCCGCTGCACTTCTCGATTATGGCCTTCGCCGATGATTACGGTGAATGGAAGAATGGCGTGCGTTCCTCCGGTATGAACTTCGCCTTTAACCTCTTTTTTATCAAGCTCTCCTGGGCCTCATCCGGCGGCATTATCAGCCTGTTGCTGATTCTGGTCGCGTACCGTCCAGGCCTGGAAAATCAAACTGCCGCGTCTATTCAGGGCATCACCCTGCTGCAAACCGTAATACCGGCAATTTTCCATCTGGTGCTGGCCCTGTGTCTGCTGAAGTGCCGGCTGGACGGCCCAATGATGAAACGTATCTCCACCGATCTTAACCAAAGACATAGCCAAATTTCCTGAGGTAAACATGATGCAGTCCGATGTAATTGAAGCCGACCTGAACCGAATTACCGTTACCGATCCTTTCCTGGGAGAGTATCAGCGTTTGATTCGTGATGTCGTCATTCCTTATCAGTGGGAAGCGCTGAACGACAATATTCCCGATGCGGAGCCCAGCCACGCGCTGGCCAACTATCGCATTGCCGCGGGACAAGAGGATGGCCAATTTTACGGAATGGTTTTTCAGGATAGCGACGTCACCAAATGGCTTGAGGCGGTCGCCTGGTCGTTAAGCCAAAAACCTGACGCGACGCTCGAACAAACCGCTGACGAAGCGATCGAACTGCTGGCGCAAGCGCAGTGTGAAGACGGCTATCTCAATACCTGGTATACCGTAAAAGAACCGGGTCAGCGCTGGACTAACCTGGCAGAGTGTCATGAACTGTACTGTGCCGGGCATCTTTTTGAAGCAGCTGTCGCTTTTTATCGCGCCACCGGTAAACGTCGTCTGTTGGAAATCTCCTGCCGCTTTGCCGACCACATTGATACCGTCTTCGGGCCTAACCCCGGACAGCTTCGCGGCTATCCGGGACATCCGGAAATCGAACTGGCGCTGATGCGCCTGTATGAAGTCACCCGGGAACCTCGCTATCAGGCGTTGGCCTGCTTCTTCGTCGAAGAGCGTGGGAAGCAGCCCTACTATTACGATATCGAGTTCGAAAAACGCGGCGGTACCCGGCACTGGATCGGTTGGGGCGACGCCTGGCCAGGAATGATCAAAGACAAAACTTACACCCATGCGCACAAACCGCTCGCTGAACAGAACGAAGCGGTCGGCCACGCCGTACGTTCGGTCTATCTGATGACCGGCCTGGCGCATATCGCCCGTATGACAAATGACGAAGAGAAACGTCAGACCTGCCTGCGGATCTGGAACAACATGGTGCAGCGTCGGATGTATATCACCGGTGGAATCGGCTCTCAGGGGATCGGCGAAGCTTTTACCAGCGACTACGATCTGCCCAACGATACCGCCTACGGCGAAAGCTGCGCTTCAATTGGCCTGATGATGTTCGCCCGTCGGATGCTGGAAATGGAAGGCGATGCGCACTATGCCGACGTGATGGAACGCGCTTTTTACAATACGGTACTCGGCGGGATGGCGCTGGACGGTAAACACTTCTTTTATGTTAACCCGCTGGAAACCTATCCGAAAAGCATTCCGCATAACCATATTTACGACCATATCAAACCGGTTCGCCAGCGCTGGTTTGGCTGCGCCTGCTGCCCGCCAAATATCGCCCGCACGTTGGTGGCTATCGGGCACTACCTGTTCACGCCGCGCCGGGATGCGCTGTTTATCAATTTCTACGCCGGAAGCGAAGCGCAGTTCACCATTAATGACCAGCCGCTGGCGCTAAAAATCAGCGGTAACTATCCATGGGATGAGGAGGTCAACATCACTTTCAGCCACCCGCAGGCCGTTCAGCATACGCTGGCGCTGCGCCTGCCGGAATGGTGTGAAGCGCCGCAGGTGCTCATCAACGGCGAAGCCGCGCAGGGCGAACAACTGAAAGGCTATCTGCATATTACGCGCCAATGGCAGCAGGGGGATATCATTACGCTGCGCCTGCCGATGACCCTCCGCCGGGTCTACGCCAACCCACTGGTTCGCCATAACGCCGGTAAAGTCGCCATTCAGCGCGGACCGCTGGTTTACTGCCTGGAAGAGGTTGATAACAGCGCCGAACTGCACAACCTGTCGCTGCCCAAAGCGAGTCAGATACGCGAGATTCCAGGGACCGGGGTGCTAAAAGGAAAAATCGTGCTGCAGGCGGAGGGGCTTCGGGTACTGACCGCCCAGGAGGATAAACCGCTCTACAGCTTCGACCATCGCCAGACGGCGGTAGAGAAACAGACCTTAACCTTTATTCCATGGTTTAGCTGGGCCAATCGTGGCGAAGGCGAGATGCGAATTTGGATCAACGAGGCCTGACCTCTAAAAACAAAAAGCCCGCAGTCTTCGGACCGCGGGCTTCCAGCGAATCAAGGCATTACCCTTCGTTGTGCATCTCCAGGTTTTCCACTTCGTTCTGCAGCTGAACCGCTTTTGCGTCGTCGTTGCGCAGAGAGTCAAGGAAATCCAGATAGGTCTGATCAACATCTTTAGTGACGTAGATACCGTTGAAGACCGAACATTCAAACTGCTGGATATCCGGATTCTCAGCGCGCACCGCGTCAATCAGATCGTCCAGATCCTGGAAAATCAGGCCATCCGCACCGATGATCTGGCGAATCTCATCCACTTCACGCCCGTGAGCAATCAGCTCATTGGCGGTCGGCATATCGATGCCATACACGTTCGGGAAACGAATTTCCGGCGCAGCGGAAGCCAGGTAGACTTTCTTCGCCCCGGCTTCGCGCGCCATCTCAATAATCTGCTCAGAGGTGGTGCCGCGCACGATGGAATCATCCACCAACAGCACGTTCTTATCGCGGAACTCGGCGCGGTTGGCGTTAAGCTTACGCCGCACCGATTTCCGGCGCAGCTGCTGGCCCGGCATGATGAAGGTTCGGCCTACGTAGCGGTTTTTAACAAACCCCTGGCGGTACGGCTTGTCGAGGATGCGGGCGATTTCCAGTGCGATATCGCAGGAGGTTTCCGGAATGGGAATGACCACATCGATATCCAGATCTTCCCACTCGCGGGCAATTTTCTCGCCCAGCTTCGTGCCCATATTGACGCGGGCGCTGTAAACGGAAATTTTGTCGATGAAGGAGTCCGGACGCGCAAAGTACACGTACTCGAACAGGCACGGGTTGCTGACCGGGTTTTCCGCGCACTGGCGAGTAAACAGCTGGCCTTTTTCGGTGATATACACCGCTTCGCCAGGCGCCACGTCGCGCAGGAACTCAAAGCCCAGCGTATCGAGCGCCACGCTTTCCGAAGCGACCATATACTCGGTACGGCCATCGCCAATATCGCGCTTGCCCAGCACCAGCGGACGGATGCCGTTCGGGTCGCGGAAGGCCACCATGCCGTGACCGATAATCATCGCCACGCAGGCGTAAGCGCCGCGAATCTGGCGGTTGGTGGCGGCAATCGCCGCAAAAATATTGTCGGCTTCCAGCGGGTAGTGGCGGAAGTTGTCCAGCTCGCTGGCAAAGATATTGAGCAGGATTTCGGAATCGGAGGTGGTGTTGATGTGGCGGCGTTTTTCTTCAAACAGCTTTTTACGCAGCTCGTGAGCGTTGGTCAGGTTACCGTTGTGCGCCAACGTAATACCATACGGTGAGTTGACGTAGAAAGGCTGAGCCTCAGAGGCGCTGGAGCTGCCAGCCGTCGGGTAACGAACGTGACCAATCCCCATATTGCCCTGCATACGCTGCATATGGCGAGCTTCAAAAACATCGCTCACCAGTCCGTTCGCCTTACGCAAACGGAAACAGTTGTTCGCATCAATGGTGATGATGCCTGCGGCATCCTGGCCACGATGCTGAAGCACCGTTAACGCGTCATAAATCGACTGGTTTACCGGCATGACACCGGCGATACCGACAATACCGCACATACGTCTTTTCCTCGTTAAGCTACATCCCAACGCTTATGCTTTGGGCAAGAAACTTGACGAGCTCTGCAGATAGTCAAAGAACCATCTGATAACGAAACTGAACTGCGGGATAAGCTCAGACTTTTGCCAGTCTTCGCTTTTCGCCATACCGGTAAAGCTATCGAGAAAGAACAGAATCGCTGAGACGATTAGCACACCGCGCAGGGCGCCAAAGCAGATCCCTAAGACCCTGTCGGTACCCGACAGGCCGGTTTTCTCCACCAGCTGACCTATCACAAAGTTTACGATAGCGCCGACGATAAGCGTTGCGATAAACAGTATCGCGATAGCAATCCCATTTCGGACCAGTTCGTCTTCAAAGCCCGTGAACCAGACAGCCAGGTAAGTGTAGTAATGACTGGCAACAAAGAAAGCACATCCCCAGGTTACCAGCGATAAAGCTTCACGAACAAAGCCGCGGATCAGGCTAACCAGTGAGGAAAAACCAATCACCGCAATTATGGCGTAATCAATCCAGACCATATACGTCCCACGATTTTACGCCCTGTCGTCCGGTTCGGGGCGCATTCTAACAGAAAAAGAAAACGTTTGCGTAGGGATTTCCGTGCCCTACATAAATAAAAATGGCGCTGAAAAAACATTCAACGCCATACTGCCTTTCGCCTCTTCAGGGCACGTCAGACAGGGGTTTCAGCTCGCTACTCTTTTAAAAAAGAGAGAGTTAGTTCGGGCTGTAGCCCATGACCACGCCGCTGAGTCCTGAAAGCTGCTTCAGTTCTCCAAGCTGGCCTTTAAGCTTATCCTTTGAGGTATCCGGCCCCACAAGAATACGGGTAATTTTACCCTGCACCGGTGTCGAAGGCGATGTGTAAACCTTAAAACCGGAAGCGCGCAGCTTGCCCACAATTTCGTTGACCTTATCGGCGTTCTTTAGCGCGCCCAGCTGCACTACGTATGCTTTACCGGTCGGCGCCGGGATTTCAGCCTGCTGCTGTGGCTTAGGCGGCGGCGTCTGCGCCGCAACCTGCTGCTGCTGTGGTTTCTCTACCGGCTTCGGCTGAGGTTTCGGCTGCGCCTGCGGTTTTGGCGCGACAACCGGCTCCTGAACCACATCAAAACTGTTGTTGTTCACCGGTATGCGCGACGGATCCAACGATGGCGCCGCGGCGTCACCGGCTCTCACCTCTTCCGCCGCCCCTTCCGGAGGCTGCGAAGGCAGCGCCTGAGTCGCCGCTGGCAGCATATCCGGCTCATCGCGGTCCCCTGGTTTGGGCACCAGCGGAATGGCGGCAAACTCATCCTGATAATGTTTTTTCTGACCATCCAGTAGTCCTGGCAGGATAATCACCCCCAGCGCTACCAGCACAATCGTCCCGACTAAACGGTTCTGAAACTTACTTGCCACCGGTTCTCCCCGCGTCTATTTCTTCCATTACATGCGCCACCGTGTGGAATGAACCACAGACCAGCACCGTATCTTCAGGTCTGGCATCCGCCATCGCCGCATGCCACGCTTGCGCAACGCTGGTATAGACTTTACCTGCGCGTAAATGTTCCAGCAGCTGCTCCGCCGTGGCTCCGCGCGGCCCTTCCAGCGGCGCGCAGTACCAGTCGTCAACTTCCGCCTGCAAATTCGCCAGCGTACCTGCGATATCCTTATCATGCAGCATACCAACAACCGCCAGTACGCGCCCCGTTTTCGATAAGGTTTTGAGACGCCCGGCGAGATAGGCCGCCGCGTGCGGGTTATGAGCAACGTCAAGGATCGTCCGCGGCGCTTCGCTGATTATCTGGAAACGCCCAGGCAGCATCGCGTTTTGAATGCCGTCGCGCATCGCCTGCTCCTTCACCTTAAGCCCGCTGGCGCGCAGGGCCGCGAGCGCGGTTGCCGCATTCGGCAGCGGTACCTGCGGCAGCGGCAGATCGTTTAACGTCCCCTGCCGATCGCGGAAGGACCAGCCTTGTTCACTGGCGTCGTACTGCCAGTCAACGCCACGGCGCAGGAGCTGCGCCCCTTTTTCGCTCGCCACCTCTGCGATGGTCAACGGCATATCGGGTTCGCCGACGATGGCCGGTTTGCCTGAGCGAAAAATCCCCGCCTTTTCACGACCGATACTTTCGCGATCGGGCCCCAGCCAGTCAGTATGATCGAGGGCAATACTGGTGACCACCGCCACGTCAGCATCGACGATATTGGTAGCATCAAGGCGGCCGCCCAGGCCCACCTCAAGAATCACCACATCCAGTCGCGCCTGCTGAAACAACCACAGCGCAGAGAGAGTACCGAACTCGAAATAGCTCAGGGAAATATCGCCGCGCGCGGCTTCAATTTCGGCAAAAGAGGTCGTATGCGCGAGTTCCGGCAGCTCTTCGCCCTGCACGCGCACCCGCTCGGTGTAGCGCACCAGATGCGGCGAACTGTATACGCCAACCTTGTAGCCCGCCGCCATCAGCACCGATTCCAGGGTACGGCAGGTGGTGCCTTTGCCGTTGGTCCCCGCGACCGTAAAGACAAACGGCGCAGGTTTTATTACCGCCATCCGCTGCGCGACCTCGCTGACGCGCGCCAGCCCAAGATCGATAGTTTTGCTGTGCAGATGTTCCAGATAAGAAAGCCACGTAGCCAGGGGCGACGTGGCCTGAGGAATAGGTTGTTTTTCCATGATGTCCGGCAAGAGTTAGGATAACTACGCGTATAAAAAAGGGCAGCGCCGTCAGGCCTGCCCTCTGCATTATCAGGCCTCTGGTTCCTGATCCGGCACCGGTGGCACCACCTCACCTTCGTGAGCGGGTTCCGGATTTGGCGCCGGAAGATTCATTAGCTTCGCCAGAATGCTGGCCAGCTTCAGACGCATTTCCGGGCGGCGTACGATCATGTCGATCGCCCCTTTCTCAATCAGGAACTCACTGCGCTGGAATCCTGCCGGCAGCTTCTCGCGAACGGTCTGCTCGATAACGCGGGGACCGGCAAAGCCGATCAGCGCTTTCGGCTCGGCGATATTCAGATCGCCCAGCATCGCAAAGCTCGCCGAGACACCGCCCATGGTGGGGTCAGTCAGCACGGAGATATACGGCAATCCGCGCTCCTGCATTTTCGCCAGCGCAGCGGAGGTTTTCGCCATCTGCATCAGCGACATCAGCGCTTCCTGCATACGCGCGCCGCCGGATGCGGAGAAGCAAATCAGCGGGCAGTTGTCTTCCAGAGCCTGCTCAACCGCGCGGACAAAGCGCGCGCCGACCACAGAGCCCATTGACCCGCCCATAAAGGAGAATTCGAAAGCTGCGGCAACAACCGGCATAGCATGCAGAGTGCCTTTCATGACCACCAGCGCGTCTTTTTCGCCAGTCTCTTTCTGGGCTGAGGCCAGACGGTCTTTATACTTTTTCGAATCGCGGAACTTCAGCACATCTTTCGGCTCGAGCTCGCTTCCCAGCTCCACGAGGGAACCTTCGTCCAGCAGGCTATGCAGGCGGTTGCGCGCCGACATACGCATGTGGTGATCGCACTTAGGGCAAACCTCCAGGTTGCGCTCCAGCTCTGCGCGGTACAATACCTGACCGCAGCTGTCGCACTTGGTCCATACACCTTCAGGGATACTTGCCTTACGGGTGGGGGTTATATTGCTTTTAATTCGTTCAATCCAGCTCATTGATAACCTTTCTACCTGAACCTGGTCGATGCCAGTTTTGTCGCAAGGGGCGCATAATGCCATTTTTGCCCCTCACAGACCATGAATGTTGCACATTAAATCATAACATCCCGTAACATGGGATAAAAAAGTGGTCGAACCGCTCACACTTCACTCTTCGGACGGCGGCATACCGTCCGAAGATCGTCGCCGCGTTATTTCGCCTGTTTCGCCGCCGCCCGCTTGTGGCGGATGACTTCAATGACGCCAGGCAGTACGGACAGAACAATAATCGCGACGATCAGCAGCTTAAGGTTTTCCTGTACGATCGGCAAATCGCCAAACAGATAACCCGCATAGGTAAATAACAGTACCCAAAGCAGCGCGCCAACGACGTTATACATCGCAAAATGACGATAGGACATATGCCCCATTCCCGCAACAAACGGCGCAAACGTTCTGACAATCGGCACGAAACGGGCCAGGATGATGGTTTTGCCGCCGTGGCGTTCGTAGAAGCTATGGGTCTTATCCAGATAGCTGCGGCGGAAAATTTTCGAATCGGGGTTGCTGAAAAGCTTTTCACCGAACAGCCGGCCAATCGTGTAGTTCAGCGCATCGCCAACAATCGCCGCAATGACCATCAGCAGCACCATTAAATGCACGTTGAGATCGTTAGTCGGCAGCGCGGAGAGCGCTCCTGCCACAAACAGCAGAGAATCCCCCGGCAGAAACGGCGTGACCACCAGGCCGGTTTCGCAGAACAGAATCAAAAACAAAATCGCGTATACCCAAATACCGTACTCCGCGACCAGCTCAGCCAGATGCACATCAATGTGCAGGATAAAATCGATTAAAAAGTGAATCAGATCCATAATTTGCGTTAGCCCTTAATGACCAGGTTAGTCCGCCAAAAACAGCGGGCCCATCGGCATGACAGGGAGGTCGTAGCGCGCCGGGTAATCCACCGCCACCAGATACAATCCTTCCGCCTTTGCCGTTGCGGCGGCAAGCGTCCTGTCTTTTGCCGCCAGAAGTTCTGCAATCCAGCTCTCTGGCTGGTTACCGGCACCTACTTCCATCAGACTGCCGACAATATTCCTTACCATATGATGTACAAAGGCATTCGCTTTGATGTCCACCACCACATATGCACCATAACGAGTGACATTAATGTGCATCACGTTCCGCCACGGCGTGCGCGACTGGCACTGCACCGCACGAAACGAGGTGAAATCATTCTCTCCCAGCAGGCACTGAGCGGCGCGCTGCATCCGTTCTGCATCCAGCGGGTGATAATAATGGGTTACGCCGCGGCTCAATACCGCCGGCCGCAGACGATGATTATAGATAACATAACGATAGCGGCGCGCGGTGGCGCTGAAGCGGGCGTGAAAATCCTCAGGAACCCGCTTCACCCAGCGAACCGCGATATCGCCGGGTAAATTGGCATTGACGCCCAGGGTCCATGCGGCATCCTGACGCTGCGAGCGCGTTTCAAAATGCACGACCTGGCCGGTTCCGTGAACGCCGGCATCCGTACGGCCCGCGCAAAAAACGTTAACAGGCTCGTTCGCTACCTGCGAGAGCGCCTTTTCCAGCTTCTCCTGTACGCTGCGGACTTCGTTCTGCCGCTGCCAGCCGTAGTACTTGCTGCCATCGTATTCGATGCCCAGCGCGATTTTGTAGACCGGCGGCTGCTCCATCTCAGACATCAGTACAAATACTCCTGCACCAGCTTCTCAGCGATTTTCACCGCCATCAGCGCGCCGCCAAAACGAACGTTATCGGCGACTGACCAGAACTGCACCTGTTCAGGCATACCATAGTCGTTATGCACGCAGCCGACGGAAAGGCGGGCGTTGCCGGAAGCATCCCCGACCTGCGTCGGGAATTCGCCCTCTTCGGACAGCTCGATATCTTCCCCGCGGCTAAAGGCATCGCGCGCCTCTTCGGCCGCCAGCGGACGCTGCGCTTCAAAGCTCACCATCTGCGCGTGGCCATAGAACACCGGCGACTGCACGACATTAGCGGAGATCATCAGACCGTCATCCTGCAGTATCTTGCGGGCTTCATCGACGATACGCCGCTCTTCGCGCACGCTTCCTTCACGATCGGGCAGCAGCGGCAGCATATTGAACGCCAGCTGGCGGCCGAAGAAATCATCGTCATCGATTGGCATACCGTTGAGTAATTTAGCGCTCTGGCCCGCCAGCGCATCAACCGCTTTTTTACCGTGAGCGGAAGCAGAAAGCAGGCTGGTTACGCTTATACGCGACAGACCGCCCTGATCGATCAACGGTTTTAACGCCGACAGCAGCTGGCTTGTCAGGCTATTCGCTACCGCGATAACGTTACGGTTGCGGTAATCCGCCAGTACGAATGGGTTAACATCCGGTACCACCAGCGGCACATCCGGCTCCAGAGCAAACAGACCGCTTAAGTCAATCACCAGGCAGCCCGCGTTCGTGGCCTCTTCGACATACGCTGCGGTCGCTTCTACACCCGCGGCAAAAAATGCCAGCTGGGCCTGGGTCCAGTCGAACTCCGCCGCATCCTGTACGAGAACCGACTTGCCCGCAAAACGCAGATGTTCACCGGCGCTGTCGCTACGCGCAAGGGCATAAATATCCCCCACCGGGAACTGACGATCGGCAAGAGTTTCGAGCAGGGCTTCGCCTACGGCGCCCGTTGCGCCCAGTATGGCAATATTCCAGCCTTCAGACATGGTGGTGTACTCCAGAAAAAAAGCGGCCCTGCCGGATTATCCAGCAGGCGCATTAAGATGATATTAACGAACAGGATGATGTACGGCGTTAAAGCCAAGCTGGCGCAGCAGCGTCGCCGCCTGGGCATCACTACACTGCACGTACAGCGAAGACCATTCGCGACGTTCCTGGTAATTCTTGCGCAGCTTATCGAACTCGCCCGCAACGCCCGCGACTTTTCGCAGCGGCGCATCATCGCGGCGCACATCATACACCAAATGCGCCAGCCGTTTTAGCGTTGCCTGATCGAGCGGCCCGTGCAGCGTAATGCGACCAAACTCCGGCGCCGGTAGCAGCGTGTCCAGCGCCACCTGCTGCGGGTGGCCAATAAACGCGCTGTAGGCCTCAAAAACCTGGGTCGTACCGCGCGCTTTTCCTTCAAGGGTGTAGCCGGCAATATGCGGCGTACCAATATCCACCCGCTTGAGCAGCTCGATATTCAGGTCCGGCTCCGGCTCCCAGACATCCAGCACCACGCTTAACGGCTGATTTTCCTGTAGTCGTTTAAGCAGCGCAGCGTTATCCACCACTGCCCCACGGCAGGCGTTGATTAATATCGTCCCCGGCTTCAGGCGGCGAATCAGCGCCTCATCCGCCAGGTGCAGCGTTTTGTACTGCCCTTCCTTATAGAGCGGCGTATGGAAAGTCAGAATGTCGGCTTCCTGCACCAGCTCGTCAAGAGGACGAAAGTCGCCCTTATCGCCGCGATCGGCGCGCGGGGGATCGCAAAGCAGCGTTTTAATTCCCAGCGCCTCGAGACGTTTGTGCAGGCGCCCGCCCACGTTGCCGACGCCTACGATCCCGACGGTACGGTCGCGCAGCGCAAAGCCATCGCGTTCAGCCAACATGAGCAGCGCTGAAAAGACATATTCCACCACCGCGATAGCGTTACAGCCAGGCGCCGCGGAAAAACCGATTCCCGCCCGCTGCAGCCACGCCTGATCGACATGGTCGGTGCCTGCCGTTGCGGTGCCAACAAATTTGATAGCCTTGCCGGAGAGCAGCGCTTCGTTAACTTTGGTGACGGATCGCACCATCAGCGCATCAGCGTCATTGAGCGCTTCGACCGGAACGGGACGACCCGCAACGGCCTTCACTTCCCCCAGGCGGCTAAAAAGCTCACGCGCATAGGGCATATTTTCATCAACGAGGATTTTCACGGTTCAGTACCTGTCTGAGAGCGAGAGTAAACCGGGGAAGTGTGCCATAATCTGCCCGCCAGGAACATCACCACCCGGCCCTGAGTACAGTAATTTAGTACAGCACTACGCAAAGGATTAATCATGACGCATCCCGTTTCAGGTATGTCCGATCGCCCTCCGGGGACAGGCGAACCTCCGCTCACTACCCAGCAGCGCACCGCGCTTGAGCGGCTCATTACGCGCCTGGTGGCGTTAACATCGCAGCAAAGTGCGGAAGTGTGGGCCTGCGTAAAGCACGATCTGAGCCTGAAAAACGACGCCCCGCTGTTGGCAAGCCATTTTGCGGCCGCCGAACACAGCCTGAACCAGCGCTTAATCCTTGCCCAACAGAATCACCACCGCCGGCAAATCCTGGCGCAGCTGAGCGAACTGCTGAACCAGGGTAATAATCGTCAGGCGGTCAGCGATTATATTCGTCAGCATGACGGTCAAACCGCGCTGCATGCGCTCACCCAGCCGCAGCTGGAGAATGTTTTGCAACTGCTGCAAAGCGGCCAGCTCTCGATTCCTCAGCCGCAGCAGCGCCCGCCAACCCATCGTCCACTGCTGCCAGCGGAGCACAATACGCTCAATCAACAGGTGACCAAACTGGCAGCAGCTACCGGAGAGTCCAGCAAGCTCATCTGGCAGTCGATGCTGGAGCTAAGCGGCGTCAAAAGCGGGGAACTGATCCCGGCGACCCACTTCACTCCCCTCTCATACTGGCTCCATGCGCGGCAAACGCTCAGCACGCAGGCTACGCCGACGCTGATGTCATTGCAGGCCGCCCTGAAGCAGCCGCTTGAAGCCGCGGAGTGGCAAAGAGTGATGGATTTTGCGCAAACCAGCTGGCACGCAACGGCGCAAACGCCGCTAAGCGCAGCCCAGCTGCTGACGCTGCTGAACAAAATTTTCGTGCTCAGGGTCGCCAGAGCGCAAGAGACGCTGGCGATCCCACCGGTTCAGGCGCCGCCTTCATCGCCGTGGCTGGCGTTTAAAAAGCCGTGGGCTATCGCGTTGACGCTGCTCGCGGGGCTTATTTTGCTGTGGTTAGTGATTTAACCGCCTGTTCGGCCCGTATACCGGGCCGAACAAAAGGCCTATTTACGCAGCGATACCAGCGTAATGAGGATCCCCAGCACGGCGCATATTGCCGCCGCCAGGAAGACGGAAGAATAGCCTAAAGAAGTCGCAAGCAATCCGGTAAGCGGGCCGGTGACGCCGTAGGAGATATCCTGAAACGCAGCGTAGCCGCCAAGCGCCGTTCCTCGAACCTGCGGCGGTACCCGCTTCACAACCTCTACGCCCAGCGCCGGGAAGATAAGCGAGCAACCGCAGCCGGTTAGCGCCGCGCCCGCCAGCGCGACCCAGGCATTGGGCGCCTGCCAGAGCAGCGCCAGGCCTACCGCCTCAATCAACAGCGAAACGATGGCCACTTTCACCCCACCGAAGCGGTCCGGCATCCAACCAAACAGCACGCGCATCAGCACAAATGCTCCACCAAACGCGGTTAAGGTAAAACCGGCCATCGCCCAGCCGTTGCTGGCGAAATAGAGGGAGACGAACGTGCCTATCACCGCGAAACCGACGCCCTGCAGTCCAAGACCAATACCGGGCCGCCAGATCATTCCCACCACGCTCCACAGCGACGGACGCTCGCCGCCGTGGGCGGGAATTTTACGCACCGTGCCGTTAATTGCCCACGCCACCAGCGGCAGCACCATGGTGACGCCGGCCAGCGCTGCAACGCCGTAATGGCTGTAGATCAGCAGCCCCAGCGGAGCTCCGGCCGCCAGCGAGCCGTATATCGCCATGCCGTTCCACGACATCACTTTACCTGAGCGCATCGGGCCCACCAGCCCCATTCCCCAGCTTAAATTGCCGGTGAGCAGCTGGCTTTCACCAAACCCCAGGATCAGACGGCCCAGCACCAGCAGGCCAAACTTCGCCATTACGGGGACCGGCAGCAGCGCGGCGCATAGCCAGGCACCTCCAGCCAGCGCACAGGCCAGCATCCCCTGTAGCACAGAGCGTTTCGCGCCGTACTGGTCCGCCAGACGACCTGCATAGCCGCGGGTTAATACGGTCGCCAGAAACTGGATACCAACGGCGATACCAACCATGGTGTTGCCGAAGCCCAGTTCCTGATGGACGAACAAGGGGATAACCGGCAGCGGCAGGCCAACGGTCATATAGGTAAGAAAAACGGCGAAAGTGATCCGAAACAGCGAACCATTCGCTGAAGGCGTTTTTTTTGTTTCAGTGACTGCGGACATGCTTTACTCCAGTTCGCAGAGTAAGGCGAGGTGATGGCCACGCCCTCTCCACCTGATTATCAGGTTTAAGGCGCGTTGGATGACGTTAAACGCTTACGCATTATCTGAGAGAATAATGTTGTGGCAGGAGTTTGCCTTTACACCCATGGGTCTGTCAAGAATACAAAAAAGGGGAGCCGGCAGGCTCCCCTTGCAAAGCATGCTCGTTATGCGCTGTATTTACGCATCACCAGCGTGGCGTTAGTACCGCCAAAGCCGAAGCTGTTAGACATTACGGTAGTCAGCGCACGCTCGGTCGGCTCGGTCACAATGTTCAGACCAGCTGCCTGTTCGTCCATCTCTTCAATGTTGATGCTCGGGGCAATAAAGCCGTGTTCCAGCATCAGCAGAGAGTAGATAGCCTCCTGTACGCCAGCGGCGCCCAGGGAGTGACCGGTCATCGCTTTGGTCGCGGAGATAGCCGGGCTGTTATCGCCGAAGACTTCGCGAATCGCCCCCAGCTCTTTCACGTCGCCTACCGGCGTAGAGGTACCGTGGGAGTTCAGATAGTCAATCGGCGTATCTACGCCTTCCATCGCCATCTTCATGCAGCGAACCGCACCTTCACCGGACGGGGCAACCATATCTGCGCCATCGGAAGTTGCGCCGTAGCCAACGATTTCAGCATAGATGTGCGCGCCGCGCGCCAGAGCATGTTCCAGCTCTTCAACCACAACCATACCGCCGCCGCCAGCAATAACGAAACCATCACGGTGGGTATCATAAGTACGGGAAGCTTTATCCGGCGTTTCGTTATATTTGGTGGACAGCGCGCCCATCGCGTCGAACTCACACGCCATCTCCCAGCACAGCTCTTCGCCGCCACCGGCAAACACGATATCCTGTTTGCCCAGCTGGATTTGTTCCACAGCATTACCGATGCAGTGCGCAGACGTTGCGCAGGCGGAGCTGATAGAGTAGTTCACACCGTAAATTTTGAAAGGTGTTGCAAGGCAAGCGGAGACCGCGGATGCCATCGCCTTGGTCACCACATAAGGACCTACAGCTTTCAGACCGCGCGGGCTGCGCATGGCATCAGCGCCAAAAACCTGAGATTTAGAAGAACCGCCAGAACCGGCAATCAGGCCCACGCGCGGGTTTTGCTGATAGACCTCATCTTTCAGGCCTGCATCTTCAATCGCCTGCTGCATGGAGAGATAGGAATAGATAGAGGCATCGTTCATGAAACGAACCACTTTACGGTCGATCAAACCGGTTGTATCCAGTTTAACGTTGCCCCATACGTGGCTGCGCATTCCCGAATCTTTAAACTCTTCAGAGAAAGTGATCCCGGAGCGTCCTTCACGCAGAGATGCCAGGACTTCCTGCTGGTTATTACCAATACTGGAAACGATGCCCAGGCCAGTAATCACTGCACGTTTCATTCAATACCTCTGTAAGTCGCACTATATTAAGTTTCGAGTCGCACAATAGCGTACACTTGTACGCCGAACAAGTCCGATCAGCCAATTTGTGTATAAATTTGCGCCCTCAGGCACACATCGTTAAGATCGTTCTACGCCTTGTGATTCGAGTAACTTACGTGAAACAAAACGCCATACAACCTGCCAACCTGGAATTCAACGCTGAGGGTACACCTGTTTCCCGAGATTTCGACGATGTCTACTTTTCCAATGACAACGGTCTGGAAGAGACGCGCTACGTTTTCCTCGACGGCAACCGGCTCAACGAACGTTTTTCAACACACTCACGTCCGTTATTTGTGGTTGCCGAAAGCGGGTTCGGTACCGGCCTTAACTTTCTGACGCTGTGGCAGGCGTTTGACGTTTTTCGCCGCGATAACCCTCAGGCTACCCTGCAAAGATTACACTTCATCAGTTTCGAAAAATTCCCGCTGCGCGCGGACGATCTGCGCCTCGCTCACCAGCACTGGCCGGAGCTTGCGCCCTGGGCCGAGCAGCTGCAGGCCCGTTGGCCGCTGCCGTTTGCCGGCTGTCATCGACTGCTGCTGGACGAGGGCCGCATCACGCTGGATTTATGGTTTGGCGATATTAACCAGCTGACCAACGAGCTGGACGACTCGCTCAATCAGCAGGTAGACGCCTGGTTTCTGGATGGCTTTGCGCCCGCCAAAAACCCGGACATGTGGACGGCGGAACTCTTTGCGGCAATGGCTCGCCTGGCGAGACCCGGCGGCACTCTGGCCACCTTTACCTCCGCAGGTTTTGTGCGCCGCGGGCTGGAGGAAGCCGGTTTCAGCATGCAGAAACGCAAGGGCTTTGGCCGCAAGCGAGAAATGCTCATCGGGGAAATGAATCAACGACTCAACTTTCCCGCGCGTGCGCCGTGGTTTGCCCGCAGCGGCACTGAACAGCGCGATGCGGCGATTGTTGGCGGAGGGATCGCCAGCGCCCTGCTCGCTCTGGCGCTGCTGCGGCGCGGGTGGCAGGTGACACTATACTGCGCCGATGACGCTCCGGCACAAGGCGCATCCGGCAATCGCCAGGGAGCGCTCTATCCGCTGCTCAGCCAGCACGACCCCGCCCTGGCCCGCTTTTTCCCCGCTGCATTTACTTTCGCTCGCCGCCTCTACGACGATCTGCCGGTCATGTTCGATCATGACTGGTGCGGGGTGACGCAGCTGGGCTGGGATGAAAAAAGCGCGCATAAAATTGCCCAGATGGTTGAGCTTAATCTGCCGCCGGAAATCGCCCTCGCCGTTAATGCGCAGAGCGCTGCGGAACAAGCAGGAGTGGAAACCGGCTGCGGAGGAATAACCTATCCTGCCGGAGGCTGGCTGTGCCCCCAGCAGTTAACCGCAGAACTGCTGGCGCTCGCCGCCACTCGCGGATTACGGGTTCACTACCGATATCCCGTAGAGACTATCAGCGCGGACAATACCGGCTGGCAATTAAACGATCGTCAGTTTCATGAAGTCGTGGTGCTGGCCAATGGCCATCAGGTAACCCGCTTCAGCCAGACGGAGCATCTTCCGATGTATCCCGTCGCCGGCCAGGTCAGCCATATACCAACAACGCCAGGGCTATCGTCTTTACGCCAGGTGCTGTGCTACAACGGCTACCTGACGCCGCAAAACCCGCACAACCAGCAGCACTGCATCGGCGCCAGCTATCATCGTGGACAGACGGATACCGCGTTTAGCGCCGACGATCAGCAGCAGAATCGACAGCGTCTGATAGACTGTTTCCCGCAGGCGCAATGGACGCGGGAGGTTGACGTAAGCGCGAATGAGTCCCGCAGCGGCGTGCGCTGTGCGACGCGCGATCATTTGCCGATGGTCGGCAGCGTGCCTGATTATGACGCGACCTTAAGTGAATATGCCTCGCTGGCTGAACATCAGGATAAGGCCAGAGCAGCGCCGGTTTACCGCAATCTTTATATGCTGGGAGCGCTGGGTTCGCGCGGCCTCTGCTCCGCCCCGCTCGCGGCAGAGATCCTCGCGGCGCAAATGAGCAATGAGCCATTACCGATGGATCAAGAGACGCTAGCTGCGCTGAATCCGAACCGGCTATGGGTAAGAAAACTGCTGAAGGGGAGAGCGGTGAAATAATAGCGGAGGAACCGTGCCCGGCGGGATGAACGCCGGGCGTCGGCTTAAGGAAGCGCTACAGAACTACGCCTGCATCGCCTTCTGATACAAACTGTCCCACATTCCCTGCACCAGTATCTGATCCGGCGGCGACAGTTCGCCCGCGCTGATGGCTTTTTCCAGGCTTTGGGTCACTTTATCATGCACCGCCTGCGCAGTATGCTCCCCTTCTCCTTCCAGCTCGGCCACCGCCAGCGTCAGGTGGCCGCGCAGATAACCGCCGGCAAACAGTTCATCATCACTGGCGTGGTCTACCATATTGTCAATTAACGCCAGAATGCGTGATTCAAACTCCGCGATCATCTTCTTTCCTCATATTATGTAAAGCGTGGCCTTAGTGCAGGTCTTCCGGCCACGGGAACTGTTCTGCCGTCAAAGGCGGCGTTTGGTAATATTCTTGCAGCGCCTTGATAAAACGCGCGGGACGCTCAGGGATCCCTTGCTCCAGATAGATCATGACCTGGGCATGTACCCGCCGCTGAAAAGCGATCCGATCGGGTTCAAAATCCCCTTCCAGATTGTCGCAGCTGACGTTAAACGGATATCCCGCCGCCACGCAAAACAGCCAGTCGAACGCCTGAGGTTTCACCTCGACGTCTTCAAATTTTGACTGGGTCATCGCGTCGCGCCCGTCCGGGCAGTACCAGTAACCGAAATCAACCAGCTCGCGGCGCGCCTTTCCGGCAATGCACCAGTGCGAAATCTCGTGCAGCGCGCTGGCATAAAAGCCGTGGGCAAAGACGATGCGGTTATAGGGCACCTCTTCATCTGCTGGAAGATAGATCGGTTCGTCATCGCCTTTAATCAGACGGGTATTAAAATCATCGGCAAAACAGCCGTCGAAGATTTCGATCAGCTGTTCGTATTTATGCGTACTGTTCATTAGTTCATCCCCAACCAGCGGAGGATCTCCTGTCCATGGCTATCATAAAGAAGTTTCGCGCTCATCACCGCCGACACCACAACGATCATTGGCCGAATCAGTGACTGTCCTTTGCTCAGCACCAGTCGAGATCCCGCGCGAGCGCCGATAAACTGCCCGGCCATCATCACAAAGCCGGTCGCCCAAATCACCTTACCGCCAATAATAAACAGCAGCAGGCCGCCAACGTTGGACGTCGCGTTAAGCAATTTTGCATGCGCGGTCGATTTCGCCAGATTGAACCCCGCCAGGGTGACGAAAGCCAACGCGTAAAAGGATCCGGCGCCCGGGCCAAAGAAACCATCGTAAAAACCGACGCAGCCGCCAGCCACCAGGGCAAACGGCAGACCGTACAGACGTCGCTGCCGGTCCTCTTCGCCGAGTTTCGGCATCAGCAGAAAATAGAGGCCAATGCCGATAACCAGGATTGGCAGTATCTGTTTGAGAACATCAGACTGGACGTGCTGGACCAGCAGCGCGCCGCCGGTCGAGCCGAGAAAGGTCATCAGAATATTGAGCTTCTGGTCGGCCAGATTCACTACCTTGCGGCGGATGAAATAAAGCGAAGCGGACAGCGACCCGCCGCAGGCCTGCAGCTTATTCGTTGCCAGCGCCTGCGCTGGAGGAAGACCCGCCGCCATCAGGGCCGGGACGGTTAATAGCCCGCCGCCGCCCGCCAGGGAGTCAATAAATCCCGCCAGAATGGCCACGAAAAACAGCACCACCATTACCGTCGGCGATACCATAAAAAGATCGATAAAACTATCCATTAAAGAACATGCTCATCCAGTAGCGCCTGGCAGGAAGGCGGCAGCGGAGGCGGCGTCTTCTTCACAGGTGGGGTTGATCCTGGTTTAGGGGGTTCAAACCAGCTTTGCAATTCCGCACCGCAGCCATCGCCGGCCGGTGGCGGAGCCTGATCTTCGCACTCAAGGCTGCCTGCCGGACAGCGCAGGCGCACGTGCATATGCGCCCGGTGCTGGAACCATGGGCGAACTTTGCGTAGCCAGTCGCGATCGTTACCGGCATCCAGGCACAGTTGCTGCTTAATTGCCGGGTTGACGAAAATACGCGTGACGTCGCTATCTTCCGCCGCCATCTTAATCAGCTGGCTAATTTGCGGGCTCCACAACGAGGGCACGACGCGCTGACCATCGCGGGCCACCAGATCCAGCGCCTGCGGCTTCAGCAGCTGAGCTGAACTCCAGCGCGCCTGCGGAAGCTGCAGAAAAATATCGACGTCAAGCCCGGACTGATGGCTGGCATGACCGCCGTTGAAACGCCCCCCGGCCGGCATCCCCATATCGCCAATCAGTACCGTTCCCATACCTCTGTTATACGCCTGGTTGCTTAGACGCTGAATAAACTGCACGAGATCCGGATGGCCGAAGTAGCGGCGCTGATCGGTACGCATCACCTGATAGCCGGTGGCGTTTAACGGCAGCGCCTGCGCGCCGACGATGCAGCCATTGGCAAATGCACCGATCGACTGCGGGCTGCCGCTGATGGGCTGGGAGATTTTCTGCCACGGCGTTGCCGCCAGGCTGGTACCGCTGGCGAGAAGCGCCAGCAGTGCGATAACGGTTTTTTTCATCTATTACCAGCGTGGAATTGATGTCGTCACGTCGCCATTTTGCGCGCGCTGACGCATAAAGTGATCCATAAGCACGATCGCCAGCATCGCTTCGGCAATCGGTACCGCACGAATGCCAACGCAGGGATCGTGACGCCCTTTGGTGATCATCTCGACTTCTTCGCCAGAGCGATTAATCGTATGTCCCGGAACGGTAATACTGGAGGTAGGCTTCAGCGCAATGTTCGCCACGATCTGCTGACCGCTGCTGATACCACCTAGAATGCCGCCCGCGTGGTTGCTCTGGAAACCCGCTTTGGTAATTTCATCGCGGTTTTCGCTGCCGCGAAGCTTCACCACCTCAAAACCATCGCCAATTTCCACGCCCTTCACCGCATTAATGCTCATCAGCGCGTGCGCAATGTCCGCATCGAGGCGGTCAAATACCGGCTCACCGAGCCCCGGCGGAACGCCATCGGCCACCACGGTTACTTTCGCTCCGATGGAGTCGCCCTCTTTTTTCAGGCCTCGCATCAGTTCATCGAGCGCTTCAATTTTCTCTGGATCCGGACAGAAGAACGGGTTTTGTTCAACCTGTTCCCAATCTTTGATAGCCAGAGGAATATCCCCCATCTGGGTCAGGCAGCCGCGAATCACAATCCCGAATTTCGCGGCGAGGAATTTCTTGGCAATCGCTCCGGCAGCCACGCGCATAGCGGTTTCACGGGCAGAGGAACGACCGCCGCCGCGATAGTCGCGCAGGCCATATTTCTGTTCGTAGGTGTAGTCAGCGTGGCCCGGGCGGAAAACGTCTTTAATCGCGCCGTAATCCTGAGAACGCTGATCGGTATTCTCAATCAGCAGACCAATGCTGGTCCCGGTAGTCACCCCCTCGAATACGCCGGAGAGGATTTTAACCTGGTCCGGTTCGCGGCGCTGGGTAGTATAGCGCGATGTTCCCGGACGTCGGCGATCGAGATCGTGCTGCAGATCGGCTTCGGTTAGCGGAATGCCGGGCGGTACGCCGTCGACGATACAGCCCAGCGCCAGGCCGTGCGATTCGCCAAACGTCGTGACGCGAAAGAGTTGTCCAATTGTGTTTCCTGCCATCACGGCTCCGTTCTTGTCGTTATGTTTGCGTGTTGTTTTAGTCTTTATAGATGCCGAAATGCGCGCGGGCGGCAATCAGCTGCGGTTTAGTCAGCATAAAGACGCCATCGCCGCCGTTTTCAAACTCCAGCCAGGTAAATGGAACGTCAGGATACTGTTCCATCAGATGTACCATGCTGTTGCCGACTTCACAAATCAGGATACCGTCATCGCTGAGATAATCCGGCGCGCAGGCCAGGATCCGCCGAGTTAGCTTCAGGCCATCGCTACCGGACGCCAGGCCGAGAACCGGTTCATGACGATATTCACCCGGCAGGTCGGACATATCTTCTTCATCGACGTACGGCGGATTAGTGACGATCAGATCGTATTGCACCTTCGGCAGGTCGCGGAACAGATCGGAGCGAATTGGCGTCACGTGGTGAATTAAGCCATGGTCTTCTACGTTCTGCTCGGTAACGGCCAGCGCATCAGGGGAAATATCGACCGCATCGACTTCCGCTTCCGGAAAAGCGTAAGCGCAGGCGATAGCGATACAGCCGCTGCCGGTGCACATATCGAGGATGTGCTGCGGATAGTGGTCAATCAGGCCGGAAAAATGGTTATTAATGAGTTCGCCAATCGGCGAGCGCGGCACCAGCACGCGCTCATCGACGTAAAACTCATGTCCGCAGAACCAGGCTTTGTTGGTCAGATAAGCGACCGGAATGCGTTCGTTAATGCGGCGAATCACGCGCTCAACGATTCGGTGTTTCTCACTGGAAGTCAGGCGCGCGGTGCGCATATCTTCCGGAATATCGAGCGGCAGATACAGCGACGGCATCACCAGCTGCACCGCTTCGTCCCACGGGTTGTCGGTACCGTGTCCGTACCAGATATTTGCAGCGCTGAAGCGACTAACCGCCCAACGCAGCATGTCCTGAATGGTATGAAGCTCATTAACGGCTTCATCAACAAAAATTTTATCCACGCTATCCCCCAGGGCACGCTCTGCTATAAATTCGGCGGCTAGTTTGCCACGAAGACGGGGATAAATCAGCATTCTTACGTCACGCTGAGGGGGAAAAAGAGGTTTTCCTTGCCTGGATGCGTGGCGAGTCGGGTAAACTACCGGCAAAGAAAAAATGAGACCAGGTAATGAAAAAGAAAACAACGCTAAGCGAGGAGGATCAGGCATTGTTCCGGCAGCTAATGACCGGCACTCGTCAGATTAAGCAGGACACCATTGTTCACCGTCCGCAGCGCAAAAAAATCGCTGAAGTACCGCCCAAGCGGCTGCTCCAGGAGCAGGCCGATAACAGCCACTACTTTTCTGATGAGTTTCAGCCGTTGCTGAATACCGAAGGATCGGTGAAGTATGTGCGTGCGGACGTCAGCCACTTTGAGCTGAAAAAACTGCGTCGGGGTGATTATTCGCCGGAGCTGTTTCTCGATCTGCACGGTTTGACCCAGCAGCAGGCCAAGCAGGAGCTGGGGGCGTTGATTGCCGCCTGCCGTCGCGAGCACGTATTTTGCGCCTGCGTAATGCACGGGCATGGGAAGCATATTCTCAAACAGCAAACGCCGCTATGGCTGGCTCAGCACCCGCATATCATGGCGTTTCATCAGGCACCAAAAGAGTACGGCGGTGACGCCGCACTGCTGGTACTGATTGAAGTTGAAGAGTGGCAACCGCCGGAGCTTCCGTAAAACGTCGGCTCCGGAGGAAATCAGATAGCTTTCGCCATCTTCAAATTGCAGGGGCTCATTTGCCAGTTGAACTCGCCTTTGCCGCTGGCATCAAGCGTAACGCAGGCAATCGCCGAAGTGGTGAACATCGGGGGAGTTTCCCCCGGGCACAGCTCTGAGACGAGGTACCCCACCAGAGGGAGGTGGGACACGACCAGCGCCGTCGCCACACCTTCATTCGCCAGCGCCTGGAGATAAGCGCTGACCATGCCAACATCGCCGCACGGCGTGAGTTCCGGCATCACGTCGACATCTTTTGGCAGATTCATGCACTCCCCAACGATTTCCAGCGTCTGTTCTGCACGCAGGTAGGGACTGACAAGAACTCGCTCAATATCCACTTTTTGACCTTTCAGCCAGGTTGCCATCTGACGAGACTCATCGCAACCGCAGACGGTTAATGGACGAACCGAGTCACTGGCTGCATCGAGGGCAGCGTCGCCGTGACGCATGATAAAAACTTGCATATTGCACCGCTTTTGTTAACCAGAAGCACCGCGGTCTTACCCACGTAGACGATACGCAGGTGACCCGGTGGCCGGGCATTGTGCCTGATCCATTCAACGAATGAAACGCTGTTTTTTACCTCAATGGCGTAAGTATAGTCAACTATCGCTTACAAAATCGCCAAAGCACTGCGCCATTCACAAACGGATTTACCTTCTTTGACCACAACTTAGGTCGTACGTTCATCAGCGGGCCAAAAGGTCGCCCCCTGCTCGGCCATGTGTAACAAAGTGTCACATGGTGTAAAACGCGGGCCGTATTGTGCGGCCAGACGCTGCAAAATCGCTGCGACTTCCCCCGCACCCAATCTATCCATATAGCGGAACGGGCCGCCAAGGAACGGCGGAAAGCCAATGCCAAACACGGCGCCGATATCGCCATCGCGAGCGTTGCGAATAACCTGCTCATCGAAGCAGCGCGCCGCTTCATTGAGCATCATCATGACGCAGCGTTCCGCCACCTGCTGCGCGGACAAGCGCGCCTGTGGAGAAGCGATACCCAGCAGGTTGTAAATCGCCGGGTCGGGCCGTTTTTTGCTTTTACGCCCTTTTACCGCATAAAGATAGAAACCCCGGTTATTTTTTCTCCCTTTGCGATCGTCATTCAGAATTGCGCTAATGATGTTTGCAGGCGGGCTAAAACGCTCTCCCCATGCCGCCTCCAGAACGGGAATAATTTTAGTGCCGGTCTCGATCCCCACTTCATCAAGAAGCTGAATTGGCCCTACCGGAAAGCCAAATTGAACCAACGACTTATCAATGTGATCGATCGGCTCCCCTTCTATTAACAGGCGCATGGCTTCATTAATATAGGGCGCGAGAATTCGGTTAACATAAAATCCGGCTTTATCCGCGACGACAATCGGCGTTTTCCCCTGCAGCTTCGCCAGCTTTACCACCGTGGCAATAGTCTGCCGATCGGTACCACGATGTGGAATCACTTCGACCAGCGGCATTTTTTCTACCGGGCTGAAAAAGTGCAGGCCGATAACCCGATGCGGTCTGCTCGCTTGCGCCGCGATCTCTGCGATCGGTAAAGACGACGTATTAGAGGCAAAGATCGTCTCCGGGTGGCAGTGTTGTTCCACTTCGCTGACCATTTTCTGCTTGAGCGTCAGATCTTCAAATACCGCTTCGATCACCACATCGCGATGGGCAAAGCCCTGGTAATCCAGCGAACCGGTAATCAACCCCATCTGGCGATCGCGCTCGCTGGCGCGCAGATAGCGGCGGCGCACCTGTTTATCGAGCAGATCCCAACTGTATTTCAATGCATGATTTATCCCGCGCGGCTGAATGTCCTTAATGCGGACCGGCAATTCTCCTTTGCATGCGGTGACGTAGGCGATGCCGCCCCCCATCAGTCCTCCGCCAAGAATGCCCACGCTACGCAGCGCGACGGGCTGCGCATCCGCACCGCGATCCTTTTTTAGATCGGTGCTGGCGAAAAAAATCGATCGTAGCGCCTGCGATTGCGGCGTCATCGCCAGCTCGCCAAAAGCGCGGGCTTCTTCTGCGTATCCGCTGCTGCAGCCCTGCGCCAGTCCGGTCTCAATCACCTGCAGAATGCGCTCAGTTGCCGGGTAGTTGCCCTGGGTTTTGTGATGCGTCTTTTTCGCTACCAGACGAAACAGCAGGCTGCGGGCGAGAGGTCCTGCGAGAATACGTTCGCGCGCCGGGACGGTACGGCTTGCCGGACGACCTTTAAGAGCCCGTTCAACTGCGGTTTGTAGCAGGATGGTCTGTGGCACCACTTCATCGACCAGTCCCGCCTTCAGAGCCTGGCGCGGGCGAAGCTGTTTGCCGGTCAGGATCATCTCCAGCGCGCTGCTGACGCCAATTAATCGCGGTAAACGCTGGGTGCCGCCAGAACCTGGCAGCAGGCCCAACTGAACTTCCGGCAGGCCAAGCCGGGTTTTATTATCATCGCTGCATACCCGCCCGTGGCAGGCCAGCGCCAGTTCCAGGCCTCCGCCCAGGCATGCGCCGTGAATTGCGGCGATCACTGGAATGGGGAGCCCGTGGATCTCGGCCATGATTTGCTGCCCCTGACGGGCCAGCGCCTCCGCTTCCTGAGCGGAATGACAGCGGGCAATCATGTTGATATCGGCCCCGGCGATAAAGTTATCCGCTTTTGCGGAAATAAATACCGCGCCGCGCAGTTCTTTATTGTCGCGGAGCTGACGGATAATTCCCCGCACCTCGCTGGCGAACTCAGCTTTCAGGGTGTTCATTTTTTCACCTGGCGCGTCAATGGTGATGACAGCGATATTGTCCGGGCGAACCTCAAGCGTAAATGCCGACACGGTTTCCATCATTCGGCCTCCAGAACCATAGCTGAACCCAACCCACCCGCCGCGCAGGCGGTAACCAGCCCAAATCCTCCGCCGCGACGCTGCAGTTCATGCAGCGTTTGGGTAATCATTCGCGCGCCGGTGGCGGCAAAGGGATGGCCGTAGGCAATCGAACCGCCAAGCACGTTGAATTTGCTCTCATCGACTTCGCCGATAGCCTGAGAGCGGCCAAGCACCTCACGGGCAAATCGATCGCTGGCCATGCATTGCAAATTCGCCAGCGTTTGCGCAGCAAAGGCTTCATGCATATCAATCAGGGTTAAATCGGCCAGCGTCAGCCCGGCTCTTTCCAGCGCCAGCGGCGTCGACCACGCCGGACCCAGCAGCATATCCTGGCGAACATCAATCGCGGTAAAAGCGTAGCTGCGCAGGTAGCCCAGCGGTATTAACCCAAGCGCTTTAGCCCGGGATTCGGTCATCAGGATCACCGCCGCCGCCCCATCGGTTAACGGCGTACTGTTAGCGGCGGTCACGCTACCGTGTTTGCGATCGAAGGCCGGACGTAACTTTTGGTAATCTGCCAGCGTTGAATTCTTACGGATGTTGTTATCCTGTTCCAGAGGTTCACGGAACGGCGGCGTGTAGGCAGTCATGACTTCTGCCGTTAATTTCCCTTCCTCCCAGGCCCTCGCCGCAAGCTGGTGCGAACGAAGCGCCAGCGCATCCTGCCGCTCACGCGTGATACCCCACGTTTTCGCCATCTGCTCAGCGGTATCGCCCATCCGCAGACCGGTGGAATATTCGGCAACAGCTGGTGGCACAGGGAGAAGATCGCGGAAACGCAGCCGGGAAAAGAGCTTCAGGCGCTGTCCCAAAGTGCGGGCTTTGTTGGCATCAACAAGCGTTCTGGCAAGTTTTTTGCTCACGCCAATGGGCAATACGGAAGAGGAGTCGGCCCCGCCGGCGATGCCTGCATGAATGGTTCCCGCCATCAGGCTCTCCGCGACGTTGGCCACCGCCTGAAAGCTGGTCGCACAGGCGCGACTGACGCTATAGGCATCAGTATGTACGCTCATACCGGTACCCAGCACAATTTCCCGCGCGATGTTCGGTGCTTCCGGCATCTGTACCACCTGACCAAATACCAGCAGGTCTATTATATCCGCGGGGATATTGCTGCGAGCCAGCATTTCGCCGACCACCAGCTTACCTAAATCAACGGCTGGAACGCCGTGGAAAGCCGTCGCCTGCCGGGCAAACGGCGTACGTAAACCGCTGACGATGGCGATACGATCGCCCTGACGGGTGACTAGCGGTAATGCCTGACTCATAACGCTCCCCTGTTAACCGATAAAACAAAGTGGTCTGACCTGATAACAGTTTTAACTAATATTTTACATTAAGCCAATCGGGGAACAGAAAAAGTGCGAGCCAAAACACATTGATTAGAAAAGATAACGCCCCTGCGAGGAGGAGCGTTTGGGAAGGGATTAACGCAGGCCGAGCTGGAAAATCAGGGTTTCAGCTTCGCAGCTAAACACGAAATCGATATCCAGCTTCACGCCGCCATCAACATCAGTAAAGGTCGGGGTGATTTTGCACGGCTCCGATTCAACATTACGCGCTCTTTCACTCAATGCGGCAAGCATTTCTTCCGCTTCGGCGCGGTTCGCAAACACGCGGCTATAAGATGCGGTGCAATCGGTGTTGTCCATGATGGTACCAACATCCATACAGCAGCAAACCGGGGTTTCATCAGCACTGCATTTACTCATCGTAGATTTCCTCTGTATATGCACTCAAGGTGCCAGACAAATAATGTGCTTATTTTACGCCCGGGGCATGCCTGCCTCCAGTCGTTAATGGCGACAAAGGAGATAAGTGACCGAAATCACACTTAAAAATGATCCAAAACAAAAAGTGCCTACTTTGGATTGCGGGTACCCCGGCAAATTTGCCAACTGGATCGCGTTTCTTAGATCACAATTGAAAAAACTTATAAACAAACTTGCAACATATCATCTGGTCAGACCTATACTCAGCGCACTGGTCTGATTTCTCTGTCGTAAAGCAGACCCTACACTTCGCGCTCCTGTTACAGCATGTAACATTGTTTAAATAAAAATAACTCTATGAGGTTATGGGCATGAGCCAGAAAACCCGCCTTACCCAATCTGCCCTTGCAGTGGCTGTAGCACTTGTTTCAAGCCAGGCCTGGTCGGCAGGCTTTCAGTTAAACGAATTCTCTTCATCGGGCCTTGGTCGCGCCTATTCAGGTGAAGGAGCTATTGCTGACGATGCTGGAAACGTCAGCCGTAACCCGGCATTGATTATGATGTTCGACCGTCCGACTTTCTCGGGCGGCGCTATTTTTGTCGATCCTGATGTCAACGTCACCGGCAGTTCAGTTATCGGTAATGACGCCAGCCAGGACAATATCGCGCCAACCGCATGGGTACCCAATCTGCACTTTGTGGCGCCGATTAACGACCAGTTTGGCTGGGGGGCTTCTCTGACGTCTAACTATGGTTTAGCCACCGAGTTCAACAATGATTTTGCCGCGGGCTCAATGGGCGGTACAACCGACCTCGAAACCCTCAACCTCAATCTGAGCGGCGCCTATCGTCTCAACGATCACTGGAGCTTTGGTTTAGGCTTTGACGCCGTCTATGCCAGAGCTAAACTAGAGCGCTACGCGGGCGATTTACCGGATATTATCGGCGCGCAGCTACCGGGAATGGTGAAAGCCGGCAAACTCTCTCCGGCCCAAGCCGCGGCAATTGGTCAACAGGCTGGCGGTATCAGCCGCGATACGCAAATCGCTCGTCTGAAGGGTGATGAGTGGGGCTTCGGCTGGAATGCGGGCATTTTATATGAAGTCGATAAAAACAACCGCTACGGCTTAACCTACCGCTCTGAGGTCAAAGTTGATTTTGACGGAGATTATAAGAGCAGTCTGCCGTCATCCCTCAACCCTATTAACTCTGCCCTCGGTCTGGGACTGCCTTACGGCACAGGTGGTTCGACAATCGGCGGTTCTCTGACGTTGAATCTGCCCGAAATGTGGGAAATCTCAGGTTATAACCGCGTAGCGCCAAAATGGGCCGTTCACTACAGCCTGGCTTATACCAGCTGGAGCCAGTTCCAGGAGCTGAAAGCCACCAAAACCAGCGGCGGCGAAACGCTGTTCTATAAAGATGAAGGTTTTAAAGATTCCTATCGTATCGCTCTGGGTACCACCTATTACCATGACGATAACTGGACCTTCCGTACCGGTATCGCCTTTGATGATAGCCCGGTTCCGGCTTCCAATCGTTCCATCTCTATCCCGGATCAGGATCGCCTGTGGCTCAGCGCCGGTACGACTTACGCCTTTAATAAAGATGCTTCCGTCGACGTCGGTGTGTCCTATATGCACGGTCAGCACGTCGAATTTACAGAAGGGCCGTATACCTTTAAATCAGAAGGTAAAGCCTGGCTGTACGGCGCGAACTTTAACTACCGTTTCTAATCAACAGCAGCAACAAAAAAGGGTGAACATCATGTTCACCCTTTTTACTTTCAACCCGACGGTTACTGTGAATCGATATCTTTGAGATCGCCTTCAATCGCCTGAGCGTTGGGGTTCTCATTCGGAGAAAGTTTACCGCCGTTGGCGATAAAATCATGACGCTGGAAGTAAGCTTCACGCATCAGGATATACGGATCGGAGGACTGACGGAGCAAGCCATCGGAATCCAGCAGCTGCGCGCGGGTTTCGACTCCCTCTACCATCCATTTACCAATAGACATCGGCCATGTCAGCCAGGAAAGAACCGGATACAAGTCATCAGCCATATCACCGCCTTCATCACGCAGCGTAAAGCTGCCGTAGAAAGGCAACTGCACATAGGGGCCGTATCCCACACCATAGTGACCCAGGGTGCTACCGAAGCGAGCAGGCTCAACGCGTTGCAGTTTTGGATTCGCCATTCCCGCTACATCAACCAGCCCACCCATCCCGAGGAGTGTGTTCAGGAAGAAACGCGTAAAGTGCACCATACCTTTATAGGGATCGCCCTTCAGGAAGGAGTTCACCATTACCGCAGGTTCTTCAAGGTTGCTGGTAAAATTGCTCAGACCATTACGCGCCGGCTGCGGAACATAATCTCGCCACGCTACGGCAACAGGCCGAAGAACATAAGGATCGACAACATTGTAGTTGAAGTTGAACATGGTTCGGTTAAAACCTTCAAGCGGATCTGAACGCCCCTGCGGTAGATCGCCAGAACCAGAACTGGCGCACCCCACCAGCAATGTGGCGCCAAGCGCAAGCGCCGACAGGCGAAAATTCATAGGTATCTCCCTGTTAATTTTAGCTATCGCTGGGGGTTATCCGAGGACAGCCGCCTCCATTAAGATATCGCCCGTAAGCATGTGCCTGCTTTCAGCATAGCCTTTTTTGGCATCGTTGTTGATGCCCCCGATTCTATACACATTTTGCAATTTCCGTATTGCTAATCTTGTCATTACAAAGAATTTAGGAGCTTATCCACTCCAAATAACCGAAACCGCTCTACGATTATAATAAAGACCAGCCGTTGAGGAAAAGTTATGAAGCCGCAAACTCACCATGATAGTGAAGATGTTGAGGTTGAAAGTGAAGAAAAACAGAATGGTGAAGAAATTGAGGTGGATGAAGAACGCCTGCCTTCACAGGCGATGGCTACGCATGAAGTGATTCGCCAGGAAGGAGAGAAAGAGCTTGAGCGCGATGCCATGGCGCTCCTCTGGTCAGCGATTGCAGCAGGACTCTCAATGGGGGCTTCGCTGGTTGCCAAAGGCATATTCCATGTCCATCTCAGCGAGCTGCCCGGCGGTTTTTTGCTGGAAAATCTCGGCTACACCTTTGGCTTTGTTATCGTCATTCTCGCTCGGCAACAGCTGTTCACCGAGAATACCGTCACCGCCGTCCTGCCGATTATGCATAAACCCACGCTCAGCAATATCGGCCTGCTGTTACGTTTATGGGGTGTTGTACTGGCGGGTAACTTAATTGGAACCGCTATCGCAGCATGGGCGTTCGATGTCATGCCCGTGTTCGATGAACCGACTCGCGAAGCCTTTCTTAAAATCAGCCTGAAGGTGATGCAAAATCCTCCGCTGGAGATGTTTGCCAATGCGATTATCTCCGGTTGGCTGGTCGCAACCATGGTGTGGATGTTTCCCGCCGCAGGCTCCGCGAAAATTATCGTCATCATCCTGATGACCTGGCTTATCGCCCTGGCGGACACTACGCATATTGTGGTGGGCAGCGTCGAGATTTTCTACCTGGTGTTCAACGGCACGCTGCCGTGGCAGGAATTCATCTGGCCGTTCGCGCTCCCGACCCTTGCCGGAAACATCTGCGGTGGGACCTTTATTTTCGCGTTATTAAGCCATGCTCAGATCCGTAATGATATGAGCCACGAGAAGAAAGCCCGTGCGGCTGAAGAGAGAAAAAAGCGCTAAATGGCTATAGATTAAGCAGTTGGGCCGCGCAAGCTTAACGTGCGCCGAAAATAACGCTATAATCCCGGCGCCATGTCCCCTTAGTTAAATGGATATAACGAGCCCCTCCTAAGGGCTAGTTGCAGGTTCGATTCCTGCAGGGGACAATCTGCCTTGTTACATCGGGAAATCCCTGCCTGACACCCCGCCCCCTTTAGAGATATTTTCGTGTTGCAGGCCTGATGCAAGCGATGGCAGCCCGCTGTTCAACCTTCCAGCTACGCTCGTTAACCGGCGTTTATCGAACAGTTTACGTTCTGAGAACTCCCACCTCCAGCTAAAGCACACGATCCCGTATTGTCATTAACGTCGTATACACCTCCGGATTCAATTCACTACATAAATAATTAAATGCAAATCATTCCCTGTAATAATAGCTATCAATTATAATTTTCTATTAGCGATATATTTAATTACTGCAGAAAAAGTGATAGACTGCACGACAGATAACGGTCTGACCCGATTCACCAATTGATATACAACATCATCTCTGATAAATTATTTAGCATGAATTAAACATCATACAATCATCAATACGTAGACAAAATTCAGCTTAAGAAACTCAAAAGCCAACCTATTTTTCATAAGATAATAATGACCATGGAAAGAAAAGAACGGAACATATGGAAACTCAACAACCTTCCGCCACTGGAATATTGTTCAATCTCTCGCGCTCAAAAATTATTAAATTGTGAATTAGAAGATCTGCTTCATTGGCATGATATTGGTGCAATAAGCCTTTGCATCAAATTAGGCAGAACCAACGGAACGTTAAAGAGTGCTATCCGCCATCAGCAGGGCGGCAACAAACCCTATTTTTTTAACACATCAAATATTGATGAATTGAGCAGAAGCGAAAGATCGTGGTCCCCTCACTCCAAAATAAACAAAATTTTTAGATTCAATGAAAGTGAACCGAACCTGGATGCCCAATATGGAACGCCTGTTACCCAGTTAAAACTCCGGGTTTCCGTATCTGGCCTGTGGTACAGCCACACGAGGAATTTAACGGAAGTACTAGAAAACCCCGATAGCATCATTACTGAACAGCGGATCAGCATAATTTCACCGGCAAGAAACGTCCTCTTCTGTCACTTCACCCCCGATGAGGATGAGAAGCCAACCATCACGATGAATAAGCTTTACATCACTAATCAGGCGATTGAGAAAATTTATGAGCATACCATCAGCAGCCGCCCTCTGGAATTTGCAGAAAAACCGCTAAATATAATTGAGGATAAAGAGGTGCATAATCCCTCAATTATTCTTCAAAATAAACTGCTCATTGAATTCATCAATCACATCATTCAAGCCAACCCACACTTTGGTGATAATATTCTAAACGCAACGGAAAACAATAAAAATAAAATATTCAATATCGCAATGGATAGACTAAGGGCAGAAGGCGTGGTCTCCAGCTACGGCAGTATTAATCTCCCGGCATCAGAATACACGCTCAAATGACTAACCGTGAATTTAAACATTAGAATAAAAACCCTTTCTGGCGCCATGAAGCGGTGGCGCATACCTCAGTTTTAAACGTCAAATGGCCTTCAATATAATTTCAGATATGAACCTGACTTCATAATAAGACCATACTTTATGAATTACCAGTCTGCTAATAAGTCATTTCATATAAACATAAATCAACATAACAACAAAGCTCGCTTATTCAGTATCTGTAAGACCTTCACTGATCTTCATCGCAGCCCGATGCGCCATCAGTATAAATTCGCGGGCCGCGGCGCTTTGCCAGGCGCCCTTTCGCTGTAGCAGACATGCGGTTCTCGCGAGTAACGGTGGGGTGAGTTCAATGGCAGTGAGATCGTCACGCGCCAGAATAATGGACGCCGGAAGCAGGGTTGCCAGCGATGTGCGTTCTACCACGGCCAGGAGAGCGCTAATCGAGTTAGCCTCCATCTGAACTTTCGGTTGAATATCACGCTGCCGGCAGTAACGTTCGATTTGCTGGCGAGTCGCGAAAGCGCGACTGAGCAGAATCAGAGATTCCTGACTGAGCGCAGCCAGCTTGACGCGTTCGGCCGTCGCCAGAGGGTGACGCCGGCCTACCACCAGCGCCAGGGTTTCCGAAAGCAGCGGCTGATAAACAATATCTCGCGCATCGTTGCCTTCGAAAGCAATGCCGATATCGAGCTCATCATTGAGCAACATGGCCTCCATTCGCTCCTGGGTCATCTCTTGCAAATCCAGCGTAATATTTGGGTAACGTTGATAGAACGAAGCCACCAGCGGCCCCACAAAGTAAGTCGTAAAGGTAGGCATCATCGCAATACGTAGCGAACCGCGCTGCAGGTCCTCCACATCATGAAGCGCACGCTGCCCCTCAGCGAGCTCCTGCCGCGCCCTGTGCGCGTACGTCAACCACACCTTCCCGGCATCCGTCAGACAAGTATGACGCCCGCTGCGATCAAAAAGCCGTACGCCCAGAGACTCCTCCAGCTGGCGAATCTGTTGCGATAAAGCCGGCTGCGAAATATGCAGTATCGCTGCGGCCCGCGTAAAACTACCTTGTTCAGCAACGGCAATGAAGTAATTGAGATGTCGCAGCAACATGAATTCACTCATAAGCAATTCAAATGAACTCAATCATAAATAAGTATTTTAACTTATCAAACAACAGGCGTACTCTCCCTGCGCCTTTTGACTGATAGCCCCAGGAGATCGCAATGAATTCCCCCCATCCTTACTTCAGCGCTCAACACGCCACGGTCACCCGGCAATGAATCAGACGCAACGTAACGGCGCCATGCTGCTGGTGTTGGTGCTTATCGGAATGAATATGCGTCCGCTGCTGACATCGCCAGGCCCGCTCCTTCCCCAGATACAGCAGGCAAGTGGTATGAGCTTCACGCTTGCCTCCCTGCTCACTGCGCTCCCGGTGATCGCGATGGGTCTGCTGGCGCTTGCCGGCGGCTGGATTAACAGCCGATTCAGCGAACGTCAAAGTATCGCCTTCAGTCTGTTAATCATCGCCGCCGGAGCTTTACTTCGCGAACTGGCGCCGCAGAGCGCGCTATTACTCAGCAGCGCGCTTCTTGGCGGGATCGGCATTGGTATTATCCAGGCGCTCATTCCTGCGGTAATAAAACGCCTGTTTCATCGTCGGACGCCTCAGGTGATGGGACTCTGGTCAGCGGCGCTGATGGGCGGTGGCGGTCTGGGAGCCGCATTTACGCCGTGGCTGGCGCAGCACAGCGCTATCTGGTATCACGCGCTTGCGTGGTGGGCGCTACCCGCAGCGACAGCGCTCCTTTGCTGGTGGCCGCTAAGCAGAACGTTACCTGTCCAGACGCCATCGACAATACAGCTCTCTGTTTTTCGCCATCGTCGAGCGTGGATACTTAGCCTCTATTTTGGTTTGATAAACGGCGGTTACGCCAGTTTGATCGCCTGGCTGCCACCCTACTATATGCAGTCAGGCTATAGCGCGCAGTTTAGCGGTACCCTTTTGGCGTTAATGACCGTCGGCCAGACTGGCGGAGCGCTACTTCTGCCTGTTCTGGCCAGGCATGAAGATCGGCGAAAGCTTCTGATGCTGGCGCTGGCGCTGCAGCTCATCGGCTTCTGCGGCTTTATCTGGCTACCGCAGCAGCTACCGCTTGCCTGGGCTATCTGCTGCGGTATTGGACTTGGCGGCGCGTTTCCGCTCTGCCTGGTACTGGCGCTCGATCACGCGAAGCACCCCGCTATCGCGGGTCGCCTGGTGGCCTTTATGCAAGGAGTGGGCTTTATTATTGCAGGTATTTCCCCCTGGCTTTCAGGGCTGCTGCGGAGCTTAAACGGCAATTTCCTTCCGGGCTGGATGTTTCACGCCGCCTGCGTCCTGGCGTTAATGCTCCTCACATTGCGTTTTGCCCCGGCACGCTATCCGCAAGAGTGGCAACATCAGAACTCAGCCACTCGCTAAACCCGTCTAATCCTCTTACGGGATGGTTACCCCATCCCGTATTCAGACAGAAAAAAGCCCAAAATCAAGTAACTATATCCCTACAAAAACCATTGTTAACGACCGTCGCCAGAATGAAATTTAATACCGAATGAAATTAATGTGTCGCCGAATCACGACACTCGTAAGTAACTAAAAATTAATAAAAAAATGGCTCTTGTTTCCCTCATTTTTTAGGCGTACATTAGCGCCATCTGGAGCCGTTTACGCTCAGAATTTACAGCTACCGCCGGCTAAAAAAGTGTCGTTTTAGTTAGCGATAGCTGAGCAGGCAATGAAGAGCAAATTCATGTAAGGCGTCTCGCCGAGAGCGCGGAGTGATGAGTCGTGAAATATTTCTTAATGGGCATTTCTTTTATGGTCATCGTTTGGGCCGGTACTTTCGCCCTGATGATCTAGCTTTAACGGTGTTAAAAAAAGGAGCCTCTCGGCTCCTTTTTTTATTCGTTGCTTTCGCTGGTTAACTTAGCCGCTGCCGGAAGCAGCCCGTCGGCGCGGAACATTGATTTAATACCGCGTACGGCCTGGCGGATACGATCGCGGTTTTCGATTAAAGCGAAGCGTACGTGAGTATCACCGTAATCACCAAAACCGATGCCGGGTGAAACGCAGACTTTAGCATCCTGCAGCAGCTTTTTAGCAAACTCCAGGGACCCCATGGCCGCGTACTGCTCAGGGATCTTAGCCCATACGTACATCGAGGCCTTCGGGCACTCCACCATCCAGCCCGCCTCATGTAACCCTTTCACCAGCACGTCCCGGCGGCGTTTGTACTGTTCGGCGATGTCGCGAACGCACTGCTGATCGCCTTCAAGCGCAGCAATAGCCGCAACCTGCAGAGGAGTGAAAGTGCCGTAATCGTGGTAGCTTTTAATGCGCGCCAGCGCATTAACCAACGTTTTGTTACCCACCATAAAGCCAATACGCCAGCCTGCCATATTGTAGCTTTTTGAGAGCGTAAAGAATTCGACGGCCACATCGCGCGCGCCGGGAACCTGCATAATAGAAGGCGCTTTCCAACCGTCATACACAATATCGGCGTAGGCCAAATCGTGCACGACCAGTACGTCATAACGCTTCGCCAGCGCGACGACTTTCTCGAAGAACTCCAGTTCAACGCACTGCGCTGTCGGATTGGATGGAAAACCGAGGATCATCATTTTCGGCTTCGGATAGCTCTCACGAATAGCGCGCTCAAGCTCGTTAAAAAAATCCACGCCTTCAACGAGGGGAACTGAACGAACCTGAGCTCCGGCAATCACCGCACCGTAAATATGAATTGGATAGCTGGGATTCGGCACCAGCACGGTGTCGCCATGGTCAAGCGTCGCCAGCATCAGATGCGCCAGCCCCTCCTTTGAACCGATGGTCACAATCGCTTCTGATTCCGGATCGATCTCTACGTCATAGCGATCCTGATACCAGCGAGAAATAGCCCGGCGCAGTCGCGGGATGCCGCGAGAGGTGGAATAACCGTGCGTATCGGGGCGCTGGGCAACGGTACATAGCTTTTCAACGATATGCGGCGGCGTCGCGCCATCGGGGTTACCCATGCTGAAGTCAATAATATCTTCGCCGCGGCGTCGCGCAGCCATTTTGAGTTCGGCAGTAATATTAAAAACGTACGGGGGGAGACGATCGATACGCGTAAAACGGCGTTCAGGACTGAATTCAGCCATAGATTCCTCGGATTAACGTTAGCGCCCGGACCGTCCGAGCGACGCGGCTGCAACCGCAGCACGTTTAGAAAATAACCCGAATATTTTCTTCCTGTCGAGAGGTGGATTAAAAAAAATTTTTCACGCTGAAAACGGGCATCATTTCAGCTAAATACGGCAGAAAGAAGCATCCTGGATATCATACCCTTCATTAAATTTAACATTTTGATATCTTTAACTTTACGCAAAAAGCACCGCCTGCGCAGACGCTATTGAAACTCAGCGCATCGTCATTAATCCCCTTTTATTTGTGTGACTTTTCCTCATTCCTCTCTTCGGCTGGTCTTCTGCGACGAGGTTTTCTATCATATTGCTTTCTCGCGATTAACACGGCGCACACATGCACGAAATATTTACTATGCTGCTGGCGGTTTTTGACCGCGCGGCATTAATGCTGATTTGTCTCTTTTTTCTCATTCGCCTGCGCCTGTTTCGTGAACTTCTGCATAAATCCGCGCACACGCCAAAAGAGCTGCTGGCCGTTACCGCCATTTTCTCCCTGTTTGCCCTTTTCAGTACCTGGTCCGGCGTACCGGTCGAAGGTTCACTGGTCAACGTGCGTATTATCGCAGTCATGTCCGGCGGGATCCTCTTCGGCCCCTGGGTAGGCGCGATAGTGGGCGTCATTGCCGGCGTACATCGCTATCTAATCGATATTGATGGCGTCACCGCCATCCCCTGCTTTATCACCAGCATTGTCGCCGGTCTACTCTCCGGGTTAATCAGTCGTAAAGTCCCTAAAGCGCAGCGCTGGAAAGCGGGGATCCTCGCCGGGATGCTGTGCGAAACCTTAACCATGATACTCGTGGTGGCGTGGGCTCCATCGTTCTCGCTGGGGATAGATATCGTGTCAAAAATCGGTATTCCGATGATCCTTGGCAGCGTATGCATCGGTTTTATCGTTTTGCTGGTGCAGAGCGTTGAAGGGGAAAAGGAGGCCAGCGCCGCGCGTCAGGCGAAACTGGCGCTCGACATCGCTAACAAAACGCTCCCCTTGTTTCGCCACGTCAATAGCGAGTCCCTGCGTCAGGTATGCGATATTATCCGCCGCGATATTAATGCCGATGCCGTCGCCATTACCAATACTCAACATGTGATGGCCTACGTCGGCGTCGGGGAAATCAACTACCGGGATAACGACGACTTTATCAGCCCGACAACGCAACAGGCGATTCGCTATGGAAAAATCATTATTAAAAACAATGACGAAGCTCATCGGACGCCGGAAATACACTCTATGCTGGTCATTCCTCTATGGGAAAAAGGCATCGTCACCGGTACGTTAAAAATCTATTATTGCCACGCTCACCGCATAACCTCATCGCTACAGGAAATGGCGATTGGCCTGTCGCAAATCATCTCGACTCAGCTGGAGGTCTCCCGCGCAGAGCAGCTTCGTGAAATGGCTAATAAAGCCGAACTGCGCGCACTGCAAAGCAAAATTAACCCCCACTTTTTATTCAATGCCCTGAACGCGATTTCGTCGTCGATTCGCATGAATCCGGACACCGCGCGCCAGTTAATTTTTAATCTGTCGCGCTATCTCCGCTACAACATTGAATTAAAAGATGATGAACAAATAGACATCAAAAGGGAGCTGTATCAAATCAAGGATTACATCGCCATTGAACAGGCTCGCTTCGGCGACAAGCTGACGGTGATTTATGATATTGATGATGAAGTCAGCTTTATGATCCCCAGCCTGCTTATTCAGCCGCTGGTGGAGAATGCGATTGTCCACGGGATTCAGCCTTGTAAAGGTAAAGGGGTGGTGACCATCGGCATTAATGAGTGCGGAAATCGGGTACGAATTAGCGTTCGCGATACGGGGAACGGTATTGACCCTGCGGTAGTGGCGAGAGTCGAGGCTAACGAAATGCCGGGAAATAAAATTGGCCTGCTCAATGTTCATCATCGGGTCAAGCTGCTGTACGGCGAAGGCCTGCATATCCGACGCCTGACGCCAGGGACCGAAATCGCCTTCTATGTGCCTCACCAGCACGCGCCCCAGGCGGCCAGGGAGTCGCTGCTGTCATGAGCGGAGATAAAATGAAAGTCATCATTGTTGAAGATGAGTTCCTCGCGCAGCAAGAGCTCACCTGGTTGATTAACACCCATAGCGAGATGGAGATTGTCGGCACCTTTGACGACGGGCTGGACGTACTGAAGTTTTTACAACACAACAAAGTCGACGCCATTTTTCTCGACATCAATATTCCTTCGCTGGATGGCGTACTACTGGCGCAAAATATCAGCCAGTTCGCGCATAAGCCCTTTATCGTATTTATTACCGCGTGGAAAGAACATGCGGTGGAAGCCTTTGAGCTGGAAGCCTTTGATTACATCCTGAAGCCCTATCAGGAGTCGCGCATCATTAATATGCTGCAAAAGCTGACCAGCGCCTGGCAGCAGCAGCAGCAGCCGAGCGCCGGTGCGATGCCTAATCCGGCCAGGGAAAATGACACCATTAACCTGATTAAAGATGAGCGGATTATCGTCACCAGCATCCACGATATTTACTATGCGGAAGCGCATGAAAAGATGACTTTTGTTTATACCCGAAGAGAGTCATTTGTGATGCCGATGAATATTACGGAGTTCTGCAACAAGCTACCGACGGCGCACTTTTTCCGCTGTCACCGCTCGTACTGCGTCAACCTGAACAAAATTCGCGAAATCGAACCCTGGTTTAACAACACCTATATTCTGCGGCTTCGCGATCTGGAGTTCCAGGTTCCGGTCAGCCGCAGCAAGGTCAAAGAGTTTCGCCAGCTCATGCATCTGTAGGAAAGTTACCCGGATAAGCGATTTATCCGGGTTAACGTAAGGATTAAAGAACCTGTCCCAGAGTCTGACGCAGGTGGGCTCCGGATCCCAGTAGCCCCGGATTGTCGTGGACGATCAGATAGACCGGGATATCCTGCACGAAGGCTTTAAACCGACCTTTATCTTCAAAACCGCCGCGAAAACCTGAAGCTTTAAAGAAATCGAGGAAGCGCGGCACAATGCCGCCAGCGATATACACGCCGCCAAAAGTACCGAGCGTCAGCGCCAGGTTACCGCCAAAGCGGCCCATAATGACGCAAAATAGCGATAGCGCGCGACGGCAATCGATGCAGGTATCGGCCAGCGCACGTTCAGTCACATCCTTAGGCTGCAGATTTTCCGGCAGACGCCCGTCAGATTTAACGATCGCATGATAAAGGTTCACCAGTCCGGGCCCTGAAAGTACGCGCTCGGCGGAGACGTGACCCAGCTCGGTACGCAGCTCTTCCAGAATAATGCCTTCCTCTTCGCTGTTAGGCGCAAAATCCACGTGCCCGCCCTCTCCCGGCAGGCTCACCCAGCGCTTATCGACATGAACCAGATGAGCAACGCCCAACCCGGTACCTGCGCCATAGACGGCTATCGGCTTGCCTTCAATCGGCTTCGCGCCGCCAAACTGAATCAGATGTTCGGCTTTCAACATCGGGATCGCCATCGACACCGCCGTGAAATCATTAATGATTTCCAGATGCGAGAACCCCAGATTTTTTTTCATCTCGGCGATAGAAAATGCCCAGGTGTGGTTGGTCATCGCCACCCAATCGCCGGTAATGGGACAGGCGATGGCTATACAGCCGTCCTCAACCTTGACGTTATGCTCTTCCAGATAGACCTGAACAACAGCTTCAAGACTGGGATAATCGAGCCCGGAATAGGTCTTTGCACGGGAGATCTCCCCGCTTGCCAGATCGCACAACGCCAGACGAGCATTCGTTCCGCCTACGTCCCCTACTAAAGCAAATTTTGTCATTCCGTTACGGCTCCGCTAAAGTCAAAATAATTCTTTTGGCACACTCTAAATTCATGAAGCGCTAACAACAACGACCAACGCATAAGCGCCCCTGGTTTAGCGATCTGCGTCACAATTGAACTGAAATTCATGAAAAATTGAGCATCCTGGCGCTTACAATTTTCAGGTTGCATCATTACTTTATCGTTTCAGCACCATTTGCGTCGACGCTCTTTACGAGTCCATGCAAATTAGTGCCAAGGATACTCAGAAGGATATTTTCATGCTGCACCCACGCGCCAGAACCATGCTCCTATTATCGATACCCGCAGTCGTCATTGGTATTGCTTGCAGTCTGGTTTTAATCGTGGCGATGAAAATAGCCGCCGTTTTGCAAAATATCCTGTGGACCAGCCTGCCTGCGAGCGTAGGCATCAATGCCGATGGCCCTTTGTGGACGATGGCTATTCTCACCGGAACCGGCATCGCCGTTGGGCTGATCGTGCGCTTTAGTCCCGGGCACGCGGGACCGGACCCGGCAACAGAGTCGCTGATAGGCGCACCGGTCAGCACCAGCGCGCTGCCGGGTCTGCTTGCGGCGCTGATAGTGGGTCTGGCGGGCGGCGTTAGCCTGGGGCCGGAACATCCTATTATGGTCGTGAATATCGCCCTGGCGGCTGCGGTGGGCAGTCGCCTGTTTCCACGCATTACCCCTCTGGACTGGACGATTCTCGCCGCCTCCGGCACCATCGGCGCGCTATTCGGCACTCCGGTCGCGGCGGCGTTGATATTTTCGCAAACGCTGAACGGCAGCAACGATGTTCCCCTGTGGGACAAGCTATTTGCTCCGCTGCTTGCGGCGGCAGCGGGTTCCCTGACCACCAGCCTGTTTTTTCACCCCCATTTTTCGCTACCGCTGCCTTATCTGTCGGAGCTGCGCTTCGTCGACATTATTAGCGGCGCCATCGTGACGCTTATCGCGATTGCCGTTGGCATGGTCGCCGTCTGGTGCCTGCCGCGTCTACACACGCTGATGCATCGTCTGAAAAATCCTGTGCTTACGCTGGGCGTCGGCGGGTTTTTATTAGGGATTCTGGGCGTCATCGGCGGGCATATCACGCTATTTAAAGGCCTTGATGAGATGCAGCAGTTGCCGGTAAGCCTGACGCTTGGCGCCAATGATTACCTGCTTATTGCCGTGATCAAGCTTGCGGCGCTGATACTTGCCGCCGCCTGCGGTTTTCGCGGCGGGCGTATTTTTCCTGCCGTGTTCGTCGGCGTCGCGCTCGGTCTGATGCTGCATGCACACGTTCCCGCCGTACCGGCAGCCATCACGGTTTCCTGCGCTATCCTCGGCCTGACGCTGGTAGTGACGCGTGATGGCTGGCTGAGCCTGTTTATGGCGGCGGTGGTCGTGTCGGATACCACGCTACTGCCGCTACTGTGCATTGTTATGCTTCCGGCCTGGCTGCTGCTGGCCGGAAAGCCGTTGATGATTGCCAGAAAGCATAGCGATTAAACGCGGCTGTTCCTCTCTTCCAGCGCCTGAGTGACCGTGCGCAGAAAGTCGGGGATATCCATTTTGGGCAGCATCACCTCTACCAGCGTCAGTCTGTCTGAGGCGACGCTGCTATTCATCGCTTCTCTCAGCTCATGCGTGCGAGTCACGCGCCAGCATCGGGACGGGACATCGGGAGCAAAAGCATCAGGCAGACGATTCCAGTCCCAGAGCGCAATATCGTTATACCGCTGCTCGGGGCCGTGAATCGCGCGCTCCACCGTATAGCCTTCGTTATTGAGCAACAGAATCAGCGGACGTTGCTTATCCCTGAGCATCGATCCCAGTTCCTGAATAGTTAACTGCGCTGCGCCATCGCCGACAATCAGCACGACCCTTCTGTCCGCCGCTGCTATTTGCGCCCCGTAGGCTGCCGGAAGGGTGAAACCTATCGATCCCCATAGCGGCTGGACAATCAGCGTTGCGTCAGTGGGCAGCTTAAGCGCGGCGGCGCCAAAAGCCGCGGTTCCCTGATCGGCAAGAATAATGTCTCCCGGGCGGAGCTGTTCCTGCACCGTACTCCAGAAGTTTTTCTGCGTCAGGCTTCCTTCAGGCGCGCCGCTCACCCCGGGCGCCTGAATATTCGGCGGCACCCATTCCCCCGCCAGACTTGCGGAGAGCTCGATGACTATTTCGAGCGCCTTATCCATCGGAACCCGGCTGAACCAATGGTCGCCTACCCGAACGGCAAACGGCTGGATTTCAATCGTTTTTTCCTGCGGCAGATGCTGGGTAAAGCCCGCGGTAATGGTGTCGGTAAAACGGGTGCCGATACAAATAATGGTGTCAGCGTTTTCAATGGCCTCGCGGGTTTCCTCTGCGCTCGCAATCCCGCTGTAAGTGCCAACAAAACCGCTTTGTTGCTCATCAAAAAGCCCTTTGCCCATTAACATCGTGGCGCAGGAGACGGGCACGCTGGCGACCCATTTTCTGAGAACATTTTGTAGCCCATAGCGCTGAGCAAGAAAATCAGCCAGCAGCGATACGCGACGACGACTTCTGAGCATCCGCTCCGCGTGCTCTCGGAGTCCCGCCAGCTGGTTCTCATCGGCAGGCAGACTCGGAATAAGCAAAGGATGTGCAGGGGGTGTCGCTTTTGCCTTCGCCACATCGGCAGGCAGCATCAAATAACCGGGGCGATGATGGGTGAGCATCTCGCAGAGTACGCGGTCGATTTCATGGCAGGCATTTCCCGCCGCCAGTACCGCCTGAGAGCAGGTAATCTGCTCGCTCATGCGCGAGAAGTGGCTGAAATCACCGTCGCCCAGCGTATGGTGCAGCAGCTCGCCGCGCTGCTGCGCGCCGGTTGAGGGGGCGCCGACAATATGCAGAACCGGAACATGTTCGGCGTAGCTGCCGGCAATACCGTTAAGCGCGCTCAGTTCGCCGACGCCGTAGGTGGTCAACAGCGCGCCTGCGCCTTTGATACGCGCATAGCCATCAGCGGCGTAGGCCGCGTTGAGCTCGTTAGCGCAACCTACCCACCCTAAATTCTGCTGCGCAATAACGCTATCGAGAAACTGTAAATTGTAATCACCAGGTACGCCAAACAAGCGGTCTATGCCGCAATCTACGAGACGATCCAGCAGATAATCGCCAATGGTATAAGTCGGTTGCATATCCTTACTCTCCTCTCGTGCAGGTAAGTTGAGTATTGAATAAGCAGTTGCGCTGTCCAGATTGCACTCAACAAAGACGGTGGAAAGCAAAATTTACGCGTTCCGGGAGTATACTCGCCGGCAAACATTCTTTAGTGTAAACGTATACACAACCCTGTTTTAAGTGCGGAGGAAGTATGGTTTACCAGGCAAACACCACGCGATATCAAACGATGGAATACCGCCGTTGCGGTCATAGCGGGCTAAAGCTACCGGCAATTTCTCTTGGGCTTTGGCATAATTTCGGCGACGAAACGCGGGTGGAAACCAGCCGTCAGCTTCTGCGTCACGCATTCGATCTCGGCATCACCCATTTCGACCTGGCCAACAACTACGGGCCACCGCCGGGTTCCGCGGAGAGCAATTTTGGTCGCATCCTGAAAGAGGACTTCTTGCCCTATCGCGATGAACTGATTATCTCCAGTAAAGCCGGTTACACCATGTGGGACGGCCCCTATGGCGACTGGGGCTCACGCAAATATCTGATTGCCAGCCTCGACCAAAGCCTTAAACGAATGGGCCTCGACTATGTCGATATTTTCTACCACCACCGTCCCGATCCTGAAACGCCGCTGCAGGAAACCATGCGCGCGCTGGACCATCTCGTCCGCCAGGGGAAGGCTCTGTACGTTGGATTATCGAATTATCCTCTCGAACAGGCCCGGGAAGCCGTCAATATTCTTAACGAGCTGGGCACACCGTGTCTGATTCATCAGCCTAAATATTCCATGTTCGAACGCTGGGTCGAGGGGGGTTTACTCGATTTCCTGCAGAGCGCAGGGGTGGGAAGTATAGCGTTTTCACCGCTTGCCGGCGGCCAGTTAACTAACCGTTATCTGCATGGCATTCCGGCGGATTCCCGCGCCGCCAGCGGCAGTCAATTCCTGCAACCGGATCAGCTTACCGAAAGCAAACTGGAAAAGATTCGTCAACTTGACGCAGTGGCCGAAGCCCGCGGGCAGAAGCTCTCGCAGATGGCCCTGGCCTGGGTGCTGCGCGACGAGAAAGTGACTTCGGTATTGATTGGCGCCAGCAAAACCACGCAGCTCGACGATGCGATTGGCATGCTGGGAAACCGCCGTTTCACCGCCGAAGAACAGGCAACGATTGACGCAATCCTTGCGGTGTAAATTCATTTTTACTTTAGCAAAAAGTGCTCTCACTGGCGATTTAGGAGTTCCTCCGATGCGACGGGGCTTTACTGCCCCGTAATATCGGGTTAACAGGCCGACAACGGCCCCGATCGTGAAGGAGAAGAGTATGTTCAGGTCACTGATTTTGGCTGCAGTGCTTCTGGCTTCAGCGCCATTGGTCGCTAACGCTGGTGAAATCACCCTGTTGCCATCAATAAAATTACAAATTGGCGATCGCGACAATTATGGTAACTACTGGGACGGTGGCGGCTGGCGCGACCGTGATTACTGGCGTAAACACTATGAATGGCGCGATAACCGCTGGCGTCGTCACGATAACGGCTGGCATCGCGGCTGGGATAAAGGTAAAGCCTACGAACGCGGCTATCGCGAAGGCTGGAAAGATCGCGACGACCGACGCGGCGGCTGGGGACGAGGCCATGGCGGCCGCGGCCATGGTCACGGGCATCATTAATCGCAAAAGGGAGCCATCCGGCTCCCTTTTTAATTACCTGCTTAACCGACCAGCGTTCCAACAATCAGCCAGCCGTTGAGCACCACAACCACCGCGACAATCGCCCACCCCAGCACTTTCACCCACCGGGAATTAACCAGATCCCCCATCAGCCGCGCATTGCTGGTAAAGATGAGCAGCGGCACCAGCGCCAGGGCGATACCGAAGCTCAGCAAGACCTGGCTCATCACCAGAATACGCGTCGGATCAAGCCCCATCAAAATCACAATGAATGAAGGCAGCATGGTAATGGCCCGACGAAACCACAGCGGGATATGAAAGCGAATAAAACCCTGCATTACGACCTGCCCCGCCAGGGTGCCTACAACCGTGGAGGATAAACCGGCGGCGACCAGGCTCAGCCCAAAGATGGTGGCTGCCGCGTGGCTCAACAACGGCTCCAGCGTCAGATAGGCCTGATCGAGATCGGCAACGCCGGTGTGACCATTGAAATGGAAGGCCGCGGCGGCGGTCGCCATCATGGCCAGGTTAACAAAACCTGCGATTGTCATAGCGATGGCAACATCCCAGCGCGTGGCGTTATAGCGCTCTTTGCGCGTCCCCCCGTGCAGGTGCTGAGTGAGCGACGAGTGTAAATAGATAACATGCGGCATGATGGTCGCCCCCAATACCCCGGCGGCAAGGAATACCGCTTCGCTGGTTGGCAGAGACGGTACGAGCATGCCTTTCGCCAGCGGCGCCAGCGCCGGCTGGGAGAAGATAAGTTCAACGACATAAGCCGCCGCAACAAACAGCAGCAGTCCGCCGATGACTTTTTCCAGCGGTTTTTGTCCGCGGCGCTGTAGCATCAGGATCAGGAACGTCGCGATCCCCGTCAATACCGCGCCCTGCAGCAATGACACGCCGAGCACCAGCTTAAATCCAATGGCTGCGCCAATAAACTCTGCAAGGTCGGTCGCCATAGCGATAATTTCCGCCTGCACCCAGTAAAACCACACCACCGGACGCGGGTAGTGGTCGCGAATTTGCTCTGCCAGATTTTTACCGGTAGCGATACCCAGCTTCGCCGACATCACCTGAATCAGCATCGCCATCAGATTTGCCCACACGACCACCCATAGCAGTTGGTAGCCAAAGCTGGCGCCGGCCTGGATGTTAGTCGCGAAATTACCCGGATCGATATAGCCAATGGCAGCAATGAACGCAGGCCCCATCAGGGCGAGCTTAATCTTGCGCGCTGCGCGACCGCTGCTATTCTCAACGCGACTGTTTGTCATTTTCTGCCTCTGGAAATATAGCCTTTGCTATGTTTTATGCTATCAAAATGCGAATGATTATCAAGTTCATTTAGAGCGATGATAATGATTGCTGTGATAGGGGGGAACGATAGCAGGTCAGTAACTTAAAACCGGGGAACTGATAAATTCTCTTAATCAGTCATCAGAATAGTACAACAGCGCAACTTTTAAAACTTTTACGTAACATAACAAAAATGCATGGTTGATCACTATTTTTGCCATTAGTCACATATCCTTGCAATAGTGTGTGCTGGCTCTCGTTTTCTTTGCGCTTGTTACATAGAATGTGCACAGAAATTTAACCTGCCTCATATTTGGAGCAAATATGGACCGCGTCTTGCACTTTATTCTCGCGATCGTAGTGGTGGCTATTCTGGCCCTGTTGGTCAGCCACAACCGTAAGCAGATTCGTATTCGTTATGTCATTCAGCTGCTTGTCATTGAAGTGCTGCTGGCCTGGTTCTTCCTGAACTCTGACATTGGTCTGGGTTTTGTGAAGGGCTTCTCCGAGATGTTCGAAAAACTCCTCGGCTTTGCCAATGAAGGGACAAACTTTGTCTTCGGCAACATGAACGACAAAGGCCTGGCTTTCTTCTTCCTGAAAGTTCTGTGCCCTATCGTCTTCATTTCCGCGCTGATTGGTATTTTGCAGCATATTCGTATTCTGCCTATCGTCATTCGCGCGATCGGAACCGTACTGTCCAAAATCAACGGTATGGGCAAGCTGGAATCCTTTAACGCAGTCAGCTCGCTGATTCTGGGTCAGTCTGAAAACTTCATCGCGTATAAAGATATTCTTGGCAAAATGTCCCGCAACCGCATGTACACCATGGCTGCGACCGCGATGTCTACGGTATCCATGTCTATCGTAGGTGCGTACATGACCATGCTGCAGCCGAAATACGTTGTTGCGGCGCTGGTACTCAACATGTTCAGTACCTTTATCGTTCTGTCGCTGATTAACCCGTATCGCGTTGACGAAAGCGAAGAAAATCTGCAGATGTCTAATCTGCATGAAGGCCAAAGCTTCTTCGAAATGCTGGGTGAATATATCCTGGCGGGCTTTAAGGTGGCGATTATCGTGGCCGCCATGCTGATTGGCTTTATTGCCCTGATCTCTGCGCTGAACGCCCTGTTCGCCACCGTTACCGGTTGGTTTGGCTATAGCATCTCCTTCCAGGGGATCCTCGGCTATATCTTCTATCCGGTGGCGTGGATCATGGGCGTACCGGCAGGCGAAGCGCTGCAGGTAGGTAGTATTATGGCAACCAAGCTGGTTTCTAACGAATTCGTCGCCATGATGGATCTGCAGAAAGTGGCCGCCACGCTCTCACCGCGTGCGGAAGGTATCATCTCTATCTTCCTGGTCTCCTTCGCTAACTTCTCATCTATCGGCATTATCGCTGGCGCAATTAAAGGCCTGAACGAAGAGCAAGGTAACGTGGTTTCTCGCTTCGGCCTGAAGCTGGTTTACGGTTCCACTCTGGTGAGCGTGCTTTCTGCGTCTATCGCCGCGCTGGTACTGTAATCCCTCTTCGCTAGAGAGAAAGCCGGGCAAGTCCCGGCTTTTTTACGTCCGCAGCTCGCTCAGCGGCTGCGGTTTACCTACCAGATACCCCTGGAGGTAATCGACCCCTAGCTGAAGAAGTTTTTCCCGCTGCTCCGGCGTTTCAACGTATTCCGCCACCACCTTCATCTTTTTAACCTTAGCCATTTCGATAATCGATTTGACCATAATGGCGTCCAGCGGATCGGTTTCGATATCCCGCACGAAGCAACCGTCAATTTTTAAAATATCGGCCTGCAGGCTTTTCAGCCGCTCATAGTTAGCGTAGCCGGTGCCAAAATCATCGATAGCGATAGCGCAGCCGAATTCTCGCAGCTGCTGTATGTTATACATACTGGTTTCCACATCGGAAAACGCCTGCTCTTCGGTGACTTCAATCGTTATCGCCTCCGCCGACAGGTTATAGCGTTTAAAAAGCGAGATAATTTGCGTCGCGCTATCCTTTTGCATCAGCGTATAGGGCAGCAGATTCACGGAGAAGTGCTGCCCTTGATGGTGCCTGAGCGAGCTGAACAGCGTTTCCAGTACCTGCATATCAAAGCGCTGGCTCAGATTAAACTGCGCGATCGGCGGAATAAACTTATCGGGCGTAATGATGTTATTACCGCAGCGCATACGGCAAAGAACTTCATAGTATCCCTTTCCTGCGGCATCGCGGATGGGCTGGGCATACAGTACCAGACCGCGCTCATTAAGCGCCTGCTTAATCTGCGCCAGCAGCCGGACCTGTTCGCTTGTTTGATCGGAAATCTGTTCCTGAGCGGCGTCAAGCGCTAACACGCGACGAGCCGCGCCGGCCTGCTCCGATAGCCAGCTAAGCTGACCAAGCATCGGGTGAATATCCGATTCGGTACCGCTATAGCCTCCCCACGATGCGCCAAACTCGAGATCCAACGTCTGGTTGTTCCAGCTGAACTTCTTATGGTTAAGCGTGGAAACGATATGATTTAAACGCGCCTCAGGTTCAGGGCCGTTTAGCACCAGCAATAGCTCACTACCGGGAAGCTGAAAAATCCGCTCTCCCTGAGACAATAGCGGCTGTAGCTTACAGGCGATTTGCCGTTTGCTCTCAACCCTCATCATCATGCCGTAATGGCGGCTAAGGAAATCCAGATTCTGTATTCGCAGGCTGCTTATAGCAACCGCGGGGTTACGCTGCAGATGACTCTCCAGCGCACGCAAATTGGGCAAACCGGTTAGCGGATCTTCTTCCGCCTGGTCTCGCCATCTGAACTTCATTCTTTCACTGCGCGCGTAGATATCCGCCATATAAAACAGACAGATAGTGAAACAAATTAGCACCGAAAGCACAAATGACAGGGAATATTCAGTTTGTACCCCATGCAAAAAATTCTGGTTATAGGCCACGAGTAAAAATGCTGAAACGGACCACGAAATGCGAATCAGCGTATGCGCCAGACGACTAATACCAATAAAGTATAAAATGAAAATAAGAGGAACTAAATAACCAGCAATAAAAACAGAATCATAAGGCGTACATAGCACCAGTAATATTGCCGCCAGCGCTACAAACCAGTACAGCGTAAATACTCGCTGCTCGCGCACTTGCCATGAATGACAAAGATTGCGCCAGAATACTCGCGCATATCGCGGACTGATAATCATCCGCAACGGATAATAAAAGAAGGTCGTAAAAATTAACGCAGCGCTAATCAGGCTCTGTATATCGATAACGGTGTAGATAACCGACATATTGCCGAAATAGCTGGAAATCGCCAGCGGAAACGAAAAGAAGCGCCCCGCCAGATACATTGTGATCTTGAGCAGAATTGGCGCGAAGAAACCGCCCCAGAAAACCCTCACGCCCATATGTTTCGCCGTCAGCCCGGCGCGCCAGCGCCTTCCAAGCTGATAACGGACAATAGCGCAGGAGAGGAATACCGAGAAGAGCTGGCAAAAAAGCAGGATGACCGCCTGAGTGAAGGTCAGATCGATTATCCAGGCATTGGTAATCGCAAACGCGATTACCAATGGAGCAACGGCATAGCGGCCAAAAATAAAAAGCACAGCATACATTAAGCTCAACGGCAGCCATGCCAGATAAATTTGATTTCCGTCAATAATAGTTTGAGGAGAAATAAATCTGGACAGCGGAATGGCTATAAAGCAGACCAGAAGGGCCAGCAGAGTTTTTTTGATCTTAATGTTAAAATGATCAATCATTATTGTTAATTAAAACTCCTGCGGCAACAAATATATTTAGGCAGCAAATATTATGTTGCTTAATAAAGGCAGGCAAGATTTTAAATAGTGAAAAAATCTGAAATTACTTAACGCGGAGATTTACTGACTTATTCAGAAAGTACTTTACATTTCCCTGATAAAAACAAAAACCCCCGCCGCAGCGAGGGTTCGGAATTTGGTGGAGCTAAGCGGGATCGAACCGCTGACCTCTTGCATGCCATGCAAGCGCTCTCCCAGCTGAGCTATAGCCCCACAGGACCTCTTTACGAACCAAATCTGCTGGGTGCAGGATTTGGTGGAGCTAAGCGGGATCGAACCGCTGACCTCTTGCATGCCATGCAAGCGCTCTCCCAGCTGAGCTATAGCCCCGTAACGTAAAGCGTGTCGTGTTGACGGGCGGCATAATATGAATTCCTTCGTCAGGTGTCAACGGCAAAATGAATCCCCGCAATTTGATCGCTGAAAAAGCAGGCAAACGGCTGACATTGCGAGCCTTATCGCAGCCAGAAGCTAAACATGTCACTCTTTCCTGTAAAAGGATGCTATAACATGTGCAACTAATTCCCACATATTTACTCAGGAAATAGTATGCTCAAGGAACGAATGACACCTGAAGAAATAGCGCATCTGACTGGCTTCAGTCGGCAAACCATAAACAAATGGGTACGTAAAGAGGGGTGGCAAACCTCCCCGCGCCCCGGCGTTCAGGGCGGTAAAGCGCGCCTCGTACATGTCAATGAGCAGGTTCGCGAATTCATACGCAGCGCGCAGCGCGTGGCCGAAAACCCGGTCCCCTACTCCGCAACGGATAACGAACTGGAATCTCTGCTTCTTACGCTGTGCAAAGAGATGACGCCGGGTGAGCAAAAGTTGCTGATGTCGCTGCTGTTGCGTGAAGGGATCACCGGATTACTCAACCGACTGGGTATCCGAGATCGGTGAAAGCATGATGAAACTTAAAGATAAAATGACGCCAGCGGAGCTCGCCGAGAGTCTTAACCTCGCCCGACAAACCATAAACCGCTGGGCCAGAGAACAAAAATGGCGGACGGAACCGATACCCGGAGTCAAAGGGGGGCGCGCTCGTCTTATCGTCATCGACAGGCCGGTTATCGATTTCCTCGCCAATATTCCGGCGCTACGGCATCTGGCGATAGATAATCAGCTGGCTGAACAGCCCGTCAAATACTTTGTGAATGATGCTGACGCCATATGGCGGCAGATTGTCGAAACCATGCACCTGATGACCCCGACCGAACAGTTACACCTGCGCGATCTTCTTGCGCGCGAGGGGATTAGCGGATTTCTCTCCCGGCTTGGTATTACTGATGCAAAGTAGCAGGCAAAAAAAACGGCGGGGTTAGCTATCCCCGCCGTTTTGCAATGTCTGTTTCAAGTATCAGGATTGTTGGCTTTCGCGTTCAGCAATAAAGGCCAGCGCCTTATTGATACGTTCTACGCTACGGGATTTGCCAATTGCATGCACGGTCACATCAAGCGCCGGAGACTGGCCTGCGCCGGTTACGGCAACTCGCAGCGGCATCCCGACTTTGCCCATCCCGACTTCCAGTTCATCAGCCGTCGCCTGAATCGCGTGATGAACATTTTCCGCAGTCCAGTCACTGATAGCGGCTAATTTATCGCGTACCACTTCCAGCGGCTGACGAGCAACAGGGCGCAGGTGCTTTTTCGCCGCATCGGCATCAAACTCGGCAAAATCTTCATAGAAATAACGGCAGCTCGCCGCCATCTCTTTCAGCGTTTTGCAGCGTTCGCCCAGCAGCTTAACCAGCTCAGCCAGCTGCGGGCCGTTACGGGTGTCGATATTTTCCTGCTCAATGTGCCACTGTAAATGCGTTGCCACATATTCCGGGGCCAGCGAGTTGATATAGTGATGGTTCAGCCACTGCAGTTTTTCGGTGTTGAACGCGCTCGCAGATTTGCTCACCGCTCCCAGGCTAAACAGCTTAATCATCTCTTCGCGAGAGAAAATTTCCTGGTCGCCGCTTGACCATCCCAGACGCACCAGATAGTTCAGCAGCGCTTCCGGCAGGTAGCCGTCGTCGCGATACTGCATAACGCTGACCGCGCCGTGACGCTTGGATAATTTTTTACCGTCATCGCCGTTAATCATCGAAACGTGGGCGTAAACCGGCACAGGCGCATTCAGCGCTTTCAGGATGTTAATCTGGCGCGGTGTATTGTTGATATGGTCTTCACCACGAATAACGTGGGTGATTTCCATATCCCAGTCGTCAACCACGACGCAGAAGTTATAGGTTGGAGAACCATCGGTACGGCGAATAATCAGATCGTCCAGCTCATGGTTGCTGAATTCGATCGGACCGCGAATCTGGTCGTCAAAAACAACGGACCCCTCTTCCGGGTTGGCAAAACGAACAACGCAAGGTTCATCATCAGCATGATGTTCGTGACCATGGCGGCAGCGACCGTCATAACGCGGCTTTTCGCCTTTTGCCATTTGTTCTTCACGCAGCGCTTCCAGACGCTCTTTAGAGCAATAGCATTTATAGGCCGTGCCCGCTTCCAGCATTTCATCAATGACGGCGTTATAGCGATCAAAACGCTTGGTCTGGAAGTACGGACCCTCATCCCATTCCAGGCTCAGCCAGTTCATACCATCCATGATGGCTTCAATGGCCTCCGGCGTGGAGCGCTCAAGATCGGTATCTTCAATACGCAGCACAAACTCACCGCCGTGGTTACGTGCAAAAAGCCAGGAATAGAGAGCAGTACGCGCGCCGCCAACGTGCAGATAGCCTGTCGGGCTGGGCGCGAAGCGAGTTTTGATTTTCATGAAGTGGCCTTACGTTTGATAAAGGTGCCGACACGCGGCAGTGTTCGTTGGATTTTATGGAGGAATATTCTAACACCGTGGGCTGATTCCTCAATGTTGTTACCGTTTCAACGTCAAGCTTTACCCTTTTTGTTTATAAATCATGCGTCATAGATGACATTGCGATCGTTTTGTTTAATTTTACGACGAACAAACAAATTATTTAGAAAAGGCGTTGACTCATTTTCAACTCTCCCTATAATGCGACTCCACACAGCGGGGGTGATTAGCTCAGCTGGGAGAGCACCTCCCTTACAAGGAGGGGGTCGGCGGTTCGAACCCGTCATCACCCACCAACTACTTTACGTAGTCTCCGCCGTGTAGCAAGAAATTGAGAAGTGGGTGATTAGCTCAGCTGGGAGAGCACCTCCCTTACAAGGAGGGGGTCGGCGGTTCGATCCCGTCATCACCCACCACTTTCTCGCCAGCTGGATTTCTTGTCATAAAATGTGAAGTACCGAAGTGGGTGATTAGCTCAGCTGGGAGAGCACCTCCCTTACAAGGAGGGGGTCGGCGGTTCGATCCCGTCATCACCCACCACTTCGGGTCGTTAGCTCAGTTGGTAGAGCAGTTGACTTTTAATCAATTGGTCGCAGGTTCGAATCCTGCACGACCCACCAATGCAAAAAAGCGCCCTAAAGGCGCTTTTTTGCTATCTGCGATTCAAAAGATTCGAACATGCTGCAGGTTCGAGTCGACAAAATTGTCGGGAACAATTTTGTACAACGCGTAGCGTTGCCCGAAGGGCGAGTCTCAGGATGAGACGAGTAGCGAAGAGAGACAACGGAGCCGCCTGCGGCGACGGCCCGAAGGGCAAGCGAAGCGAGTCATCCTGCACGACCCACCAATGTAAAAAAGCGCCCTAAAGGCGCTTTTTTGCTATCTGCAATATACGAAACCGGCACAGGCCTTCATCTTGCTATCCGGCACTGACCATCAATTCACCAGCGCCGCTACCAGCTTCTCCAGCGCGGGCGTCGCCTGTTGTTGGTCATAGACAATATACAAGTCAGCGGGTATGCGCTCTTCCAGCGGACGAAACACAACGCCCGGCCAGGTCATTTGCGCATAGCTATCGGCGATGAGCGTAATACCAATTCCCATGCTGACCATAGCCAGTACCGTTTGCGGCTCCATCACTTCACGGATAATCATCGGCAAGAATCCGGCACTCTGACAGACGCGCTGCAAAAACGTCCAGTCGGTATGTATTGAAGGCATCGTAACAAAATATTCGTTACGCAGCGCCGCAAGCGGGATCGCCTCAAGCATCGCCAGCGGATGCTCCTCCGGCATGGCCACCAGAAAAGAGGACTCGTGCAAACGCAGGCTGGTAAATCCTGGCGTAGGCGCTGTCGCCATCCGCCACACGCCGGCATCCAGCTCCCGTCGCTCCAGCATCGCCATCTGCATGGCGGGCATGTTCTCGCGGAAAAGCACCTCTACGTTAGGGTTCTCTTTCAAAAAACGCCGCATTACCGGGCGCATTTTCCCCCACATCGCCGTACCTATCACGCCCAGTTCTACCCTCCCCGCCTCACCCCGGCCAATCTGCTCAACTCGCGCCAGCGCCTGATTGGCGCTGGAAAGTAGGCGGCGGGACTCCTCCATCAGAATTTTTCCAGCATGGGTCAACGCCACGCTACGAGAGTGGCGAACAAACAGCAGCGTACCGAGCTGCTGCTCCAGCTCCTTGATGTGGATACTAAGCGGCGGTTGCGACATGTTCAGACGGGCAGCCGCACGACCAAAATGCAGCTCTTCTGCGACAGCCAGAAAATAGCGCAATAATTTCAGATCGATACGATGCGTGCGTTCCATGGGACATGCGCTCCTGAGGCGAAGGATAATGCGCAAAGTTACCACACTGCATCCTGGAAAATGAAACGGCAGAGTATAAACTCCGCCGCTGAAGAAGATTAATGCGTCAGCGCTTTGTTGATAAGTTTCTCAGGCTCATGTTGATAGCGGAAGAACAGGGCAAAAATAACCGCCAGCAGTAATGAATAGGCGGCGAACACCAGCCAGATAGTCTGCCAGTCTTTTACGCCATCAATAGAGAAGTAATCGACGGCCATACCGCTCAGAACTGAACCAACCCATGCTCCAATGCCGTTCACCATGGTCATAAACAGGCCCTGGGCGCTGGCGCGAATATTGGCACTGACCTCCTGCTCAACAAATACCGATCCAGAAATATTAAAGAAGTCGAATGCGCAGCCGTAAACAATCATCGACATCAACAGCAACACAAAACCGAACGGAGAGGGATCGCCAAAAGCGAAAAGGCCAAAGCGCAGCGTCCATGCCAGCATACTCATCAGCATGACTGTTTTGATGCCAAAGCGTTTAAGAAAGAACGGTATGGTGAGGATGAAAGCGACCTCCGCCATCTGCGACACCGAAAGCAAAATTGAGGGATAACGTACGACAAAGCTGTCGGCAAACTCCGGATTGCGGGCAAAATCATGCAGGAAAGGATTACCGAAGACGTTAGTTATTTGCAGTACCGCTCCCAGCATCATCGCAAAAAAGAAGAAAATGGCCATCCGCGGATTTTTAAATAACACGAAGGCATCCAGCCCCAGCCGGCTGGCCAGGGTGGTTCCGGCTTTCTTCTCGACGACAGGAATTTTCGGTAACGTAAATGCATAAATCGCCAGTAATAGCGACGCGGCAGAGGCGATATATAGCTGTGCGCTGCTTAACTCCAGCCCCATCAGGCTCACCGTCCACATTGCGGCAATAAAACCGAGAGTGCCAAAAACGCGAATGGGAGGAAACGCGGTCGCCGGATCCTGGCCGGACTGCGACAGACATGAATAGCAGACGCTGTTAGACAAGGAGATAGTGGGCATGTAGACCATCGCGTTAATGAGCATCACCCAGAACATCGTATCCGGATCGGTCACGGCCGTCGCATAAAGAAGCACTCCCGCGCCAACCAAATGGCAGAACATATAGGCCCGTTCTGCACGAAGCCATTTATCAGCAATGATCCCCATGATGCCGGGCATGATAATGGCCGCCAGCCCCTTAGAGCTATACACCATGCCGACGTTTGCGCCGGTGAAATGCAGCGTATTGATCATGTAAGAACCCAGGGTGACCAGCCAGCTTCCCCAGATAAAATATTGCAAAAACGACATGAGCTTTAAGCGAGAAGCGATACCCATTTTTTCCGTTCCTTGCCATTAAAGTAAGACCCCGCAAGCGAGGTCAATATTTATTATTTTCAGGCCAGTTTGCGTAAGAAGCCGCAGATCAGGTTGATAAAGTTCTGCCGGGAGAGTTCGGCCGCTGCCAGGGTTTGCGCGTGGGATAACTTCACATCGCCCAGACCTTCAGCCAGATTAGTAATCGCTGCAACAGCCACCACTTTCAACCCGCAATGGCGGGCGCTTATCACCTCCGGCACCACGGACATTCCCACCACATCGCCGCCGATAATTTGCATCATGCGGATCTCAGCCGCCGTTTCAAAATTCGGCCCGGGATAGGAGACAAATACGCCTTCAGTCAGCGGAAAACCCTCCTCTGCCGCAACGCCCTGTAGAACGGCGCGATAATCCGCATCATAGGCATTTGCCAGCGAGAAAAAGCGCTCGCCGAAGCGTTCATCATTCAGGCCCACCATCGGCGTACCCGGCATAGTATTAATATGATCGCTCAGCGCCACCAGACTTCCCGGCCCCACTTCCGGACGAAGAGAACCGGCTGCGTTAGTACAAAACAGCAGTTCACATCCCAAAAGCTTTAGCGTACGGATGGCATCGGTCATGACCTTCATGCCGCGCCCTTCGTAGAAGTGCCCCCGCCCCTTCATGCAGGCAACCGGTACGCCGGCCAGGTTTCCCAACACCAGCTCGCCGGCATGGCCGTGAACGGTACTCACCGGGAATCCAGGCAGCTTCTCGTATGAAATTGCCACTGCATCTTCAATTTGCTCCGCTAGCGCCCCAAGACCCGAACCAAGAATAAAAGCCACCCGCGGCATAAAGTCCGGCTTATATCCGCGAATGATGTCTGCGCTATACCATGGGTTCTGTGAAAAAAGCGTGTCGCTCATAAGCTGTCCTTAGAAACTGAAGAATCGATAAGTTAATTGGCTACCATGATGTTATAACGAGGGTACGCAATCGATTACCAATACAGTTTTCCCGGACGTTCGATATCAAAAAGCTATTGATTTCATTTCTGATACAAGGGGTCATTCTCGCGCAAAGCGGTCAGCTGGCCAGCCTGATGCCGCACCACCTCCCACAGCGCTTCTGCGGCAGTTGAAAGCGAGCGATTTTTACGCCGCGCCAGCATCAGCTGACGCTCCACCACCGGAGTGAGTCGTTTCACCTGCAAATGGCTGCCCTGAGGAAGCGGCAGCGCTAATGCGGGTAAAATACTGATACCTATCCCCGACTCAACCATCGGAAATAGCGTGGCCGGATGACCGATTTCCTGCACGATATTCGCTTTAACGGCAAATCCCGAGAGCGCGGCGTCAATCAGCGGACGACTACCAGAAGCATAATCCTGCAGAACCAGCCGCTGCTGCTGGAGGTCTTGCCAGTTCACCGCGCTCCGTCCGGCAAAAGGGTGATCGCTACGGCAAAGCAACAGAAAAGGTTCGGCGAGCACCGTCTCACACTGTAAATCGGTAGCAGCGCCAGGATCGATCACAATGCCAAAATCCACTTCCCCCTGGCGGATACTCTCCAGCACCCACTGCTGGGGGCGGTCGTGTAGTACGAAATCGATTTCCGGATAACGACGGTTGCTGTCGGCAATGCACTGCGGGATAAGATGGGCGGAAATAGTCTGGCTGGCCGCCACCCGGACGGTTCCCATCAGCTGCTGCCCGACGCGTCCGGCCTCTCGCAGCGTGCCGTTTAGTTCATCCAACAGACGCTCAAGCCGGGCCGCGAGCTGCTGGCCGGCCTCCGTAAGCACCACTTCGCGCGTCGTTCGGTCAAGCAAGCGTACCCCGGTCTGATGCTCCAGCTCTTTGACGCTATGGCTTACCGCTGACTGGCTAAGGCCAATACTCTCCCCTGCCCGGCTAAAGCTTTTGACGCGAGCAACGGTCACAAAAACCTTCAACTGTCGTAGCGAGTAATTCATCTCTTTTTTTCATGAATAGATGCAATAAATCGATTTTATTTCTCAAACTAAAGAAAGCACAATAGCGACATCGATTTTCAGGAGCGTTTATGAAATTTTTCCGCATTCTTGATCCATTCACCCTAACGTTAGTCACCGTCGTCCTGCTGGCCTCTTTTTTTCCTGCTCGCGGCGGATTTGTCCCCTTCTTTGAGCATTTAACTACCGCCGCCATCGCGCTGCTGTTTTTTATGCACGGCGCCAAACTCTCGCGTGAGGCGATCGTTGCCGGAGGAAGCCACTGGCGTTTACATCTCTGGGTCATGTGCAGCACGTTTATCGTTTTTCCCGTGCTTGGCGTGCTGTTTGCCTGGTGGGCGCCTGTCAACGTCGATCCGGCGCTATACACCGGGTTTATTTATCTCTGCATTCTGCCAGCCACCGTCCAGTCGGCCATCGCGTTTACTTCCCTGGCGGGCGGTAACGTGGCGGCAGCGGTATGCTCGGCCTCGGCCTCAAGCCTGCTGGGGATCTTCATTTCGCCTTTGCTGGTCGGCCTGCTGATGAATCTGCACGGCGCGGGCGGGAGTCTGGAGCAGGTCGGTAAAATCATGCTGCAGCTGCTGCTGCCGTTTGTGCTGGGGCATCTTTCTCGCCCATGGATTGGCAACTGGGTGACAAAACATAAAAAGTGGATCTCAAAAACCGATCAGACCTCTATCCTGCTGGTCGTTTATTCGGCATTCAGCGAGGCAGTCGTGAACGGTATCTGGCACAAAGTGGGTATCGGATCGCTGCTGTTCATCGTTATTGTCAGCATCGTGCTGCTGGCAATTGTGATAGCTATTAACGTGTTTGTAGCGCGCAGGTGTGGGTTTAATAAAGCGGATGAAATTACGATTGTCTTCTGCGGGTCGAAAAAGAGCCTGGCGAACGGCATTCCAATGGCCAATATTCTCTTCCCGACCTCAATCCTGGGGATCATGGTGCTGCCGCTGATGATCTTCCATCAGATTCAGCTCATGGTGTGCGCAGTGCTGGCGAGGCGCTATAAGCGCCAGGCCGAAGCATTGCAGGCGCAGGAAAAAAACCGCGCCTCCGAAGCTTAACGCGGACGCTTAAGGGGCTGGACCAGACCGGTCAGCCCCTCTGTTTTAATCAACAGGGTTAATGCCATCAGTTCGCCGAGATGCCCGGCAGGAAATTGATCCTTACGGGCAAACCACAGCAGATACTCTTCCGGCACATCAATTAATCGACGGCCTTTGTACTTGCCAAACGGCATTTCCGTATTGGCAATTTCAATAAGCTGCTCTTTATCCACGCGACTCTCCGAGCAGGCGCAGCATTTCGTCTTCATCGATTACCGCAATTCCCAGCTCCTGCGCTTTAGCGAGCTTAGAACCCGCGGCCTCCCCGGCGATAACCAGGTCGGTTTTCTTCGACACGCTGCCCGCAACCTTCGCGCCCAGCGCAACCAGCTGCGCTTTCGCATCGTCACGAGAGAGCTGGCTCAGGCTACCGGTCAGAACAATCGTTTTTCCGGCGAACGGGCTATCAATCTCTTCAGCATTGACCACCACCGGCGCAGGCCAGCGGACGCCCTCTTTACGCAGCTGAGCGATAACTTCGCGGTTGCTCTCTTCGGCAAAGAAATTACGCACGTGCGTGGCGACGACAATCCCGACATCCGGCACTTTTTGCAGATCGTCAATCGAGGCCTGCTCAAGCGCCTCAATAGTGCCAAAGTGGGCCGCTAAACCGGCTGCCGTCGCCTCACCCACTTCACGGATCCCCAGCGCATAAAGAAAACGAGCGAAGGTGGTCTCTTTTGACTTATCCAGGGCATCCACGATGTTCTGCGCTGATTTTGGCCCCATGCGATCGAGCCCGGTGAGTTTACCCGGCGTCAGCTGAAAGAGATCGGCTGGCGTGTGCACATACTCTTTTTCTACCAGCTGATCGATGATTTTATCGCCCATACCATCGACGTCCAGAGCGCGACGGGAGACAAAATGCTTGAGCGACTCTTTGCGCTGCGCGCCGCAGATCAATCCGCCGGTACAGCGCGTTACCACTTCGCCTTCAACGCGTTCGACGTCGGAGTGGCATACCGGACAATGGGTTGGGAACACGATTTCCCGCGTCTCTTCCGGGCGTTCTGAGAGCACAACGTTCACGACCTGGGGAATCACATCTCCGGCACGACGAATAACTACCTTATCGCCGATGCGCAGTCCCAGGCGCTCGATTTCATCGGCATTATGGAGGGTCGCGTTGCTGACCAGTACTCCGGCGACGTGTACCGGCTCAAGACGCGCAACCGGCGTGATGGCGCCGGTTCGCCCGACCTGAAACTCAACGTCGCGCACGAAAGTCATCTGCTCCTGCGCCGGAAACTTAAACGCCACCGCCCAGCGCGGCGCGCGGGCTACGAAGCCAAGCTGTTCCTGTAACGCAAGCGAATCGACTTTGATCACCACTCCGTCGATATCAAATCCCAGATTCGGTCGATCTTCTTCCACCTTGCGATAGTAAGTAAGCACTTCCTCTGGCGTATGGCAGAGTTTTACGCGCTCGCTGACCGGCAGCCCCCAGAACTTAAACTGCTGCAAGCGTGCCGAGTGGCTGGCCGGCAGCTCGCCGCCTTCCAGCACGCCCACGCCATAGCAAAAGAAAGTGAGCGGACGCTTCGCGGTAATCCGCGGATCGAGCTGACGTAAAGAACCTGCTGCGGCGTTACGCGGGTTAGCAAAGACTTTCCCCCCGGTTCGCCGGGCCTCTTCATTAATTTTTTCGAACCCTGCCTGCGGCAGAAACACCTCTCCGCGAACCTCAAGCCGCTGCGGAATATTGTCGCCGCGTAGCTTCAGGGGGATCGCGCGGATGGTACGCACGTTGGAGGTAATATCTTCACCGGTCGTTCCATCTCCGCGGGTCGCCGCCTGTACCAGCAAGCCGTTCTCATAGAGGATACTGACCGCCAGGCCATCCAGCTTGAGCTCGCAGCAGTAGGTAAGATCATCACTATTTTTCAGACGGTCCTGCACCCGCTTGTTAAACGCGAGGAAACTCTCCTCATCAAAGACGTTATCGAGCGACAGCATCGGAACTTCATGGCGGATCTGGCTAAAGGAGGCTAGCGGTGCGGCGCCGACGCGCTGGGTGGGCGAGTCTGGGGTGATCAGCTCCGGGTGCTGAGCTTCCAGCTCGCGCAGTTCACGCATTAACCGGTCGTATTCCGCATCAGGAATTTCCGGCGTATCCATGACGTGGTAGAGATATTCATGATGGCGAAGCGTGGTTCGCAGTTCAGTCAGTTTTTGTTCGTTCGATTCCATATCACACCATCAATGATAAAAAACCCCCGACGGGCGGGGGTTCAGGATAAGTAGATTAAACGCAAAAAGCGGGATCAGGCGTTCGCCTCTTTTACTTCACGAATGCGATCCTGATATTCACGCAGTTTTTGCGGCGTCATCATACGACGCTGGTCGTCCAGCACCACGCCACCGACTTCATCGGCGATGTACTGCGCGGACTGCAGCATCAGCTTAAAGTTTTGCAGTTCATCGCCAAAGGACGGAACCTGCATAAAGATAGTCACCCCAGGGGTCATCATATCCGCCATGCTGTCCGGATTAAAGGTGCCAGGTTTAACCATATTCGCCAGACTGAAAAGCACCTGGCCGCTACCGTCCGGGCTCAGGTGACGATGGAAAATATTCATATCGCCAAATTTGAAGCCCGCCTGCTGGATACTGTTGATGAGCAGCTCGCCGTTAAGCTGCGAGCCATGATGCGCGGCGACGTTCATCACGATGACCGTCTCCTTGCGCTCTTTAGGCTGCGGCGCTGCCGGCTGCGGCTCAGGGGCCGGAGGTTCAGGCGTCGGCTGCGGCTGCGGAGCGGCAACAGGCTGCTGTTGAACCGGCTGCTGCACATGCTGAACGGGTTGCTGCACATGCTGCTGTGGCTGCGGCGATTGCTGTGGCTGCGTTTGCGGCGGCTGCTGGGGCTGCACGGGCTGTGTCACCGGCTGCTGCGTCGGCGCGGCATAATGCGGTTGCTGAACCGGAGCCTGAGAGTGAACTGGCTGCTGATGCGGCTGCTGCGCTGCACGGGCAGGCTCTTCCGGGCGCACAGGCTGCTGCGCCTGACGCTCATAAGGAGGCTGATACTGGTGCTGCGGCGGCTGACGAGGTGCTTCATGCTCCCCATGAACGCCGTTCGGCGCATGACTCGCCCGATGAACCCGGACTTCACCAACGCCTTCAACATCGTCATCAAAGTCGTCGCCTTCCGACTCTTCATCGTCGCGAGACTTCATACGTTTCAGTGGGCGATCGCGAAACATCGAGGAACGTTCTTTACGGCTGGTCCAAAAACCGTGCACCAGTAAAGCGATTATGGCGATCGCGCCAACAATGATTAATATCAGACGCAAATCCTGCATCATTATATTCTCTGTTGTTCTAACACCTTGCCACCACGGCAAACATTTACTCACTAAGAGTATTTGCCGATTACATCAAGTGCAAGTGCGTCTGGGGCTTTCACTACATAAAGATGAACTAAATCGTGCTTTTTGCTGTTTTTTCGAACATTTCCTAACTGGTTATTGTCGGCTAACCCGATAAAATAGCCCGACATTCAGCCTGGATGTTAAAAAAGGAGTATCACCTGACTATGGTTTCATCATCCGTAACGACCCCGCGCAGTGGCGTCTACTATTTTTCGCAGGGTTGGAAGCTGATCGGGCTGCCAGGGATCCGTCGATACGTCTTCCTCCCTCTACTCGTCAACATCGTGCTGATGGGTGGCGCATTCTGGTGGTTGTTCACGCGACTGGATAGCTGGATCCCTTCTTTGATGAGCCATGTTCCTGAATGGCTGCAATGGCTTAACTATCTGCTGTGGCCCATCGTCGTCATTTCTATTCTGCTGGTGTTCGGCTACTTCTTCTCGACTATCGCCAACTGGATTGCCGCGCCCTTTAGCGGCCTGCTGGCCGAGCAGCTTGAGGCGCGTCTGACTGGCGCGACGCCGCCGGACGTCGGAATTTTCGGCATCCTGAAAGATGTGCCGCGCATCATGAAGCGCGAGTGGCAGAAGTTTGCCTGGTATCTGCCGCGGGCGATCGTCCTTTTGCTTCTCTATTTTATTCCCGGTTTCGGCCAGACCGTCGCCCCGGTGCTGTGGTTCCTGTTCAGCGCCTGGATGCTGGCGATTCAATACTGCGATTATCCTTTTGATAACCATAAAGTGCCGTTTAAAACCATGCGCCAGGCGCTACGCACCCGCAAAGTCACCAACATGCAGTTTGGCGCTCTGACCAGCCTGTTTACCATGATCCCGGTGCTCAACCTCGTGATCCTGCCCGTCGCAATTTGCGGCGCGACGGCGATGTGGGTTGATTGCTACCGTGACAAACACGCGATGTGGAAATAGCGCTATCTCGTTCGGAGCGGCTTATGCCGCTCCTTATTACTTCTGGCTTGCCATTATTTCCCTTCCGAATATAGATATGCTAAATCCTTACTTCCGCATATTCTTTAAGCGGGTATGCTGAAGCCGTACTCCCAAATTTCATACAGTTAAGGACAGGCCATGAGTAAGATTTTTGAAGACAACTCCCTGACTATCGGCCATACGCCGCTGGTACGACTGAACCGCATCGGTAACGGGCGCATCCTGGCAAAGGTAGAATCACGTAACCCGAGCTTTAGCGTAAAATGCCGTATCGGTGCCAATATGATTTGGGATGCCGAAAAACGCGGCGTGCTGAAACCCGGCGTTGAGCTGGTAGAACCTACCAGCGGTAATACTGGTATCGCGCTGGCCTACGTGGCGGCGGCGCGCGGTTACAAATTGACGCTGACGATGCCCGAGACGATGAGCATCGAACGTCGTAAACTGCTGAAGGCGCTGGGCGCCAATCTGGTCCTGACCGAAGGCGCAAAAGGCATGAAGGGCGCCATCCAGAAGGCCGAAGAGATCGTCGCCAGCAATCCGGAGAAATTCCTGCTGCTGCAGCAGTTTAGCAACCCGGCCAACCCGGAAATTCACGAAAAAACCACCGGCCCGGAAATCTGGGAAGATACCGATGGTCAGGTCGACGTCTTCATCTCCGGCGTCGGTACCGGTGGTACGCTGACCGGCGTGAGCCGCTATATCAAAGGCACCAAAGGTAAAAAAGATCTGATTACCGTTGCCGTAGAACCTACCGATTCCCCGGTTATCGCCCAGGCGCTGGCAGGCGAAGAGCTTAAGCCCGGCCCGCATAAAATTCAGGGTATTGGCGCAGGCTTCATTCCCGGCAACCTGGATTTGAAACTGGTTGATAAAGTGGTAGCGATCACCAACGAGGAGGCGATCTCCACCGCACGCCGTCTGATGGAAGAGGAAGGCATTCTGGCTGGTATCTCTTCCGGCGCCGCCGTTGCCGCTGCGCTGAAGCTGCAGGAGGATGAATCCTTTACCAACAAGAATATTGTGGTTATCCTACCCTCTTCAGGTGAGCGCTATTTAAGCACTGCATTGTTTGCGGATCTGTTCACAGAGAAAGAACTGCAACAGTAATGCCAGCTTGTTAATATCGTGTAAAAAAGCACCTTTTCAGGTGCTTTTTTGTGGCGCACATCAAACTTTTACCCCTCCTGGCATTGATTCACTTCGTTGGGTCTGGTATTTAACCAGCACATTTATTTCGATGCGCGAAATTATTCCGATTGGGATTTCCATAAGCTGAATCGATTTTATGATTTGGTTCAAGTCTTCCTTTAGCGGCATAATGTTTAATGACGTGGTAGACGTTAACGGCCTGAAGGTTTCCACAGCGATTCTCAGCTGCTGGTGCCGAAGCCGGACACGTAATGCCGGCGCTAACGATACAGGCTAAAGTTTGGCCGTTAGGCTAAACTTTAGGTCCACAACACTAAACCTATAAGTTGGGGAAATATAATGTTCCAGCAAGAAGTTACTATTACCGCTCCGAACGGTCTGCACACCCGCCCTGCTGCTCAGTTTGTTAAAGAAGCAAAAGGCTTCACTTCTGAGATCACTGTAACCTCCAACGGCAAAAGCGCCAGCGCCAAAAGCCTGTTCAAACTGCAGACTCTGGGCCTGACCCAGGGTACCGTTGTAACTCTCTCTGCCGAAGGCGAAGATGAGCAAAAAGCAGTTGAGCATCTGGTTAAACTGATGGCTGAACTCGAGTAAGTTCACGGGTTCTTTTTAATATCAGTCACAAGTAAGGTAGGGTTATGATTTCAGGCATTTTAGCATCCCCGGGTATCGCTTTCGGCAAGGCTCTTCTGCTGAAAGAAGATGAAATTGTCATCGACCGGAAGAAAATTTCTGCCGATAAGGTTGATCAGGAAGTTGAACGTTTTCTGAACGGCCGCACCAAGGCCTCCGCCCAGCTGGAGGTCATCAAAACCAAAGCTGGTGAAACTTTCGGTGAAGAAAAAGAAGCCATCTTCGAAGGGCACATCATGCTGCTGGAAGATGAGGAGCTTGAGCAGGAAATCATAGCCCTGATTAAAGATAAGCACATGACTGCCGATGCGGCAGCCAATGAAGTTATCGAAGGTCAGGCTACTGCCCTGGAAGAACTGGACGATGAATACCTGAAAGAGCGTGCTGCTGACGTACGCGACATCGGTAAGCGCCTGCTGCGCAACATTCTCGGCCTGGCCATCATCGATCTTAGCGCAATTCAGGATGAAGTTATCCTGGTTGCCGCAGACCTCACCCCGTCTGAAACCGCACAGCTGAACCTGAACAAGGTGCTGGGCTTTATCACCGACGCGGGCGGCCGTACTTCCCACACCTCCATCATGGCGCGTTCTCTGGAACTGCCGGCCATCGTGGGCACCGGTAGCGTCACAAGCCAGGTGAAAAACGGCGATTATCTGATTCTCGACGCTGTAAATAACCAGGTTCTGGTTAACCCGAGCGACCAGCAGATCGAAGAGCTGCGTAACCTGCAGGCTCAGGTCGCTGAAGAGAAAGCGGAACTGGCTAAGCTGAAAGACCTGCCGGCAATTACGCTGGACGGCCATCAGGTTGAAGTTTGCGCCAATATCGGTACCGTACGCGACGTTGAAGGTGCCGAGCGTAACGGCGCAGAAGGCGTTGGTTTATATCGTACTGAATTCCTGTTCATGGACCGTGATTCGCTGCCAACTGAAGAAGAACAGTTCGCGGCTTATAAAGCAGTTGCCGAAGCATGCGGCTCTCAGGCCGTTATTGTTCGTACCATGGACATCGGCGGCGACAAAGAGCTGCCGTACATGAACTTCCCGAAAGAAGAGAACCCGTTCCTCGGCTGGCGCGCCGTGCGTATCGCCATGGATCGCAAAGAAATTCTGCGCGACCAGGTACGTGCCATCCTGCGCGCCTCTGCTTTCGGTAAACTGCGCATCATGTTCCCGATGATCATCTCTGTTGAAGAAGTGCGTGCACTGAAAAAAGAGATCGAAATCTACAAGCAGGAACTGCGCGACGAAGGTAAAGCATTTGACGAAGCAATCGAGATTGGCGTAATGGTGGAAACCCCTGCCGCTGCGACTATTGCACGTCACTTAGCCAAAGAAGTTGATTTCTTTAGTATCGGTACCAATGATTTAACGCAGTATACTCTGGCAGTTGACCGTGGTAATGATATGATTTCACATCTTTACCAGCCAATGTCCCCGTCTGTGCTGACGCTGATTAAGCAAGTTATTGATGCTTCTCATGCTGAAGGCAAATGGACCGGCATGTGCGGTGAGCTTGCGGGCGATGAACGTGCTACACTTCTGTTGCTGGGTATGGGTCTGGACGAGTTCTCTATGAGCGCCATTTCCATCCCGCGCATTAAGAAGATTATTCGTAACACGAACTTCGAAGATGCGAAGGTATTAGCAGAGCAGGCTCTTGCTCAACCGACAACGGACGAGTTAATGACGCTGGTTAACAAGTTCATTGAAGAAAAAACAATCTGCTAATTCACGAGATGCGCGGCCCAAATTACTGCTTAGGAGAAGATCATGGGTTTGTTCGATAAATTGAAATCTCTGGTTTCTGATGACAAAAAAGACACCGGAACTATTGAGATTGTTGCCCCGCTCTCTGGCGAGATCGTCAACATCGAAGACGTGCCGGATGTAGTGTTTGCGGAAAAAATTGTGGGTGATGGCATTGCTATCAAACCTACTGGCAACAAAATGGTTGCGCCGGTAGATGGTACCATCGGTAAAATTTTTGAAACCAACCATGCGTTTTCAATCGAATCTGATAGCGGCATCGAGCTGTTCGTTCACTTCGGTATTGATACCGTTGAACTGAAAGGCGAAGGCTTCAAACGTATCGCTGAAGAAGGCCAGCGTGTGAAAGTCGGCGACCCGGTTATCGAATTCGATCTGCCGCTGCTGGAAGAGAAAGCCAAGTCTACCCTGACTCCGGTTGTTATCTCTAACATGGACGAGATCAAAGAGCTGATCAAACTGTCCGGTAGCGTAACCGTGGGTGAAACTCCGGTTATCCGCATCAAGAAGTAATTCTTGCCGCAGAAGAATGGCGCCTCTCAGGGCGCCATTTTTTTATCTCGCCGCTTTGAATGGCCGATAGCACTTCTCCCGTGAAAGTATTTTCATCCCCTCAGGGCCGCTTTCCAGAATCCGCTTCTCGCTATCAGAAACCTGTAAATCACACTGATATCCGCCAACGGCGCCAAATAGCGACCCCACTTCGCAAACATCTTCCAGCGCTTCGCTGCCGGTCGTCTCAAAATGGCCGACGACTCTTCCCTGCTGACGAACCACTAAACGATAGCTCTTCATATCCCCTCCCCTGACGGCGGAAGAATAAGCTCGTCGCAGCCCTGTTCATCGGTCCAGGTCATTACCGCCAGCACCCGCTGCGCGGCGGCATGAGCGGCATCACCCAGCGGTATTCCGCACACCAGGCCGCTCGCCAGCTCGGCGCAAAAAAGATCGCCCGTTCCCTTAAGGTCGGTTTCTACGCGCGGATGTTCGATCACCTCGACCGACTCTGCGCTAACCACCAGCACGTTGATCGTGGCGCTATCCGCTCCCGGCGCGCTGGTAATAACGACCCATTTCAACGAATCAGAAAGCAGGCTGCGGGCGGCGATAATCGCCTCCTGCTGATTATGGCAAGGCAGTCCGCTTAGCGTCTCCAGTTCAAACAGATTAGGCGTGATTCCCTGCGCCAGCGGGAGCAAATGAGTACGATAGGCTTCCGGAATCTCGGCCTTAACATAAATACCGCTATCCACATCGCCAATGACGGGATCAACGAGAATACACAGCTCGGGATGATGCTCGCGAATGCGCTGCAGCCATTGCGCAAGGCGCTTAATCTGCACCGCGCTTCCCATATAGCCGGTCGTGACCGCCCGCAACTCGCGCAGGGCGTCACGCTCCTCCAGCGCCTTTAAATAACCGGCAAACCACTCTTCCGGGATGACGCCGCCATAGTAGGTGTCATAGTGCGGAGTATTGCTGAACAGCACCGTCGGCACCGCGATAACTCGCAGGCCGTGCTGCTTTATCGCCGGTATCGCAATACTGTTTCCTACGCTGCCGTAGACCACCTGCGACTGCACGGCCACGATATCGACCTGTAGTGCCCGACTTTTATCGTTGAAGAGCACCGATTGTATTTCATCCTGCTGGCCCATCCTTTCTCCCCCCGCTGGACAGCGAGTCATACTCTGATTATCATTCGTCCTATGCTAAATTTCATTTTGTCATAGGTCAATAATGATCGTTGGAAAAACTGCCAGTGAGATCTTCGATAATATCCGCCATCTGGTGCAAAGCGGCGTACTCAAGCCTGGCGATGTATTGCCGCCGGTACGCGAACTGGCTGGCAAGCTGTCGGTTAACCGCAATACGGTCGCCGCCGCCTATAAGCGACTGGTAACCTCCGGTCTGGCCATTAGCCAGGGGCGTAACGGTACGGCCATTAAGACGCATAATACGCTTCCCGCCCTTGAAGGTGGCGATCCCTCTTCGCCGCTAAAAGATATCTCCAGCGGCAACCCCGATCCCACGCGCCTGGCGAACGTCAAAAACTACCTCAGCGCTATCGCCGCCGCTCCACGCCTGTACGGCGATGCGGCGGTTGACCCACGGCTGGCCGCGTGGGCCCATGCCTGGATGAGCAAAGATTCAGGCGTGGACGCGGAGATTAACCTCGCCAGCGGCGCTATTGATGCGCTCGAACGTCTGCTGTGCGCCCTGCTGCTGCCGGGCGATAGCGTGGCTATCGAAGATCCCTGCTTTCTCAGCAGCATTAATATGCTGCGCTATGCCGGCTTTACCCCCTCGCCGGTGCCGGTCGACGCTGAAGGCATGCAGCCTGATGCCCTTGAGGAGGCGCTGCGCAACGGCGCCCGGGCGGTGATCATCACCCCGCGAGCGCATAATCCGACGGGCTGTAGCCTTAGCGAGCCCCGCGCCCGGGCAATACGCGATATCCTGGCCCGCTATCCGCAGGTTCTGGTGATTATTGATGACCATTTCGCCCTGCTCTCCTCAACGCCCTGGCACTCTCCGCTGGCCGCCGAAAGCCGGCGCTGGGCGCTGGTACGCTCGCTGTCGAAAACCCTTGGGCCGGACATGCGTCTGGCTATCGTTGCCAGCGATTGCGAAACGTCGGCGGCGCTGCGCCTGAGGCTTAATGCCGGTAGCCAGTGGGTCAGCCATCTGCTGCAGGATCTGGTCATCGCTTGTCTTAATGATGACGCATTTATGGCATCGCTGACGGAGAGTCGCCGCCACTATCGTCGGCAACATGAAAAGCTGATCGCCGCGCTCGCTCGCTGCGGGATAACCCACCTGACGCCAGGAGACGGCCTGAACTTTTGGTTTCCGCTGGAGGAACCAAGCCAGCCGGTAGCGCTTCGCCTGGCGCATGCTGGCTGGCTGGTCCGCGAAGGCGAAACGTTCGGAATTCGCGCCCCTTCACACGGGCTGCGGCTGTCACTTGCTACGCTCAGCGATGAAGAAATTAATAAGCTCGCCAGTGACTTATGTCAGATATTACAACAACAGTGACGGGAGTTAACGCTATGCAGATCCACTTTATCGTCCATGAAGTCTTTGAAGCGCCGGGAGCTTATCTGCACTGGGCGCAGGCGCGCGGTTACGATACCAGCTGGTCGCGGGTTTATGCCGGGGATGCGCTACCGGAAAATGCTAACGCCTTTGATATGCTGGTAGTGCTGGGCGGCCCGCAATCTCCGCGTACCACCCTAGCCGAATGCCCATATTTTGATACCCACGCCGAGCAGCGTTTGATTGCGCAGGCCATTGCCGCCGGGCGGATCGTGGTGGGGATTTGTCTCGGTTCGCAGCTTATCGGCGAAGCGCTGGGCGCGCCGGTCATGCAAAGTCCGGAAAAAGAGATTGGCCACTTTCCGATAACGCTCACCACCGCCGGCCTGCAGGACGGCAAACTGGCCCATTTTGGCCCGTCGCTGGTCGTGGGCCACTGGCATAACGATATGCCTGGCCTGACGCCGGAAGCGGAGGTGCTGGCCTCCAGCGAAGGCTGCCCGCGGCAAATTGTGAAATATCGCGATCGGGTTTATGGCTTCCAGTGCCATATGGAATTTGACGCTGAGGTCATCGAACTGCTGATCGCCCATTCACAGCAGGAGCTCAGCGCCGCCAGAGGCAGACGCTTCATCCGCAGCGAACAGGAGATGCGCGCCTGGGATTACCGCGAAATGAATCAGAAGCTGTGGACATTCCTTGATAAGCTGACGGAAAAGTAAGCAAAATGCTTTTATTAAAGCCCGATAATTTAAGGATCGCCTGAAATGCACAATCCCAATCCGCAGCTTAAAGCCGCCATTGAAGCCTGCGATCGCGCTATCTCGCAGGAAGATTACGCGACGTTGATGGAGTATTACGCCGACGACGCCGCGCTGGTGGTCAAACCGGGCATGATCGTCAAGGGCAAAGAAAATATCCGTAAAGCGTTTATCGCCATTGCCGACTATTTCCAGCACCGGCTGGTGGTAACGCAGGGGAAAATGGAGATTATTGAAGGCGGCGGCAATGCGCTGGTGATCATGGAAACCCGGCTGGATATACCGACAGCGGAAGCCGGGATAACTCAGGTTACGCGCCGCGCAACCTACGTCTTTCGGCAGCAGGGCGAGCGCTGGCTGTGTACCGTTGATAACTCTTACGGTACGGATCTGCTTGACGCGCCCGAAGTTTAAATTCCCGCGCCCTGGGTAAAGTGCTCTTCGCCAAATACGCCGGTCGAAAGGTAGCGATCGCCGCGATCGCAAACGATCGCTACCACTACCGCGCCAGGATTTTCACGGGCAATGCGTAGCGCGCCCGCCACCGCGCCGCCTGAACTCACGCCGCAGAAAATCCCTTCCTGCACCGCCAGCATCCGCATGGTGTTTTCCGCGTCCTGTTGATGAATATCCAGCACCGCATCCACCAGCTGCGCATTAAAAATCCCCGGCATATATTCGGCAGGCCAGCGGCGAATGCCGGGAATACTGCTGCCCTCTTCCGGCTGCAGCCCCACGATGCTCACCGCTTTAGCCTGTTCGCGCAGAAAGCGGGAAACGCCGGTAATGGTGCCGGTGGTGCCCATGCTGGAGACAAAATGGGTTATCCGCCCTTCTGTCTGCCGCCAGATTTCCGGCCCGGTAGTGGTGTAGTGGGCATAGGGATTGTCCGGATTGTTGAACTGGTCCAGCAGCTTGCCTTCACCGCGCTGGGCCATCGCCAGCGCCAGATCGCGAGCCCCTTCCATTCCCTGCTCTTTGGTGACCAGGATCAGCTCCGCCCCGTAGGCGCGCATGGCCGCACGTCGCTCCTGGCTCATATTATCTGGCATCAGCAGCTTCATCTGATAGCCTTTAAGCGCGGCGATCATCGCCAGCGCAATGCCGGTATTGCCGCTGGTTGCTTCAATCAATACATCGCCGGGCTTAATTTCGCCGCGCTTTTCCGCTTCGACAATCATCGAAAGCGCGGCGCGATCTTTTACCGAACCGGCCGGGTTATTCCCTTCCAGTTTGACCCAGATTTCGCTGCCGTTATCTGGTCCCAGACGCTGTAGCTTCACCAGAGGCGTGTTGCCGATTGTTTGTTCTAATGTATTCACGGTTTTGCCCAATAAAAAGGCCGGGAAGCGTTTACCCGGCCTGCAAACATCCCCGGATGGCGACGCAGGCGTCTTATCCGGGCTACCCAATCCTGCCGTTGCGAAAACGGCGATAAACATGCGGATTAAGCTATCAGGCCGATTCGGCCAGAGCAAGCTCCTCGCGCGGCTCTATACGCTCACGACCGTTGTACAGGCGGGCATTCTGCAAGCCGACAAACAGGCGTTCCCCGCGATACGGCGCCTCTTCGCCCTGATACACCACGGTGAGCGGTTCGTCATACCACCCGAGAGGCTGCACAACTAATTGGGTGTAGTGGCCTTTCGGGCTCGCTTCCAGCACCTGTACCGGCAACGGTGAATCCAGGCTGGTGCGCCGGCTGATATCCACTTCCCACGGCCGCAGGAACAGATCCACCGGCCCCTGATACGCCGGGGTATAGCCTAACGGCCAGCGATGCGCGCCCACGTGAAACTGTCCGCCGCGAATGGTGCCTTTCAGGCGGTTCACTTCGCCCATAAATTCCAGTACAAAGCGGGTTGCCGGCTCGCGCCATACCCGATCGGGCGCATCCGCCTGTTCAATATTGCCCTGGCTCATCACCACCACGCGATCCGCGACTTCGGTCGCCTCTTCCTGATCGTGGGTAACGAATACGCTGGTAAACTTTAGCTCTTCATGCAGCTGACGCAGCCAGCGTCTCAGTTCTTTACGTACCTGGGCATCCAGCGCGCCGAAAGGCTCATCCAGCAGCAGAATTTGCGGTTCGACCGCCAGCGCGCGCGCTAACGCGACGCGCTGCTTCTGTCCGCCGGAAAGCTGGGCCGGATAGCGATCGGCCAGATGCGCCAGCTGAACCATCTCCAGCAGTTTGGTAACTTTCGCTTTGATCCCGGCGGCATTTGGCCGTTCACGCTTAGGCAGCACCGTCAGGCCGAAGGCAATGTTGTCGAACACCGTCATATGACGAAACAGCGCATAGTGCTGAAAAACAAAGCCAACTTTACGGTCGCGAGCGTGCACACGGCTGACGTCGGTACCGTGAAAACGAATGTGCCCGCTGGACTGATTCTCCAGCCCGGCAATGATGCGCAGCAGCGTGGTTTTCCCGGAGCCTGACGGCCCCAACAGCGCGACCATCTGTCCGGAAGGGATATCCAGTGAGATATCATTCAGCACCTGGGTGCGACCAAAAGACTTCTTAATATTGGCAATCTCAATGCTCATGATTTCCCTCCAGTTGCGCGCGTTTTTCCTGATTGGCCAAACGCCATTGCACCATACTCTTCAAAAACAGGGTCAAAATAGCCATTAACGTCAGCAGAGCCGCGGCGGTAAACGAACCAACGGTATTGTAGTCCTGCTCCAGTAGTTCTATTTGCAGCGGCAGCGACAAGGTTTCGCCGCGGATAGAGCCGGAAACAACCGATACGGCGCCGAATTCGCCGATCGCGCGGGCGTTAGTCAGCACCACGCCATACAGCAGCGCCCAGCGGATGTTTGGCAGCGTCACCCGGCGGAACATCTGCCAGCCAGAAGCGCCGAGCAGAATCGCCGCTTCATCCTCATTACTGCCCTGGCTCATCATCACCGGCACCAGCTCGCGAACCACAAACGGACAGGTCACAAAAATGGTCGCCAGCACCATACCGGGCCAGGCAAACATAATCTGTAGGTTATGCTCATCCAGCCAGCCGCCAAGCGGGCCATTAGAGCCATAAAACAGCAGATAAACCAGCCCCGCCACCACCGGCGAGACGGCAAACGGAATATCCAGCAACGTCAGCAGCAGCTGGCGGCCGGGAAAGTTAAAACGCGTCACCAGCCATGCCAGCAGCGTGCCAAACACCAGATTCACCGGCACGGTAATTAAGGCGATCATCACCGTCAGCCAGATGGCGTGCAGCATGTCCGGATCGGCCAGGTTATGCAGCACCGGCATCAGACCTTTGCTGAAAGCCTGCACGAAGATATAGACCATCGGTACAATCAGGATAAAGGCGGAAACCAGCATCCCGATACCGATCAAAAACCATTTCCCCCAGTTAATGCGGGGGGCGTCATAACGCTTTAATTGAGCAACGATCGCCATTAATGACCTACCACGCGTCGACCAAAGCGACTTTGCAGGGTGTTGATTGAGAACAGCAGCAGTAACGATGCCGCGAGGATCACCGAAGCAATCGCGCTGGCGGCAGGGTAATCAAACTCCTGCAAACGAATAAAAATCATCAGCGAGGTCACTTCCGTTTTCCACGCGATGTTACCGGCGATAAAAATAACCGCGCCGAACTCTCCCAGGCTGCGGGTAAACGACAGCGCGACGCCGGCCATCAGCGCAGGTGAAAGCTCCGGCAGCACCACTTTGCGAAAGCTCTGCCAGCGCGTCGCGCCCAGGGTTTCCGCCGCCTCTTCATATTCCGGCCCCAGCTCTTCCAGTACCGGCTGCACCGTACGAACCACAAACGGAATACTGGTAAAGGCCATCGCCACGGCGATACCCAGCCAGGTATAGGTCACTTTAATATCAAGCTTCGCCAGCCATTCACCGTAAAAGCCGTTGACGGAGAACAGCGAGGCCAGCGTCAGGCCCGCCACCGCCGTCGGTAGCGCAAACGGCAGATCCATCAGCGCGTCCAGCAACGTGCGCCCCGGAAAGCGGTAGCGCGTGAGGATCCACGCCATCAGCAGGCCAAATACGCCGTTAAAGATCGACGCCACAAAGGCCGACAGCAGGGTGACTTTATAAGCGGCTACCACCTGCGGGTTACTGATCACATCCCAGTATTGACTCCAGGTCATTTCCGCGAGCTGCATTACCAGGGCGCTCAGCGGCAGCAGCAGAATTAAGCACACGAACAGCAGGCTGGTGCCGAGGCTCAGGGTAAAGCCCGGCAGCACGCGCTTTGAGGCAACAGCAAACATTACTTACGCCCCGCCGCCAGCAGTTTGTCCAGCTCACCGCCGCTGGCAAAGTGGGTTTTCATCACTTCCGGCCAGGAGCCAAACTGGTCCTCCACGCGGAACAGCTCGGTCAGCGGGAATTTATCTTTCAGGGAATCCATCACCTTCGGGTTGTTCACGCGATAGTAATAGTCGGTGATGATCGTCTGCGCCTGCGGGCTGTAGAGCCAGTTCAGATAGGCTTTCGCCGCTTTCTCCGTTCCGTTAGCCTGAACGTTTTTATCTACCCAGGCCACCGGGAATTCGGCCAGGATATTGGTCTTCGGGATAACCACTTCAAATCCCTGATCTTCGTACTGTTTACGGATGTTGTTCACTTCCGATTCGAAGCTGATCAGCACATCGCCCAGACCGCGCTCGGCGAAGGTCGTGGTAGCCCCGCGACCGCCGGTATCAAATACTTCGACGTTTTTCAGGAACTGGGTCATGAACTGCTCGGTTTTCGCTTTATCGCCGCCGTCAGCCTTGTCCGCCGCGCCCCACGCCGCTAAATAAGTGTAACGCGCGTTGCCGGAGGTTTTTGGGTTCGGGAAAATCAGCTTCACGTCGGAACGCACGAGGTCATTCCAGTCGTGGATATTCTTCGGATTACCTTTACGCACCAGGAAGCCCATGGTGGAGTAAAACGGCGAGCTGTTATTCGGCAGACGGCTTTGCCAGTCGGCGGGAATCAGTTTGCCTTTGTCGTGCAGAATCTGTACGTCGGTCACCTGATTGTAGGTCACCACGTCGGCCTTAAGCCCCTGCAGAATCGCCAGCGCCTGTTTTGATGACCCGGCATGAGATTGTTTAATCGTCAGCTTATCGCCGCCATTATCTTTCGCCCACTGCTGTTCAAACTGCGGGTTAAGGGCGGCAAACAGCTCGCGGGAAACATCGTAGGAGCTGTTCAGCAGTTCCGTCGCCTGCGCCTGCGCAACCAGCAGCACAGAAGCAGCCAGCGCCAGATATCCTTTTTTCAGTGATTTAACGGCCATTGCGCACCCTTATCAATATGATGATTTTCTGCTGATCATCATATTTATAACGGCTATGAAAGGAGTAACGGTTTTATATACCGTTTGGCGATTTGGAAGTCGAAAAGAGAATAAGAGAATGGCAAAGCTTATCTGAATCACGCATCCATAACCGGAAAACGGGCGACGCTTGCCGACCGCGCCGAACGTTTCCCTCTCCCTGCGGGGAGAGGGTGAGGAGGAGATCTTACAGCGCCAGCAGCCTATCCAGGGACGGCGCGAAGTAGTATCCGCCGGTCACCGGTTTGGTAAAACGCAGCATCGCGTCGCGCTTACCGTCGGTATCACCGAACATACTCAGCAGCTGCTGTTCAATATTGTGCAGACGCGCGCAGTAGGCGCAAAAGTAGAGGCCGTGAGTACCGCTGGCGGTACCGTAAGGCAGGCTCTGACGCACAATCTTCAACCCTTTCCCTTCTTCTTTTAAATCCACGCGGCTCAGGTGAGAGGTTTCCGGACGAGCATCGCCGTCAATCTCTTCGTTGGCCTCTTTGGTACGGCCGATCATCATCTCCTGATCGGGAACGCTCATGCGGTTAAGCTGCTTGAGGTTGTGCTCCCAGCGTTGCACGAATACGTAGCTGCCGCCCGCATCCACGCCATCCCGAATCACCGCCACTTCACGACGGGTCTCTTCCCCCGCCGGGTTTTCGGTACCGTCAACAAAACCGCTGAGGTCGCGCTCTTCAATCCAGCGGAAGCCGTGAATCTCCTCTTTGACCTCAATCGCGGCGCCAAAAGCGGACATGGCCGCCTGAGCGACGGAGAAGTTCAGCTCATGCTGCGCGGACAGGATATGAATCAGCACATCATATTGGGTCGACGGAGCCAGACCTTTACCGTAGCCCGGGAACGCTTTTAACTCTTCGGCCCCTACGCCGCCGCTCAGATGGCGCCAGACGTGATGACCGAAAGCGACGACTGCTCCCAGCTTAGCTTCCGGATATTTTGTCTGAAAGGTGGCTAACTTATCGGCAAACACTCTGCTGGCTTCGCGCAGTACGTCCACATCGCCTTTGACATTCGCTTCAATCCAAATCGCCGCACGGCAATGTTCCGGCAAAATGCCGCTCTGAACCTGAGACATCGCTCCTCCTGAAATAGTACAGCCACAACGCTGTGGCTTTTAAGGCGCTATTGTACCCGCTTTTTCAGGACGCCGAATCACTTCAGATCAAATTAGCGACGCCAGATAATTTTGCTCACCTTCCAGTTTTTCAGCGTGTCATCGGAAGGCATTAACTCCTCAGGGCCGCTCCAGTTACCGGTAAAGGCATAGCTAATATGCTGGCTGCCCTCGGCCTTACACTCCACCACCGCACCGTTATCGTTGCTGCCTTTCTGACAGTTGCCAAACGCTTTGCTGTAAATATCGCTAAACGGGGTCCCGATTTTCACGCCGCTGGCGGCTTTGATGTTGCTATCCCGCACGTCGATACGGCTAATAGTCCCGCTCTCGCCGTTAATGGTCAGCGCAACCTTGTCATCTTTTAACGCTTCGAAGTAGCGCACAATATTGCCGTTAGCCGTTTTCATGCCGCTGCGCAGGCGGTAGCTGCTGCCGAGCGCATCGCCGATCGCCTGCTCGTTCAGCGGCGTTGTCGCCGTCAGGTTGCCTACGCCCTGTTCGGTTACTTGCGTAGAGGAACCAAACCAGTTCCACGGATAAGCCGACGACCAGTTAACCGAGCTCATCGTCGAGCAGCCGGTTAACGCCAGCGGTAATGCGCAGAGAAGTAAACGTCGCGATTTCATGACTCAGTCCTTTCTGATTAATTCAACGCAAGTTGGAGTGCGCGATCGGCAAAAAGTGCCGTTAAACCTGCTCTTCGCGAAAACAGGCTTTCAACCGACGGTTGCTTAACAGCCACCAGAGCGCATAAAGATCCGCCGCCAGCAGGGAGATGGTCACCGCCGAGGGCGATTCTCCGCTCAGCCACAGCAGCGGCTGCCAGACCAGCAGCAGGCTCTGAGAAAGCACCAGCAGCCAGCGCATCATCGGCCAGAGGCGAGGAAAACGCTGACGATGTCCGCTGATGAGAAACGCCAGTACCGCCGGGATGCCGGGCAGCAATCCCAGCCAAAAATTATCGTGATCCGGATAAAACAGATTCAGCAGCGCGTCACCCTGCTGCCGCGACGCTCCGGCCATCAGAAACAGCACCCACGTCCGCGCCTGAAGCAGCAGCACGCACCAAAAAAGGAACGGCAATCGCAGGCGACCGTGGGCATCAAAATCGGCGGGGATAAACTCAGTATTCTTCATCTTCAATTAAGCGTTTGCCGAGGCACAGCACGTCCGAATGCTCATAGCCAAGGCGTTCGTACATCCCCTGAACCACATCATTATCTTCGCGGATCATAATGTTTATTTTCGGGCAGCCGCGGGCAATCAGCTTTTTCTCCAGCCGATTAAGCAGCGCGTTAGCAATACCGCGACCGCGATATTCCGGATGCACGCCGAGATAATAAGCAGAGCCGCGGTGACCGTCGTAACCGCCCATCACCGTACCAACCACTTCACCGTTAACTTCGGCCACCAGAAACAGGCTGGCGTCGTGGTTCAGCTTACGCTCAATATCCATTTCCGGATCGTTCCATGGCCGCAGGAGATCGCAGCGCTCCCACAGGGTAATAACCTCTTCGAAATCTTGTTGGCGAAAAACGCGTATCTCCATGGTATTGCCCACCATTAACGGTTAAAAACAGAGATTATGGCGCGATTGTGCCCGCTAGCCAATATCAGGCGCAATGAGCCGCAAAAAATGGCATAATATGACTTTGTCATGTATTGAAATGAAAAGTAAAACAATTCTTATTTTGAATGGTCGTATCAAAAAACACGATACGATATAACATTAGTCACCACTTGTTTGCAATTCAGGCCGAATGAGCACTTTTAAACCATTAAAAATACTTGCTTCGCGCCGCCAGGTGCTGAAAGCCGGGCTGGCAGCAATGACGCTTTCAGGGATCGCCTCTCAGGCCAGCGCGAAAGAACAACAGCCATTGAAAACATCCAATGGGCACAGCAAACCCGTAGCGAAGAAAAAAGGCGCCAGGCGCGTCGTGATGCTCGACCCGGGCCATGGCGGTATTGATACCGGCGCTATCGGCCATAACGGTTCAAAAGAGAAGCACGTCGTGCTGGCTATCGCCAAAAACGTGCGCAGCATCCTGCGCAACAACGGTATCGATGCGCGTCTTACGCGCAGCGGCGATACCTTTATTCCACTCTATGACCGCGTGGAGATCGCCCATAAGCACGGCGCCGATCTCTTTATGTCGATTCACGCCGATGGCTTCACCAACCCGAGCGCCGCCGGCGCCTCCGTTTTCGCCCTCTCCAACCGCGGCGCCAGTAGCGCCATGGCGAAGTATCTCTCGGATCGCGAAAACCGGGCGGATGAAGTGGCCGGCAAGAAAACGACCGATAAAGACCATCTTTTGCAGCAAGTGCTGTTCGATCTGGTGCAAACGGACACCATCAAGAACAGCCTGACGCTCGGCTCGCACATCCTGAAAAAGATTAAGCCGGTGCATAAACTGCACAGCCGCAATACCGAACAGGCTGCGTTCGTCGTGCTGAAGTCGCCATCAATTCCGTCGGTGCTGGTGGAGACGTCGTTTATTACCAACCCGAACGAAGAAAAACTGCTGGGCACCACCGCGTTCCGGCAGAAAATCGCCACGGCAATAGCCAACGGCATTATCAGCTATTTCCACTGGTTCGATAACCAGAAAGCCCACTCGAAGAGACGTTAATGAAACCCGACGCGCACCAGGTAAAAGCTTTCCTTCTTCAGCTCCAGGATGACATCTGCCAAAAGCTTAGCGCCGTTGACGGTAGCGAATTTATCGAGGATAGCTGGCAGCGGGAAGGCGGCGGCGGCGGACGCAGCCGGGTACTGCGCAATGGCGGTATCTTTGAGCAGGCTGGCGTGAATTTTTCCCACGTGCACGGTGATGCAATGCCGGCTTCCGCAACCGCGCATCGTCCTGAACTGGCAGGCCGCAGCTTCGAAGCGATGGGCGTCTCGCTGGTCGTACACCCGCGCAGCCCGTACATCCCTACCAGCCACGCCAACGTGCGCTTTTTTATCGCGGAAAAAGCGGGTGCCGATCCGGTATGGTGGTTCGGCGGCGGCTTTGATTTAACCCCCTACTACGGTTTTGAAGAAGATGCCGTTCACTGGCATCGTACCGCCCGCGATCTGTGCCAGCCCTTTGGTGAAGAGGTTTATCCGCGCTATAAAAAGTGGTGTGACGACTACTTTTTCCTCAAGCATCGTAACGAGCAGCGCGGCATCGGCGGTCTGTTTTTCGATGATTTGAATACCCCGAACTTTGACCATTGTTTCGACTTTATGCAGGCGGTGGGCAACGGCTTCACCGAGGCGTATCTGCCGATTGTCGAGCGGCGTAAAGAGAGAGTCTGGGGCGAGCGCGAGCGCGATTTCCAGCTCTACCGTCGCGGGCGCTACGTGGAGTTCAACCTGGTGTGGGATCGCGGTACCCTGTTTGGTCTGCAAACCGGCGGCCGTACCGAGTCCATTCTGATGTCGATGCCGCCGCTGGTGCGCTGGGAATACGACTACCAGCCGGAAGCGGGCAGCCCGGAGGCCGCGCTAAGCGAATTCATTCAGGTACGTGATTGGGTTTAAAGTTGCCAGATGGTGCGATCCGTAGGCCAGATACGGCGCTGTTTTGCCTGATGGCGCTACGCTTATCAGGCCTACGATGACGGCACGATTCGCCAGCCGGTAAATAACGCGTAATCAAACCCACTGCCGCATCCGCTGATGCAGCGTCAACGACGGTTTCTCGGCGAACAGCTGTTGATAATCGGTGGCGAACTGGCCCAGATGCCAAAAGCCCCACTGCATCGCGGCATCTTTCACCGTTGCGCTCTGCGACCACGGGCTAATCAGCTCCCGGCGCACCGCGTTCAAACGAATGCGCTTCAGCCAGGCGTTCGGCCCGATCCCCAGAATCGCGTGAAAGGCATTTTGCAGCGTGCGGCGGCTAACGTGCAGTTGCTGACACAGATCGAGAACCGTCAGCGGCTCCGACATATTCTCCAGCACGAACTCCCGCGCCCGGGAAAGCAGCCGCCGGTAGCTCTGATGGCTGATGCTCTCGGCGGTGACCATCGGCTGCGCCTCCTCCAGCATCGCCCCCATCGCCAGCAGGAGATTATCGCCCAATACCTTGCGCACAGCGGGCTGATGAAGGTTTTCCGGATTCTCGCTAAACGTCGCCAGCGCCTGCTGCACAAAGCCCCATAGCGCTGCCTTGTGCTCCTCTTTGACCTCCAGCGCCGACTGGTTACGCAGCATATGCAGCACCCGCTCCGGGTGATGCAGGAAGCTGGCCTGACGGGAAATGACATCCTCTGAGATAACCACTCCCAGAATGGTGTAATCATCCGGCGTGCTGAGTTCGAACTCGGTGCCGCCGGGTCGGGTGGCGATCTCGGCGCTGCCGAGACACTGCGATCCTATAAACCCCTGCTCGCCGCGGGTTGTCGGGATGCCGAACCAAAAAGAGTTCGGCCACACCAGGCAGGACTGACGCAGCGCCAGACCGGTATACTCGCGAAAAACCTGAATATCATCGAGCAGGATTTCGGTAAATTCACCGTGAAATTTCCCCGGATGCAGCTGATCGTAAATCTGCTGCCAGGCGGTAATCGTCAGGGCATGTTCATAGACATCGGTGGTCCGCCGCTGGTGGACGTTATCCACCTCGACCATCGGCGTCAATTTAACGTCTTCGGGTAATGCTTCATGATAAAGATGGTGCAGGCTGGCCGGTGTTTTCTTTTTCATGATCTTATCAACCGGGAGCGCTCTCGCGTTCCCGGCACCTCCGACTGGTTAATTTTTTAGACGATAGCGACTACTGCGTTTACGCAACGATCCGGTAGAAAACAGCTGTTCCAGAGCCTTTCTGGCTTCGTCAAGCGACCAGCCAAAATGGGCGGCCACCTCCCCTGCCGTCATTCCCTGACGCGTCGATGCCAGCAGCGCCAGTAAAGGCTCAGAGGACTCCGCTATCACCGGTGGCTGCGGGGCTTCCGGCTGCGGCTGAAAGCCGCCGATCAGCCGCTGGGTGTCCTCTTCCGGGCGCCCTATCTCCCGACGGCTAACAACGCGCCCCGTACGCTGCGCCGCAGCGCTTCCGGCATCCAGTGCCGCCCGGCACGCCGCCAGGTCGCCTTCCACCACGAGGGTTAACCTGCCGGGGTCGAGAACCTCATGGCTGAGCAGCCGCACGTTGGCCGCCTTCAGCATCGCATCCGCCGCATCAACGGCGGCGACCATGCCGTCAACTTCCAGTAATCCCAGGGCGTTGATCATCGCTTCCCCCTTACGCGCGCTGGATTGGATGACGGGCAATATCCAGAACGGCATCGGTAAAGGCATTGCAGGCGGCCTTACAGGCGGCCTGGCTCCCCGTCAAGAAGGCGGCCGAATAGTTGGTTTCCGACGGCGGCGGCACGTAGGTGACCAGCTGCACGTCGGCCGATTTCATCGCTGCGTCAATGCCGAAAGTGGCCTCCAGCGGCGGCGCCACCAGATAGGCGATCGGATCGCCCAGCGCGATGCCTGAAGAAGACGAGAGATAAGAGCCGGTACGCGACACCACGTGCGCCAGGAACGCCGTATCTTCGGCATCGTTGGCCCACTGAAACGCCGCTCCGCTTTCGATATGCGCCATCATCGCGTCCAGGCCAGCGCGAACTTCCGCCGGGTTCGGGCCGCCCAGCATAATCAGCACTTCCCCTGCGGTTGGCGACGGGCCGTGAGCTGCGCCAGCGTAGAGGGAGCGCCCGTAAACCACTTCAACCATCGCCTGTTTTGTCGCTTCGTCAGCGGCAATATAGGTCACATCATCCGAATCCGCCGTGATGAGTCCGAGGCTACGTATATGCGGCGGTAATTTAAGCTCGCGGGCAAAGCCGTCATTTACCGAAGCAATCACGCGCATGGCCGTCACCGAAGGGCGAATTAAATCTAATGCAGGCATGATGCCTCCTTAACGAGTCATATTGATGCCGGAAGCTTTCTGCTCCAGCATGCGTTTGGCCAAATCGACGATCACCGCAGCGGCTTCTACCGGCGGCGTGCCGCCCTGGTGAATATTGGAAATACAGGTCCGGTCCGCTTCAACGGTGGTTGCCACGCGCGGCGAATACACGGCGTAACAGGAGAGGCTTTCCGACTGCCCCAGCCCGGGACGCTCGCCTACCAGCAGGATGACCACCTTCGCGCCGAGGATTTCGCCAATCTGATCTTCAATTTTGACCCGTCCGTAGCGGACGAAGAACGGCGTACCGACCTTCACCCCGGCCTGCTTCAGCCCCGACAGCAGCGGCGGCAGGATCTCTTCATAGTTGACGGTAATCGCGTCCGTAGAGAGGCCATCGGATACCACCACCTGAACGTCAGGATTCGCCACGCACTGCGCCTTCAGCGCGTCAATCGCTTCCGGACTCAGGCGACGGCCCATATCCGGGCGCGTCAGGTAGAGGTTCTTGTCGCTAATCTCGGAACGCACCTCGAGCAATCCCTGGTTTTTCACCCACTCTTCCGGAACCTCTTTCAGCACCGTATCCTTAGAGCGCGAATGGTCGGCGAGGAAGCGCAGCAGCGCGAGGGTGCGCGGACGCGGGCCGGCGCGGCCGGTGCAAACGCGCGCCGCCGTGCTGCGTTTCAGTTCGGCCAGCACTTCCGCGCGATGCGGCTGCTGCACGCCAATCCAGCCTTTAGCCTCTGGCGATCCTAAATCCAGCGCGCAGCTCTCCGCCGCGACCTCACACTGGCTGCCGCACTTCGTCGCCGCAGCCTGAGGCGCCGCTGCGGCCGTCTGCGGTTGTCCCATTGACGCCATCACGCTACGTACAATTTCTTCAATCTGCTTTTGATCCATCATGTGTCATCCCCGCGTCATCAAAAGAACAGTGACGGATCGCCCGCCCGTTGGGTCAGACGACCGTTTGCCATAATGCCCATGGTTTCCAGCCAGCGTTCGAACTCCGGAGACGGCCGTAGATTCAGCAGCTGACGGACGGTGGCGGTATCGTGAAACGCGGTGGTCTGATAGTTGAGCATGATGTCGTCGCCGAGCGGCATGCCCATGATGTAGTTGCAACCGGCGGTGGCGAGCAGAATCATCAGGTTTTCATTGAGATTCTGATCGGCGTCAGCATGGTTGGTGTAGCAGCAGTCGCAGCCCATCGAGATGCCGCTCAGCTTGCCCATAAAGTGATCTTCGAGACCGGCGCGAATAATCTGCCGGTCGTTATAGAGGTACTCCGGCCCGATAAAGCCCACAACGGTATTGACGAGGAACGGATCGTAGTGCCGCGCCAGGCCATAGTTGCGCGCCTCCATCGTCACCTGATCGGCGCCGAAGTTCGCGCCAGCCGACAGCGCCGAGCCCTGCCCGGTTTCAAAATAGAGGCAGTTTTCTCCGGCGATACGGTTGAACTCGGCGCCGACCGCCCGCGCTTCATCGAGCATCGCCAGCTCCACGCCGAACTCTTTTAGCCCCTTTTCGCTGCCGCAGATGCTCTGGAAAATAAGCCCTCCCGGCGCGCCGCGGCGGATCGCTTCAATCTGGGTAGTGACGTGCGCCAGCACGCAGCCCTGAGTCGGGATATTAAACTTGTCGATAACGCCGTAGACGGTATCGAGGACGCGGGTCAGGTTCTCCACGTCATCGGTCACCGGGTTAACGCCGATCACCGCATCGCCCGCGCCGAACGAGAGCCCTTCGTAGATTTGCGCCGCAATGCTCTGCACGTCATCGCGGGTATCGTTCGGCTGCAGGCGACAGCTAAAGGTGCCCGGCAGGCCGATGGTGGTGTTGGCTTTTTTAATCACCGGCATTTTCTTTGCGCCGTAAATCAGGTCGGCGTTGGAACAGACCTTCGCCACCGCCGCCACCACTTCTGAGGTCAGCCCTTTGCGCACAAACGCAATATCGTCGCTGGTGACTTCATCGTTGAGCACGTATTCGCGCAGGTCGCTGATGGTCCAGTTTTTAATCCGCTGATAAGCGGTTTCGTTGACATCGTCCTGAATCAGGCGCGTCACGCAGTCCTCTTCATAAGGGATCACCGGGTTATTACGAATATCGGCGACCGTCATATCGGAGAGCACCTGCTTCGCCGCTACGCGCTGCTGCGAACTTTCTGCCGCCACGCCCGCCAGCACATCCCCCGAACGCAGTTCGTTGGCTTTAGCCAGCACCTCTTTTACATCCTTAAACTGATAAACATTGCCGAACAATGTGGTCTTTAATTTCATAAGTCGTTCCCTCAGGAAGGAAATGCGAGTGATTTCACCGTCACCGGCACAACCGATCCGCCAAAAAGAGGCGTACCAATGTCGATATAGTCCCCCGCCCGTACGCTCACCTCATCGATGACCGCCAGCGGGAGTTGTTGCAGCTGCGGGCGCAGCAGCATGCCCAGCGCTTTGCCAAAGTCCTGCTCGGCCACCACCAGCAGGGGATGCGGATTGGGAAAGCGCGCGACAAAAGCCAGTAGCGCGTCAATCACCACCAGCAGGGCGGCGTAGCGCACCGGCAACGAAGCAGGAAGCGCCAGCACGTAAGTATCCGATCCCGGATCCAGATCGAGCTGCAGCAGCGCCTGCTGCCAGGCGCTCAGCAGATCGGATTCATCAAGCGGGATCGCCACCGGCAGATTGCGCAGCGGGAGCTGAACCCCTTCCAGCCAGATAGTGCTGCCGGAAAGCGAGAGCGTATGCGCGCCGGCGCCAATCACCGTGGCGCGCACGGTTTGCGCCGGAAACTGCACGTTCATCTTCCGCAGCCGCGGATGCTCGTGCAGCGCCGTGGCCAGCAGCGGTCCGATATCCGCAAAACAGAACGGGTCGGCAGGCTGGTTGCGGTAGCACTCGCCCACTCCGCCGGAAAGGGTAATCACCTCGGGTACCGCGCCTGCGGGCAGCAGGCCGGTTTGCATCAGCCGTTGCGCCAGCGGAGAGAGCGTGCCGTCGATAACTTCGACGATCAGATCCGCCATCCGACGCGCTACCTGCGCTAACTGCGAAGCACTCAACGCGCGCGCATCGACGCCTGCGCCAAAAACCTCATCGACGATCATTTGCCCCGGCTGATGGGCATAAACCACCCGTCCCTGGCCGTCGGTCTCCAGCAGGCGTCCGCCAACGTTCAGGCAGGCGGTGGCGCTGACTTTTCCCGCTTCAAATAGCGCGTAATTTGAGGTACCGCCGCCGATATCAATGTTCAGCACCCGGCACATCCGCTGTTCAGAAAGGGTTTGCGCCCCGGCGCCGTGACCGGCAATCACCGATTCCAGATGCGGCCCGGCGCTGGCCACCACAAAGTCACCCAGCGACTGCGAGAGCGCCATCACCGCCGCCCTTGCGTTGCGGGTTTTCGCGCTTTCGCCTGTGATAATGATCGCCCCGGAGTCCACCGATTCTGGGGCAACCTCTGCGGCCTGATACTGCGCCAGAATCAGCGCCTTGAGTTCGTCCTCCTTCAGACCGCCCTGTTTATCAACCGGGGTAAAGAAGACCGGGCTTTGCCAGCTAATTTCGCGTTTGATGAATTCGTAGCGCGGCACCTGCGACACCGCCGCACGGTTAACCAGCTCAAGGCGGGAGAAGATCACCTGAGTGGTGGTGGTGCCGATATCGATGCCGACGCTCAGCAGCTGGCGAGTTTTCACGATTGCGTCTCCGCTTCGGTTGTCGCCGCCGCCGGTGCGTTTTCATCTTTCGGCACCAGCAGCATCGCCACGCCAATGGCGGTAACGCCGCCGATCAGCTTGCCAACGATCATCGGGAAGATCATGGCGTTCATGTTGGCGGCGGCGAAGCCTAAATGGTCGCCCAGCGCGAAAGCGGCGGAGACGGAGAAAGCGCAGTTAATGACTTTTCCGCGAGTATCCATCTGTTTCATCATGCCGAACATCGGGATGTTGTTGGCCAGCGTCGCCACCATGCCTCCGGCGGCCATGTTATTGATTTTCAGCAGATTACCGACACGCATCAGCGGCTTTTCAAACCAGCGGGTCAGCAGCAGCACCATCGGATAAGCGCCGAGCAGCACGCAGGATATCGAGCCAATGACTTCAATGGCGCGCATCACCTCGCCGGGCTGGTCGCCGGGAGCCATAAAGATCGGATCAAGCCCCGGGATCAGATCCCAGCCCAGCAGGAACTTGATGACCGCTGCCGCCAGGCCGATGGTGATCAGCGCCACCAGAAATTTGGCGAAGATCTGGAAGCCGTTGATCATTTTTTCCGGAATAAACTTCAGCCCCAGCGCGACCAGCACCGCGACGATAAGCACCGGGATCATATTCATCAGGATCAGCGCGAAGGTAAACTCTACCGGCTGACCGTTAATCTCCACGCCGGAGTACATGGCCACCAGGCCGCCGGCGATACAGCCAATCGGAATCGTAACGATCCCGGCCAGCACGCCCAGCGCCAGGTAGCGGCGGTCAGAGGGTTCGATGATGCCGAGCGCGACCGGAATGGAGAACACCAGCGTCGGCCCCATCATCGCCCCGAGGATCAGGCCGGAATAGAGCCACGCCGCCACGTCGCCGCCCGCCAGCTCTTTGGCGAGGAAGAAACCGCCCATATCGCAGGCCAGTAGCGTGCCGGCAAACATCGACGGGTTCGCGCCGAGCATTTCATACAGCGGAATAATCACCGGCCCGAGCAGGTGCGCCAGTACCGGCGCCAGCGCGGTCATCCCGACCATCGCCAGGCCCAGCGCCCCCATCGCCATAAACCCCTCTTCGAACTGGCCGCCGGAGCCCTCAATGCTTTTACCAAACTTGCCGAGAAAGCGCGCCGAGCCGCCAAACTGCGACAGGATCCTGTCCACGGCGGCAATCAGCATAAAGAACATCATGATGTACATGATGATTTCGTTAATTCCCATAGCCCTTACTCCCTGTCATTCGTTATGTGTAAAGACGTCCCATGGGCATACAACCAACGCCAGGACGGTAGCCCGGCATCGCCTCCGGGAAATTCTGTAACGTTTTGCGCACTTCTCCCGGGGGCGGCGCTTTGCGCCTTGCCCGGGCTACGGGCTGGTAGCCCGGACAGACGCGCAGCGTCGCCTCCGGGATAATCAGCCGGGGTTAACGCCGCATCAGTGCGCCGCCGCGTACAGATCGATAATCTGCTCCCGGCTGGCGGTGCGTGGATTAGTGCGCAGACAAATGTCCTCCTGCGCCGCCTGCGCCCATGCGCTGAAATGTACGGCCATCGCGCCGGCATCCGAGAGTCGTTTGCTCAGGCCCACTTCAGCAATCAGCTCGCGTACGGCGGCGATAGCCTCACGATCGTCGGTTTTCTTGCCGGTTAACGCCCGACCGATTTGGCTGAAACGCTCGCGGCGCACCATGCGGTTAAACTCCATCACCGTCGGCAGCAGCATGGCGTTGGCCTGGCCGTGCGGAATATGCAGCGCTGCGCCAGGCTGATGCGCCATCGCATGACATAAGCCCAGACCCGCGCTGGAAAAGGCCATCCCCGCCATACAGGAAGCCAGCAGCATACTTTCGCGCGCGGCAAGATCCTGGCCGTAGCCAACGGCCTTCGGCAGCGACCGGCCGATCATCGCTATCGCGCCAATCGCCAGGCTGTCGGTGAAGGGCGTCGCGTTGAGCGCGCTGTATGCCTCAACGGCGTGGGTCAGCGCGTCAATCCCGGTCATTGCCGTCACCTGTGGCGGAACGCCTTCGGTCAGGGCGGCGTCGAGAATCGCCACGTCCGGCATGAGCGAGGCATGGGCCAGCACTTGCTTACGCCCGCTGACTGCATCGATAATCACCGTCACGTTGGTGGTTTCCGAGCCGGTTCCGGCGGTGGTCGGCACCGCAATCAGCGGCAGACGCGGGCGCAGTACGCTGCTTTCCGTCATCGCGCTTAACGTCTGCTCCGGGTTGGTGACTAACAGCGCGACCGCTTTCGCCGCGTCCAGCACCGAACCGCCGCCAAAGGCCACCACGCCGTCGCACTTCGACTCGCGCAGCTGCGCCACCGCCGCGCAGACGTCGGTAATGCACGGTTCTCCCGGCGGACAGGGCCAGACGGTCATCGTCACCCCTTTCATTGCCAGGCTGCGAGCAAGCCCGGCGGTCATTCCCGCCTGATGCAGGAAACTATCAACCATCACCAGCAGATGGCTTAGGCCCCGCGCTTGCGCCTCCTGTCCGCAGGCGCTCAGCGCGCCGAGGCCGCACAGCGTTACCGGCGGCACGCTGAAGGTTTTCACCCGCTGCAGATTCAGGGTATCGAACGCCTGAAAGAGCGCCGTCTGCAGTTCAGCTTGCATAGATTCCCTCCGCTTTCTCTCTCCCGCTGCTGGCTATCGCCAGCGGGGTCATAAACAGGCTGTGCTGCGGTAAATGCACCCGTAATTCCGGGAAGCGTTTGCGAAACAACGCGTCCACGCCCGGCTGCATACAGGAGCCGCCCGCCAGCCATAAATCGGCAATGCCATGTCCTTCAATATGGTGAGCAACGATCTCCGCCATTTTTTCGTACACCGGCTTCACCACCGGCCAGATCTCCTGCGCGTTGCTGCGCTTGTACTGCTCCGCCTCTTCCAGCGGGATGCGACGATTTCCGGCGAGGGTCAGGGAGATATGATGGCCGCCGGTCGCTTCATCGGCGGAGTAGGTCACCAGACCCTGCTTAACGATGGCGATGCCGGTGGTGCCGCCACCAATATCCACCACGCCGGCGTTATCAAGCTGCAGCAGATCCGCCACCGCGGTCGGTTCATCCAGCACGTGGCTAACTTCCAGGCCGGCAGATTCGAGTACGTTGATCGAAATACGCGGGTCGGTACCCGGTGGAAAAGAGGTCGCCGCATGGGTGAAGCGGCAGCCGAGCTGCTGTTCAAGAACGTCGAGATGGCGGCGCACGAGGGTAACGGCGCCGAAGAAATCCCAGACGATGCCGTCGCGCACGACGTCAGCCCAGTCCAGGCACACTGCAACCGGCTGGCCATCGCCATCGACCACCATCGACACGACATCGCAGGTGCCTAAATCCACGCCCAGCCACAGCGGCGAACCGCTGTTCGCAGGCGTCTGGTTACACAGGGCCGCGGCTTTTTGTAGCCTGGGAGTGAGCCAACGTTGTTCGTCGTGCGCCATCTCTTTCACTCCTTATACGATGCGGAACGCATCCACCAGCACGCAGCGACGCAGACGGACAAAGGTACGTGCGCTGGTTACCCCCTCCCCGGTCGGCGTAGTGATGGTCATGGTGGTCCAGCCCTCTCCGCCCAGCCCGAGCCCGGCAATGCACGGCCCGTTTTTGACGAAAATGCTGGTATCAATGGCATTGGCCATCTGATTCATGTTGTCGATATTGCGCGAGTGCATCGCCGCCGTATGGTGGCAGCCGCCTTCCAGCTGCACCGCCAGCGCAATAGCGTCATCGACGCTGGCCACCCGTACGACAGGGAGTACCGGCATCATCAGTTCAGTCACGGCAAACGGATGGCTGGCCGGCGTTTCAACAAACAGCAGGCGCGTCTGCGGCGGAACGCTCAGGCCGATGGCGGCGGCAATCTTGCTCGCGTCACGTCCCACCCAGTCACGGCTGACCGTACCTTTGCCGCGCTCATCGATATTCTTCAGCAGCACCGGCTGAAGCTGCTCGGCCTGGGCCGCGCTGAGCTTCACAGCCTGCTGGCCTTCCATCAGGCGCATCAGCTCGTCGGCGACGCTATCGACGACAATCAGCACCTTTTCGTCAGCGCAGATAATGTTGTTATCAAACGAGGCGCCTTTGACGATGGACTGCGCGGCGCGCGCCAGATCGGCCGTTTCGTCGACCACTACCGGCGGGTTACCGGCCCCGGCGGCAATCAGACGTTTATTGGTATGCTTGCGTGCGGACTCCACCACCGCTTCGCCGCCGGTGACCACCAGCAGACCAATGCCGGGGTACTTAAACAGCCGCTGGGCCGTTTCGATATCCGGGTTCGCCACGGTGACCAGCAGATTGGCCGGACCGCCCGCGGCAATTACCGCCTGGTTGAGCAGCATAATCGCCCGCTGAGAGACTCTTTTCGCCGCCGGATGCGGGGCGAACACCACGCTGTTGCCCGCGGCAATCAGGCTGATAGCGTTATTAATCACCGTTGCCGCCGGGTTGGTGGAGGGCGTGACCGAGGCCACCACGCCCCACGGCGCGTTTTCAATCAACGTCAGGCCGTTATCGCCGGTCAGCACCTGCGGGGAGAGACATTCGACGCCCGGCGTGCCGCGCGCCTGGGCCACGTTTTTGGCAAATTTATCTTCAACGCGTCCCATGCCGGTTTCGCTGACGGCAAGCTCCGCTAATTCTCTGGCATGTTTTTCGCCTGCCTCACGAATGGCGTGAATCGCCAGCTGGCGCATCGCCACGCTTTTCAGCCCCTGCTGAGCCACCTTTGCCGCCGCGACGGCGTCATCAAGGGAGGCAAAGACGCCCATCTCATGAACGGCGCTGTCCGGCTGGCTGCTGTCCTTCATTTTCAGCAGTACGGCTTTCACCACCTGTTCAATATCCTGTTGGTTCATGATGTTCAGTCCTATTTATGGAAAATCACCTGGCCGCCGGCCACCGCTTCATCGACGATACCGATGACGCACAAATCCACAGGAGACGCGTCGCTGCGGTGTGCCTGTCGCGCCGAGCTGCCGCTGACCAGCAGCACCCATTCGCCGGGCCCTGCGCCGATGCTGTCGATGGCGACGGCGCACTGTCCGTCGGGCTTGCCCGCAGCATCAATCATCTCCACCATCAGCAGCTTGTCGTGCGCCAGCCCCTGATGGCGAACGGTGCAGACAATTTGTCCCGTGACGACTGCCAGTTTCATACCCGCCTCCCTGGATTGCGTGGTGAGTCATGGGCCGGATAAGCGCAGCGCCATCAGGCAATGGCGCGCGTTAATACCGAAGGACAACCCCGGCGCGCCTTATCCGGCTAACCATCAGATGTTGCTGTCGCCTTTGAAACTGATGGGGAACACCTCCTCCAGATCGCCGTGCGGACGCGGAATCACGTGCACTGAGACCAGCTCGCCGATACGCTGCGCCGCAGCGGCGCCGGCATCGGTAGCGGCCTTGCACGCCGCCACGTCGCCGCGCACCATCGCGGTGACCAGTCCGCCGCCAATCTGCTTCACGCCAACCAGCTTCACGCGCGCGGCTTTTACCATCGCATCAGAGGCCTCAATCAGCGCAACCAGGCCCCGGGTTTCAATCATTCCTAATGCTTCCATTGTGTTTTCCTCTTGCGTAAGGGGGTCCAGAACGGGACCGTTCATTCAACCTGCATGGGTAAGCGGCAATCGCTGCTTACGTCACTCCGGCGCGGCACGGCTGCCACTAACGCCAGTTCGATAATTTCCTGCACGCTACAGCCTCGGGAGAGGTCATGGAGCGGTGCGGCCAGCCCCTGAATCAGCGGCCCGATCGCACGATAGCCGCCCAGACGCTGGGCGATTTTGTAGCCGATGTTGCCCGCCTCCAGCGATGGAAAAACCATCACATTGGCCCGTCCCTGCAGCGGACTGTCGGGCGCTTTTTGCGCGGCGACCTCCGGCACGAAGGCGGCGTCAAACTGCAGTTCGCCATCCACCATCAGCTGCGGAGCGCGCTGACGCACGATCTCTGTGGCCTGCTGTACGTTGGCGACGTTGGGGTGGCGGGCGCTGCCGTTGCTGGAAAACGACAGCATCGCCACCCGCGGCTCCTCGCCGGTAATCGCCTGCCATGTCTCAGCGCTGGCGATAGCGATATCCGCCAGTTGCGCCGCCGTCGGCTGCGGCACCACGCTGCAGTCGGCAAATCCCAGCGCCGGTCCGACGTACTGCGGCAGCATCAGAAAGATCGACGACAGCGTTTTGCAGCCAGGCTGAAGGCCAATAATGCGCAATCCGGCGCGCAGTACGTTCGCCGTCGAGGAGAGATTGCCGGCAATACACACGTCGGCCTTTCCGGCGCTGACCATGGCGGCGGCGAACATCAGCGGGTCGTTGAGTTTTTCCTCCGCGTCCGGCGGCGTTTTTTCCCCGGCCCGATCCAGCCAGCGCCGGGCAAAGGCGGCGCGCATTTGCCGGTTGCTGTACGGATCGACAATCTGCATTCCGTCCATCGGCAACCGGTGGCTGAGGGCGAACTGGCGCAGAGCAAAAGGGCTGGCGATCAAAATCGGCTTTGCCAGCCCCTGCTGCTGCAGGTAGTGCGCCGCTTTAAGAACGCGAATGTCCAGGGCATCCGGAAACACCACCCGGGCGGGCGAACGCAAAGCCAGTTGACGAGCGCGTTGAATAATCATTGCTCCCCTCCCAGGCGTTGTTGGATCTGGCTGACGGTTAGCGGATGGTTTGCCACGCATAAAATCATCATCACGTAGACGGTGCTGGAGAGGCGGTTGAGCGCCTGCAGAATGTCCGGACGTAAGACCTCAAAGCTGCGGGTAATAAAGACCTGGGCGGCGATCGTTTCCGTCTCCCGAACCCGGGTGCGCAGCAGATTGAGCAAGGCGGCATCGCGGCCGTGAGCGGCTTCAGGCACCAGATGATCGTGGCCGAGATAGCGCAGCGGCTGGTGGGAAAGGCGATGCAGTTCATCCTCGTTCAGGCCGACGATGGACTGTGCCGCCAGCGGTTCATCCATAGCGTCGGCGCGCATAATATTGCCCAGACGCGAGCGGATATCCGCTAGCCAGGGCTGCCATGGCTCCGCCAGTTCAATTTGCAGCCATACCGCCAGGGCGATGGTGGCGTCGAGCGCGGCGCGAAAGCCCAGGCGCGGATCGCTTTTAGCGACCATTTTGTCCGCCGTCAGATGGGTCAGGGTGTCCGGTTTTTTTTCGACCGGCTGGCGGCACAGTTCGCAGCAGGCCTGCGGATATGTGTCGCTGCTGGTTAAACCGTGTACCGGCTGCGGCTGCTGCGCGTCGTCATCGACAAACAGGCTTCCCTGCTCATCGAGAAACTTAATGCGCAGACGGCGGTTCTCCAGCAGTTCCCGGGCCGAAGGCGTCAGACGAGCGTCGGCGGGCAGATGGATTTCTGCCCCTTCGCTGAGCGTATGGTTCGCTCTGAGCCAGGCTTCGGTAATAAAATCTTTCATAGCGATTGCCAGTTCGCAGGCCAGGCGACGTACAGGAAGCGCACGGTCGATGGCGTGCCGAATTCAATGCTGGAGCCTTTCGGGATAAACATCACATCGCCGGCTTTGGCCACCATGGTTTCACCTTCATGGCGTACGTGGAGTTCTCCCTCCAGCACCATGTCGACTTCGTCATAGTTCAGCGTCCATGGGAAAAAGGCGTTTTCCCACTGCATAAATCCGGCGGCCATACTGCTACCGTCCTGCCCGGTGACTAAATCCGTTAAGCCGACGCAGTGCGGTTCCGCGCCGTCGAAGCGGCCAAATTTCACGCTGCTGCCGTCAATGACTTTGACGCCGCCTTTACCGGTGACCGCCTTAAAGCTGGGCTGCATATCGCCCAGCACCAGCGACTGTTTTTCTTTCATCACCTTGTCCATCAGCTGCGCGACCAGGCTTTCGGTAAACTGCCCTTCCGGCAGCTGGGCAATAATGGTTTCGCGAATGCGCTGGCTTTCGGTTTTGCCCTCCTCCACCGGTACCGTCGCTTCTGGCGCGGACTCATCGCACTCTTTGATGGCGACGCCCAGCAGCTCCGCGACTTCGCGAGCTTCCGGGGTGATGATGCTGGCGCGCAGCACAACCGATATTTCCTCTTCACCTCGCGCGTGGGCCGCACGAATATCGTTAGCTGTGATTAGTTTCTTCACCTGCCCCTTCCTCCTTTTGGCTGAGCTCACTCAAGTAATTCACCAGCAGCTCTACGCTTTGCGGGTCGTGAGCGTTGAGCGCGAAAATTGGCTCCTGAAACCCCATCTCGTACAGCAGTTGCCGCACCGCGGCGACGTTAGCGTCCGGCATGTCCGTTTTGCTAATCGCGGCGATATGGCGTTTATTCGCCCCAATATCCAGTAACCCGGCGGGTAGACGACTTTCGGTATCATTTGCCGCGTGGACATAAATCAGCGTATCGACATCCTGCAGTGTGGTAATTAATGCGTGATACCAGCGAGGATGACTAAAATATTCTCCTGGGGTGTCGATATCGCCTTTTTCATTAAATTCCACGGCCTGCGTTTTTCTCGCGAGGGAATAATTTCCGTGCAGCGCATTAAATAGCGTTGTTTTTCCCGCGCCCACCGTACCGACAAATGCAATACGCTTCATCGCAGCCTCTAATTAGCTTTTAGTTAACTCGCAGAGGGTGTAATTTAATAATCGACCAAGCCCGCTAACCGTCTGAATCAGCGCCTCTTCAACCGCTCCCACTGAGCCGTAAATCACCAGCGCGCCGCTAAACCTGTCGAGAAAACCGATATGCACATCGGCGGCTTTCATCGCTAAATCACCGGCGATCATGGCGGTTTCGCCAGGGGTTAAGGTCATAATGCCGATAGCGCCGGATTCGGGAACGCCGATCTTTTTCGCCAGTTCTGCCCCAGGGTGCGCAATCAGGTGCGCCAGCGTCACCTGCTTGCCGGGGACAAACTCCTGAATGATGCGTTCTTTATCCATAACTCACCGCTCCGCTAAAACTTGCGCTTATCGTGACAAGTTTCCGCTGGAGTAAATAACAAAATTCGGCAAGTTGATTTGAAAGGTGAGATAGATCACTTATAAACAGAAATAAAAAAGCGCGGGAGAATTCCCGCGCCTGAATTAATTAAATGATAATTACAGCGGCTGAGTTTGCGCTTCAACAACCGCCAGCGCGACCATATTCACGATACGCCGTACCGACGCAATTGGCGTCAGGATATGTACCGGCTTTGCGACACCCATTAGCACAGGCCCCACGGTCACGCCTTCCGAGCTGGAAACGCGAAGTAAGTTGTAACTAATACGGGCCGCTTCCATATTCGGCATCACCAGGATATTGGCTGAACCTTTCAGCGGACTGTCCGGCATCCGCTCATTGCGAATGCTTTCCACCAGCGCGGCATCGCCGTGCATTTCGCCATCGATCATCAAATCCGGCGCCTGCGTCTTCACCAGCTCCAGCGCCTGGCGCATTTTGCTGGCGGACGGGCAGTCCGAAGAACCAAAGTTCGAGTGCGAAAGCAGCGCTACCCGCGGCTCAATCCCGAATCGACGAACGGTTTCTGCCGCCATCAGGGTGATTTCGGCAATTTGCTCCGGCGACGGATCGTGGTTAACGTAGGTGTCAGCGATAAAGGTGTTGCCGCTCGGCAGCAGCAGCGCGTTCATCGCCCCTGCCGCATGAACCCCTTCGCGGTAGCCAAACAGCGGCTGTATTACGCTGTAGTGTTCGTGATAATCGCCAATGGTGCCGCAGATCAACGCATCGGCTTCGCCGCGCTGCACCATGATCGCGCCGATGACCGTGGTATTGCTGATCACCGCCCGCTGCGCCTGCTCCTGGGTGATCCCGCGGCGCTTCATCAGGTTGTAATATTCGTTCCAGTACTCTTTAAAGCGCGGATCGGATTCGTTATTCACGATCTCAAAATCAACGCCGGCTTTGATCTGCAGCCCCAGCTTCTGAATACGCATCTCAATGACGCCAGGCCGGCCGATAAGGATCGGTTTCGCCAGCCCGAGGGAGACCAGTTCCTGAGTCGCGTGCAGCACGCGGGTATCTTCGCCTTCCGCCAGCACCACCCGCTTCGGCTCTTTGCGCGCCTGCGAGAAAATCGGCTTCATGAACAGATTCGTTTTGTAGACAAACTCGCTGAGCTTCTCGATGTAGGCATCAAAATCGGCGATTGGGCGCGTTGCGACGCCGGAGTCCATCGCCGCTTTCGCCACCGCCGGAGCAATCTTGACGATCAGCCGCGGGTCGAACGGCTTCGGAATGATATATTCCGCGCCGAAGCTCAGGTCCTGATCGCCGTAGGCGGAGGCCACCACTTCGCTCTGTTCTGCGTGAGCCAGTTCGGCAATCGCATGCACCGCCGCCAGTTTCATCTCTTCGTTAATCGCCGTTGCGCCGACGTCCAGCGCGCCGCGGAAGATGAACGGGAAGCACAGCACGTTGTTCACCTGGTTCGGATAGTCGGAGCGGCCGGTGCAGATAATAGCATCGGAGCGCACCTCTTTCGCCAGCGGCGGCAGAATTTCCGGCTCAGGGTTAGCCAGCGCCAGAATCATCGGCGCGCGGGCCATCTTTTTAACCATTTCCTGGGTCAGCACTTTCGGGCCCGAGCAGCCGAGGAAAATATCCGCCCCGTCAATCACATCATCCAGCGTACGTTTGCCGCTGTCTTCTACCGCATAGGCCGCTTTCGTCTCCGCCATATTCGGCTCACGGCCCTTATAGATAACCCCTTTCGAGTCGCAGACCACAATGTTGTGTTTCTGCATTCCCAGCGCTACCAGCAGGTTCATACAGGCAATCGCCGCCGCGCCCGCGCCTGATACGACCATCCGCACGTCGGAGATATTTTTCTCCACCACCCGCAGACCGTTCAGAATCGCCGCGGTACTGATAATCGCCGTCCCGTGCTGATCGTCATGGAAGACCGGAATATTCATGCGCTCGCGCAGCTTCTGCTCAATGTAGAAGCACTCCGGCGCTTTGATATCTTCGAGGTTGATACCGCCGAAGGTCGGCTCCAGCGCTGCAACGACGTTGATAAATTTGTCCGGGTCAAGCTCATCGACTTCAATATCGAATACATCGATACCGGCGAATTTTTTAAACAGAACGCCTTTACCTTCCATTACCGGCTTACCGGCCAGCGCGCCGATATTGCCCAGTCCCAGCACCGCCGTGCCGTTGGACACCACCGCCACAAGGTTGCCGCGGGCGGTATATTTATAGGCTGCCAGCGGATCCTTCTCGATTTCCAGACAGGGGGCGGCGACACCCGGCGAGTAGGCCAGAGCCAGATCGCGTTGGGTAGCAAGCGGTTTTGTCGGGGAGACCTGGATTTTTCCGGGGACCGGGAATTCGTGGAAATCAAGGGCGCTTTGTTTTAACTGCTCATCCATTTTATCGTTCCTTTCACGTATCGATCGTAGGGGGTGAAACGTAATGGCGTACCTGGTGTTCACCCTAAAGGGCTACCTAGTATCTCGCCTGACGGCTTCGTAAACTTTGAACACCGCCATACTCTCGCCATAACAAAGTTATGTTTGTTATCGATTTATAATGTTTATGTAACTTAGATTCGGAGGCAATGATAGCCCCGTCTGCTATGCTTTTTAGTTATGCAACTCATCACCCTCTCTATCCTAAACCAATAAAAACTCATGCAACTCATTGTTTCAGGAGCACATTATGTCCCGTAGAGAACTAGCCAACGCCATCCGCGCCCTGAGTATGGATGCAGTACAGAAAGCCAACTCCGGCCACCCTGGCGCGCCAATGGGTATGGCCGATATCGCCGAGGTGCTGTGGAACGATTTCCTTAAGCACAATCCTGAAGACCCAAAATGGTACGACCGCGACCGTTTTATTCTCTCCAACGGTCACGCATCAATGCTGCTCTACAGCCTGCTGCATCTGACGGGTTACGATCTGCCCATCGAAGAGATAAAAAACTTCCGTCAGCTGCATTCAAAAACCCCGGGTCACCCGGAGATTGGCTATACGCCGGGAGTGGAAACCACCACCGGTCCGCTGGGGCAAGGACTGGCAAATGCCGTGGGTCTGGCTATCGCCGAGCGCACGCTGGCGGCGCAGTTTAACCAGCCGGAACACGAAATTGTCGATCACTTCACCTACGTGTTTATGGGCGATGGCTGCCTGATGGAGGGGATTTCTCATGAAGTGTGTTCCCTGGCGGGGACGTTAGGACTGGGCAAGCTGATCGGTTTCTACGACCACAACGGCATTTCCATCGATGGTGAAACGAAGGGCTGGTTTACCGATGACACGGCAAAACGCTTTGAGGCCTATCACTGGCATGTGGTGCATGAAATTGACGGCCACGACCCCGAAGCCGTGAAGAAAGCGATTCTGGAAGCCCAGAGCGTGAAGGACAAACCCTCGCTGATTATCTGCCGTACGGTGATAGGCTTCGGTTCGCCGAATAAAGCCGGGAAAGAAGAGGCCCACGGCGCCGCGTTGGGGGAACAGGAAGTGGCGCTGGCGCGTCAGAAACTCGGCTGGCATCACCCGGCGTTTGAGATCCCGAAAGAGATTTACCGGGCCTGGGATGCGCGTGAAAAAGGGCAAAAGGCGCAGAAAAGCTGGCAGGAGAAGTTTGCTGCGTATCAGCAGGCCCATCCGCAGCTGGCGGCGGAGTTTACGCGGCGCATGAGCGGCGGACTGCCTGAGTCGTGGGATGAAACGACGCAGAAGTATATCGCCGATCTGCAGGCTAACCCGGCGAAAATCGCCACCCGTAAGGCTTCGCAAAATGCCCTCGATGCCTACGGCCCGCACCTGCCGGAACTACTGGGCGGCTCCGCCGACCTCGCGCCCAGCAACCTGACCATCTGGAAAGGGTCAACTTCGCTGAAAGAGGATCCGGCGGGTAACTATATCCACTACGGCGTTCGTGAATTCGGGATGACGGCCATCGCCAACGGCATCGCGCATCACGGCGGGTTTGTGCCCTATACCGCCACCTTCCTCATGTTCGTCGAATATGCCCGCAACGCGGCGCGTATGGCGGCGCTGATGAAAGCGCGGCAAATCATGGTCTATACCCACGACTCCATCGGTCTCGGCGAAGATGGCCCGACGCACCAGGCGGTCGAACAGCTGGCCAGCCTGCGCCTGACGCCAAATTTCAGCACCTGGCGACCGTGCGATCAGGTAGAAGCCGCGGTGGCGTGGAAGCTGGCGGTAGAGCGCCATAGCGGACCGACGGCGCTGATCCTCTCCAGGCAAAATCTGGCGCAAATGGCGCGCACGCCGGAGCAGGTACAGAATATCGCCCGCGGCGGCTACGTGCTGAAGGACGCAGGCGGCAAGCCGGACCTGATCCTGATAGCCACCGGTTCGGAAGTCGAGATAACCGTGCTGGCGGCGGAGAAGCTGCTGGCCAAAGGGGTGAACGTGCGCGTGGTTTCCCTGCCATCGACCGATGTCTTTGATGCGCAGGATGAGGCGTATCGGGAATCCGTCCTGCCCTCGGACGTCAGCGCCCGCGTCGCCGTCGAAGCCGGCATCGCCGACTACTGGTATAAATACGTGGGGCTAAAAGGAAAAATCGTCGGTATGACCGGCTATGGCGAATCGGCGCCGGCCGATAAGCTCTTCCCTTACTTCGGCTTTACCGTTGAGCATATCGTCAGCGTAGCGGATGAGCTACAGAACGGGTAACCCATAACGTGGGCCAGGCGTCTGGCCCCTGCCAGTTATCGCACTGCGGCTGCTGCGCGTAGCGTACCAGGCTAAACCGCTGGCCGTCATAGCGCCAGCGCGTTTGGATACCGCAATCGCCGGGTGCGCGCCCTTTATCGAGGGTCACCAGTTCCTGGTGCCGATCGTCGTAGCTGGCGTTCACCAGCTCGACGTCACGCGGCGCATCGCCGGGTGGCTGGAAGGGCAGCGTGAGTCGTACCGGATGAGCAATATATGGCCGCTGGCGCGAAACCAGCCAGGCCAGCCAAATGGTATTATAGGCGCCCGCTTCGCAGCTGGTCATCAACAGGACCTTCTCGTCGGTCAGCGCGGACACCCGTACCTCGCGGCGAAACGGATCCAGCGAACAGGCGCTGCTGTTCATGCGCTCATTGCCATAATCCATCAGATCGTTAAGTTCATCGCGGCTCAGGGGCGACTGCGCCCCCTCCATTTTCACCACCGATCGCAGCGCCGGCGCAGGCGGTACGCTGAGCGGCGGCTCTTCCCCCTTGCCGACCCATGCGGTCTCGCTCCCCACCCGCTTTTGCCGGCTATCAATAAACAGCAGGGCGGCTTTGAGCCCCTGCAGAGAAATAGTCTGGAGACCCTTTTCAAGCGTGATGGTCTGCGCGTTTTGCACTTGCTGCAGGAATGCGTCAATGGTGACGTTATCGTCAGTTTTCAGCAGTTTGTCGGCAATCTGCCAGTGTGTATCGCTCAAGGCCAGGGGTTTGCCATCGAGCTGAAGCCGGGGCGCTATCGGCGCCAGCGCCGCCACCGGGTTGCCCACGCCTCCCAGCTCAATACGCAGGCTGGCGCTGGTTGCCGCTCCGGCGCTGCGGGTAAGGGTCATCACCAGGCCGTGGTGTAGCCCGACGTTGCGGGCTACGCAGAAGTTCTGATTGTTGCAGGTCACCTGCCAGTCGCTGAAGAGCTGTTGCGCCGGCGCCGCCCGCACCAGCGATGCCGGCAGCAAACCGCAAAGCAGAAACAAAATAACCCGATACCACATGAGCGGCACAACCCCGATGAACACGCCATAAACAGCGGCTATGTTCGCCAGCGGCGAGGTTTTACTCAATCGGATTTATCAGAGATCCCCGTTCATCAGCCCGGAGTTTTGCAAATATTGCAGCAGGATCACCGCTTTGCCGTCGCGGATTTCCCCGTTGGCCATCATCTCCAGCGCCCGATGATAAGGGAGCTCCAGCACCTCGATCTCTTCATCATCAACGCCGCCACCGTCGTTGGCCCGCTGGGTATCGTTATATTCGGCAATAAAGAAATGGATAAGCTCGGTGACGCCGCCGGGCGACATAAACAGTTCAAACAGTTTGCGCACTTCGCCGACTTCGAAGCCGGTCTCTTCAATGGCTTCTTTACGCACGCACGCCTCCGGCTCGTCGCTGTCCAGCAGCCCGGCGCAGGTTTCGATCAACATCCCGTCTTCGTTGCCGTTTACCCAGGTCGCGATGCGGAACTGGCGAACCAGCACGACGGTCTGCTTATGGCGGTTATACAGCAAGATGGTCGCACCGTTGCCGCGATCGTAGACTTCGCGTTTATGGCGAACCACGTTGCCGTCGCTGCGCGTCAGCTCATAGGTCATGTTGCGCAAAACGAACCAGTTTTCGGAGAGGATTTTATCTTTGATAATGTTGATATTGAGTGACATACGGGCCCCACAGCGTGAAATAACGATGTCATACTACGCTGCGGAACCCGCTTTGTCGTTAGTGAAGCGAAATCGGTTTAACCTCGAGGAAGTCCATGATCCCCTGCGCCGCGTGGCGGCCTTCCGCCATTGCAGTTACCACCAGATCGGCGCCGCGCACCGCATCGCCGCCGGCAAACACCTTACGATGAGTGGTCTGGTAACGATAGCGACTTTCCACATTGGCCTTTATTCGGCCGCGGCTGTCGAGCTTCACGCCCACCGATTCCAGCCACGGCATACCGTGCGGATGGAAACCGAAGGCCATAATCACCGCATCGGCGGGCATCACGAACTCGCTTCCGGGGATTGGCGAAGGGCTGCGGCGTCCCTGTGCATCCGGCGCGCCAAGCTGGGTTCGCAGGAAGCGCACGCCGTTGACGTGCCCCTCTTCGTTCAGCTCCAGGGTGACCGGCTGGACGTTAAATTCAAATAATGCCCCCTCTTCGCGCGCGTTTTTCACCTCTTTCTTCGAACCGGGCATGTTGGCTTCATCGCGACGATAGGCGCAGGTGACCTGCTTTGCGCCGTGGCGCAGCGCGGTGCGCACGCAGTCCATCGCCGTATCGCCGCCGCCGAGTACCACGACGTTCAGCCCCTCGGTATTGACGTAAGGCTCTTCCGGCAGCTCCAGCAGCCCCATAACCTGTTTAGTATTCGCGATCAGAAACGGCAGCGCATCGTAAACGCCGGGCGCGTCTTCATTCGGCAGATCCGCTTTCATGGAGCGATAGGTACCTGCGCCAATAAATACCGCATCATATTCATCAAGCAGCGTCGTCAGCGGAATATCCTTGCCTATTTCGCAGTTCAGCTCAAAGCGTACGCCCATCCGGGTGAAGATTTCACGCCGCCGGACAAGCAGGGATTTATCCAGCTTGAAGGCCGGAATGCCAAAGGTCAGCAGGCCGCCGATTTCCGGATGGCGGTCAAACACCACCGGGCTTACGCCGTTGCGCACCAGCCGGTCGGCGCAGGCGAGACCGGCTGGACCGGCGCCGATAATCGCCACCCGCTTACCGCTGTTCACGACCTGCGAAAGATCCGGCCGCCAGCCGTTGGCCAGCGCCTGGTCGGAGATATAGCGTTCAATGTTGCCGATAGTCACCGAACCGTGCTCATCGCGCAGCGTGCAGGCCCCTTCGCACAGGCGGTCCTGCGGGCAGACGCGACCGGTTATTTCCGGCAGGCAGTTGGTCTGATGAGAAAGCTCAACGGCGGCGGCGATATCCCCCTCTTTCACCCGCTCAATCCACTGCGGAATATGGTTGTGCAGCGGGCAGGTCCATTCACAAATGCTGTTTTCGCCGCATTTCAGGCAGCGTTCCGCCTCGCGATTGGCCTGTCCGGCGCTGAACGGAAGATAAATTTCGGCAAAATTGGCCTTACGCGCTGCGGCGGATAGCTTGTCGGGCTCGCCGCGCGGCGGCGTCGCGGCCATCTGTGCGACTTTCCCGGCGGAGCAAGATGCCATCGGTGCGCCGGGGTGACCCAGACGCGCCGCGCGCTGACGCCGCTGTTTCGCCAGATTCATCAGCGTGCTGTCCGTCGCCAGCTCCAGCGCCCCGGCCGGGCAGTTTTGCACGCAGGCAGGCCCCTCTTCGCGACCGTTACACAAATCGCACTTATGCGCCGTCGCTTTGACTCTGCCCTCCTGTACCGGCGTCAGGACGATTTGCATCACGCCAAACGGGCAGGCAACCATACAGGATTTACAGCCGATGCATTTTTCCTGATTCACCTGGACGCTGCCGTTAAGCTGGCTGATGGCGTCATTTGGACAACTGCGGGCGCACGGCGCGCCTTCACAGTGGTGACAGGTTACTGCGTTACGCTTTTGCTCATTTTTGATAACCGTAATGCGCGGCAAAAAACGCTGCGGGGTCAATACATGCTGCTCATCGTTATGCGCCATGACGCAGGCAACTTCACAAGCCTTGCATCCGATGCACTTATGACTATCGCTTAAAATAAAGTGGTTCATGACATCCTTCAGTCTTATTGGTGAATAACCCCTCAATTCGCATGACTATCTATTACCCGACAAGGCGGGGCTGGAACAATGTGCAATTGCACAGGTCGCCGATTTTTTGGTAATAACCCGAGTTGGATCAATTTTTTTGACTTAAATGAAATTACGTTTTATTTAGCTAAGTGATAATAGGCCGCGTCTGCGGCGACGGGTAGAAAGGATGACGTCGGTAGAGGGAGAAGGACGGTTCTTTACGCTGCCATAAAAGGCACACGATAAATTACACTATCTCCTTATTTTCTCCACGATTGCCTGCGCCCTTGCCGCTAGAGTGTCACAGGCTCTGCAATAACAAAAAAATGTGCAAAATGAGGTCCTAATTCTGATGGCGAATTTTTTTATCGATCGCCCCATTTTTGCGTGGGTTCTGGCAATCCTGTTATGCCTGACCGGTACGCTCGCAATTTTGTCGCTTCCCGTTGAGCAATATCCCGAACTTGCCCCTCCTAACGTCAGGATCGCAGCAAACTATCCCGGGGCCTCAGCACAAACGCTGGAAAATACCGTTACCCAGGTTATCGAGCAGAATATGACCGGCCTCGACAACCTGATGTACATGTCATCCCAGAGCAGCGGCACCGGGCAAGCCACCGTGACGCTAAGCTTTACCGCCGGTACCGATCCGGACGAAGCCGTCCAGCAGGTGCAGAACCAGCTGCAGTCGGCGATGCGTAAACTCCCGCAGGCCGTCCAGAACCAGGGCGTGACGGTGCGTAAAACCGGGGACACCAACATCCTGACGATTGCGTTCGTCTCTACAGATGGCAGCATGGATAAACAGGATATCGCCGACTACGTCGCCAGTAACATTCAGGACCCGCTCAGCCGGGTAAACGGCGTCGGCGACATTGACGCCTATGGTTCCCAGTATTCGATGCGTATCTGGCTCGATCCGGCCAAACTCAACAGTTTTCAGATGACGGCAAAAGACGTCACCGATGCCATCTCTTCACAGAACGCGCAGATTGCCGTCGGCCAGCTGGGCGGTACGCCTTCGGTAGATAAACAGGCGCTCAACGCGACAATTAATTCGCAATCGCTGTTACAAACCCCGGAACAGTTCCGCAATATCACCCTTCGGGTTAATCAGGACGGCTCGGAAGTTACCCTTGGCGACGTCGCGACCGTGGAAATGGGAGCGGAGAAATACGATTACCTCAGCCGCTACAACCGCCAGGCGGCTTCCGGGCTGGGGGTTAAGCTGGCCTCTGGCGCAAACGAAATGGCGACCGCCGAACGCGTCATCAGCCGTCTGAACGAGCTGTCGCAATACTTCCCGCATGGTCTGGAATATAAAGTCGCTTACGAAACCACCTCATTCGTTAAGGCGTCGATTACCGACGTGGTGAAAACGCTGCTCGAAGCCATCGCGCTGGTGTTCCTCGTCATGTATCTGTTCTTGCAGAACTTCCGCGCGACATTAATCCCAACCATCGCCGTTCCGGTGGTGCTAATGGGGACTTTCGCCGTCCTCTACGCCTGCGGCTACAGCATCAACACCTTGACCATGTTTGCGGTGGTGCTGGCGATAGGCCTGCTGGTGGACGACGCCATCGTGGTGGTGGAAAACGTCGAGCGTATCATGAGCGAGGAGGGCCTCTCGCCGCGTGAAGCGACGCGAAAATCGATGGGGCAAATTCAGGGTGCGCTGGTCGGTATCGCCATGGTCCTATCGGCAGTATTCGTGCCAATGGCCTTCTTCGGCGGCACCACCGGCGCGATCTATCGTCAGTTCTCGATCACCATCGTCTCGGCAATGGTGCTGTCGGTTCTGGTGGCGATGATCCTTACCCCGGCGCTGTGCGCCACGCTGCTCAAACCGGTGCATAAAGGCGAAACCCACGGGCAACGGGGTTTCTTTGGCTGGTTTAACCGCACGTTTAACCGCAACGCCAGCCGCTACGAAACCGCCGTCGGCAAAATTCTTCACCGTTCGCTGCGCTGGATAATGATCTACGTCCTGCTGCTGGGGGGGATGGTGTTTCTGTTCCTGCATCTGCCAACGTCATTCCTGCCGCTGGAAGACCGCGGCATGTTTACCACGTCGGTGCAATTGCCCAGCGGTTCGACCCAGCAGCAAACCCTGAAGGTGGTCCAGCAGGCGGAAGACTATTTCCTGAAAAACGAAAAACAAAACGTCGAATCGGTGTTCGCCACCATCGGCTCCGGCCCCGGCGGCAACGGACAGAACGTAGCGCGTATGTTCGTTCGCCTGAAGGACTGGGACCAACGCGATCCTACAACCGGTTCCTCTTTCGCTATCATCGAACGCGCGACCAAAGCGTTTAATAAAATAAAAGAAGCTCGCGTCTTTGCCAGCAGCCCGCCGGCCATCAGCGGCCTGGGCAGTTCCGCCGGTTTCGATATGGAACTGGAAGACCATGCGGGCAACGGACACGAAGCGCTGATGGCCGCTCGCGATACCCTACTGGAGCTGGCCGCTAAAAATAACCAGCTGACCCGCGTTCGCCACAACGGCCTTGACGATAGCCCGCAGCTACAGGTGGATATCGATCAGCGCAAAGCCCAGGCGCTGGGCGTCTCCATCGATGATATCAACGACACCCTCCAGACCGCGTGGGGGTCAAGCTACGTCAACGACTTTATGGACCGCGGCCGCGTGAAGAAGGTCTATGTTCAGGCGGCCGCGCCGTATCGCATGCTGCCGGACGACATTAATCTGTGGTACGTACGCAACAGCAGCGGCACGATGGTGCCCTTCTCCGCTTTCGCCACCTCCCGCTGGGAGACCGGTTCGCCGCGTCTGGAGCGCTACAACGGCTATTCAGCGGTAGAAATCGTCGGTGAAGCCGCGCCGGGCGTCAGTACCGGTACCGCGATGACAATTATGGAAGAGCTGGCCCGCCAGCTGCCAAACGGCTTTGGCCTTGAATGGACGGCGATGTCGTATCAGGAGCGCCTCTCCGGCGCGCAGGCTCCGGCGCTGTACGCCATTTCGCTGCTGGTCGTGTTCCTGTGCCTGGCGGCGCTGTACGAAAGCTGGTCGGTGCCGTTCTCTGTGATGCTGGTGGTGCCGCTGGGGGTCATCGGCGCCCTGCTGGCGACCTGGATGCGCGGTCTGGAAAACGATGTCTACTTCCAGGTGGGACTGCTGACGGTGATCGGTCTGTCGGCGAAGAACGCCATTCTCATTGTCGAGTTTGCCAATGAGCTGAATCAGAAAGGCGAGGACCTGCTTACCGCCACGCTCTCCGCCTGTCGCCAGCGTCTGCGGCCGATCCTGATGACCTCGCTGGCGTTTATCTTCGGCGTGCTGCCGATGGCCACCAGTACCGGTGCGGGTTCCGGCAGTCAGCATGCCGTTGGCACCGGGGTCATGGGCGGGATGATTTCAGCCACGGTGCTGGCAATCTTCTTCGTACCGCTGTTTTTCGTGCTGGTGCGTCGTCGCTTCCCGCTCAAGGAACGGCCGCAATAATCAGGATGCGCCCTGGCGATATGTCGCCGGGGCCAAATAACAGAAAAGGCGACCGGATGTGTCGCCTTTTTGATGTGGTCGCTTCAACTGCATTATTATTCTGCCTGTGAAATCGCCATGCTTTTATTGCGGAAATCTATTTACGAAGCATGCCTTCGATAAAGTCTTTCCAGTTCCCCAGTTCATGTTCAATCATAATAGCCTCTCTTATTATTATGGGTGATTTTATGCAAATTCATTGATGGTTAAAAGCGCGTTTGCGCTATCGTTCTGATAACTCTAATTACCCCCTGCGGAATGATTTCTTTCGTTCGTAAGTACTATGACCCGATTCCGGGCATTTTAATGTGACCGACAGCAACAATTAGCAACATTTGTTCATCAGCCAGAAGCGCCTGGCGCCGCCTTATGACCAGCACTGGTCACGGCCAGTCGCTCAAAAAACAGCCAGAATGTAACGTTAAATATCTCTGGCGGGGAAAAAACGATATTTATTAATGTAATTCACGTATTATTTATTCAGGGTTTATATATTCGGAAGATTCTTAGCTAATCATTTAATTCAACGGAAAAGGTTTAATCATGCTCACCATGTACGGGATAAAAAACTGCGACACCATTAAAAAGGCCCGTCGCTGGCTGGAAGCCCATCAGATAGAATATCGCTTTCATGATTATCGTGTCGATGGCCTGGATCGCAATTTATTAGACACCTTTATTGCCGAGCTCGGCTGGGAAGCGCTGCTCAATACTCGCGGTACGACCTGGCGCAAGCTGGACGAAACGGTTCGCACCGGTATCAATAACGCCGACGCCGCGGCGAAACTGATGCTGGAAATGCCGGCAATCATCAAACGCCCATTGCTCTGCGCGCCCGGTCAGCCTATGCTGCTGGGTTTCAGTGAATCAAGTTATCAGCAGTTTAACGAGGTGTAGTCTATGTCTTGCCCGGTCATTGAGCTGGCTCAGCAGCTTATTCGCCGCCCTTCCCTCAGCCCCGATGATGCGGGATGCCAGGCGTTAATGATTGAACGTCTGCGTGCGATTGGCTTTACCGTTGAACCGATGGATTTCGGGGATACCCAAAACTTCTGGGCCTGGCGCGGGCGCGGGGAAACGCTGGCGTTTGCCGGCCATACCGATGTCGTTCCGTCGGGCGACGCCGATCGCTGGATTAACCCCCCCTTTGAACCCACCATTCGCGACGGCATGCTGTTTGGCCGCGGCGCCGCAGATATGAAAGGCTCGCTCGCGGCGATGGTGGTCGCGGCAGAACGCTTTGTGGCTCAGTATCCGAATCATAAAGGTCGTCTGGCCTTCCTGATCACTTCAGATGAAGAGGCCAGCGCCAAAAACGGTACCGTAAAGGTTGTTGAAGCGCTGATGGCGCGCAATGAGCGCCTGGATTATTGCCTGGTCGGCGAACCGTCCAGCACCGAAGTCGTCGGCGATGTCGTCAAAAACGGCCGTCGCGGCTCGCTGACCTGCAACCTGACCATTCACGGCGTACAGGGGCACGTGGCCTATCCGCATCTCGCCGATAACCCGGTCCACCGCGCCGCCCCGATGCTGGCGGAACTGGTGAACATCGAATGGGATAAGGGCAACGAATTCTTTCCGCCGACCAGTATGCAAATCGCTAACGTGCAGTCCGGGACCGGCAGCAACAACGTCATTCCCGGCGACATGTTCGTCCAGTTCAACTTCCGCTTTAGCACTGAGCTGACCGATGAAATGATTAAAGCGCGCGTCGTGGCGCTGCTGGAGAAATACGAACTGCGCTACAGCGTGGACTGGTGGCTCTCGGGGCAGCCGTTCCTGACCAGCCGCGGTAAGCTGGTTGATGCGGTGGTTAACGCTATTGAGCACTATAATGAAATAAAACCGCAGCTGCTGACTAACGGCGGCACGTCCGACGGGCGCTTTATCGCGCGTATGGGCGCGCAGGTGGTTGAACTGGGGCCAGTGAATGCCACCATTCATAAAATAAACGAGTGTGTGAATGCCGCCGACCTCCAGCTACTGGCGCGGATGTATCAACGCATTATGGAGCAGCTGGTCGCCTGACGGCATCAATAGAGAAGAGGTAAGCGCATGGATTGGCTATCGAAGTACTGGTGGGTCCTGGTGTTGGTATTTTTGGTGGGCGTGATGATCAACGTGATTAAAGATCTTACCCGCGTTGACCATAAAAAATTTCTCAACAATAAACCGGATCTGCCGCCGCACCGCGACTTCAATGATAAGTGGGATGACGATGACGACTGGCCGAAGAACGACCCGTCAAAGAAGAAGTAACATCTTTTTTTGTTAGGTTTTCCCGGTAGCGCATCGCTGAGGAGGCTACGGGCTTACAGTCAGTCTGTGGGTCAAGTAACCCGGACAGATGCGCAGCATCGCCTCCGGGAAATGATTCCACTCTGCTCCCTTTCCCCGGGGGCGGCGCTTAACGCGCCTTGCCCGGGCTACGGATTTACAGCCCATCTGCGGGCCGGTAGCCCTAACAGGTGCGCAGCATCGCCTCCGGGAAATGATTCCACTCTGCGCTCTTATCCCGTGGGCGGCGCTTAACGCGCCTTGCCCGGGCTACAGATTTACAGCCCGTCTGCGGGCCGGTAGCCCGGACAGGCGCAACGCGCCGCCTCCGGGTTTATTATTTATAGCAGTTCAATAATATCGCTGTCTTTCGGCGTGCTGCCGCTGAGCGCTTCGTCGAAATAGTGCTTCGGTACGGTAAAGCGCAGATGATCGAGAGCAAACTGCATGCTGCGATCGTCAATCGCGTGCCCCAGATCCTCAACGATATCCAGCGTCACATCCCCGCCGGCCTGCTGCAACGCCTCCTGCCCCGCAACCGCCCACGCCAGATCGATAACCCGATCTTCACCGCCGTGGATCAGGTGAATCGTGGTCGCGGTCGTCGCCGTCTCGGGCAGAGTCGCATAGCGGCCGTTGAAGGCAATCACCCGCGATGCCAGACCCGGTTCGGCTTTAATGCTTTCCAGCGCCATAATCGCCCCCTGCGAGAAGCCGATCAGCGCCGTCGCCTGCGGGCTGACGCCGCTCTGTTGTTGCCAGTAGCGCACCGTTTCAATAAAGGTCGGCATAATCGCATCTACGCGCTGCTGGCGATTTTCTTCGCTGACGCCCTGGACAGAAAACCACTGGCGTCCCGGAGCCGGGCCGCACGGCTCCGCGCCGCCGATGCTGACGATAAGCGCATCGGGAAAGAGCGGCGCAAACCAGCTACCGATTTGCCCCATGGCCACCGGGTTATCGCCGACGCCATGAAACAGCAGCAGCAGTTGCTGTGCAGGTGTTGCGGGGCTTTGAACGATAAAATGATCGTGTTTCATGGCTTTCTCCTTAATGTCTGCAAGGAAGTTTACGCCGCGGAGGGAATATGACCATGCCATTTAACTGATGAAGTTAGTTAAAAAATTGCAACATCTGAACCTGCCGGCGCAGGTCGTTGGCGCGGTTTTCATCCAGGCTGAGCAGCGCCTGCGCCGCCTCTTCGCGCAGCCTGGCCAGCAGCGCTTTCCGTCCGGATAAACCTAACGTTCGGCAAAGCGCGGTCTCATCCTGCTGCTGCAGGCGGGCCCGCAGCGCCGGAAGCGGCAGCACCACCAGCATAAGCAGGCGATTGAGGCTACCCGCCGAGGTCAGCAGCGGACGATGGGCAAAAGCAAAACCCGCTACCTCCAGCCAGTCTTCTTCAGTAACAATAGTCGCTTTCAGCGCCGTCAGCGGCACAGGTTCATCTCGCCACTCGCGCAGCCAGAATTCGTCGCGCTGCAGCCGTTGGGCTTCTTCGCTTGCCAGGCAATGTCCCGCTTCGCTGAGAGGATAGAGCGCCATCGCGGTGTAACAGCCACTGCTGGCTTCCCGATGCGTGCCCAGCCGCACCAGCGTAAAACCGCAGCTTTGCCAGAAACGCCAAAGTTCGGGAGTATAGCCAAAACTGACTGAGAGATAATCCCGGTCCGCAGCCTGAGCCGCCGCCCGGGCCACCAGCCGCTGCCCCAGCCCCTCGCGCTGGCGAGCCGGATGCACGGCAATACGGCTGATGCGCAGGCCCGTCAACGTGGCCGCCAATGGGCTACCGCCATGCGCCGCCAGCGACTGCGCCACCAGATTTCCGCGCGGACGCCGATAGCCGGCCCATACCGCCCGGCTAAGCGACGGCTCAAGACCGCCCTCCTCCACCAGCCACAACGCCCCGGCGATGCGCTCGCCGCTATGGGCGCAGGTAAAATGCTGTCCTGGCGCATCCAGCATGCGCCGGAGATCCAGCGGCGACGTGCGATAGTGGGCCCCGGAGAGCAGCTGATACATCGCTTCCGGTAACGCAGGCTGCCGCCGCCAGCACTGCTGGCTGACGTTCTCCAGCGCGATATCGCCGCCTGGCGCATGCTGGAAGGTCTCATCATTGAACAACAGCAACTGTGCAATTGCCGCTTCCAGCGGACAGCCGCTAGCCCAGCGGATGGGCGTCGTGAGGCTAAACTGCCGTAGGTGCGCGAAGCTGGCGCAAAATTTAAGTAAAAAACCGCGTCCGGTCCCTTCATATCCCTGAACGGTGGTGATCAGCAGCGTTCTCGGGAAACGGGAAACAAGCTGGCGCAGCAGCGGCCCGGGGATGGCGGCAGCCTCGTCGACTATCAGCCATCCCGCTTGACGTCCGGACGCCAGTAATGCATCGGGCGCCATAAAGTTAACGCTCTCCCCGGCGAAAGCCGCCATCACCTCCGTCGCTCCGCGCGCCGGCGCGGTAACGATGGCGTCACCTTTTAGCTGGCGGAGAAGCATTCCCGCGAGAGCGGACTTCCCTCGCCCGCGTTCGGCGGTCAACGCGGCAATACCGGGGGGGAAATCGGCCAGTTCGGCAAGAACGGCGGCCTGCTCCGCCTGCGGATGACCATCGGCGAAATGCCATCGCGGGCGCTCGGGAAATACGGGTACGACCCGTTCATGGCCCTGCCGCCAGAGAATGGACGCTTTATCCGCAACAATCTGTTGGCAAAAACGATAAACAAAGTTCGGCGTGGGTATGGGATCGGGAGCGTCGCTCCAGCGCCGGGAATCCGCATCAGGACGGGCCGGCCATTGGGCGAAGTCGGGGGTGAGCAATACCAGCCAGCTACCGGCGCGTAGCGTACCGGCTAACGCGGCGAAAGCGGCAACATCAAAGCCCGCGCGGGCATCGAAAAAGGCGTGCTGGTATTCGCGGCCCAACAGCGATCTCAGATCTGCAGGCGGGACGTACGGCGCAGGCATCGGCTGTGGGCCAACCCACAGTCCGTCTCCGGCCAGCGCTGTGCGTATTTGTTGCGCCTGAAGCTGAGTCCAGGCATCGTCGCCGCTGAGAACCAGCAGACGACGAATGCCTTCGCGCGCCATCTGCGCCGTCAGACGACGCAGTTCATCCATGACAGAAGAGCATTACAGCGCATTGCCGAAGGTGTTGCACTGCGCCGGGTCGCCGCTATCGAAGCCGTGTTTAAACCAGGTATAGCGCTGCTGCGACGTTCCGTGGGTAAAGCTGTCCGGCACCACCCGCCCCTGGCTCTGCTGCTGCAGGCGATCGTCGCCAATCGCCTCTGCGGCATTCAGCGCTTCCTGGAGGTCGCCGGTCTCCATGTAGTCCTGCTTCTGCATGTTGTAGCCCCAGACGCCAGCGAAGCAGTCCGCCTGTAGTTCCATTTTCACCGACAGGCGATTCGCTTCCGCCTGCGAAGCGTTTTGCTGTAGCTGACGCACTTTCGATTCAATACCCAGCAGCTTTTGTACGTGGTGGCCAACCTCGTGGGCGATAACGTAGCCCTGTGCGAAATCGCCGCCGGCGCCAAGCTTGTTTCTCATCTCATCGTAGAATGACAGGTCGATATACACCGTGCTGTCCGCCGGGCAGTAAAAAGGCCCCATAACGGATTGACCGGTACCGCAGGCGGTCCGCGTCGCGCCGCGGTACATCACCAGTTTGGGCTGCGGATACTGGCGGCCCATATCTTTAAATATTGCTCCCCAGGTATCTTCCGTGTCCGCCAGAATCACCTTAGTGAATTTTGCGGCTTCTTCATCCTGCGGGCTGATGGAGCGTTGGGTGGTGGTTTGCTGCGGAGATACCGGCTCGCCGGTCAGCATGCCGGTTAAATCGACGCCGTAATAGCCCGCCACCAGAACAATAATCAGCAGCACAATGCCGCCTTTGCCGCTGGGGAGACGAAAACCGCCCCCGCCGCCCATTGGCGAACCAGATTGACTACGACGATCTTCAACATTGTCGCTCTCGCGACGTCCTTGCCAGCGCATAAGCACCTCAATTCATCATATTAACCAATGAATAAGATCGTAGGCGGTTCAGCGAAGGATTACCACAGGAAACAGCAAGAAGAGCGCCAGAAGAAGAAAACTTCTCCTGGCGTAGGGGATTAGTCGAGCTTCACGCCCAGGCGATGAGCGACTTCTTCGTAGGCTTCAATCAGGCCGCCGAGGCTCTGGCGGAAACGGTCTTTGTCCATTTTATCCATGGTCTTTTTATCCCACAGACGGCTGCCGTCCGGAGAAAATTCATCCCCCAGCACCACTTCGCCTTTGAACAGACCAAATTCCAGCTTGAAATCCACCAGGATCAGGCCCGCATCGTCAAACAGCTTTTTCAGCACATCGTTAGCTTTGTAGGTCAGCTCCTGCATACGCGCCAGGTTCTCTTTGCTCACCCAGCCAAAGGTTTCGCAGTAGGATTCGTTGACCATCGGATCGTGCATGGCGTCGTTCTTCAGGAACAGGTCGAACAGCGGCGGGTTCAGCTCGATGCCCTCTTCAATCCCTAAGCGTTTCACCAGCGAACCGGCAGCGCGGTTACGTACCACGCACTCCACCGGCACCATATCCAGCTTTTTAACCAGACACTCGGTATCGGACAACAGCGCTTCCATCTGGGTCGGGATACCCGCTTCCGCCAGCTTGCTCATAATGAAATGGTTGAACTTGTTGTTCACCATGCCTTTACGATCGAACTGCTCAATGCGAGCGCCGTCCCCTGCTGACGTATCGTTACGGAATTCGAGTATCAACAGATCCGGGTTCTCGGTGCTGTATACCGTCTTCGCCTTACCACGATACAACTCAGCTTGCTTTTGCATCTTTGTCACTCCAGTGATGATTAACGATAAAAATTTGTGCTTTTCTGCCGACGCACACGTTTGCGTCACTATACATTAAAAAGGGCCGGATTGCTCCAGCCCTGTTAATTACTTACTTAATGCGGCCTGGAATACGGCAACCAGGGCATCATTTTGCGACTGCGTCAGAGTATGGCCTTTCGGGTCGATGAACTGCAGACTGCTGCGGTTATCGAGGTCCCCGACCTGCAGTTTATAATCGCCGGACACCAGCTGTGGGTCGCGAGCGCCCAGATCGGTCCAGCCGCTGTCGGAAAGCGGTTTATAGGTCACGGACAAGTTACCCTGAGAGCGAGAACTATCAGTTACCTTCATACCCACTTTTTCCAGCGCGCCCGGCAGGCGTTGCCATACCAGATTAAACGGTGCGCGAACGATCAGCATCGGCAGACCGGTATCATCAGCCCCGCTCTGCACGTCGAAGGTTGCCCCGGCATTTTTCTGCGCGGCGTTCTGCGCGCTGGTCGCGTTCAGATCCAGACCTTCGGAAATGACGTTCAGCATGGCGGTACTGTAGCGCTGCAGCGAAGCCGGATCGGCAACAGGTTTACCTGCCTGCTCCAGATTCACCAGCTTCACGATCACCGCCTGCTGGTAGCCCTGCTGTTTAACTGAGATTTGATAGCGACCACGATACTGCTGGTCTTCATCGAGGCGATTCCATTCGACCCAGTCGGTATTCAGCGTCTGGCTGGCATCGTCGCGTTTAGCGATAGTGTAGTTTTTCGACTGCACGATGCTTGCCACCTGCGCCCACAGCGAACCGCTGCGCCCGTTTTCCACCATCAGCGTTGCGGTATCACCGTTAAACTGCGTGCGCGCGCCGCTGACCAGCGCCAGAGGCTGGGCTGGCGGACGAATATCCAGCGCTTTGCCTGTATTACCGGTGCTGGTCGCAACCGGAATATTATAATCACCCACCTGAACCGGCAGAATCATACCTGCTGGCGCGTGAAGTTCACTAAGCGGCGTAGCCTGCAAATAGGCCTCGTCGCCGCTCACCTGACGCTTATAGCGCGAGTCAGAACTACAGGCCGCGAGGAGTAGAACCAGCGAAACACCCGCAACCTTCGCCAGGCGCGACTTCTGTACTGAGTAAGCCATCAAATCTCCCTAAACTTTACAGCAAACCGGCATGCTTCAGCGCTGCGGTAACAACCTTCGTACCGTTTTCGGTAATCGGGGTCATCGGCAGGCGTAGCGTATCGGTCGCCACAAGACCCAACGCCTTACAGGCCCACTTGACCGGGATAGGGTTGGGTTCGACAAATAATTTGGTATGCAATGGCATCAGACGCTGGTTAATCGCACGAGCTTCGGCAAATTGACCTGCTAGCGCCAGTCGGCACATCTCGGCCATTTCACGCGCCGCAACGTTTGTCGTTACGGAAATCACGCCATGGCCGCCTAGCTGCATAAAGTCCATTCCGGTCGCGTCATCGCCGCTCAGCAGAATAAAGTCATCTGAAACCAGCTCTTTGATCTGATGAACCCGGCTTAAGTTCCCCGTCGCTTCCTTAATACCGATAATATTTTTGATTTCCGCCAGACGACCAACGGTTTCAGGCAGCATATCGCAACCGGTACGGGAGGGCACATTATACAGAATTTGCGGCAGGTCAGTATGTTCTGCGATAGCTTTAAAGTGTTGGAAGAGTCCTTCCTGAGTCGGACGGTTGTAATAAGGCGTTACCGTCAGGCAGCCAACCACGCCGCTATCGTTAAATCTTTTAGTCAGGCTAATCGCCTCTGCGGTTGCATTAGCACCGGTACCGGCAATGACCGGGATACGCCCGTCGGCCAGTTCCAGCGTCTGCATGACCACGTCACCATGCTCTTCATGGCTCAATGTTGCGGACTCTCCGGTAGTACCTACCGAAACAATCGCCGAGGTTCCGTTGGCGACATGGTAATCAATCAGTTTTTTCAGGCTTGACCGGCAAACGTTGCCGTTTTCATCCATCGGCGTGACAAGCGCTACAATACTTCCCGTAAACATGGGCCATCCTCAGAGCATAAGTGGGACAAGATTCTCAATGTTACGTTTGGTGCCGCAATAAAAGCAAGAGAGCCGATGCCATCAGGGATGTTGTATGCCGGTTTTTTTTATGCTTTCCTAACGTTACCTCACCTTTTTAAAGGAAGAACAGGTTTGACAGCCTCATTACAACACTATCTGGTTATTACCGCGTTGGGTGCTGACCGCCCAGGCATCGTGAATACGATCACTCGTCACGTCAGCAGCTGCGGCTGTAATATCGAAGACAGTCGGCTGGCCATGCTTGGCGATGAGTTTACGTTTATCATGCTGCTTTCCGGTTCATGGAATGCAATTAACCTGATTGAATCAACTCTGCCGCTGAAAGGCGCCGAGCTGGATCTGCTTATCGTGATGAAGCGTACAACCGCAAGGCCGCCGCAGGCGATGCAGAATAGCGTCTGGGTTCAGGTTGAGGTGCCGGATTCACCGCACATCATTGAGCGATTCACGGCTCTGTGCGATACGTGGAAAATGAACATTGCCGAACTGGTTTCCCGTACTCAGCCGGGAGCGAACGACGATTCAGCACAGCTTTTTATTCAAATCACCGCCCACAGCCCGACTACGCAAAATGCATCAAATATCGAACAAGCGTTCAAAGCCCTATGTACAGAACTGAATGCACAAGGCAGTATTAACATCGTTAATTATTCACAGCATGATGAACAGGATGGAGTTTGAGTGATGAACCCACTGAAAGCCGGTGATATTGCACCGAAATTTAGCTTACCGGACCAGGACGGCGAGGAAGTAAATTTGACCGACTTCCAGGGACAGCGTGTTCTGGTTTATTTTTATCCCAAAGCCATGACCCCGGGCTGCACCGTACAGGCGTGCGGTTTACGCGATAATATGGACGACCTGAAAAAAGCAGGCGTTGAAGTTCTGGGAATCAGTACGGATAAACCAGAAAAACTCTCCCGTTTCGCCGAAAAAGAGCTGCTGAACTTCACTCTGCTGTCTGATGAAGATCATCAGGTGTGCGAGCAGTTCGGTATCTGGGGTGAAAAAACCTTTATGGGGAAAACCTACGACGGTATTCATCGTATTAGCTTCCTCATCGATGCCAATGGCAAAATCGAACATGTTTTTGATGACTTCAAAACCAGCAATCACCACGACGTGGTGCTGAACTGGCTGAAAGAAAACGCCTGACGCACGAGTAAACGCAAGACGCCGGGTCATCGCCCGGCGTCTTTTTTTAGGCCATTCTTTGCGGCTTCGCGCTAATGCTCGTCTTCCACTATCAGGCCATCCGGCCAGGCATGCACCACCGCTTTGATGAGCGTCGCCAGCGGGATCGCGAAGAACACTCCCCAGAATCCCCACAGACCACCGAAAATCACCACCGACAGAATAATGACCAGCGGATGCAGGTTAACGGCTTCCGAGAACAGTACCGGCACCAGCAGGTTGCCGTCCAGCCCCTGAATAATCAGGTAAACCGCAAACAGGCTCCAGAACTCGGTGCCCGCGCCAAACTGGAACAACGCCACGCCCACCACCGGAATAGTGACCACAAAGGCGCCGATATAGGGAATTAATACCGAGAATCCGACCAGTACCGCCAGCAGCAGCGAATAGTTAAGGCCAAAAAGGATAAAGCCAATCCACGTCGCCACGCCGACGACGATCATCTCCAGCACCTTACCGCGGATATAGTTGGTAATTTGCTGGTTCATCTCTTTCCACACCTGCCCGGCCAGGCCGCGGTTGCGCGGCAGCACCCGGCGCACGGCGTTAAGCATCTGCTCTTTATCTTTCAGCAGAAAGAAAACCATCAGCGGAACCAACACCAGGTAGACCGCCAGCGTCAGCAGCCCGACCAGGGAGGCCAGCGAATATTTCACCACCGAATCGCCGACGGTTAACATCCGGCTGCGCATGTTCTCCGCCATCGCGTCGATAATCCCGGCATCCATTAAGGCCGGATAACGGCGCGGCACCGTGGCGGCGAAATCGGAAAGCTTATTCAGCATTCCCGGCATATCGCGAATCAGATAAATACCCTGCTGCCAGGCAACAGGCATCACCACGAACGCCATCAGGAGCAGAATACCGACGAACAGAATCAGCACAACCGACGTGGCCCAGGTACGTGAAAAACCGATACGCTCCAGTCTGACGGTAGGCCACTCCAGCAAATAGGCCAGAACAATCGACACTAACAAAGGCGCCAGCAGGCCGCTGAAGAAAAACATAATGCCGAACCCGGCCAGCAAAATGACCAGCAGCGCTATCGCCTCCGGATCGCTGAACCGTCGACGGTACCACTGCATTAACATCTGAAGCATAAAACCCTTCCCTGAAGAGCAAAGCTGTAACAATCTCAGGAATTGTATCGAAATGTCACAAAAAAGACTTCGCTTTTTATGGGTAAAACCACAAACATTAATGACCGGGTGAATATCATATTTGCAACGCCGCGAACGACGGCTAAACTCGCTGAACCTGCTTGCGGTCAGGGAACATTACGCCGCACAATCGGTCAAACTGGCACACCTACATTACAGGACAGAGGTTATGTTCAGGCAGTTGAAGAAAACGCTGGTGGCGACCGTCATAGCGTCGCTGACGCTGGGTTCAATATTACCTGCTTTTGCCGACACCGCAGACACCCTGCCGGACATGGGCACCTCCGCAGGAAGCACGCTCTCCATCGGCCAGGAAATGCAGATGGGAGACTACTATGTACGCCAGCTGCGCGGCAGTGCGCCGTTAATTAATGACCCGCTGCTGGTGCAATATATTAACGGTTTAGGCATGCGCCTGGTCTCGCACGCCAATTCCGTGCGCACCCCGTTCCACTTTTATTTAATCAATAACGATCAGATTAACGCCTTTGCTTTCTTCGGCGGCAACGTGGTGCTGCACTCGGCCCTGTTCCGCTACTCGGATAACGAAAGCGAGCTGGCATCGGTCATGGCGCACGAAATTTCTCACGTTACCCAGCGCCACCTTGCCCGCGCCATGGAAGACCAAAAGCGTAACGCCCCGCTCACCTGGGTCGGTGCGCTGGGTTCAATTCTTCTGGCGATGGCCAGCCCGCAGGCCGGTATGGCCGCGCTGACCGGTACCCTGGCGGGTAGCCAGCAGGGAATGATCAGCTTTACCCGTCAAAACGAAGAAGAGGCCGACCGCATTGGTATTCAGGTCCTTCAGCGCTCTGGGTTCGACCCGCAGGCGATGCCGGCGTTTATGGGAAAACTGCTCGACGAGTCGCGCTACTCCACCCGTCCGCCGGAAATGCTGCTGACGCACCCGCTGCCGGAAAGCCGGCTTGCCGACGCCCGCAACCGCGCGAATCAAATGCGCCCGGTTGTCGCACAGTCCTCAGCTGACTTCTATCTGGCGAAAGCCAGAACGCTCGGTATGTACACTTCCGGCGATAATAAGCTGGGCAATGACCTGCTGAGCAGCTGGGAAAAAGGCAATATTCGCGAACAGCACGCCGCCCAGTACGGTCGCGCTCTGCTGGCAATGGGCAACAACAACTACGATCTGGCGCGCAAAACGCTACAGCCGTTGCTGACCGCAGAACCGCAGAACGCCTGGTATCTCGACCTGGCCACCGATATCGACCTCGGGCAAAAAAGAGCGACAGACGCGATTAACCGCCTGAAAAGCGCTCGCGAACTGCGCACCAACCCGGTGCTGCAGCTCAACCTCGCCAACGCCCTGCTGGAAGGAGGACAACCGGCGGAAGCCGCGAATATCCTTAACCGCTACACCTTTAATAATAGAGATGACATCAACGGTTGGGAGCTGCTGGCGCAGGCGGAAGCCAAACTGGGCAATCGCGATCAGGAGCTGGCTGCCAGAGCAGAAGGGATGGCGCTGGTAGGCCGCCTCGATCAGGCGATTACCCTGCTCAGCAGCGCCAGCTCGCAGGTGAAATTAGGCAGCTTACAGCAGGCCCGCTACGATGCGCGTATCGATCAGCTGCGCCAGCTGCAGCAACGCTTTAAACCGTACCAGAAAATGTAAGGAGATCTCATGTCCGATACGGTCAAAATCTATCACAACCCGCGCTGCTCCAAGAGCCGCGACACGTTGAGCCTGCTGAAGGCTAACGGTATCTACCCTGAAGTGGTGCTCTATCTGGAGACGCCGCCGGATGCCGCCACGCTGCGCCAGTTGCTGAAGATGTTAGGGATGGCCAGCGCGCGCGAGTTAATGCGCCAGAAAGAAGATCTCTATAAATCGCTGGATCTCGCTAATCCGCAGCTCAGCGAAGATGCGCTGATCCAGGCAATGATCGATAATCCAAAACTGATTGAGCGTCCTATTGTCGTCAGCCACGGCGAGGCCCGTATCGGCCGCCCGCCGGAGCAGGTACTGGAGATCGTTAACTAGCATCATCCAGCCGCGGTTGGCTTCGGAAGCCGCGGCCCGCTACAGCTTGAGGATCTCTTTGACGAAAGGAATGGTCAGCTTGCGCTGGGCGGTAATAGAGGCGCGATCGAGCTGATCGAGCGTCATAAACAGCGAGCGCATTTCACGATCCAGGCGCTTGAGGAGGAACCGGCAGACGTCTTCCGGCATTTCAAAGCCGCGCAGCCTCGCCCGCAGCTGAAGCGCCTGGAGCTTATCTTCATCCGATAGCGGCTGCAGCTTGTAGATTTGTCCCCAGTCGAGGCGCGAGGCAAGATCCGGCAGGCCCAGCTTGAGCTGGCGCGGCGGTCGATCGCCGGTGATCAGCAGCCGGGTTTTACCGGATTCGAGGATGCGGTTGTAGAGGTCGAAAATCGCCATTTCCCACAGCTCATCGCCCGCCACGCATTCAATATTGTCGATGCAAACCAGCGATAGCTGCTCCATTCCGTCCAGCACTTCAGGAACAAACCACGTCCGTTTATCCAGCGGCACATAGCCCACCGCATCACCGCGCTGGGAAAGTTCCGCGCATGCTGCGTGCAGGAGATGGCTGCGCCCCGCCCCTTCGCGTGACCAGATATAGATGTATCCGCTATGCTCCTGCCGCAGCACATTTTGCAGGGCGGCAAGAAGAGAAGGGTTACCACCCGGCCAGAAACTTGCGAAAGTTTCATCATCGGGAAGATACAGTGGCAAAGAGAGCTGTGCCGGTGCGTTCAGATGGACCTCAACATAGGCTTTCAGAAAAACGCGGAGAGTTTAGCACAGAAATACGCAAGGAGAGAACCGGGCAGGATCGCCGCCCGGTATAAGGATCAATGTTTTGCTTCTTCGCTATCGGCAGCGTCGAGAACGACCTCTTCCGGACGCAATACGCCGATCAGTTTAAAGATCAGACTCAGGCCGACGCCAACAATCGTCGCCAGCGCCATGCCTTTCAGTTCGGCGGCGCCGATATGCACTTTTGCACCGCTCACGCCGATAATCAGGATGACGGAGGTCAGAATCAGGTTCTGCGCCTTGTTGTAATCGACTTTTGATTCGATCAGCACGCGAATACCCGATGCGCCAATCACTCCGTACAGCAGCAGAGAGACACCGCCCATTACCGGCAGCGGGATAATCTGGATCGCCGCCGCCAGCTTGCCGACGCAGGAGAGCAGAATCGCGATGATCGCCGCGCCGCCGATAACCCAGGTACTGTAAACGCGGGTAATCGCCATCACGCCAATGTTCTCGCCGTAGGTGGTGTTCGGCGTGGAGCCAAAGAAGCCGGAGATCACCGTGGAGAGACCGTTGGCAAACATTGAACGATGCAGGCCCGGATCGCGGATCAGATCTTTTTTGACGATATTGGCCGTTACCACCAGATGCCCAACGTGCTCGGCGATCACCACCAGCGCGGCTGGAAGAATGGTGAAAATCGCAAACCATTCAAAGCGCGGGGTGTAGAAGGTCGGCAGCGCGAACCAGTGAGCCTCGGCGATGGGCGTCGTATCGACAACGCCCATTACGAAGGAGAGCGCGTAGCCAACCAGGACGCCGATTAAAATCGGGATAATCGCCAGGAAACCGCGGAACAGCACCGAACCGAAGACCGTCACCGCCAGCGTCACCATCGAAATGATGATGGTTTTGCTGTCCGGCGATTGCCCCTCTGCGGGCAGCAGACCGGCCATATTCGCCGCGACGCCCGCCAGCTCCAGCCCGATAACCGCAACAATCGCACCCATCGCCGCCGGGGGGAACATCACATCAAGCCAGCCGGTGCCGGCTTTTTTGACAATAAAGGAGACGATGCAAAACAGCACGCCGCACATGATAAAGCCGCCGAGAGCGACTTCGTAGCCCAACGGTAGCAGAAGCAGTACCGGAGAAATAAACGCAAAGCTCGATCCCAGATAAGCCGGGATTTTGCCTTTGCAGATGAAAAGGTATAACAGCGTTCCGATGCCGTTAAACAGCAGTACCGTGGCCGGATTGATGTGAAACAGAACGGGCACCAGTACCGTTGCGCCAAACATGGCGAACAGATGTTGCAAACTAAGCGGGATTGTCTGTAAAAGCGGCGGTCTTTCACTCACCCCGATAGCACGGCGCGTCATGGCATTTTCCTCTGAGAGTCGTTTGTTGATTGCTGTTGGTGTGTTTTATTCAAAAAAAAGCCGACTCTTAAAGTCGGCTTTTTCTACTTCATCGTTTATTTCGTACCAAAAATCTTATCGCCGGCATCGCCGAGCCCCGGAATAATGTATCCGTGCTCGTTCAGGCCCTGGTCGATGGACGCGGTATACAGCTCAACGTCCGGATGCGCTTTCTCCAGCGCGGCGATACCTTCCGGCGCGGCCACCAGAACCAGCACCTTAATGCTGGAGCAGCCGGCTTTTTTCAGCAGGTCGATGGTGGCGATCATCGAGCCGCCGGTTGCCAGCATCGGGTCAACCACCAGCGCCATTCGTTCGTCGATATTGGATACCAGCTTCTGGAAGTAAGGAACCGGCTCAAGAGTCTCTTCGTTACGATAGATGCCTACCACGCTGATGCGCGCGCTTGGCACGTGCTCAAGCACGCCTTCCATCATCCCCAGACCCGCGCGCAGAATCGGCACAACGGTAATTTTTTTACCCTTGATCTGCTCAACTTCTACCGGGCCGTTCCAGCCTTCGATGGTCACTTTTTCAGTCGCCAGATCGGCGGTGGCTTCATAAGTCAGTAAGCTGCCAACTTCTGAGGCGAGTTCACGGAAGCGTTTGGTGCTGATGTCGTGCTCACGCATCAGGCCCAGCTTGTGTTTGACGAGTGGGTGTTTCACTTCCACGATCTTCATTCTCTTTCTCCTCTGAGGGGCAGCCACAAAAAAAATCGCCGGATTATACCGCCTTTTTCCTTTTACGCCATAGCCGATATGTTTGACCGGGATCAACCAAAATGCTTTACGCTGCCTGAGCCAGTATAAAACAAAATAAAAAAACCCCGCGAAAGCGGGGCTGAATGGGGCTTTAGGGCTGTTTATAGCTTTTCGCCGTTGCTGCTGATAACCTGCTGATACCAGGCAAAAGATTTCTTGCGGCTACGCGCCAGGGTGCCCTTACCTTCATTGTCTTTATCTACATAGATAAACCCGTAGCGTTTTTTCATCTCGCCGGTACCTGCGGAGACCAGATCGATACAGCCCCACGGGGTGTAGCCCATCAGGTCGACGCCATCCTCAACAACCGCTTTTTTCATCTCGGCGATATGGGCGGAGAGATAGTCGATACGGTACTGGTCATCTACCGAACCGTCCGCTTCGCGCACGTCAATGGCGCCAAAGCCGTTCTCCACGATAAACAGCGGCAACTGATAATGGTCCCAGAACCAGTTCAGGGAGTAGCGCAGCCCGACCGGATCAATCTGCCAGCCCCAGTCTGACTTCTGCACGTACGGATTGGAAACCAGGCTGGTGGTTTCGTCATAATCCAGCAGCGGATTGTCATCCGTTGCTTTCGTGGCAAACGACATATAGTAGCTAAAGCCAATATAATCGACGCAGCCCTGAGTCAGCGCCGCGCGGTCTTCTTCGGTGATATCCAGTTTAAAACCGCGGCGCTCGAAGTAGTTCAGCAGGTGCTGCGGATATTTGCCGCGCACGTGAACGTCGGTAAACCAGTAGCGGCGATGCATGGCGTTCATCGCCATCATCATATCGTTGGGCGCGCAGCTCAGCGGGTAAATAGGACACATGGCGATCATGCAGCCCACCTGCAACGACGGGTTAATTTCGCGGGCGGCCTTAACCGCCAGCGCGCTGGCGACCAGCTCATAGTGCGCTGCCTGATACATCACCGGCTCACGGTCTTCACCCGGCAGATACTTCAGTCCGGAGTTAGTAAACGGGGCAAAATCTTCGTGGAAATTGGCCTGGTTATTGATCTCATTAAAGGTCATCCAGTACTTCACTTTATGCTGGTAGCGGGTAAACACCACCCGGGCAAAGCGGACGAAGAAATCAATCAGCTTACGGTTACGCCAGCCGCCGTACTCCGTCACCAGATGGTACGGCATTTCGAAGTGGGAGAGCGTAATCACCGGCTCAATGCCGTGCTTCAGGCACTCGTCGAACAGGTCATCGTAAAACTGCAGGCCGGCTTCGTTAGGTTCTTGCTCATCGCCCTGCGGGAAGATCCTCGTCCAGGCAATGGAGGTGCGGAAACACTTGAAGCCCATTTCGGCAAACAGCTGAACGTCGTCTTTATAACGATGGTAGAAATCAATCGCCTCGTGGTTGGGATAGTTTTTCCCTGGCAGGACGCCATCCGTGATTTCGCGCGGTACGCCGTGTGCGCCTGCGGTCATGACGTCGGCGACGCTCACCCCTTTACCGCCCTCTTTCCAGCCGCCTTCCAGCTGATGCGCCGCTACCGCACCGCCCCACAGAAAACCTTCTTTAAATCCAGACATGTTCTCTCCCTATGCGCAGTCGCCGCTCTGCGACCGGTGTTGCTGATTGAAATGGTAAACCGCGCCTACCAGCCCGGCATCGTTGCCGTGGCTGACGGTGTCGAGATACTCCGCAATGCCAAACCAGGCCAGATGCTCGCGCAGCAGCGCCAGAAATCCCGGTCGTTCCACAATTCCACCGCCGATCAAAATCGTTTGCGGATCGAATAAGTTAACGAGGTTGTAAAGCCCGGTACCCAGGCCGTTAAAGAATTCAGCGACCAGCCGTCGACAGGTCGCGTCGCCCGCATCGTAGCGGTCAAAAATCTCTTCGCCGGTGACGTCATCCAGCGCTTTGCCGAGATGCTCAGCGTAGCGATGGCGCAGCACGCGCAGCGTGCAGTTTTCGTTCATCGAATAGCGCCGCACATCACGGGTGCCCGGACGCGCGGTTTGCATATAACCGAATTCGCCGGCGCGGAAACGTGCGCCGTGGACCAACTGGTTATTACAGAAAATCGCCCCGCCGATGCCGGTGCCGATGGTCAGGACCAGGAAGTTGCTCATGTCGGCGGCTTTACCCCGCCAGCGCTCGGCCAGCAGCACGCAGTTAGCATCATTTTCAATGGCGACGGGCAATCCCACCTGCTGCTCAAGCCAGGCCTTGATAGCGAAGTTATCGAACTTACGGATGGCGCCGCCCATTTCGATAAAGCCGGTGTGCGGATTAACGTAGCCGGGAGCGCTGATCGCCACTCCTTTACATTCCGGGTGAGCGGCGATCCACGTCAGCATCGCCTGCAGGATCTGGTCGCCATCGCTGTCGATAAGGGTCTGCTTTCCTTTATCCAGCAGCTCGCCTTCGCGCGTCATTACCCCCATTTTTAACGCCGTGCCACCGATATCGAATGCGGCAATTTTCATCCTCAGCTTTCCTCCAGAATCCATCAAATTCTCGGTTTATCTCGCGTAGCAGCAGGAAAGAAACCGGTTTCAGTGGCATGATGATTATTCCTGAGAACGCTGGCAAGCAGAAGAATGTACCCGGTTTCATTTTCGTGAACGGTATCAAATTTGCGCACTTATCGGCCGTTTTACATCGACTGCAAAGCAGGCTCGCAAACGTTTGCTTTCCCTGTTAGAATTGCGCCGTTTTTTATTGCTACCGCAAACGCGTGGAGACTTCGCAGTGACCGATAAAACCTCTCTCAGCTATAAAGATGCCGGCGTGGATATTGATGCAGGCAACGCTCTCGTCGACCGTATTAAGGGCGTGGTGAAGAAAACTCGCCGCCCGGAAGTGATGGGTGGACTGGGCGGATTCGGCGCGCTGTGCGCGCTGCCGCAGAAGTATCGCGAGCCGGTTCTGGTCTCCGGCACCGACGGCGTCGGCACCAAGCTGCGTCTGGCGATGGACCTGAAGCGCCACGACACTATCGGTATCGACCTGGTCGCCATGTGCGTAAACGACCTCGTGGTTCAGGGCGCCGAGCCGCTGTTCTTCCTTGATTACTACGCGACCGGCAAACTGGATGTTGATACTGCGGCTAGCGTAATCAGCGGCATTGCCGAAGGTTGTCTGCAGTCAGGCTGCGCGCTGGTGGGCGGCGAGACGGCGGAAATGCCGGGCATGTATCACGGAGAAGATTATGACGTGGCTGGTTTCTGCGTCGGCGTGGTAGAAAAGTCAGAAATTATCGACGGCAGCAAAGTAGCCGATGGCGATGTGCTGGTGGCGCTGGCCTCCAGCGGACCGCACTCTAACGGCTACTCTCTGGTACGCAAAATTATCGAAGTCAGCGGCGTTGACCCGCAAACCACCGATCTCAACGGCAAACCGCTGGCTGACCACCTGCTGGCCCCGACCCGAATTTATGTGAAGTCCGTGCTCGACCTGATTGCCAACGTAGACGTGCACGCTATCGCCCACCTGACCGGCGGCGGCTTCTGGGAAAATATCCCGCGCGTCCTGCCGGACAACACCCAGGCGGTCATTGATGAATCTTCCTGGCAGTGGCCGGAAGTGTTCAACTGGCTGCAAACCGCGGGTAACGTCAGCAGCCACGAAATGTATCGCACCTTTAACTGCGGCGTCGGCATGGTAATCGCGCTGCCGGCAGACGCGGCGGATAAGGCGATTGCCTTCCTGAACGACAAAGGTGAAAACGCGTGGAAAATAGGGTATATCAAAGCCTCTGATTCCGAACAGCGTGTGGTCATTGAATGAAAAACATCGTGGTGCTGATTTCCGGCAACGGTAGCAACCTGCAGGCGATTATCGACGCCTGCGCCCGGAAAAAAATCAACGGCACCCTGCGTGCAGTCTTCAGCAACAAGGCCGACGCGTTCGGCCTTGAGCGCGCGCGCGCGGCGAATATTCCGGCTCACGCTCTCGCCGCCAGCCAGTTTGCCAACCGGGAAGCCTTCGATCGCGAGCTGATGCACGAGATCGACGCCTATGCGCCGGATCTGGTGGTACTGGCCGGCTATATGCGTATTCTTAGTCCGGCTTTTGTCGCCCACTATCAGGGGCGGATGCTGAATATCCACCCTTCCCTGCTGCCAAAATATCCGGGGCTGCATACCCATCGCCAGGCTCTGGAAAATGGCGATGAGGAGCACGGGACGTCGGTGCATTTCGTGACCGATGAGCTGGATGGCGGTCCGGTGGTATTGCAGGCAAAGGTGCCGGTTTTCGCTGAAGATACCGAAGACGACATTACCGCCCGCGTACAGGCGCAGGAACACGATATCTATCCCCTGGCTATTAGCTGGTTTGTCGACGGCCGCCTGCGCGCGGAGGGCAACGAAGCCTGGCTTGATGAAGTGAAGCTACCGCCGCAAGGCTACGCTGCCGAAGAGTAACCTCCCGCCCTGCGTTTTATCCACGCGGGGCTTTTTTTTGATTAAAATCGTTTAACAATCAAATATATTGGAGAAATAATTCTTCTTACTGTCATATTGTTGTGACAGAGTGAATCGCTATGCGGAAAATTTCGTCATAATAGTCTATGTCCTGTGAGTAAAACGGAGTGTGAGCTGTAATGGGCCAGGAAAAGCTATACATCGAAAAAGAACTCAGCTGGTTATCCTTCAACGAGCGCGTACTTCAGGAAGCGGCGGACAAAAGCAATCCGCTGATCGAGCGCATGCGTTTTTTGGGGATTTACTCCAACAACCTCGATGAATTTTACAAGGTGCGCTTTGCCGAACTGAAGCGCCGCATCATCATTAGCGAAGAACAAGGCAGTACCGCACACTCTCGCCATCTGCTGGGAAAAATCCAGGCTCGCGTGCTCAAGGCCGATCAGGAGTTTGACGGTTTATACAATGAGCTGCTGCTGGAGATGGCGCGTAACCAGATTTTCCTGATTAACGAACGCCAGCTCTCCGTCAACCAGCAGTCCTGGCTGCGCAACTACTTCAAGCTGTATCTTCGTCAGCACATTACGCCGATCCTGATTAACCGCGAAACGGATCTGGTTCAGTTTCTGAAGGATGATTACACCTATCTGGCCGTCGAGATTATTCGCGGGGATAGCATCAATTACGCGCTTCTCGAGATTCCATCAGACAAGGTGCCGCGTTTTGTGAATCTGCCGCCGGAAGCGCCGCGCCGTCGCAAGCCAATGATTCTGTTAGACAACATTCTGCGCTATTGTCTGGATGATATCTTCAAGGGCTTTTTCGATTACGATGCGCTGAATGCCTACTCGATGAAAATGACGCGTGATGCCGAATACGATCTGGTGCATGAGATGGAATCGAGCCTGATGGAGCTGATGTCCTCCAGCCTGAAGCAGCGTCTGACCGCCGAGCCGGTGCGCTTCGTTTATCAGCGCGATATGCCGGACGCGATGGTCGAAATGCTGCGCGACAAGCTCTCCATCTCTAACTACGACTCTATGCTGCCGGGCGGTCGTTACCACAATTTTAAAGACTTTATCGGCTTCCCCAACGTCGGCAAAGCCAATCTGGTGAATAAACCGATGCCGCGTCTGCGCCATCTGTGGTTCGATAAATTCCGTAACGGCTTTGATGCAATTCGCGAACGCGACGTGCTGCTTTATTATCCGTACCACACTTTCGAACACGTGCTTGAGCTGCTGCGCCAGGCCTCTTTCGACCCGAGCGTGCTGGCCATCAAAATCAACATCTACCGCGTAGCGAAAGATTCACGAATCATCGACTCGATGATTCACGCCGCCCACAACGGTAAGAAAGTGACCGTGGTCGTGGAGCTGCAGGCGCGTTTCGATGAAGAAGCCAATATTCACTGGGCTAAACGCCTGACCGAAGCTGGCGTGCACGTCATTTTCTCCGCCCCGGGTCTCAAAATTCACGCCAAGCTGTTCCTGGTTTCGCGTAAAGAGGGTGATGAAGTCGTGCGCTATGCGCACATCGGTACCGGCAACTTCAACGAAAAAACCGCGCGTCTGTACACCGACTATTCGCTGCTGACCGCCGATGCGCGCATCACCAATGAAGTCCGCCGGGTATTTAACTTTATCGAAAACCCCTATCGTCCGGTCAGCTTCGATTACCTGCTGGTATCGCCGCAAAACTCGCGCCGACTGCTTTATGAGATGATCGATCGCGAGATCGCCAACGCGCAAAATAGTCAGCCATCAGGAATCACCCTGAAGCTGAACAATCTGGTCGATAAAGGCCTGGTAGACCGCCTTTACGCCGCCTCCAGCTCAGGCGTTCCGGTTAATTTGCTTATTCGCGGCATGTGCTCGCTGATCCCTGGCCTCGAAGGAATCAGCGAAAATATACGCGTCATCAGCATTGTTGACCGTTTCCTTGAGCATGACCGCGTTTATTGCTTCGAAAACGGCGGCGATAAGCAGGTTTGGCTATCGTCCGCGGACTGGATGACGCGCAATATTGACTATCGTATCGAAGTGGCCGCGCCGCTGCTGGATCCGCGTCTGAAACAGCGCGTACTCGATATTTTCGATCTCCTCTTCAACGATACGGTCAAAGCACGCTATCTTGATAAAGAACTGAGTAATCGCTACGTGCCGCGCGGCAATCGCCGCAAAGTGCGCGCACAGATGGCGATATACGACTACCTCAAATCACTTGAACAGCCCGATTAACCTATGCCAATAAACGAAAATGCCCCTCGGCCGCAGGAGTTCGCTGCGGTCGACCTCGGTTCGAACAGTTTTCATATGGTGATCGCCCGTGTCGTTGACGGAGCAATGCAGATCATCGGTCGTCTGAAACAGCGCGTACATCTGGCCGACGGCCTGGATGAAAACTCTGTACTGAGCGAAGAGGCTATTGCGCGCGGGCTGAACTGCCTGTCGCTATTCGCCGAGCGCCTGCAGGGTTTTGACCCATCCAGCGTCTGCATCGTCGGCACGCACACGCTGCGCCAGGCGACAAACGCCGCAGAATTCCTCAAGCGCGCGGAGCAGGTCATCCCCTACCCGATTGAAATCATCCCCGGCAATGAAGAAGCGCGTCTGATTTTTATGGGCGTTGAGCATACGCAGCCGGAACGAGGCCGTAAGCTGGTCATCGATATCGGCGGCGGCTCTACCGAGCTGGTTATCGGCGAGGATTTCGAACCTCGCCTGGTGGAAAGCCGCCGTATGGGCTGCGTGAGCTTCTCTCAGGCCTATTTTGCTGGCGGCGTCATCAATAAAGAGAATTTCCAGCGCGCGCGACTTTCAGCCGTGCAGAAGCTGGAAACGCTGGCCTGGCAGTTCCGCATCCAGGGGTGGAACGTGGCCCTGGGCGCGTCCGGCACCATTAAAGCTGCTCACGAAGTGCTGGTGGCGATGGGCGAGAAAGACGGGTTCATCACTCCGGAGCGCCTCGAGATGCTGGTCGAAGAGCTGCTGAAGTATAAAAACTTCGACTCGCTGAGCCTGCCCGGGCTGTCTGAAGATCGAAAAGCCGTTTTTGCGCCCGGTCTGGCTATCCTGTGCGGAGTATTTGACGCGCTGGCGATTAAAGAGCTGCGCTTGTCCGACGGCGCGCTGCGCGAGGGCGTGCTGTACGAGATGGAAGGACGTTTCCGTCATCAGGATATCCGTAGCCGCACCGCGCAAAGCCTGGCGAACCAGTACAACATCGACCGTGAGCAGGCGCGACGCGTGCTGGAGACCACCACGCATATTTATGAGCAATGGCAGGAGCAGAATCCCAAGCTTGCCAATCCGCATCTGGCGGCGCTGCTGAAATGGGCAACCATGCTCCATGAAGTTGGCTTAAACATTAACCACAGCGGCATGCACCGTCATTCGGCTTATATTCTGCAACATAGCGATCTGCCGGGCTTTAATCAGGAACAGCAAATGCTGATGGCCACCCTGGTTCGCTATCACCGTAAAGCGATTAAGCTGGATGATTTGCCGCGTTTTACGCTGTTTAAGAAAAAGCAGTTTCTGCCGTTGATTCAGCTGCTGCGCCTTGGCGTGCTGTTGAATAACCAGCGCCAGGCGACGACCACGCCGCCGACCCTCACGCTGAAAACCGAGGCCAACCACTGGACGCTGACCTTCCCGCACGACTGGTTTAGCCAGAATGCGCTGGTACTGCTCGATCTGGAAAAAGAGCAGGAGTACTGGGAAGGCGTACCTGACTGGTGGCTAAAAATCAGCGAGGAAGAGAAGCCTGACGCGGCCAGCTAGTTTATCTCACGCGGGCCGGACTTCCGGCCCGTTGTCCTGTCAAGCCTCAACCAGCGCCTCAAGCGGCGCTGGTCTGCCAATCTCGTAGCCCTGCATATAGTCAATCCCCAGCGAAATTACCGCCTGGCGAATCTCCGGCGTTTCGACATATTCGGCCACTACCTGCATGTTTCTCATCCGGGCCAGCAGGCAAATGGAAGCAACGGCCTGATAGTCCAGACTGCTGGAGACCAGATTACGAATAAAACTGCCGTCAATTTTCAGCAAATCCGCATTCATCGTTTTCAGCCGCGCGTAGCTGGCATAACCGGTGCCAAAATCATCAATTGCCACCCGGCATCCCAGCTCCTGAAGCTGCGCCAGGGTTTTACGCGCCTGTTCCGGATTTGTCAGTGAATGGTTTTCAGTCAGCTCAAAAATAATCTGCCAGGGCTCAATGTCGTAATGCTCCAGCAGCGCTTGCACCTGTTGATGAAAATGGCTGTTGCTCACTGAAAAAGGTGAGATATTTATCGCCAGACGCATTCCCGGCAGCTTCTTGCGCTGCTTGTCCATAAACATAAGCGTATGTTCGAGTACCCAGCTATCAATACGCGCCGAGAAGCCAAACTCGTGTGCTACCGGTAAAAAGATATCCGGCATGACGATTTCATCATTGTCGTTCAACATCCTGAGCAGGACTTCGTGGTAGCTATCCCCGCGGATGCCGACAATCGGCTGCGCCATCAGGAGGAACCGATCCTGATCAAGCGCCTTCACCAGCTGATTCATTATCGCGACTTTGTCTTTCAGCTCTTGCTGCAGATTGATGGCGCCGCGGCGCTGTAAGTTTTCAGGGCTTCCGGTCGCCAGAGAAAGGTCGGCCGCGCTGTTGAGTTCGCCAAGCAGCAAATGCAGATGCATCACCGGCGAGCGAACGTTGCAATAGCTGAATCCCACGGGCGGCTGCAGCGGCATACCATTCCAGACAAAACGAAATTTTTTGAGGTGCTCATAGAGCTGGGGAATGCGCTGCTGATGGCCTTCACTGTTCAGATGAACCACCAGCTCATGCCCTGCCATCTGGTAGATATCCTCCCCAGGGCGCAGTAACTCGCTGAGCGACTCGGCCAGCAGCTGCTTGTACTGAATACGCAACAGAACACCGTAGTGGCGGCCCAAGATTTCCAGTTCAGGAATGCGCAGGAAACACAGCACGGACCAGGAGGATTTATTTAACGCCCGACTCAGCGCCCGGATATTAGGCAAGCGAACGACCGGATCGATGAAGGCCATCCGACGCATGCGCGAGTAAAAAACTCGCTGCTGCGTCGCCAGCATTGCCATATAGGCGATAATAAATGAAAACACCAGATAGCTGGAGGAGGTGATCGCCAGCTGATTGTTATAAATCGGGGAATGCGGGAGATATTGATAGTGAAAGTGAATAATAATAATTAAAACAAGTGACCAGACTAATGAAATAAAGCGATAGCCAAAGCGCATCGCCCCCCATAACATCACCGGCATCAGCAAGGATAACGTATAATTTGTACTGAATATGGTGCTCGTACTATTCAGCGGCATCAATAGAAGGAATAATAGAATTATCAGCACCACTGCCCATATAACAAATTCAAAGCGCTTTATTTTTGGGTCGATCTGTAAGCGAATTTGCGATATAAACCCGCGGATATAAAGCGGATTGCGGATAGTTCGAATAACGAAGTAGCACAACGGCACGCCGGTTAAACATCCCGCCATCAGGGCCTGGAAGGTGATAAGCGAACGCAAACTTAAGGGATTGACCCCTATCAACCCGGTAGCACGTGGATGAATGCCCAGATACTCGGCCAGCTGCGACAGGATAAGAAAGATCAGGGACGGCAACAGCATCTGCCAGAACAATCGCTGAGGCATCAGACTTACGTTGCCATGCGATATTTGCTGCCTTCGCGGGACAAAAACGCGATAACCGCCCCAGCATAAAACGGTCGGAATAAGAAAATGGAAAATGACGCCGATAGTATCTTCCAGCGACATGCCGCGCGTAATGGAAAGCAACAACCCGAGAACGATCCCCGGTAATGCGGCCCAGCCGAAAAACAGCATCAGGCTCAGTACTAGCGCCAGGGGTAAATAGTAAAGAGAGACTTCATTACCATCCAGCAACGCAACGGTATTAGCCCATCGTGACACGGGAAGCAAACATACAGGTAAGATAAGCGGTAGCGCCCACCATTTATCCCGATATTGCCTGTAAAGTTTAATTAAGTTCATAGATGCTCTACGGATAACCCTAAATCCTGCAGGGTGTATTCAGGCAGGCATCCAACCAACCGTCATAATCGCGCCAGGAATAACAACGCGGAACTGGCTGGTGATTTTAGTTATCGCTGCGAACAGACGATTGATATAAATCAAGAAATCACGTAGCTGATATTAATAATACCGTTTTTTTAACATTCATCCGCCATAAGCAGAAAGCATGTAAATACGAGGATTATCTTATATAACATTAATTAATGTTTTGCCTGCGGGATTTTTACATCCTCATCAATTGACCCTTCCGCTTTCCTGTGCCTTAATACGCACATCGCCCAGCCTTTGGGTATACTTTAAGGAACCTTTTGTGAGTCAGGCACCCAGTATGCGTAAACGACATCGATTTAACCGTCGCATGACCCGTATCGTACTGCTTATCAGCTTTATCTTCTTCTTTGGACGCTTTGTCTACTCCTCCATTGGTGCCTGGTACCATCATCAGGACAAAAAGCAATCGCAGCAATCCACTATCACCGTTGAGCCTTCGGATTCAGCAAAAGCGCCTGAGCAAAAATAAACGCTCAAAAAGACTAATGCCGAAGCACAACCAGCACACCAGCCATCACTAACAATGTGCCCGCTATTTGTGCCAGCGAAATGGGTTCTCCCAGTAACCACCAGCTAAAGAATACGGTTAGCATTGGTCCCAGAAGGCCGATCAGCACGGCGCGTTCCGCACCAATGCGCTGCACGGCCGCCGACTGCCAGAAGATCGGTAATACGGTTGAGAAGAGCGCCATCGCGCCACACCATAGATATACCTGCCACGGCAGGTTAAGCGCGGATAACGGTTGAGCAAGATAAAAATGGGTTTGCGTGGCAAGAGATGAAACCAGCAGGGCAAGAACCGCGAACTTCATCGACCCCATACGCCGGATTGCCACCTCTGACCCGGCATTATAAATGGCATACAGTAAGGCCGCTGCGGCGATCAGACCACCACCGAGCACCAGGCTATGCATATCACCGCTAATCTGCAGATCGTGGACAAACGCCAGCAAAATTCCCGACCAGGAGAGCGCTAAGGCCAGGAGTACCTTTTTTTCGAAACGCTTACCCAAAAACAGGACGCCAATCAGAATAGTGAGCGCCGGGTAGGTAAATAAGATCAGCCGCTCAAGCCCGGCGGTAATATAGCGCAGGCCCATAAAATCCAGGATCGCCGAACCGTAATACCCCACTATTCCCAGCAGCAGTAGCAGCAGATAATCACGACGCTGCAGTGGTACACCGCTACGCAGCACCCGTAGAGCAACCAGGATAACGAAAGGTAACGACAGGGTCATCCGCAGCATGAGTAAAGTAATGGCATCTACCGTTGCCTGCTCGTAGGCAAGCTTGACGAATATTGCCTTAAACGAGAAACCAAAAGCCGCGCAGACGGAAAATAGCACGCCGATCAGCTGTGAAGATGACGCTTTATTCATCGTGAGGCCTGCTGCAATAAAGCTATCTGTCGCCACATCTCCGGCGAGTTTGAATACATAGGGAAATGCCCGCAATGCGGAATTTCCGCCAACTTTACACCACGGCGGGCAATAGAAGATAAATAGCTTAGCCCGGCATTCTGGTCGCCGTACATAAACATTTTTGGACACGGTAAATTAAGGAATTTCGCCATTAGCTCACCGTGGTCAGAATAATCCACCATCGAAGAGAAAATCCCCGGCACCGCTTGAGCGCGAACCTTTTGCGGCAGGCTGCTGGCATAGAGCGCGCTGGCCCAGGCTGGCGATTGGCGAGTGCGTTCAATAAAGCGCGCGAAGAAACGTTCCGCGTCCGGCTCAGCATATTGCACAATTTGCCGGCTCAAAAAGCAGTCTTCCGGCGCGATATTGCCCTCAATATTCACAAAACTTAGCACTCGCTCGGGGAAAGCGTGCGCCAGCAGAAGCGATGTTAATCCTCCCATTGAATGCCCGACCAGGTGAAAGCGCGTAAACCCCGCGTGGGAAATCACCTTCAGCGCCGTCTCAAGCAGAAAGGGTAACCCCATCTTGCTGTAATCAGCGCATTGGCTCTCACCACAACCCGGTGCATCCCAGGCAATAAACGGCTGCCCCTCAAAGGCTCGATGGCGCACGAAATCAGCGTAATCCTCTTTGCTGGAGCCAAAACCGTGAAGAAAGACGACCGGCTCCCCCGTTCCTTCACGGCTAATGGACGCGATATCAAGCCCGATGCCCTGCACCGTCATTGGCAAGCGCTGCCATGTCAACTCCGGCTGTATTTTCATCATATCCTCATTGCTTATCATTCCTGGGCTGGAATCATAACCAGCTATGTTGATATGTAAATTCTTATAAAATAAACTCTGTGATACTAAATAAGTAACAGAATATCTCTCATGAGCAATATTGATTTTCGTCGTATTAAGCAGCTGTGGATGTTTCTCGCAGTAGCGGAAGAGGAACACTTTGGCCGCGCGGCGCTGCGCCTCGGGATGTCACAACCGCCGCTAACGGAACAAATCAAGCTCCTGGAGCACGGGCTGAAACTCCAGCTGTTCGAGCGTTCGCGGCGCGGGACCCGCCTGAGTCCGGCCGGAGCCGCACTCCTGCCCGCGGTACGCCAGTTCGCCGACCAGCTCAGCCAGTTGGGCAGAACCGTCGATGAAATCGCCGCAGGCCACTCGGCGGTATTGAATATCGGGGCGATAACCTCGGCCATGCTGGAGACCTTACCCCCACTGCTTGAGGAGCTTAAGCGCGCTACGCCCGGGCTAACAATATTTATCCGGGAAATCGATAGTGTCGATGCGATCCCCGCACTGGAGAACGGTGAACTGGATCTGGCTTTTGTGCGCCTGGAAGGTGAGACCGAAGGCCACATCACGACTTTGCCGCTGGAAGAGTCACGCCTGGCTGTCGCGCTACCGGTCGATCATCCGCTGGCCTTACAGCATCGCGTCAGCCTGCGCGCGCTGGCAAAGGAGCCGATGGTAATGTCTGCTCGCCAGGTCAGCCCGGCCTGGTTTGATCTCCTCACCTCGCTGTGTCGCACCCACGGTTTTACTCCCCGCATTCTGCATGAGGTCCGCTCGGTAAGTTCACAAATTGCGTTCGTCAGCTGCGGCCAGGGCATCGCGCTGGTTCCCGCCTCCACCCGCAAACTGGCGCCGGCTAATGTGGTGATAAAGGCCCTGGAAGAGAAGCAGATGGTTGTTACCGCGGCGGCGGCGTGGAACAGCGAGCGTCACCACCCGCTGGTTGATTCAGCCATTGCTTTATTGAAAACACGCTACGCCTGACCATTCTCCAACTTCTGCAGTAAACGCAGGATCTCAGCAATACCTTTGCTGATAATTTTATCCTGCCGCATGATTATGCCTAACTGACGATGCAGCAGCGGAGTCAGTGATTGAACATTTAAGCCAATACGATCCTGCGGATGCTCTACCGCCATTCTCGGCACAATGCTGAACCCCAACCCCGCACGTACCATGCGCTTAATCGCCTCAATGCTGCCTAACTGCATGACTGGCGCTATCGCCCGCCCATCGGCAAGAAACCAGCCATCGATCAGATCCCGGGTTCCGCTTCCCGATTCAAAAGCGATTAGCGGTAATGATTGCAGAATCTCTGGCGTCAGCGACCACGGTAACTCATCCAGCCCATCGCTGAAAATACACACAAACTCCTCCTCTAACACCGGCATAACCGCCAGACTGCGTCCATTCGCCGGTAGCGTACAAAGCCCAAGGTCGAGCCGATTCTCTTCAATAGCCCGAACCACCTCAAGCGTATTGCCAACCGTGACCCTCACCGTCAATAAAGGATGCTCATGATGTAGCTTCTGCAGTAACGGAGGTAGCAGATGAATACAGGCGGTTGCTCCGGATCCCAGCGTTACCGAGCCGCTGATTTCACGATTGAATTCACTCACCGATTGCACCGCCGCGCCCACCGCCTGTTCAATCCGATCGCTGTGGGCCAGCAGGGCGATACCGGCCGCCGTCGCTTTAATTCCCCGCCCGGTGCGCTCAAGCAGCCTGGTTTGTAGAAACTGTTCCAGCTGACGTACCTGCAGGCTGACCGCAGGCTGCGACAATCCCAGTACGTCTGCCGCAGCGGAGAAGCTCCCGCGCTGTACGACCAGGCGGAACGTCGCCAGATTTCCCAGATTGAGCGTCATCATCACAAAGTTTCTCTTATAAGGGTCATAAACGGACCGGCCTGCCTGCACAATAGCGCGCAAGGTATGCTGCCGACAACAGCGTAACTGAATGGAAAGTCATGAATACACCTGCGAACTCGCACTCCGCGCCGGGCTTTATCACGCTGGCCGCCGGGTGCAATCAGCTGATTAACTGGGGAATCTCGTTTTATATGCCCGGCACTTTTGCCAGGGCTATCGCTCAGGAGACCGGCTGGACCGCCACGGAAATCTATTTCGGAATGACCCTCGCCATGCTCATGATGGCGACGCTTTCTCCGTTTATCGCCCGGCTTCTGGCCCGCTTTGGCGGCCAGCGAATAGTTATTACCGGTACGCTGGCGATTTCAGCGGGGTGTCTGCTGATGGCTTACGTCCATAGCCTGACGGGCTGGTTCGCCGCCTGGCTTCTGACCGGCATCGGTATGCGGCTGGCGCTGTACGACGCGCTGTTCGCGGCGCTGGTGAATCTTTACGGGCAGCGTGCCAGGTTGACCATATCGCGCGTGACGCTGGCCGGAGGATTAGCCTCGGCCCTGTTCTGGCCGCTTGGCGCCTGGCTGCTGACGCGGATGGACTGGCGGCACGCGCTGCTGGTCTACGCCCTGTTTGGCCTGCTTAGCGCTCTGCTGTTGTGGAAAATGCCGAATACCAAATTACCGTTGCCGGTAAGGGTGAAAAAAAACCAGCAGCAGTCAAAGCATGATAGACGTCCGGCCCTGCTGTACGCGTCGTTGATTGCGCTGGTTACCTTTGTATCCAACGGCACGTCAACGCATCTTCCCGAGTTCATCGCCAGCGTTGGGCTCCCTGTCGCGGTGGGAATGCTATGGGGAATTGGACAAACCGGCGCGCGTTTTCTCGAAGTGGTATCCGGCTCCGCGCTCACGCCGCTGCGGCTAACGATATTGACGACCTCGCTGATGCCGCTCTGCTTTGCGCTTGGACTGAGCAGCGCTTTTCTGTCGTGGGCGGCCGGCGGATTTGTACTGGGTTACGGCGCGATCAACGGCCTGACCACCGTGTTTAAGGCCACTTTACCGCTGCAGCTCTTTGCCGCCGAGGATTATGCCCGGCTAACCGGCATTCTGTTGATTCCCGCGCAACTGCTGGCCGCCATATCGCCGTTTGCCTACGCATGGCTAAATCATCATTTCGGGTTGAGGGGAAGCTTAGCCGTTTCCGCCGTGCTGGCTGTGATGGTGACAGCTTTGGCGATGGCCATTGCATGGTGTCAGCAGGAGAATACGCCAGCGGCGATTGAAGAACGGGGATAACAGTAGAAGCCCGGCGTATCGGTATTCATCGCCTCAGGTAATTCCGTAATCCTTTGATATTAACATGAAAAATGCCATTAATGACGTCAATCATTAATGGCATTATTTTTATTCAATTACCGCAAAGAATAAATTTTATTCCCACTCAATGGTAGCCGGCGGCTTACCGCTGATGTCATACACCACGCGGGAGATACCGTTGACTTCATTGATGATGCGGTTGGACACGCGGCCGAGGAAATCGTACGGCAGGTGCGCCCAGTGTGCGGTCATAAAGTCGATGGTTTCAACTGCGCGCAGGGAGACCACCCAGTCGTACTTACGGCCATCGCCCATTACGCCGACGGAACGCACCGGCAGGAATACGGTGAACGCCTGACTCACTTTGTTGTACAGGTCAGCTTTGTGCAGCTCTTCAATGAAGATGGCATCCGCGCGACGCAGCAGGTCACAGTACTCTTTCTTCACTTCGCCCAGCACGCGCACGCCGAGACCCGGGCCCGGGAACGGGTGACGATACAGCATGTCGTACGGCAGGCCCAGCTCGAGGCCAATCTTACGCACTTCATCTTTGAACAGCTCACGCAGCGGTTCAACGAGGCCCATCTTCATCTCTTTCGGCAGGCCGCCCACGTTGTGGTGAGATTTGATGACGTGCGCTTTGCCGGTTGCGGATGCCGCGGACTCGATCACGTCAGGGTAGATAGTCCCCTGCGCCAGCCATTTCACGTCTTCCAGCTTCAGCGCTTCTTCGTCAAACACTTCAACAAACACGCGGCCGATGATTTTACGCTTCGCTTCCGGATCGTTTTCGCCCGCCAGCGCAGCCAGGAAACGCGCCTCGCCTTCGACGTGAACGATGTTCAGACCGAAACGATCGCCGAACATATCCATAACCTGCTGAGCTTCATTAAGACGCAGCAGACCGTTATCCACGAAGACGCAGGTCAGGTTTTTGCCGATAGCGCGATGCAGCAGCATTGCGGTAACAGACGAGTCCACGCCGCCGGAGAGGCCGAGAATGACTTTATCGTCGCCCACTTGCTGACGAATACGTTCGATGGCGTCGTCGATAATTTTGGCCGGGGTCCACAGCGCTTCACACTGGCAAATCTCGCGTACAAAACGCTCCAGCATGCGCAGGCCCTGACGGGTGTGGGTCACTTCCGGGTGGAACTGCACGCCGTAGAAGCGCTTCTCTTCGTTGGCCATAATGGCGAACGGGCAGGTTTCGGTGCTGGCAACGGTAACGAAGTCAGACGGGATGGCGGTGACTTTGTCGCCGTGGCTCATCCAGACGTCCAGCATAGCGTTGCCGTCCGCGCTCAGCGCATCTTCAATGCCGTGGATCAGCGCGCTATCGGTCTGAACTTCAACCTGCGCGTAGCCAAATTCACGCTCATTAGAGGCTTCAACGTGGCCGCCCAGCTGCATCGCCATGGTCTGCATACCGTAGCAGATACCAAAGACCGGCACGCCAGCTTCGAAGACATACTGCGGGGCGCGCGGGCTGTTATCTTCGGTAGTGCTTTCCGGGCCGCCGGAAAGAATGATGCCGTTAGGATTGAACTCACGAATTTGAGCTTCAGTCACGTCCCATGCCCACAGTTCACAGTAGACACCTAATTCACGAACGCGACGCGCAACCAGCTGGGTGTATTGAGAACCGAAGTCCAGGATAAGAATACGATGTTTATGAATGTTATCCGTCATTGACGATAATTCCGAGGCAAGTGATACAGGTTAAATAAATCGCCCGGCGCGTGGCCGGGCGATGAAAATCAGGAGCCCATGCGGTAGTTCGGGGATTCCTTGGTAATGGTCACGTCGTGAACGTGACTCTCCTGGATACCCGCGCCGCTGATGCGCACGAATTCCGCTTTGGTCCGCAGGGTGTCGATGGTACCACAACCGGTCAGGCCCATACAGGAGCGCAGTCCGCCCATCTGCTGGTGAATAATCTCTTTCAGACGGCCTTTATAGGCGACGCGACCTTCGATACCTTCCGGTACCAGTTTGTCGGCGGCGTTATCGGTCTGGAAGTAGCGATCGGAGGAGCCTTTAGACATCGCGCCAAGGGAACCCATACCGCGGTAAGATTTGTAAGAACGCCCCTGGTAGAGTTCGATTTCGCCCGGAGACTCTTCGGTACCCGCCAGCATCGAACCGACCATGACGGCGGCTGCGCCTGCGGCAATCGCTTTCGCGATATCGCCGGAGAAACGAATACCGCCGTCAGCGATAACCGGAATACCGGTGCCTTCCAGCGCTTCAACCGCGTCAGAAACGGCGGTGATCTGCGGAACGCCCACGCCGGTCACGATACGCGTCGTACAGATGGAGCCAGGACCGATACCCACTTTCACCGCGCTGCAGCCGGCTTCCGCCAGCGCACGTGCGCCCGCGCCGGTCGCCACGTTGCCGCCGATGATTTGCAGGTCAGGATATTTTGCGCGGGTATCGCGAATACGCTGCAATACGCCCTCAGAGTGACCGTGAGAAGAGTCGATCAGCAGAATATCGACGCCCGCGGCAACCAGCGCATCAACACGCTCTTCGTTACCCGCGCCCGCGCCAACCGCTGCGCCAACGCGCAGGCGACCCTGCTCATCTTTACAGGCGTTCGGTTTACGTTCCGCTTTCTGGAAATCTTTAACGGTGATCATGCCGAGAAGATGGAAGCTGTCATCCACAACCAGGGCTTTCTCAACGCGTTTTTCATGCATTTTAGCAAAGACCACTTCGCGGCTTTCACCTTCGCGAACGGTAACCAGACGCTCTTTCGGCGTCATATATACGCTAACCGGCTGGTTCAGGTCGGTGACGAAACGCACATCGCGGCCGGTAATGATGCCGACCAGCTCATTGTCTTCGGTCACAACCGGATAGCCAGCAAAACCGTTGCGTTCAGTCAGCTCTTTAACTTCGCGCAGAGTCGTAGTCGGCAGAACGGTCTGCGGGTCGGTAACCACGCCGGACTCATGCTTCTTCACGCGCTTAACTTCTTCCGCCTGACGCTCGATAGACATGTTTTTATGAATAAAACCGATGCCGCCTTCCTGTGCCAGGGCAATTGCCAGACGCGCTTCCGTCACGGTATCCATTGCTGCGGAGAGCATAGGAATATTCAGGCGAATGGTTTTCGTCAGCTGGGTGCTGAGATCGGCGGTGTTTGGCAGAACGGTTGAATGAGCGGGAACGAGGAGGACGTCGTCAAACGTCAGAGCTTCTTTAGCGATACGTAGCATGGGCAATATCTCGACCAGGGTGGATAAATATTGCCGTGGCATTATACAGAGCGTAACCGATTGCATCTACCCTTTTTTGCAAATAATACTTGCGATCCCCTCTCAGCAGGTTACTATCGACTGAATAACCTGCTGATTTAGAATTTGATCTTGCTCACATGTTGCCATCTCAATCCCCCTCAATTTACACGGTTAGCCGCCTCAATCAGTCGGTCCGGCTGCTGCTGGAACGTGAAATGGGCCAGGTATGGATCAGCGGCGAGATTTCCAATTTCAGCCAGCCCTCTTCCGGTCACTGGTACTTTACCTTAAAAGACGATAACGCCCAGGTGCGCTGCGCAATGTTTCGCAACAGCAATCGCCGGGTGACCTTCCGTCCGCAGCACGGGCAGCAGGTGCTGGTTCGCGCCAACATTACCCTTTACGAGCCGCGCGGCGATTATCAGATTATTGTGGAGAGCATGCAGCCTGCGGGCGAAGGACTGCTTCAGCAGAAGTATGAACAGCTGAAGGCCGCCCTGGCGGCGGAAGGCTTGTTCGATCAGCAGCATAAAAAAGCGCTTCCCTCCCCTGCGCACTGCATAGGCGTCATTACCTCTAAAACCGGCGCCGCGCTGCATGATATTTTACAGGTGCTCAAGCGTCGCGACCCTTCCCTGCCGGTGATTATTTATCCGACCGCCGTTCAGGGTGAAGACGCACCGGGGCAGATTGTTCGCGCAATTGAACTGGCCAACGCGCGCCGCGAATGCGACGTACTTATCGTCGGACGCGGCGGCGGTTCGCTGGAAGATTTATGGAGTTTTAACGACGAGCGGGTGGCGCGGGCGATATTTAGCAGTCCGATTGCCATCGTCAGCGCCGTGGGCCATGAAACTGACGTCACTATTGCCGATTTCGTCGCCGACCTGCGCGCGCCAACGCCTTCCGCGGCGGCAGAAATGGTCAGCCGTAACCAGCTGGAGCTGCTGCGCCAGCTCCAGTCAGGACAGCAGCGTCTTGAGATGGCGATGGACTACTTCCTTGCCAACCGCCATCGTCGCTTTACCCAGATATTTCACCGCCTGCAGCAGCAGCATCCTCAGCTGCGCCTTGCTCGCCAGCAAACGGAGCTGGAAAGGTTGCGTCAGCGCATGCGTTTCGCTCTTGAGACGCAGATGAAGCGCGCCGATCAGCGCCAGCAGCGCGCTACGCAGCGTCTGAATCAGCAAAATCCGCAGCCGCGTATTCACCGTGCCCAGAGCCGTATTCAACAGCTGGAATATCGCCTGGCGGAAAATATCCGCAGCCGCCTCGGCGAGCAGCGCGAGCGCTTCGGCAATATGGTCACGCATCTGGAGGCCGTCAGCCCGCTGGCGACGCTCGCCCGCGGCTATAGCGTGACTTCCGCCAGCGACGGCAAAGTGCTGAAGCAGACCAAACAGGTACGCGAGGGAGACCTTCTCACTACCCGCCTGAACGATGGCTGGGTGGAGAGCGAAGTGAAAAACATCACGCCGGCGAAGAAAACGCGCTCCCGTAAAAAAGCCTGATTATTCTGCCTTTTCAACCGGGGATAACTATACTGCTCTCATGCCCTTTTTAAACGGTTCTATCCGGCTAAGGAGCGTGATATGCCTGTTGCTTATCCTCGTTATGTGATTCCGCCCTATATTTTACGCCGCATTGTCGACCATGGCTCGCTTCAGCAGCAGCGCTGCGCGCAGAATACCCTCAGCCATGTTCAGTCCCTGATGGCGCATGTTCCCGGACGCCCCGCGGCTCCCCATGTCACCACGCCGGGCCAGCTTGAGCGCGACATTTACGATGCCGGGCAAACCCAGGAACTACCGGGAACGCAGGTCCGTTTTGAGGGGCAGCCCTCCAACGGTGATGTGGCCGTTGATGAAGCCTATGACTATCTCGGCATCACCCATGAGTTTTTCTGGAAGAGCTACCAGCGCGATTCTCTGGATAACCGCGGGCTAAAGCTCACCGGCAGCGTCCACTATGGCCACGAATATCAAAATGCGTTCTGGAACGGCCAGCAAATGGTATTTGGCGACGGTGATGGCGAGATTTTTAATCGCTTTACTATCGCCATTGACGTCGTCGCGCACGAGCTAAGCCATGGCGTGACGGAGAGCGAAGCCGGTCTTATCTACTTCGAACAATCCGGCGCGCTTAACGAATCACTCTCGGACGTCTTTGGCTCGCTGGTCAAACAATATCAGCGCCAGCAAACGGCGGACAAGGCGGACTGGCTAATAGGTGAGGGACTGCTCGCGAAAGGCATTCACGGCAAAGGTCTGCGCTCGATGTCTCAGCCCGGCTCCGCTTACGATGACCCCATCCTTGGCAAAGATCCGCAGCCCGCTCACATGAAAGATTTTGTGCATACCCAGCAGGATAACGGCGGCGTACATATCAATTCCGGCATTCCTAATCACGCCTTTTATCTCGCCGCCCGCGAGATCGGCGGTTTTGCGTGGCAAAAAGCGGGCCACGCCTGGTATGACGCAGTGTGTGATAACTCTCTGGCAAAAGACGCTGATTTTTCAACCTTTGCCAGGCTCACGGTTCGCCATGGCGAAAAACGTTTTGGCAAAGAGATCGCTGATGCCATCACTCAAGCCTGGGGGCGCGTCGGAGTGGTGCTATGAATCTTGCCGATCTTAGCGATGATGCGATTATTGAGCTGGCTCGCGAGGGGGGCGTCGCCTGGATCCCGGCGCTCAGTGGAATGCGTAAGATTGTGGTTGCGAAGCTCAACGAGCAACAGAAGCAGCGGATCGCTTCAATTCTTCAACAATCGCTACCGCTGGGCAAGCCGCCGGGGCAGCCCGACTCGCCGGGCAGCGGCGATCAGCGTTTTTTTCGCATTCAGATCGTCAGCGAGCAGCACTACCACAGCCTGATTATTCTCATCCCGGAGGAGCGTGCGCCAGAATCACTGGTTGAACTCTGGCGCGACGGTGAAAGCTGCGTCAGCGATAAAAATTAAACCGGCACAAACTCGACGCGTTTTTTTGAAATCAGCCCGTGGCCATTCTGACAAAAATAATCTACCGCGCCGCAGGCTTTTAATACTTCCAGCGGCTTGTGGCAGTCCGGGCAGCGGGCTTCAACAACATACTCTTTCGCGCAATGCGCGCAGTGGGCGCTATTGCCCTGCACAGCAAGCTGCGCATGGCACACGGGGCAATCAAATTCCATGGTGACTCCTGACGACGGGTATGTGGCTTTATTTTATCACGGTTGCACAATCTGTGGCTGCTGCCAGCCACTGAACTCCAGCAGACTATTCGCTCCCGAGCGGATCGCCGCGTTTATTTTACTCACCCTGCATACTGAACCGGGACTGAGCAAAAGCGTCGTACACCTGCTTATCGGTGAACGGCGGGAAGGTGGCCCGTTTAGCGGCATCAATCAGCGCAGCGCAATATTTTTTATTACCTTCACTCGTTGTGATGCTATTCAGTTTCCCCTCATAGCTGAAACTCACATGGATCGTGCATTTTTTCCCCGTCCAGCCGTAGCGATTGGATAATCGGGAATCAATAGACTCTTTTATCGATCTCGCCTGCCTGCCATATTCATCATCATCGCTGAATCGTCCAGAGCTACAGCTCCCAAGCGCTGAGGTTTTATGACAGTCAGCAGGATGAAACGGCGTACAGCTGCTGGTTAATATGACCAAAGCGAACATCACGATTGTTTTTTTCATATCCCTGTTCCCGGCGTTTATTTCGATTGTCCCTTCGTTATTTCACGTGCATTCATCTTAGCGAAAAGGGACGCCACCGCTTCGAATACTGCCGGGCTGATTTGGCGCTGGCACCTCAACGGAACACGGCCCCGGCGTGAAATGAATGGTAATGATGTTATTGCTGGAAGGCTTCCCTTTAACGTATCGCCATTTTCCCATTGCGGCCCTGACTTCATTATCAAACATTCCGGAGGGATCGGAGCTTAATAACTGAATGTTAGTCACCCGCCCATTCTCGTCAACGTCAAATTGCGCTTTAACCTGACCCGGTATCCCTTTTTTTGCGGCTTTCGCTGGATAAGCAGGCTTAACGCGCGGTTCAACAGGTTGTGATTCAGCGGTACAGGCTATGGGAAAAAGAAACAGCATCAGGAGAGTTAAGAAGCTTTTCATTCTGACCTCATTGTCACAAAAATATTTATCCTCCCTGGTTTTTCTCACATTTATAACGCAGCCTCAAGCGAGTTTATTATTCTGCGCATGATCGGTGGCCGATAATAAAAAAGCCCGACGGATGCGGGCTTTCTATTTTTAATGCTGACGGATAGCTTATTTGCTTTTCTTGATGTGTTTAATCAAGCGCTTACGCTTACGCATCTGATTAGGCGTCAGAGTATTACGTTTGTTGGCAAACGGGTTTTCCCCTTCCTTGAACTGAATGCGAATTGGCGTGCCCATCACTTCCAGTGATTTACGGAAGTAGTTCATCAGGTAGCGCTTATACGAATCCGGCAGATCTTTAACCTGATTACCGTGAATAACCACGATCGGCGGGTTATACCCCCCGGCGTGGGCATATTTCAGCTTCACGCGACGACCGCGCACCAGCGGCGGCTGATGGTCTTCGGCAGCCATGGTCATGATGCGGGTCAGCATAGCGGTACCCACGCGACGGGTTGCGCTGTCGTACGCTTCGCGCACGGATTCAAACAGGTTGCCTACGCCGCTACCGTGCAGCGCGGAGATAAAGTGCACGCGGGCAAAGTCGATAAAGCCCAGACGGTAGTCCAGAGTCTCTTTCACCTGCTCTTTAACTTCTTGGCTCAGGCCGTCCCATTTGTTAACGACAATCACCAGCGAGCGACCGCTGTTGAGGATAAAGCCCAGCAGAGAGAGATCCTGATCGGAAATCCCCTCCCGCGCATCAATCACCAGCAGCACCACGTTGGCGTCTTCGATCGCCTGCAGGGTTTTAATCACCGAGAATTTCTCGACGACATCGGTGATCTTACCGCGTTTGCGCACGCCGGCGGTGTCAATCAGCACATATTCACGCTCGTCGCGCTGCATCGGGATGTAGATGCTGTCGCGGGTCGTTCCGGGCATGTCGTAGACCACTACGCGGTCTTCGCCCAGGATACGGTTGGTGAGCGTTGACTTACCCACGTTCGGGCGACCCACTATCGCCAGCTTAATCGGCAGATCCTGTGGGTTAAAATCTTCTTCCGGCTCTTCAACTGCTTCGCCGTTCTGCTCGGCTTCAAACTGTGCCCAGTATGCCGCGTCTTCGTCCACTTCTTCCGGCGGGTTCACCTCATCAACCCACGGCAGCAGGACGTGCTCCAGCAGACTGGTGACGCCGCGACCGTGTGAAGCGGCGATAGGATAAATCTCGCCTAACCCCAGCGACCAAAAATCGGCGATCGCCTGATCGGCATCGATGCCGTCAGTTTTGTTTGCCACCAGGAAGGTCGGCTTTTCGCGGGAGCGCAGATGTTTAGCGATTGCCGAGTCCGCCGGCATCAGGCCCGCCCGCGCATCGACCATAAACAGCACCACGTCCGCTTCTTCAATCGCCAGCAGCGACTGTTCCGCCATCCGCGTTTCTACGCCATCTTCGGTACCGTCGATCCCGCCGGTATCGATACAGATAAATTCGCGGCCTTCCACTTCAGCACGACCGTACTTACGGTCACGAGTCAGCCCCGGGAAATCCGCGACCAACGCATCGCGAGTGCGCGTTAAGCGGTTAAAAAGCGTGGATTTTCCAACGTTAGGGCGCCCGACAAGCGCGACCACAGGTATCATGTTAAATGCCTCATACTAAAATCGATACAACGCCATTTTCACGGCGTTTTTAAAAAAGCCAAAACGGCCCCTGTCTGCCAGGGGCCGTTTCTCAAAAATAGACTACCGCTGTTGTTAACGCGTAATCGCGTACAGCGTACCGTCTTTCGCCTGAATCAGCAGTTTGCCGTCAGCAACAACCGGATCGGTCAGGAAGCCTGAGCTGTCTACCTTCTGCTGAGCCACAAAGTGACCATCTTCCGGGTTGACCCAGTGCATATAGCCTTCGCTATCGCCAACAACCAGGTTGCCATTATACAGCACAGGCGCCGTCAGCAGACGGTGCAGCAGATCGCTTTGCGTCCACAGCGTCACGCCGCCGTCGGTGGTGAGCGCCAGCAGACGGTCGTTTTGATCAACCAGGTAAATACGGTTGCCGTCGACGATGAAATCGTTCACTGAACCCAGCTCGCGTTTCCACATAATCTGGCCGCTGCGCAGATCCAAAGCCGTCAGGTTGCCGTTATAGGCCAGCGCATAAATCACACCGTTCACGATAACCGGCGTCGTATCGACGTCGTTAAGACGGTCGATTTCCGTCGGACCGGTGGCGGTAGAGATACGTTGCTGCCAAATCATCTGCCCCTGCTGCATCAGCACCGCGCTGACGCGACCGTTATCGCCGCCCACAATCGCTGCGCCGTATGCGGTAGCCGGAGCGGATTCGCCGCGCAGAGAGAGCGCTGGCATATCCAGGTTAACGGTCCATTTCACCGCGCCGTCAGCTTCGTTCAGCGCCTGCAGCTGACCGTTAGTGGTGTGAATCAACACCATACCGTCACTGACGACCGGACGGGAAATCGCTTCACCCGCTACGCTTGCTTCCCATGCGACGGTGCCGTCGCTGGTATTCAGCGCGTAAACTTTCGCTTTTTCGCTACCGATATACACATGGCCACCCGAGACGGTCACGCCGCCGGAGAGCAGCGCAGGCGCGCGGGAGAACCAGCCGTCTTTCTCGGCCAGGTTAACCGACCACACCTCTTTGCCGTCGCCTGAATTCAGGGCTTTAACGGTGCCTTTACGATCGGCGGCATACACAACGCCATCAGCAAAAGCCGGGTGCAGGTTAGAGTAGAATTCGCCAATACCGCCGCCAACGGAGGTGCTCCAGGACGTGGACGGCGTAAACTGGTTTTCCACCGTCGGCAGTGGCGACATTTTCACCACATCTTCTTCGCTGTTAAACAGCGAACAACCGCTCAATAAGGTAACGGAAAGCAGCCCTGGCAAAAGTAATTTACGCAATTGCATCGAGTCCCTCTCAGATGGACAAATTATTTATTTTCATACGCATCATTTCGCTGAGCGCCGGCGAAGCATCGCTTTTCGCGCCCGCTTCCCAGGCCGCTTTCGCCCCTTGCTTATCGCCTTTGCTCAGCAGGATCTCGCCGCGCAGGTCGGCGACAATCGCGGTCCAGCCTTCGCCTTTCACGGCATCCAGGGTTTTCAGCGCGGCATCAGGCTGCTTAAGCTGTAGCTGTACGCGAGCAAGACGCATATTGATAACCGATTTCAGGTTATCATCAGAAGCAGCGGCAAGCCCCTGCTGAAGCTGCTTTTCAGCGTTCTGCAGATCGTTTTTCTCAACAAACTGCTGCGCCAGCTCAAGAGAAGCAAACGCACCATAGGTGTTTTTGCTGTCGGCGGCAAATTTCTGCGCCGCGTTCAGCGCCTCTGGTTTATCCGCTTTAAGCGCGGAAATCGCATTTTCATAAGCCAGAGACGAGCCTCTGGCGGTATCCAACTGATGGGAGGTCCAGTAGCGCCAGCCAACCAGCGCGCCAACGCCCAAAATCACCCCAACGGCCAGCGCTTTGCCATTTTCAGCAAAGAAGCGCTTCAGCGCGTCGACCTGATCGTTTTCGTTATTGTAAAGTTCCACGCAGTCCTTCTCCTGACTAATGTTTCCCGGGAAATTAACCCAGAAGTGTGCGCAAATGCGCGGCAACGCTATCCTGCGTTACGGTAGTTTGCTCACCTGAGCGTAAATCTTTCACTACCACGTTTCCGTCAGCGATTTCTGCTTCGCCCAGCACCAGCGCAACGCGAGCGCCCCATTTATCAGCGCGAGCAAACTGCTTCTTAAAGTTGCCGCCGCCGTGGTTGGTCATCAGCTTAACGCCGGGTAACGCATCGCGTACCTGTTCAGCCAGACGCATTGCTGCGGACTGGGTGTCAGTTCCGGAGGCTACCAGGTATATATCGACAACAGGATCGGCTTTAAATTCCGGATTCACTGCCTGAACCAGTAAAACAAGACGTTCCAGCCCCATCGCAAAGCCGACGCCAGGCGTTGCGCGACCGCCAAGCTGCTCAACCAGACCGTCATAACGCCCACCGGCACAGACGGTTCCCTGTGAGCCGAGGCTGGTGGTAACCCACTCAAACACGGTGCGGTTGTAATAGTCGAGACCGCGCACCAGACGCTGATTCACGGTATAGCGAATACCGGCATCGTCCAGCAGCGCGCAAAGCCCGGCGAAGTGCGCTTTGGACTCTTCGTCAAGATAATCACCCAGCGTCGGCGCATCGTTCAGCAGCGCCTGAACTTCCGGGTTTTTAGAATCCAGCACGCGCAGCGGGTTGGTGTACATGCGGCGTTTGCAGTCTTCATCGAGCTTATCCTTATACTGCTCAAGATAAGCCACCAGCGCGTCGCGATAGCTGGCGCGAGCTTCCAGCGAACCGATAGAGTTCAGCTCAAGGGCAACGTGGCTGGAGATCCCCAGTTCACGCCACCAGCGGGCGGTCAGCATGATCAGCTCGGCATCGATATCCGGCCCCTGCAGACCGAACGCTTCCGCACCAATCTGGTGGAACTGACGATAGCGGCCTTTTTGCGGACGCTCGTGGCGGAACATTGGCCCGATATACCACAGGCGCTGTTCTTGATTGTACAGGAGACCATGTTCGATGCCGGCGCGTACGCAACCCGCCGTACCTTCCGGACGCAGGGTCAGGCTATCGCCGTTACGGTCCTCAAAGGTATACATCTCTTTTTCAACCACGTCGGTCACTTCGCCGATAGCGCGTTTGAATAACGGGGTCTGCTCTACAATCGGCATACGGATTTCGCTGTAACCGTAGCTACCAAGCACTTGCTTCAGTGAGCCTTCAATGCGCTGCCAGAGAGCGGTTTCGCCCGGCAGATAATCGTTCATGCCGCGAATGGCTTGAATGTTCTTTGCCACGTTTATTCTCTTTATATATACAAAAATGAACCCCGGCGCCTCGCGCCCGCAGGTTCAATCATACACGGGAAGCGTATCGCTTCCCAACACGTTATTTCGCTTCAACCTGCTGAATATCGATACGACGCGCCTCATCCAGCATCGATGCTTTAGCGCGAATACGCGCTTCCAGCTGATCGATCATATCGTCGTTATCCAGTCGGTCTTTACGGACGCCGTCTTCGTACAGGCCGCTTTTCTTGTTGCCGCCGGTCACGCCGAGCGTCGACACCAGCGCCTCGCCTGGGCCATTCACCACGCAGCCAATGATCGAAATGTCCATCGGCGTAATGATGTCTTCCAGGCGCTGCTCCAGGGCGTTAACGGTACCGATAACGTCAAACTCCTGACGTGAACATGTCGGGCAGGCAATGAAGTTGATCCCGCGAGAGCGAATGCGCAGCGACTTGAGAATATCGAAGCCAACTTTGATCTCTTCAACCGGATCCGCTGCCAGAGAAACGCGCAAGGTATCGCCGATCCCTTCAGACAGCAGCAGTCCGAGGCCGATCGCGGACTTCACCGCGCCGCTGCGCGCGCCGCCCGCTTCGGTAATCCCGAGATGCAGAGGCTGGTCGATCTGTTTCGCCAGCAGACGATAGGATTCGACCGCGAGGAACACATCGGAAGCTTTTACGCTGACTTTAAACTGATCGAAATTGAGACGATCGAGATGATCGACATGGCGCATTGCCGATTCCAGCAGCGCCTGCGGAGTCGGTTCACCGTATTTCTCCTGGAGATCTTTTTCCAGAGAACCGGCGTTTACCCCGATACGGATGGGAATATTTTTATCGCGAGCGCAGTCCACCACCATGCGGATACGCTCTTCGTTACCGATATTGCCCGGGTTAATACGCAGACAATCAACGCCGTATTCCGCTACCTTCAGCGCAATGCGGTAATCGAAGTGGATATCGGCAACCAGCGGTACGCTCACCTGCTGTTTGATAAGCTTAAAGGCTTCTGCCGCGTCCATCGTTGGCACCGAAACACGAACGATATCCGCGCCAACGCGCTCAAGGGCTTTAATTTGATTTACCGTCGCCGCCACATCGGTGGTGCGCGTGTTTGTCATCGACTGTACGGCGATGGGGGCGCCATCGCCAATCGGCACATTCCCAACGTAAATTCGCTTTGATTTTCTACGTTGAATCGGAGCCTGGTTATGCATGAAAAATCTCCCGCGTTACCCGTCTGTTACTGCGCCGGTGATTGTTCGGCATTAAGGGTCAGACGTGCAACCTGGTTAGTTCTGATAAAACGACTCAAATCGACTGGTTTACCCAGATACTGTATCTGTACCGCCGCCGGTGCACCGATTTTCAGTTTATAAGGTGCCTGGCCGCTCAGATTGAGATTACCGCCTTTACGCTGCAACCCGCTGAACAGCTTTTTACCCGTCGCATCGCTCACTTCCAGCCAGCAGTCGGCGGTGAAATTCAGCACCAGATCCTGAGCCGAGGCCGGCGCAGCGGTCACGTTTGCCTGGTCGGTCGGTAGCGGCGATGTTGGACTGGCGGGCGCTGGGGTAGCCGCCGTGTCAACGTTCGCCTGAGAAGGCGCAACAACGGCGTTGTTATCGACCGGGGCCGCAGTCGCAGCCGGAGCCGAGGTTGCTGGCGCAGAAGAGGTCTCTGCCGGCGCGCTGTTAGCAGCGGTATCGGCGGAAGAATTCGCCGAACCATTGTCCAGAGGAATGCTTTGGCTGTTGTTATCGCCAGCGTTCAGCTCGGCGGAGGACTGATCGGCCATGGTGGAGATCTCGTCCTGCTGCGCTTTGTGGTCCTGCCACCACCACGCGCCGCTGAGGCCAATCACCACGAACAGCACCAGCCAGGTAAAACTCATTAGCCAGCCGTCGCGTTTTTTGCGACGTTTACCCAGCGAGAAGCTCTGCATTGGCGCCACTTTTGCCGCACGAATGGGAGCCTGCTTCGCCATCATCGGCAGCAGTTCTTCTTCAGGGATGTGCACGAGGCGGGCATAAGAGCGGATATAGCCGCGCAGGAAGGTTGAAGCCAGATCGGCGGGTGCCTTATCGTCTTCAATATCACGAACCGTGGAAACCTTCAGGCATAAGCGCTCAGCCACCGCTTGCTGGCTGAGCCCGAGTTGTTCGCGGGCGTTACGCAAACGCGCGCCCGTAGTGTTTGCTTCTTGATGGTCTTGAGTGGCTTCAGTATTCATTCGCTACAACTACTGGTACGTGAAATTTAAAATTCAGCGCCGGTGACCCCGCGCCGCGAGACATCTGCTCAACGTCAGACAAACAGTATAAGTCCGTATGACGTACTATCACAGAGACTTATCAATATTGAATGCTAAGCGGTTGTTGTACCGCTACATACTGCCTCAAAGTCGACAAAAACGCACCGTAATTATTAACCAGAACAGCGTATTTCGCCCGGCTATACAACATAAATATGCAGCGCACCGCCCAGGCTGTGCGCTGCATCATTTATCAGACTGCCTTCACGTCGATCGCTTCGCCCTGCATACGTTTACGCAGCGTACGTTTGGTTCGGTCGATAACGTCGCCGGCCAGCTGGCCGCAGGCTGCGTCGATATCGTCACCGCGAGTTTTACGCACGATAGTGGTGAAACCATACTCCATCAATACCTTGGAGAAACGGTCGATGCGACTGTTAGAGCTGCGGCCATACGGCGCTCCCGGGAAGGGGTTCCACGGGATGAGGTTGATCTTGCACGGCGTATCTTTTAACAGCGCCGCCAGCTCGTGGGCATGCTCGGTACCGTCGTTGACGTGATCCAGCATGACGTATTCGATCGTCACGCGGCCCTGGTTGGCATTGGACTTCGAAATATAACCACGTACCGAGTTCAGGAAGGTCTCGATATTATATTTCTTGTTGATCGGCACGATTTCGTCACGAATGGTATCGTTCGGCGCGTGCAGAGAGATAGCCAGCGCGACGTCAATCATATCGCCAAGCTTATCAAGCGCAGGCACCACGCCGGAAGTGGAGAGCGTGACGCGACGTTTTGAGAGCCCAAAGCCGAAGTCGTCGAGCATGATTTCCATAGCCGGAACCACGTTGGTCAGGTTCAGCAGCGGCTCGCCCATGCCCATCATTACCACGTTGGTAATCGGACGCACGCCGGTGGTCTTCACCGCACCGACGATTTTCGCCGCGCGCCAGACCTGGCCGATAATTTCCGAAACCCGCAGGTTGCGGTTAAAGCCCTGCTGCGCCGTGGAGCAGAATTTACACTCCAGCGCACAGCCCACCTGAGAAGAAACGCACAGGGTGGCGCGATCGTCTTCCGGGATATACACGGTTTCGACGCGCTGATCGCCAACGGCAATCGCCCATTTGATGGTGCCGTCGCTGGAGCGCTGTTCTTCCACGACTTCCGGGGCACGGATTTCCGCGACTTCCTTTAATTTGCCGCGCAGAACTTTGTTGATGTCGGTCATCTCGTCAAAGTTATCGCAGCAGTAGTGATACATCCATTTCATCACCTGATCGGCGCGGAAAGGCTTTTCGCCCATGTTTTTGAAAAACTCGCGCATCTGCTGACGATTCAGATCCAGCAGGTTGATTTTGGCATCTTTGTTCGGCACCGTCAGTGCGGCGCTATCAGGTGTGACTATTTGTTCAGACATAATTGATTCCGGCCTCGTTATTACACGTTATGGCCCCTGGAGGGTTAAAAAGAAACGCCCCGGGAGCGACTGCTCAGCCGGGGCGCTGTATTCTACAAATTCTGGCCCATCAATACTACGTCTGCACGCAGCAATGATGAAAAAATCTGTAACTGCCAGGCAGCTCCTCGTGACCGGGGTGAACGCGCGCAGCCAACACCGCGACGGTCGAAAAGGCGACGAGGATGGTATCTCCAAAGTATTTTACGTCACGGCGAGGCGGCGAGTTCGCAAATCCCCGGGAGCATAGATAACGATGTGACCGGGGTGCGCGAATGAAGCCAACAAAGCGGTGGCGTGAAAGACGCGGGAGATTAGCGGGTGCGCGGGCAAACCTCGCCTTCAGCAAAGAAAAACGCGATTTCGCGCGCAGCGGATTCAACGGAATCGGAACCGTGGGTGCCGTTCTCGGTGAAGCTGTCAGCGTAGTCTGCGCGCAGCGTACCCGCCAGCGCGTTCGCCGGGTTGGTTGCGCCCAGCAGGTCACGATGACGCTGAACCGCATTTTCGCCTTCCAGCACGGAAACGACGATCGGACCGGAAGTCATGAACTCAACCAGACCGTCAAAGAACGGGCGACCTTCGTGCTCAGCATAGAAGCCGCGAGCCTGCTCAACGGTCAGATGCAGCATTTTAGTGCCAACGATTTTGAACCCTGCAGCTTCAAAGCGAGAAAAGATGCCGCCAATAACGTTTTTTGCCACCGCGTTTGGTTTGATGATGGAAAAAGTACGTTCAATAGCCATGATAACCTCTTTATATATGTTGTTCTGTTTTGCAGATGAGCAGATGAGACCGATAAATACGGCGCGAATTATAATCATCATCTAAGGCGATTGCCTATGTATTTAGGTAACATTTTTTTAAAAAAAAGCGACCTTAAACAACAAATCCAGCCCATTAAGGCAAGTTCTGTTTATTGCACCGTGAAGTTCGCGGCAACAATTTGCCCCGCCTCATCCATCACCACCAGTTGATAACGGTCAGGGCGATCGATGTTAAGGGTCGCGCTGGAGCCTTCAGCCGGCATAGGCTCACCGTTAAGAAACCACCAGCGGCGCCCTTCCCCTCCGGTCGTTTGCAGCGACAGCATCACCCTCTGCTCGCCGGGCAGTCGTTTAACGACTGCGCCCTCGCGTATGCCCGAGAGCACCAGCGGTGCGGCATCAGCGCTTTGGACCGGCGGACACGCCGCCGAAACTGCAGGCAGCCTGACCCGACGTCGTTCGCCTGCGGGTAGCCAGGGTTCGAGCGGCAGCGGCCAGACGTCGAAACTTTTCTCTACCGCGCCAGGGCAATCTGCCGCCACCCGCTGTCCTTTTTCGTTCAGCCAGACCGGAAAGCGGATCCCTCGCATACCTTCCTGTCCAGGGAGCAGCAAGGTCGGCGGCTGACTCTCATCAAGTAGCCAGGTGGCCAGCCGTCGGCGGCAGTTCGCATCCCCCGCAGGTAAATACTGCCCGCCGGGCCAGCAAACCGTCCCGGCGCTGACCGATGAGGGACGCGGGTCGCTCGGCAATCCGCCGTGGCTCATTGCCGGCCGCGCCAGCAGCATATTATTGACCTGATTCAGCAGCGGCACCGCGCTGGCGAAGCCAAACTGTCCGACAACCGGCGTGCCGTCAGGTCTTCCGGTCCAGATACCTATCAGATAGCGGGCGTTCACGCCGATTGCCCAGGCATCGCGATAGCCGTAGCTGGTTCCGGTTTTCCACGCCAGCGGCACCACCTGTACCAGCGACGCATCGGGAACCGGCTGCGCTTCGCCGGCCAGAATGCGCCGCACAATCCAGGCGGCCCCCGGCGACAGCAGCGGTCGTTCAACCAGCGGTGAATCAGGAGTGATGCGCAGTTGCCCCGCCTTACCGTGACGGGCGAACGCGCTGTACGCCGCCACGATATCCGCCAGACGCGCGCCGGCGCCGCCGAGGATCAGCGATAGATTCGGCTCCGCGCCGGCGGGCAGCATCAGCGGCAATCCGGCATTGCGCAGCCTGGCGGCAAAACGCTTCGGCCCGTAGGCCTCCAGCACCTGCACAGCCGGAAGGTTCAACGAGCGAACCAGCGCTTCGCTGGCGCTTACCGGCCCGTGAAAACCGCTGTCAAAGTTGCCCGGCCGGTAGTCGCTAAACCGGCGCGGGACATCCTGTAATAGCGAAGCCGGATGGATCAGCCCCTCATCCAGCGCCATGCCGTAGACAAACGGTTTCAGTACCGAACCCGGGGAGCGGATCGCCGATACCATATCAATGTGGCCAAAGCGGCTATCATCACTGATATCCGCCGATCCTACCCAGCCGCGCACCTTCATATTGGTATGGTCGACCACCACCATCGCTAAAGAGCTGCGCGGCGGCAGGCGCGATTTCCAGTTCAGCGCCAGATCCTCCAGCTGCCGCTGCAGCCCGGCATCCAGCGTCGTTACTACCTTCTCAGACCGGCTGCTCGCCAGCGCGCGGCGGGAGAAAAGCGGCGCCAGCTGCGGCATCTGCCGCGGAAACAGCCAGACGGGCTCTTCGATAGCTTCTCGCACCGGCTGCGGCGGCCACACGCCCTGATTTTCCATTCTCAGCAGCACTTTATCGCGCGCCGCCTGCGCTCGTTCCGGCCAGCGGTCCGGGCGCAGCCTGCTTGGCGCCTGCGGCAGAACGGCCAGCAGCGCCGCTTCGCCGTAGCTTAGCTGTGCGGGCGGTTTACCGAGATAAGCCCAGCTGGCCGCGCCAATCCCCTGCAGCGTGCCGCCGAACGGCGCCCGATTGAGATAGAGCGTGAGGATCTCGCTTTTTGACAGATGCCACTCCAGCTGCAGCGCCCGCCATAGCTGACGCAGCTTGCCGCCGAAGGTGCGGGGATGAGGATCGAGCAGGCGCGCCACCTGCATGGTCAGGGTGCTCCCTCCGGAGATCACTCTCCCGGAAGTGAGATCCTGCCAGGCGGCGCGAGCGATCGCAAACGGGTTAACGCCGGGATGCTCCCAGAACCAGCGATCTTCATAGTGGATCAGCGCCTGCAAATAGCGCGGCGAAACATCAGCCAGCGTTACCGGATAGCGCCAGACGCCCTGCGCATCGGCAAAGCGCCACAGCGGCGTCCCGTCTTCCGCCACCACTACTCTGGCAGGGGTAACCTCACGCAGCGGCAGCGGCCACAGCCGGTCGGCCGCCAGCAGCAATAGCCACAGCAAAAAAATAAACGCCGCCAGCCAGCGCCAGCGGCGTTTGATACGCCTCAGCACCCGCATTTATGGCGCAACGGTTAGCGGTCCGCTGGCTGCGCCAGTTGCCCGCCACTGCGGCACGTACATCGACTCAACCTGCGGCTGCGGTACCTGATAGGTGCCCGGCGTCACCGCGCGCGCCAGATAAACCAGCGTCACCGGCTGGCCTTCATTGATAGCTACCGCGGCCACAAAGCGATCGTCGCGAAACTCAATGTGCTGGATATCGGCCTGCTGCATCTGGTTAAGCAGATTTTGCACCACCTCGCCGTTCTCCTGCAGACTGGCGCTGCTGTTGGCCAGATTCTGGTTTTCCAGCTCCAGCCCCGCCGGGAGTAAATCCACTACCAGCGCGTCCGGGACGTTACGCTTAGCCGTCACCTCCAGCTTCACCAGCACCAGTTCGCCGCTGCGCAGCGAAGAGAGCGATTTCTGCTGACCCTGGGTATCGAAAATTTGCCGTTCAATGCCCAGCACGTTGCCCCCCGGCTGCGGCGCGTTCTGCGGATAGCCGCTGCTGTCGAGACGGAGCCACAGCGGCTGCTGACCGGTATTGGTCACCTGCAAGGCCGCCAGCTGATCGCCGGTCAGGTTACGGGTTTGCGCTTTCTCGCCGGAGAGCGGTTCGGCCTGCACGGAGGTTTGTGCCTGCCAGCTGCCGGGAAGATCCTGCAACGTACGTCCGGCCAGGAACAGGGCATTACTCTCCTGCGTCGAGAGCCAGCGCTGGCCGTAGGCTTCTTCCGCCAGATGGCTGAGCAGCGTATTTTGCGCTTCCGGCAGCAGTTTGTTCTCCTCCAGCAGCGCCAGCTTCAGCGCATCGTCGCGCAGCTCGCTGCCGTAATCGCCGAGCCAGCGGTTCGCCTCCTGCCGCGACGTGCTCAGCGCCAGCTTCAGGGCTTCGTCGCCGCGCGGCGCATCGCCCATCAATTTCAGGGCCACGCCCAGCTGCAGTAGCGGCAGACCGGAACGCGCCTGGTCGTGACGGCTCCAGATTTCGCGCAGCGCGCCGAGCGGCGCTTTCTGCTGCCGTGCCAGCACCAGCGCGGCGTAGGCCTGAGCGGCAAAACGGCTGGCCTGGGCATCATCGCTGTAGCGGACGGCGATCAGCCCCGGCTCCTGTAAATAACGCAGCAGGCGCTGGTTGCCGTTATTGACGGCATTGGTTGGTACGCTATAGCCCTGCTCGCCCGCCCGGACGAGGAAGTCCATCGTGTAGGCGGTTAGCCAGTACTCTTCCGGCCCCTCTCTGTCCCACAGGGCGAAACCGCCGTCATCGCGCTGCATCTGCAGCAGGCGAGAAATGCCGATATCCACCGCCGCGCGTCGTTTTTCATCGCTATCGCCGCCGATCCCCAGGGCTTTAAGCTGGGCGGCGTTGGTATAGAGCGACGGGAATAGCCCGCTGGTGGTCTGCTCCAGGCAGCCGTAAGGATAGGCCTTCAGGTCGCGAATATAGCGCGCCAGGTTCAGCGGCGGCTTGCCGCTAAACACCAACTGCCCCTGCAACGTGGCCGGCGAGAAACCCTCGCTTTGCGCCGCCGGAGCCTGCCAGCTTTCCCCCGGCTGGAGGACAGCGCCGGAATTCACGGTTTGCGCCGGGAAGGCGGGACGCACGCCCAGCTTCCACTGCTTCTGCATTGGCGTGAAAGTTTCACCCGGCAGGTTCAGGCCGCTGATGGTGGCATTTACCTCACCATCGCCAAAGCCTTGTAGGGCGCGAACGGGCACAAACAGGGTGCTGCGCGCGCCGGGCGCCAGATGCACCGGCGGTATTTCTCCCCCTGCAAGCTGCAGCAGACCGCTGGCTGCCAGCGCAACGTTGAGAGTCTGCGGCTTATCGGTCAGGTTGCTGAGATCCAGCGCCAGGCGAGTGGTATCTCCGCTGGCGAGGAAACGCGGCATATTCAGCTCCGCAATCACCGGCGCCGCCACGATCGTTTTTTCTTCGCTGCTGCCGAAATCATCAGCCGTCCACGCCTGCGCCATGATCCGCAGTTCGCCGTTAAAGTCGCCGATTGGCAGGGTCACCGTCCCTTCGCCTTTCTCATCCAGCACAACCGGCTGTGCCTGCTGGGCGATAATCGTCACGTGATTAACCGGCGGCTTACCGCCGCGTTTCAGTTCATCGCCGTCGCCGCCGAAGCGCAGGCTGGCGAGCCTCCCCTGTCCTTCAATGACCTGACCATAGATATCGTAAATATCGGCGCCGTAGCGTTTCTGGCCAAAGAACGCGTTCCAGGGATCCGGCGTGGCGTAGTCGGTAATATTGAGTACGCCGCTATCGACGGCAGAGAGCAGAACGTTAACCTGTTTCGGCGTCTCGCCTTCTTTGAGGCTGGCCTTAATCTTCACTTTCAACGGCTGGTCAGGACGCATTTTATCCGGTGCTTCCAGCGCCAGATTCAGGCGACGGTTATCATCGCCAAGCGGCAGGTGCAGCAGCCCCACGGCCCGTTTTGGCGTTGCGGACTGGGATTTATCCCCCGGGCGAATCACCAGGGTGCTGAGGTACAGGTCGTGACGATTCCAGGCTTTATCCACCGGGATAGATAATTCCATCCCTTCCGCCGGGACGTCAATCTCCTGCCACCACAGCGGCCCTTCGCTTGATTCCACCAGCGCGTAGCCTTTACCGGCAGCCGGAGCGGCAATATGCAGCTTGATCGTATCGCCGGGTTTATAGGCCGGTTTATCCAGCTTCATGGTAACGCGGTCCGGACGCGCCGCCCCCTGGCCTTCGCTGTTATCCTGCCAGCTGTACCCTGCCCAGAAGCGTACGCTGCTGATGACATCATCCGGCCCTTTGACTTCCAGGCGATAGGCGCCCCACTCGACCGGGAAACTTACTTTCGCCGTTTGCCCGGCAGAGAGATCGAGCGATTCCTCACCTTCCTGAAGATCTTTTTGATCGAACTGTGACTGCCAGCCTTCGCTCTCGGACCAGTTCCAGTAGTAGTCGCGACGTTCGCGAATTAATCGCACCTGCAGCCCGGAGACCGCTTTCTTTTCGCCTTTGGCATCGGCGTAGACAATTTCAAATGCGGCGTTGCTGTTTTCATCCACTACCGGCTGCTTGATCGTGCTGTCGGTACGATAGTCATAAACCTCTTTCAGGGCGAATTCCGGACGGATGCCAGGCAGCGTTTCGGCCGGCCAGATCGGCTGCCTGACGGTGCGCGTAACCGGTCTGCCGCCGGACTCCAGCAGGCTGGCCTGCAGGATCACCTGCAGCGGCGAGCGGCTCTCCTGCCACTGGCTGGCGGCGGTGACTTCCGCATGTCCCTGGTCATCCAGGGTGGTCTGCACTTCATCCAGGCTGCGGGAAAGATTCTCCTCGGCAATGTCGCCAAACTGGAAGCCCGGCAGCGCAGGTACCGCGTCGCGCAGCGGACGCAGGAACAGTTTACCCTGCAGCGAGTTGCCGCTGGCCGGCGCGCCGTACAAATACGCCCCGCTTACGGCAAAGCTGACATCCGCAGCCGGCGAAACGGGGGCATTTTGCGGCGTGAGATTCAGCGCCATGCGCTCAGGCATAAAATCTTCAACGTGAAAATCCCACTCGCGCGGCTGGTTATCGCCGGTACTGGCGCGAATATGCCACATCCCGGTCGCCGCGCCGCTATCGAGCGGATAAGTAAATTGATACAGACCATTGATCGGTTTGCTGACCGTCGAGCGGATTACCTGGCCATCCGGCTGCACCACTTCCAGCTTTACCGGCTGTTCGGGAAGCGGCCTGCCGTCGCTATCGCGCAGTAACGCGTTGAGGATCACCGTTTCGCCCGGGCGGTAGAGATCGCGCGGACCAAACATAAACAGCTGCTTGCTAAAGCCCGGCGCGCCGGCAATAGAAAACTCAGCCAGATCCAGCGCCGGAAGTTTAAGATCCAGCAGAGTGGTTTGCCCGTCCTTACGCGCCAGCAGCAGCGCCGCGTCTTTATCCGTTTGCAACGTCACGTGCCCCTGAGCGTCGCTCTTCGCCTGCGCCAGGGTTTGCCCTTTGGCGTTCAGCAGCTGCACATCGATACCGGACTGCGCCGCGCCGTTTTCCAGACTCTGGGTAAAGACATCCAGCCGATGGTGATAACGGTGCGCGGATACGCCAATATCGCTGAGGGTGAACAGCGTCGCAGCGTTGCTATAGCTGTAGCGGCCCGCCTGATTCATCACCGCGATATAGACGCCCGGCTCCTGCAGTGGCTTGATATCCGCCAGCGGCAACAGCAGTTTTTCGCGCGTATTGCGCGCGGGGTTGAGGTCAAAACGGCCGGTGTAGACCAGATCGGCCATCTTCAGCAGCTCGTCCGACTCCCAGTTGCTCAAGGAATTCCGGTATTCCCATTGGCTGACGAAGGCCGAAAGTGATTCAGGTTTAATCCGGAAAAAATTGACGTCGATGTTATCGACATTCAGCGCCATCACCGGCAGTCCGGCCACGACTTTCCCCGGCAGCAGCGAGCCGCGGCTGGCAAAGCCGATGCTCGGGGCGATGTCGCGGGTGGTAATGGTTTTTTCAAAGCTGCTGTCAAAAGTCGCTTTATTCAGCGCCGCCAGGGTGGGATCCACCGAAACGATCAGCTCGCGTTTTGGCTCAAGATGGCGAAGACGCAGCTCTTTAAGGTTGGGCGCCAGCTCCCATGCCCCGTCAACTTTGCCGCTTTTTTTGTCGACCAGATGCACGCTGCGGGAGAAATCCTGATCCGGCTGTAGAGGAATAGAAAAAGTCAGCACCAGCGTCGCCGCGCCGTCGAGCTGAACTTCAGAGGCATCCAGCAGCGTTAACGCTTTGCCTTTGCTTTTCTCAGCCAGCGCCGCCAGCTGGGCGCTGTCCGGCTTCGCGGGCGCGTTATCCGCCGCTGCGGATGCCGCCGGCGCGGCCGCCTGCGGTTTGCCGCTGTCGTCGCAGCCGGTTATCGATAGCGCGGTAAGTAGCGCCAGAGACAGCGCCGCCAAACGAAATGGTTTCATCCTTCTAACCCCTCGGCCCGCAGGCCAGATACATTCAGTGAACACATTATTATGCGTTAACGGCAGAATTACCAATAGCCCGCCAGCCCGCAATATTGGTAGATAACCGGGGCGGCGACCCCGCGAACCACGGATAGCTGGAGTGAATTAATTTAGCGGATATATCGCGCTACGATTTTTCTTACCTCGACCTTTAATATCCTCAACCATTGGCACTTTTTATTCTGAAATTCCCCTCTCTCCGGCCATATAAATTGACAAGGCGCGAGCTTTCTATTTATTGTTCGGGATATCAATGCCTTTAAAATATAAATCATTACCCTGGCGATGATAGTGACTGTCCGTTCCACAGTCTTCCAGAAAGCACAACATCAACCCATCTCATATTCCTTATATGGGATAAATAATATGGAAGTTATTTATGTCTCAAATGGTCGCACTGTCGATTATTATTTTAATTCTTTATATCGGCGACGTTGTTTCTACCCGCACAAAAGCCTGGATTCCCTCGGTATTTGTCTGCGCCGTTCTGTTTTTAGTCGGCTACTGGACATTTTTTCCGGCAGATATCATTAGCCGGGCCGGGATCGGTACGCCAGTTGCCATAATGCTCATGTATCTGTTAATCACTAATATGGGCACCCTGCTGTCGCTGAAAGAGCTGGCGCAGCAGTGGAAGACCGTGGTCATCTCTCTCGCCGGTATTGCCGGGATCGCGGTGGCCGTCTTTGCGGTGAGCATGATGCTATTCGATCTTAACACCGCGCTGGTCACCATTCCTCCGCTGGTCGGGGGTATCGTGTCATCGCTGATTATGTCGCAGGGCGCCAGTAGCGCCGGCCTGGTAGACCTGTCGGTTTTTGCCATTTTGATTTACGTGATGCAGGGGTTCGCCGGATATCCGCTGACCGCGATTATGCTGCAACGAGAAGGCAAAACGCTGCTTGCCCGCTACCGCAGCGGCGAACAGCGCCCTGATGACATTGCCGAAGAGCACGCGATGCTTGCCGTCGGCGAGGAGAAAATGCCGCGCCTGTTCAGTAAAATCCCCGTCAGCTACAACAGCAATTACTTTAAATTCCTGCGTCTGGCGCTGGTCGGCTGTCTGGCCTGGATCGTCGCTGACCTCGCAAAGCCAATCGTGAATATCAGCCCCTTCGTACTGTGTCTGTTTTTTGGCGTCGTATTTACCTCGTTAGGCTTCCTGGAAAAACATACCCTGCATAAGGCTAACGGCTTTGGCTTCGCCATTATGGCGTTGATGCTCTTTATCTTTGATACGTTGAACAAAGCCACGCCGGAGATGCTGCTGCGTCTGCTATTCCCGATGGTAGTGTTAATCGCCACGGCGGTGATAGGTATGTTTGTTGTCTCCTGGCTGGTCGGAAAACTGCTTGGCGTCAGCGGTCCGATGGCATTCGCCATCTCTTTGACCGCGCTGTACGGTTTTCCCGCCGACTACATTATTACCAACGAGGCCATCAACGCCCTCACCCACGATGAAAAAGAGCGCCAGATGCTCACCCACCATATGCTGGGCCCGATGCTGGTTGGCGGATTCGTCTCCGTCACCATGGTTTCGGTGGTGTTAGCCGGAATTCTGGTCGGCTATCTGACGCCGGTGCTCGGTTGAGCGCGTTGAATTTTTAGCAAATTATGGAGCCATTGATGATTAACCCTGATATCACCGCGATTATCGCCAGACAAGAACAGGCGATGATCGCTTTTCGCCGCGACCTGCACGCCCATCCGGAACTTCCCTGGGAGGAGAAGCGCACGACGGATCGCGTCGCCGCCGAACTGGAGGCTATCGGTATCCCTTATCGCCGCACTCATCCCACCGGAATCATCGCCGACATCATCGGCGGCAAGCCGGGTAAAACCGTAGCTCTGCGCGCCGATATGGATGCGCTGCCGGTACGGGAGCTGAACGATCCGCTCGACTATAAATCACAAACGCCCGGGAAAATGCACGCCTGCGGCCACGACGCCCATACCGCCATGCTGCTGACCGCCGCCCATGCATTATATGATGTTCGCGAACAGCTGACGGGCAACGTACGGCTCATCTTTCAGCCTGCGGAAGAGATTGCCGAAGGGGCAAAGGCGATGATACAGCAGGGGGCGATTGATAACGTGGATAACGTTTTCGGAATGCATATCTGGTCGGGCACGCCGTCCGGAAAAATCTCCTGTAACGTCGGTTCATCCTTTGCCTCAGCCGATTTACTGAAAGTGACCTTCCGCGGCCGCGGCGGCCATGGTTCGATGCCGGAGGCCTGCGTCGATGCGGCGGTCGTTGCTTCCGCTTTCGTGATGAATCTACAGGCTATTGTGGCGCGAGAAACTTCCCCGCTGGAATCTGCGGTAGTGACTATCGGCAAAATGGATGTCGGCACGCGCTTTAACGTCATCGCTGAAAACGCCGTTCTTGACGGTACCGTACGCTGCTTTAGTCTTGAAGCGCGCCAGCGGCTGGAAACGGCGATTAGCCGCTATGCCGAGCATACTGCCGCAGTGTATGGGGCGACCGCTCAGGTTGACTACTGCTACGGTACGCTACCGGTGATCAACGAAGAGCGCAGCGCGCTGCTGGCGCAGTCGGTTATCCGCGACGCATTCGGCGATAGCGTCCTTTTCAACGAAAAGCCGACTACCGGCGGAGAAGATTTCAGTTTTTATATGGAAAATATCCCCGGCGCCTTTGCGCTGCTTGGCTCAGGAAATAAAGAGAAAGGCAGCGACTACGCGCACCATCACGGCTGCTTTAATATTGACGAGCAGGTGATGAAAAGCGGCGCTGAACTGTACGCGCAGTACGCCTGGCGCTATCTGCAGCAAAACGCGTTTTAAGCCCCCCCTCCCCCGACGCTGCTCGGGGGAGCATCACATTCCCACCGCCTCTTCTTGAAAATGCCTTGTCGATATCGCAAAAAACAACAACAATCACTCTATTGTTGATGACACGGAGGCACTCATGTCTACCTCGTTTTTTGTCGCTGCCGACTGGCTGGCAGAGCATATTGATGACCCGGAAATCCAGATTATCGACGCGCGGATGGCGCCGCCGGGACAGGAAGAGCGCGATCTTAACGCTGAGTATCAGGCCGGTCATATTCCCGGCGCCGTCTTTTTTGATATCGAAGCCCTCTCCGATCACACCAGCCCGCTGCCGCACATGATGCCGCGCGCGGAGGCGTTTGCCGTCGCCATGCGCGAACTAGGCGTCAGCAGCGATAAGCACCTGGTGGTATACGATGAAGGTAATCTCTTCTCTGCGCCGCGCGCCTGGTGGATGCTGCGCGCGTTCGGCGTTGAAAAGGTGTCGATTGTTGCGGGTGGGCTGGAAGGCTGGCGCCGCGATGGGCTACCGCTGGAGCAAGGCCTTCCCGAACTGCCGGAAGGGGATTTTGACGGACGCGTCGAACCGCTGGCGATCAAGCGGCTGACCGATGTGCTGCTGGTCAGCCATGAAGGATCGGCGCAGATCGTCGATGCGCGTCCGGCAGGGCGCTTTAATGGCCAGGTGGCAGAGCCGCGACCGGGCCTGCGCTGCGGGCATATTCCCGGCGCGCTAAACGTGCCGTGGACTGAACTGGTGATTAACGGCGAACTTAAAACCACCGATGAACTCAACGAGATTTTTGCGCGTCAGGGCGTCGATTTTGAACGGCCGATTATTGCCAGCTGCGGCTCCGGCGTAACGGCGGCGGTCGTCGTGCTGGCGCTCACTACTCTCGGCGTTAACGGCGTTAGCCTGTACGACGGCTCATGGAGCGAATGGGGCGCGCGGACGGATTTACCGATTGAGCCGGCCCAGTAGGCAGTAGATAGCACAATGGGGGCCCGGGCCCCCATTGTGTTAAATAATTCGATTTTGCTTAAAGTCGCGCAGGAAGCTGCCCCAGCGCTTTTCATAAAACGGCGTAATGTGGGCGATCATAAAGTGGCTAATTCCCTTTTCACCCTCCACCACCTGACAGATGTCAATCGGCTCATCGCCGGGAAGCGTATCGGTCGCCACGCTGCCGGTCGCCTGAATAACCTCCTCAATATCGCCTTCCGCTTCAATGCCAATCAGCAGGTTGGCTGGCGCATCGGCGCTGTCTTTGATAGAGCATAAAAACGCGCGCTTCACCGTTTTCAGCGTCTTAAACAGCGTGGTCAGCGAGTCCACCATCTGCGCGGGCGGCTCGGCAACCTCAGACAGCAGCAGCGACTCTCCGCCTTCCAGCACGGTCTGGGTGCTGAGCGGGCTGCCCTCTTCGCCCAGCAGATGGCTGATCTCACGCGGCGCAAACTCTTTGCCGGTGGCGAGTTTGGCATTGAGATAGAGCGTCTCGCCGAGGGTCATGGCAAATAGCGTGCGCACCGGCATCACCACGAAAGACTGTTCGTCCTCAACGGCCTGCTGCAGCGCCGCCAGCGAGGTGAAGAAAGGAATGACCGATGTACCATCATCTTTTTCCCAGTGCTGCAGATCCAGTACGCTGTCTTCAACGACCTGCTCGCCCTGCGCGGCGGCTCCCGGTACCCAAACGGTGGCTTCCAGCAAACTGCGGAAAAAAGCCGGACGATGGCCTGGTTCTATAGCCGCCTTCTCCAGCAGGATTTCTAGCTCATTTTTAGTTTCGGACATAGTAGTTCCACAACGATGATCCCTCCGCCCCGACGCTCTCCTCAGCGGGAGAAAACCGAACGTTGTCTCATCCTCAGGGAGAGAGTCAGGGTGAGGGGAAAGAGTTATTCCGCGGTCAACAGATTCGCAATAGTGCGCACGCCGAGGCCGGTCGCGCCCGCCGACCACTGCTCAACCGCAGATTTGCGGTAGGTCGCCGAGCAGTCGATGTGCAGCCAGCCTTCATGGTAATTCTCCACGAAGTGGGACAGGAAGCCCGCCGCGGTGCTGGCGCCGGCCGGATAGGCCGCGCTTCCGGTATTGTTCAGTTCAGCAAAGTTGGACGGCAGCTGGCCGCGGTGGAACTCAGCCAGCGGCAGACGCCAGAAAGCTTCGTTTTCAGCCTGCGCGCTCGCCAGCAGGCGATTCGCCAGCCTGTCGTCAAAGCTGAACAGGGCGTGATAGTCATTGCCCAGCGCGGTTTTCGCCGCGCCGGTCAGCGTGGCGGCATCGATGATCAGCTCCGGCTTTTGCGCCGAAGCATCGATCAAGCCGTCCGCCAGCACCAGACGACCTTCCGCATCGGTGTTCATGATTTCCACGGTTTTGCCGTTGCGATAGTGAATAATATCGCCCAGTTTGAAGGCGTTACCGCTAATCAGGTTATCGGCACAGCACAGATACAGCTTCACGCGCTTGTTCAGGCCGCGAGTAATGGCGAACGCCAGCGCGCCGGTTACCGTCGCCGCGCCGCCCATATCGGACTTCATTGAGTCCATAAATGCGCTCTGCTTGATGCTGTATCCGCCTGAGTCAAAGGTAATGCCTTTGCCGACCAGACAGGCGTATACCGGAGCTTCTTTGTCGCCAGTCGGGTTATAGTCCAGCGCCAGCAGGACCGGCGGACGCTCGGATCCGCGGCCGACGGTGTGGAGGCCCAGGTAGTTCTGCTCGCGCAGATCTTCGCCCTTAGTGATGCGATAAGAGACGTTATCGCAGGCCACGCTGCACAGCAGGTCTACCGCACGCTGCGCCAGCTGTTCCGGCCCCAGCTCTTCCGCCGGGGCGTTGATGGTGTCGCGCACCCAGTCAATAATGGTCAGGCGGTTATCCAGTTCGCTTTTCTGCGCATCGTCAAGAGCTGGCCACTCAACTTTGCGACTGCCTTTCGGGCCTTTATAACCCGCCCAGAACGCCCATGCGCGGTCGGTATCCCAGCCCTCGCCGTCAAGCGCGACATGTTTAATACCCATGCCGTCAATTTTACGCGCCGCGCGCTGAATCAAACCCAGGTCGTCTTTGCCGTTCAGGTGCAGGGCGATGCCGTCGTTATTCATGCTGTAAGACGCTTTTTCTCCCCAGCGCGCATCGGCTGGCTGAGCGGTAAGCGTAATTTTCATAGCTTCGGTCATTATCATTATCCTTCTTAGCAAACGGGCCGCCGTATGGCAGCCCGTAAAGTTCTTTCGCTCGTTGATTCACTCGGCTTAAAACCACCGGGTAAATCATGACGCGAAAATTATTCGGCTTCGTCTAACCAGACTAGCAGAATCGCCTCAAGAATTTTTTCATTGGATGCGTTTGGATCGTCATCAAACTCTTCCAGGTCGCAAATCCACTGATGCAGATCGGTGAAGCGAACGGTTTTCGGGTCGAGATCCGGGAAAGCGTCGTACAGCGCTTCGCCGATTTCACGACTATCGGTCCATTTCAGTCCCATATTAATGCTCGCGTGCGTGGTTGATGGTGTAACGCGGAATTTCGATGACCAAATCTTCGTCAGTCACCCGCGCCTGGCAGCTCAGACGGCTGTCGGGTTCAAGCCCCCAGGCCTTATCCAGCATGTCGTCTTCATCTTCGGTACTTTCAGCCAGCGAGTCAAAGCCTTCGCGCACGATGCAGTGGCAGGTGGTGCAGGCACAGGATTTTTCGCAGGCGTGTTCAATCTCAATGCCGCTACGCAGAGCAGCATCAAGAATGGTCTCACCGGTCTCAGCTTCCACAACTACGCCATCCGGACACAGGTCCTGGTGGGGCAGAAAAACAATTTTTGGCATTTTAAACCTCGTCCACGGATTGGCCTTTCAGCGCGATACGGACCGATTGATCCATACGACGTGCGGCAAATTCCTGGGTTTGTGTGTCGATATTTTTAATCGCTTCTTTGATTGCATCGGCATCATCGCCTGCCGCTGCGGCGCGTACTTGCTCCGCGGCGTCATCGATAGCCTGACGCTCTGCGGCGCTTAACAGCGCGGCGTCGGAGGCCAGCGCGCTGACCAGACTTTCCAGCACGCGTGCGGCTTCAACTTTTTGCTCGGCCAGCATACGCGCCTGGACGTCCTGTTCGGCGTAGCTCATCGAATCTTTAATCATGCTGGCGATCTCGCCGTCGGTCAGACCGTAGGACGGCTTCACCTGAATTGAGGCCTCGACGCCGGTCGATTTCTCCATCGCCGTCACGCTCAGCAGACCGTCGGCATCCACCTGGAAGGTCACGCGAATATGCGCTCCGCCCGCCGGTAATGCCGGAATGCCGCGCAGCGCAAAGCGCGCCAGGGAACGGCAGTCCTGCACCAGCTCGCGCTCGCCCTGCATAACATGGATAGACATCGCCGTCTGGCCATCTTTGAAGGTGGTGAACTCCTGCGCGCGCGCGACAGGTATGGTGGTGTTACGCGGAATAACCTTTTCCACCAGGCCACCCATGGTTTCCAGCCCCAGGGAGAGTGGGATGACATCAAGCAGCAGCAGTTCGCTGTCCGGCTTATTGCCTACCAGAATGTCCGCCTGAATCGCCGCGCCGATGGCGACGACTTTATCCGGATCGATAGAGGTCAGCGGCGTACGGCCAAAGAACTCGCCGACGCGTTCACGCACCAGCGGCACGCGGGTCGAGCCGCCCACCATCACCACTTCCAGAACCTCTTGCGCCTCAACGCCTGCATCTTTCAACGCGCGACGGCAGGCCAATAATGTACGTTTTACCAGCGGCGCGATCAGCTCATTAAACTGGCTGCGGGTCACTTCACCCTGCCAGCCACCGACATTCACCCGCGCCGTATCGGCATCGCTGAGGGCGATTTTTGCCGCGATGGCCGCGTCGAGCAGCTCACGCTGCAGGCGGTTATCGCTGCGATCGTTCAGGCCAGCCTGCTCGCGCAGATAATCGGCCAACAGATGATCGAAATCGTCACCGCCGAGCGCGGAATCGCCGCCGGTCGCCAGGACTTCAAATACGCCGCGACTCAAGCGCAGCACGGAGATATCAAAAGTGCCGCCGCCGAGATCGTAAACCGCGATAGTTCCTTCCTGACCGGAGTCCAGACCGTAGGCAATCGCCGCCGCAGTGGGTTCGTTCAGAAGACGCAGGACGTGCAGGCCCGCCAGACGCGCGGCATCTTTGGTACCCTGACGCTGGGCATCATCGAAGTAGGCCGGCACGGTGATCACTACGCCGTCAAGCTCGCCCGCCAGCGCCTCGGTGGCGCGTGCGGCCAGCGCCTTCAGAATATCGGCAGAAACGCGAACCGGATTGAGCAGTCCGCCCGTTGTCTGAATCATCGGCAGGCCGTTTTCGCTGGCCTGCAGGTGATAAGGCAGATGCGGGTAGCGGGCCTCGATATCGGCCAAAGAGCGCCCCATCATGCGTTTGACGGAGCTAATGGTGTTGACCGGATCCTGAGCGGCGTTTTGTCGCGCGTCGTAGCCCACCGTCAAACCCGAAGCCTGATAGTTCACCACCGATGGCAGCAAATAGCGCCCCTGATGGTCGGGCAGGGTTTCGGCCTGGCCGCTACGCACGGTAGCAACCAGTGAATTGGTGGTGCCCAGGTCGATACCCGCCGCCAGACGTCGCTGGTGCGGCGCGGCGCTCAGGCCAGGCTCACTAATTTGTAATAAGGCCATAATTGCTTCCGAAAATTAAAAATCGAGCAGTTTTTCTTCGAGTTGTTCCGCACTGCTTCGCAGTTTATCGAGAAAACGCAGCTTGCGCACGGTATCCGCCGCCGCCTCCCACGTCTCGTTATTCAGTTGTTCAACCATCAGCTGATGCCGGGTATCAAATTGCGCTTTGACCCGCTTGATAAAACTTTCCAGCCGCGCTTCATCTTTCGCCTTGCCTATCTCATCAAGCTCTTCGCGCAGTTCCAGCTGTTCCATCAGGAACGCGGTATCGCGCACGGTATGCTGCTCGCTGGCGAGATCGAATCCGTGAAGCGAAAGGAGATATTCGGCGCGGGTCAGCGGGTGGCGAAGGGTTTGCCACGCCTGATTGATGGTGGCGGACTGCTGCACCGCGGCAAGCTGTTCGGCCGCGCTGCCGCTGGCGAACTTGTCCGGGTGATACTGGCGCTGTAGCTCCTGGTACCGGGCAGCCAGAGGTTCTAACGAAAGGGTATAGCTGGCCGGTAACCCGAAGAGGGTAAAATAGTCCATAACAACCTCAGGGTTAACGAGATAAAGCAAACCCCACTTACGGAAGTCCGCAGTGGGGTTGAGATGACATTGCAATTACACGTTAAAGCTTTCGCCGCAGCCGCACTCGTCTTTCACGTTCGGGTTGGTGAACTTAAACCCTTCGTTAAGACCTTCTTTGACGAAGTCCAGCTGCGTGCCGTCGAGGAACTGCAAGCTTTTGCCGTCGATCACGACCTTCACGCCTTTGTCTTCAAACACGGTGTCTTCTGCCGCCGGCTCGTCAACAAACTCCAGTACATAAGCCATACCCGAGCAGCCGGAAGTTCTGACTCCCAGGCGCAGACCAAACCCTTTACCGCGGTTGGCCAGAAAGGTGTTGACTCGCGCTGCTGCACTGTCGCTTAAAGTAATCGACATAACAAACCTCAACTCTTAATTATTTTGCTTCACGTTTGCTTTTGTAATCCGCAATAGCGGCTTTAATCGCGTCTTCCGCCAGAATAGAGCAGTGAATTTTCACCGGCGGCAGTTCGAGCTCGTCGGCGATATCGGTGTTTTTAATCGCCTGAGCTTCGTCCAGCGACTTCCCTTTCACCCATTCGGTCACCAGGGAGCTGGAGGCAATAGCGGAACCGCAGCCGTAGGTCTTGAAACGCGCGTCTTCAATGATACCTTCATTGTTGACTTTAATCTGCAACTTCATCACGTCGCCGCACGCCGGTGCGCCAACCATACCGCTGCCGACGTTTTCGTCGCTATTGTCGAAAGAGCCGACGTTGCGCGGATTCTCGTAATGATCGATAACTTTTTCGCTGTAAGCCATGATGAATTCTCCTTATTGGTGCCGAATTAGTGATGTGACCATTCAATGCTGTTCAAATCCACGCCCTGCTTGAACATTTCCCACAGCGGAGAGAGTTCGCGCAGACGGCCGATGGAGTTACGGACCAGATTGATGGTGTAGTCAATCTCTTCTTCGGTAGTAAAACGACCTAAAGAGAAACGAATAGAGCTATGCGCCAGCTCGTCGGTCATCCCCAGCGCACGCAGCACGTAGGACGGCTCGAGGCTTGCGGAAGTACAGGCTGAACCGGAGGAGACCGCCAGGTCTTTCAGCGCCATAATCAGCGACTCGCCTTCAACGTAGTTAAAGCTGACGTTGAGAATGTTCGGCGCGCCCTGCTCGAGATCGCCGTTCAGGTAGACCTCTTCCATATCTTTTACGCCGTCCCACAGACGGTTACGCAGGCCGCGCAGGCGGGCCATTTCGCTTTCCATCTCTTCTTTCGCGATACGGTAAGCTTCACCCATACCGACGATCTGGTGGACTGGCAGCGTCCCGGAACGCATACCGCGCTCGTGACCACCGCCGTGCATCTGCGCTTCGATACGGATACGCGGCTTACGACGCACGTACAGCGCGCCGATGCCTTTCGGGCCGTAGATTTTGTGGCCGGAGAAGGACATCAGGTCCACTTTCAGCTGGCTCAGATCGATAGGCAGCTTGCCCACGCTCTGGGTCGCGTCAACGTGGTAAATGATACCGCGGGCGCGGCACATCTCGCCGATGGTAGCGATATCCTGCACCACGCCGATTTCGTTATTCACGTGCATAATGGAAACCAGGATGGTGTCATCACGCATCGCGGCTTCCAGCTCTTTTAAATCGATAATGCCGTTACGCTGCGGGGCGAGGTAGGTCACTTCAAACCCTTCGCGCTCCAGCTGACGGCAGGTATCCAGCACGGCTTTGTGTTCGGTTTTGCTGGTGATGATGTGCTTGCCTTTTTTCTGATAAAAGTTGGCTGCACCTTTAATCGCCAGGTTATCGGACTCCGTCGCGCCGGAGGTAAAAACGATTTCGCGCGGGTCAGCGCCGACCAGCTCGGCAATCTGATTACGGGCGATATCTACCGCCTCTTCAGCCTGCCAGCCAAAACGGTGTGAACGAGAGGCCGGGTTACCAAAGGTCCCGTCCAGGGTCAGGAACTGCATCATTTTCTCGGCAACACGCGGGTCCACCGGCGTGGTTGCGGAGTAATCGAGATAGATCGGTAATTTCATTGCTCTATAAACTCCGTACATCGCTTCAATGCAAGGAATCAGGCAACCGGCTGGATGTACGACCGAGTACACAGGATGTCGGAGCATCCCGGCCTGATTCGAAAATCTTTTTATCTTTTTTACTCAGTTCGTTTCAGCTTGCAGCACATCGCTGCAAGATGAAACTGAACGAGAACTACGCGCGCAGTTTGACGTCGATAGCGTCCTGAGCACGGGTATTACGCTGGGATTCATGGTTGTGCTGACGACCGGAGACATCGAGGATTTCCTGGTTATTCACCAGTTCGCCCAGCGTGATGTTATTCAGAAAACCGGTCAGTCGCTCGCTCAGATCGCGCCACAGCGCGTGAGTAAGGCACTTATCGCCGCCCTGGCAGCCGCCTTTACCCTGACAACGGGTGGCGTCAACGGATTCGTCTACTGCGCTGATAACTTCGCCAACCGCGATGCTACCCGCTTCTTTACCTAACAGATAACCGCCGCCTGGACCACGTACGCTGGAAACCAGACCATTTTTGCGCAGGCGAGAGAACAGCTGTTCCAGATAGGAAAGCGAAATTCCCTGACGCTCTGAAATATCAGCCAACGGAACCGGACCCGATTCAGAGTTGAGCGCAACGTCAAGCATCGCGGTCACGGCATAACGCCCTTTAGATGTCAGTCTCATGTCTTACTTAACCTCAAACTCGCCCCTGCCCGGGCTTTTTATTAATATGGGTATTGCATAGCAAGGGCAAGTCTGACATTCCCGAGTAAATTGGTCAACTATTTACTTGACTGTTTTAGTCAGGTATTTGGCTTTCCGTGCCGTTTCACTTCAGCGCGGCCTGACGCCCTCACTCCGCCCCTCTTCCACAGGGAGAGGGGAACCCGCAACGACCGTGCCAGCATCGCGCCGCCGGGCAACGGCGGGCACTATTATTCTTTATTTTTCTGCTGCTGCTCAATTGACGCCAGCATGCCGCGCAGGATGTTTAGCTCCTGGCTTTCCGGACGGGCGCGAGTAAACAAACGGCGCAGTTTGTTCATCACCTGACCCGGGTGGCTGGCGCGAATAAATCCGGTTGCCAGCAGCGTCTGCTCCAGATGACCGTAGAAACGCTCTAAATCATCCACCAGCGGATACGGGGTTTCCTCATGCTCAGCGACAGGTTCATTTTGTTCCTGCGCCGCCAGCCAGGCCATCCGGACTTCATAGGAGATAACCTGTACCGCCATCGCCAGGTTCAGCGAACTGTATTCCGGATTCGCGGCAATCGCCACGTGGTAGTGACACTTCTGCAGCTCTTCGTTAGTCAGGCCTACGCGTTCGCGGCCAAATACCAGCGCGATCGGCGCATGCTTCGCTTCCGCAACGCTTTTCAGACCGCATTCACGCGGATCGAGCATCGGCCACGGCAGCGTGCGGGAACGCGCGCTGGTTCCCACTACCAGGCTGCACCCCGCCAGGGCTTCATCGAGGGTATCAACGATGTTGGCATTGCCAATCACGTCGCTGGCTCCGGCCGCCAGAGCGATGGCCTGAGAATCAGGTTTAACCAGAGGATTAACCAGCCAGAGGTTGGTTAACCCCATGGTTTTCATTGCGCGGGCGACGGAGCCCATATTGCCGGTGTGTGAGGTTTCTACCAGTACGATTCGAATATTTTGCAGCATTATGGTTCTTCGGCTAAAGATTATTCGTGCATGCTATCATAAAACGGAGACATAAGCAGATTTCACTGTTACTATATGCGCCGTTTTTTCCCGTTCTTTAACATCCAGTGAGAGATACCGATGCATCCGATGCTGAACATCGCCGTGCGCGCAGCGCGCAAGGCGGGTAATTTAATTGCCAAGCACTACGAAACCCCTGACTCCGTAGAAACCAGCCAGAAAGGCAGCAATGATTTTGTGACCAACGTCGATAAAGCCGCAGAGGCGATGATTATCGAAACCATTCGCAAATCTTACCCGCAGCACACCATCATCACCGAAGAAAGCGGTGAGCACGCTGGTGAAGATCAGGATGTTCAATGGGTTATCGATCCACTGGATGGCACCACCAACTTTGTAAAACGTCTGCCCCACTTCGCCGTCTCCATTGCCGTACGCATTAAAGGCCGTACTGAAGTAGCCGTGGTTTACGATCCAATGCGTAACGAACTGTTTACCGCAACCCGCGGTCAGGGCGCGCAGCTGAACGGCTACCGCCTGCGCGGCAGCAGCGCTCGCGATCTCGATGGCACGATCATCGCCACCGGCTTCCCGTTCAAAGCAAAACAGCACGCGACCTCCTACATGAACATCCTCGGCAACATGTTTACCGAATGCGCGGACTTCCGCCGTACCGGTTCCGCCGCCCTGGATCTGGCCTACGTTGCTGCTGGCCGCGTTGACGGCTACTTTGAAATCGCGCTGAAACCGTGGGATTTCGCGGCCGGCGAGCTGATCGCCCGTGAAGCCGGCGCTATCGTCTGCGACTTTACCGGCGGCCATAACTACCTGCTGACCGGCAACATCGTTGCAGGCAACCCGCGCGTTGTGAAAGCGATGCTGGCCAATATGCGCGAGCAGCTGAGCGAAGCGCTGAAGCGTTAATTTCTCACCGCATGAAAAACAAAAAGGAAGCCGCGGCTTCCTTTTTTTATCGCTTCAAAACGGACGCAGGCCGCCGCCCGATGGCATCGCGCTGCTCCACATCACTATCGCCGCCGCCAGTAAGATGACGCCGCCGGCCAGCGCCAGCGTTGCCCAGCCAATCTGCTTCCACAGCGCCGGCGCCCGGCCGGCGCTCAGCCTGACCGCCAGCTGACGGAAGCCATGCACCAGCAGGGCCAGCGCGCTAATCGTTAACGAGGTACCTGCCGCCATCGCCATCGCGGCCGCCATGCCCCAGCTAAATACGCCGATAACCTTGCTGAATAACAGCACCATAATCGCTCCGGAGCAGGGCCGCATCCCCATTGACAGCACGATAGCCAGCCGCGCCCGCCAGTCGTCGCCGCTTTGCAGCTGTTCCGGCGCGGGCAGATGCTGATGCCCGCAGCCGCAGTTGGCGTGATGGACGTGATGCGCGGTGAAGGCGGTGAATGTCGGCCGGCGCAGCAGTACGCGCAGCTTTTTCAGCGCACGCCAGCACAACAAAAGGCCCAGCGCGCCGACCAGCAGATAGCTTCCCTTTTCCAGCCAGAAGCTGCTCAGATGCAGCTGTCTTGCCGGCAGCCGCAGCAGCGTCAGCACCACGACGATTAAGGCGATAGCCACCAGCCCCTGCAGCAGCGAGGCGGCCAGGGTCAGACCGATGCTCGATTTCAGCTTCGACGGATGGGTTGCCAGCCAGGTGGTTATGACCACCTTGCCGTGCCCGGGCCCCAGGGCATGGAGGACGCCGTAGGCGAAGCTAAATCCCAGCAGCGACAGCCCGGCAGCGGCAGGATTCTCCGCTACCGCCTGCAGAAGCCGACTCAGTTCGACATTCAGCGCGCGCTGCCAGACCGCGCTTTGCAGCAGCACCTGCGGCCAGGCCCGCCATAGCCAGAAGCCAGCTCCGGCTGCCAGCAGCAGAAACAGCGCCAGCGGCCACAGCTGACGCCAGCGCGGCGAACGGCCGTTTTGTGCAAAAATCACTGACATTGCAGCGTTACCTTTTGCGCGAAGTAATTCCCCAGTTCCATATCCTCCGGCGGCGCATCCGCTTTATCCAGCGACTGCGCGTAGGACAACATTTTTTCATTAGGTTTCGGCGTCATCACTTTTGCCGTGCAGCCCGCTGTCATTGCAGCCGGCAGAACAAAGTCTGCGTCCTGGTCATAATACATATCAACATAATAAGTTGGGTCGTAGGTGGAAAAGGTGAAGGTTTGCCCGGCCAGAGGCTGCGGCTTCGCCAGCGGCAGAGTAAAAGAGAGTACCGCCTGATGGCCGCTGCGCTCAAGGCCATAGCCATCGGGCCGATTATCAAACTTCACTCTCTCACCGTTATGCCACAGCTCGCTGAAATAGTGCTGGCCCAGTACGTTAGCCATCACTTCCGCCGCCAGCTTTTTCCATATTTCGCTACCGGGTTTGGCGTTGCCCGCATCATAGAGCAGATCGGCGGAGGTGATTTCATCCATCGTCCAGCGCATTTTAAAGCCGGTAAGTTGCCCATTTTCCGCTACGGCCTCGGTTTGCAGACTAATGAAACTATGCGGATGCGCCGCCGCAGATAGCGATAAAAACATGAAAAACGCTACGCTGACGCATTGTTTCACTCTCTTCATCTGTTCCTCGCGTGAAAAATTCTGTGAACCCCGCCAGCAATCCTGATGTAAAGACCCGGAAATGCCCTGTTCACCCGCAATACATTAACTACTCTTAACGAAAACCCTAACTGGAACTAACCGGATGATGACAGTGATTGAACCACCATCTGTGCTTTCCAGTCCACAGCGCCGTAGCCAGGTGCTCCTGATGTTTTATCTGCCCGGGCAGTCCGTGACGCCCGAATGGCTGGGTAACCTCACCCAGGTTGATGAGGATACCGCCCGGCAGGACATCGCGGAGACGGGACGCGAAATTCAGCGTTATCACCGCTTGACCCTGACTTCACAAGCGGACGGCAGCTATCGGATGGAAGGCGCCGCGCTCGATCAACGCTTATGCCTGCTGCACGGCCTGCGCCGCGGGCTGCGCCTGTGCCCGCATTTTGTCAGCCACCATTTTACCCCGGCTCTGAAAACGCAGCTTAAACAGCAGGGTATCGCACGCACGCTCTATGATGACACCAATCTTCAGGCATTGGTCAACCGCTGCTCGCGCGCCCTGAACCGGCAGTTTGACTGCCGCGACGTGCATTTTCTGCGTCTTTATTTACAGTATTGTTTGCTGCAGCACCACCTTGGGCAGAGTCCCTCTTTCACTCACGAGCAACAGCGCTGGGCGCAGGCCGCCGCCGAATTTGCCCTCGCGGAGGAGATTGTCCGCCACTGGCAGCGGCGGGTTGCGGCAGCGCCCCACGCAGGAGAACAGCTGTTTTTGACCCTGCTGTTTATGCTGTTGAAAACTCCCGATCCTATTCGCGATGGTCATCAGCAGGATCGACGTCTGCATCTGGCTATATCCGGCCTGATTCACCGCTTTCAGAACCTGGCGGGCCGTCCGTTTAGCGATGAACAGGGGCTCAGCGATCAGCTCTATATCCACCTCTCGCAGGCGTTACATCGCAGCGTTTTCGCTATCGGTATCGATAACGCGCTGCCGGAGGAAATTGGCCGTCTTTATCCCCGCCTGATGCGCACCACCCAGGCCGCACTGGAGGAGTTTGAAGCCAGCTGGCAAGTGCGGTTTAGCCAGGAGGAAGTCAGCCTGATCGCGGTGATTTTCGGCGCATGGCTGATGCAAAAAAGCGATCTGCAAGAGAAGCAGGTGGTGCTGCTTACCGATGATAATCCGGATCTTGAGCAGTCGCTGGAGCAGCAGCTGCGCGAGTTAACCCTGTTGCCGCTCAATATCAAGTATTTGAGCGTGAGCACCTTTCAGAAAGAGGGCGCCCCGAAGGAAGTGACGCTGATCGTCACTCCCTATACCACCGCGCTACCGCTGTTTTCACCGCCGCTGTTTCATGCTGAAGAGGCGTTCAGCGATCATCAGCAGCAGCAGATTTGCAAAATGCTGGAGGCCTAGGCTACCGCTTTTGGCCTCACCACCAGCGCCGGTAAGGCCACCAACGCCATTACCCAGAACACGCCCTGGTGCAGATGCTGGTAGAGGAAACCGGCAAATACCGTCATCACCGCAATGCTGCCGCCCATCGCGACGGCGGAGTAGACCGCCTGCAGGCGGATCACTTCGCTGCCCTGACGCGCTGCGATATAGCGCATCGCCGCCAGATGGCACACCGTAAAGGTGCCGCAGTGGAGGATCTGCGCGACGATAAGCCAGGGTAGCGCCGTCGTCCAGCCCATCAACGTCCAGCGAATCAGCCCGCACACCGCGGACAGCAGCAGTAGATCGCGGGCGCTAAAGCGACGGAAGACTTTTTTGCTCAGCGCGAAAATCACCACTTCCGCCACCACGCCAAGCGACCACAGATAGCCCACCGCGGAGGCCGAATACCCCGCCTCCTGCCAGTAGATAGCGCTAAATCCGTAGTAGGCGGCGTGCGCTCCCTGCAGCAAACAGACGCAGGCAAGGAAGCGCCAGCTTTGCCGCACCAGCGTAAGCCAGGCCGCCAGGCCGGCCGCTTCCTGCTGGCGGGACTCTCCCTGCGGCTGCACCGACGGTTTCAGCAGCATGCCGAGCAGCATTGAAGCAATGCCGACGCTGAGCATCACCAGTATCATCCGGTAGTCATACAGGCTGACCAGCTTCCCGGTTAGCGCCGAACCAATGACGAAAGCTATCGATCCCCACAGACGCACGCGCCCGTAGTCCATGGTGATCTGCTTTTGCCAGGTATTCGCCAGCGCGTCGGTGAGCGGCACCAGCGGCGAGAAAAAGAGGTTAAAGCCGACGATAATCACCATTAGCCAGGCGACATGATGGCCGACCCAAAATGCGAGCGCAAAAAGCAGCGTCAGCAAAGCCAGAATGCGTAGAGAAGAGATCAGTCGGGACGGGTCGCTGACCCGCGGCGCAATCAGCAGGCTGCCAAGAAAACGCGACACCAGCCCGGCGCCGAGCAGCATACCGATGGTTTCCGGCGTCAGGCCAAGTCCGGAAAGCCAGACGCTCCAGAAAGGCAGGAAGATACCGTAGCTAAAGAAATAGGTGAAGTAACTAAGCGCCAGCCAGCGCGTGGAGTGTAAGACCATGATTCCCTCCCGAATGGAGGCGACAGTCTGGCGATAAAGCGGGGCGGGTGCAAGATGCCCTCGCCCCAAAAATGGCGCTACTCGCGCCCCTGAACGTCTATTTTTAGCGAAAAATTCAGCGTATCTCCGGTGCCCAAAACCCGCAGCCCCGGCTGGCCTTCCATGTTATGGGCGTTTACCGGGTGAGTTTGCGGCTCGAGGCAAAGGAACGGTTCACCCTGCATTCTAAAGAGCATCAACCACGAAGTTTGCGAAAGAATTGCGATATTCATCACATTACTTACTATCCTCGCTCGTCCACTCCAGCCGGAATAGCCGACGTTTAGCCAGCGATCCTCACCGTACTGCGGGTGACTGAAATCGGCATAGCCGGGAAGAGGGCTTTGCCAGTCCAGCGGAAGATGCTGTTCCCCTTCCGGCCAGTAGCCACTGGCGGCAAACTGTACCGTGCTGCGCTTATCAAAGGAGAAAAAGGGGTGAAAACCGCAGCCGTAGGGGATAGGCGTGCTACCGCAGTGGGTAAGCGTCAGCGACGCTATCAGTTGGTTACGCAGCAACTGATAGCGGATCTGCGCCAGGTAATCGAAACCGCAGACATGTTGCCGACGCAGCTGTAACACGCAAAAATCGCCGCCGCGCGCAATGATATCCCAGCACTGCAGCCAACCGTCGCCGTGGAGAAAAAAATGCGCGTCGGCGTGGTGACGTGGCAGGACTATCTCGCGTCCCTGAAAAATAAAGCGATTTCCGGCAACGCGATTGGCCATCGGCAGCATCGGAAACATGCCGCCTGCGGGATTTTCATATAGCACCGGCGCCTGATATTGCCGCGAGAATAAACTTTGCACTTTGCCGCCCAGAGAAGAGACGCACATCCGCAGATGCGCGTTCTCCATAATCCACTCTTCCGCCATTAGCGCGTCTGCTCCTGCTTCGCCGCATTAACGCCCGTATGGCGTTGCGCCAGCTGTTCTTCCAGGGCTTCGAGAGTGATCCCCTTTGTTTCCGGCACGTTGCGCAGAATATAGAGATAGCCGGCAGCGCAAATGATGCCATACAGCAAGAAGCTGCCCGCCGCGCCCAGTCCGGCATTAAGCAGCGGGAAAGTGTAGGTTAACAAGAAACAGGCAATCCACAGCGCCAGGGTACCTAAAGACATGGCGAGTCCGCGAACGCGGTTGGGGAAGATTTCCGCCAGCAGTACCCAGGTGACCGGCGCCAGGGTCAAGGCGTAAATGGCAATAGCCGCCAGCACCAGCAGCAGTACCGGCCAGCCCATAATGCCCATGGCGTAAGCGCCGGCAATCAGCACATAGATCAGCGTCAAGCCTGAAGCGCCAAGCAGCATCAGTTTACGGCGGCCGATTTTATCCACCAGCGGCAGCGCGGCGAGGGTAAATACCAGGTTTACAACCCCCGTCGCGACGATCGATTTAAGCGTGCTGTTAATATCGAAGCCCGCTGAGGCAAAAATCTCCTGTGCGTAGTTAAAGATGACGTTGATTCCGCACCACTGCTGGAAAACGGCGAGAACCATGCCAATGATCACGATCGGTTTCACCTGCGGAGCCAGCAGTGCGCCATAGGATACTTTATGGTTATCTTTTTCCAGCGTGTGCGCGATGTCGCGTAATATTCTGTCGGCATAGTCGGCAGAACCAATGCGTTCCAGCGCGGCTCGGGCACGCTCAGGCTTACCGGCTTTCATAAGCCAGCGCGGCGATTCGGGAACAAAAAACATCAGTACCAGAAACGCCAGCGCCGGAACCAGTTCTGCGCCGAACATCCAGCGCCAGCCCATCTGCCCGTTCCAGGTTTCTACAATCATTTGCTGCGTCGCCCCCGTCTCTACGGGTTCCGCAATCATCAGGTTAATAAGCTGAGCGGCCAGCACGCCAATCACGATAGTGAGCTGGTTGACCGCAACAAAGCGCCCTCTTTTTTCTGCCGGGCTGACTTCGGCGATGTAAAGCGGGCTGAGAGCGGATGCCAGACCAATCCCCACACCGCCCACAATGCGGTAAACCACAAACATGTCGAAACTGCTGGCGACCGCCGTCCCCCACGCCGACGCGCTGAACAGCACGGCGGAAAGTATTAAGGGCAGCTTGCGCCCGAGTTTATCGGCGCACCATCCCGAGATTAATGCGCCGAAAACGCAGCCCACCAGCGCCGAACTCATAGCCCAGCCGGATTGTGCCGGATCGGTAATGGAAAACCAGGCTTCATAAAATGGCTTAGCGCCGCCGATGACTACCCAGTCATAGCCAAACAGTAAACCACCGCAGGCGGCGACCAGACAGATAGTCCAGACGTAGCCCATTTTGAGATGTGTCTGCGCGTTATTCATAATGATTCCTCTATAAGGGAAACGCAGGGAACAGTAGGGTACAGGCGAGCCAGGCCCGCCCATTTGAGGTTCAGGAAAAAATGCCGCTTTGCAGGGCATGACGAATCAAATGCGCCTTATCATGAGCCGGGTTCAGTTGCAGAAGCCGCTGCATCGCCTGCTGGCTGGCGGATACATTCCCCAGCCCCAGATGGCCCAGCGCTTCAATAAACAAGCAGTGCTGCTGATGTTGCTGCTGCGCTGAGACATCAAGCACCACCAAATCCGGAAGAGAGACGGCAAAAAAGTCGGCTTGCGGAACGTCATCCCGATGCTGCCCGGCCCAGGTGATAAAATTCTGGAAGTGCTGCTCGGCCTGCGCCGGGTTACCGCTCTTACGCAGCGCGATGCCCTGCCAGAAAAGGTAATCAGCGGGCTGATCGTTGTAGTAACGCCCGGCGTCCAGCGTTGAGCCTCCTTGTAGGGCAAGCTGATAATATTCCTCTGCCTGCTGCGCATCCCCAGCCTGTTCCGCGCAGTAGCCCAGCAAATACCAGATATCGTTGTCCGTCTGCCCGGGCAGTCGCCCCTCCCCCAGATTATCGGGATAGCGTAATGCGTCTTTCAGACAGTCCGCAGCCTGCGTAAACGCCTCGCGTTCAATAAACTGCAAAGCCCGATGCAGCTGATTGAGCAAATACTGACCGGTGATTTTCCCTTCCCCGCCTTCCCAGGGATGAAACACGCGCGTACCGAGAATAGCGGCGGCATCGGCATAATGGCCGGAAGCATTCCACAGGCTTAGCAGCTCAGCGGTCAGATCGTCCCGCTTCAGCACCACCGATTTGCGCGCCGCCAGCTTCTCCAGTCGTTCGTTTACCGGCGTACCCAGTGATTTTTGCAGAAAATCAAGCTCAAAGAGGAAGCGCGCGTTTTCGGGCTCAAGCTCTACGGCGCGCTGTAGATAAGCCAGCGCCTGCGCTGCATCTTGTTGTTTGTTCCAGGCGTAAACCCCGAGCAGGCGATGAGCGGGCGCATAGTCGGGTGATTTTGCCAGCGTCTCGCGCCAGCAGCTGACCGCCTCTTCATAGCGTCGTTTGCTGTACCAGAAGCAACCGAGCAGATAGCGGGCGAAAGCGCTGTCGCTCAGGGTTTGCAGCATCTGAACTTCATCGAGCGTATTGGGGAAACGCACTTTTTGCGGATGGCAGCGCTCGGCTTCGGCAATCAACCATTGCCGTTTATTTGCGTCATCGCTTAACGAGGCTCGCCACAGCATCGGCAGCGCTTCCTGGCAATCCAGCACCTCAAGCATCTCTTTCGCCGCCTGCTTCTGTCCGATAGAAAGCAGCCAGCCCGCCAGCAGGCTGCCGTTGATCCCTCTGCGCCCCGTTACCCGCAGTAGGTTCTCTCGCGCTTCGTCGCTGGGCTCAATCATCCAGCGCGCGCAGTGCAGCGGATAGCTCAACGGGTATTGTTTAAGACAGGCGAAAATATACTCCTGCGCCGCTTTCGTCCGCCCGCTGTCCGCTAACGCCAGCGCTTTCAGCCCCATAGCCAGATGGTTGCTGGCGTTGAACTGCAGACTGGTGTTGACCTTTTCCAGCGCGTCGGCCGTATCACCACGCTTCATCGCCAGCCTTGCCAGCGCCCACCATGCAGCATCGCGGCAGTTACCGCTCCAGGATGCTTTGTAATAGTGATCCCAGGCGCCTTGTTCATCTCCCTGCCTTTCCAGCGCGCTGGCAAGCAGCATACTGGCTTCGCCATCGCGCGGATTTTTATTCAGACGATGGGCGCGAAGTAGCGCGGCGCGGGAGCATTGCTCCGCTAAAACCCAGTCGGCCTGGTTAAACGCCAGCGTCCCGAGGGCAACATTATTGCGATAATCCTGCGGATCGAGGGCTATCGCCCGGCGATAGTAATCTGCGGCATAGCGGCTGGCGTGATTGTATTGTTCAAGATGCTGGCCGATAAAATAGAGCTCATCACCGTTGTGAATCTCTTCCGGCATCGCTGGCGCTGAGGCCGGTTCGGGCAGCGGCGTCTGCTGAGTAATATGTTCGTGATAATCCAGTAGCACTTGCTTGTCTGCACTTTTCACCTTGATGGTCAAGCGACCGACGTCATGTTCCGGCAGCGTATGCCGCCAACTCTCGCCGGGCTTCAGCGTAAGCTGAGTTTCATACAGCGGCTGCTGTTCAGCACTGAGTTCAACAACGATATTTTCCAGCGGCGCAATGGCGTAAACGCCGAGCTGTAGCTGCTCAGACTCGCGAACCAGCTTCAGCGCCAGCTGCGTATTGGCATTTTGCACCATTCCCAGCTCGCTATAGGGAAGGAAATTTTGCACAAAAATCTTCTCTTCATAAGGCGCAAGCCAGGTAAAGTCAGGCTGGTTATCGGTGTAGACGCCAGTCATCAGCTCAATATAAGGGCCATTTTCGTCGGTCAGATTGCGGTCCCATGCCTGGCCAAAGTCGCCATAGCCCCAGCTCCACTGTTTTTTGCCCGGAGAGATGTGATGATCGGCAACATGCAGTAGCCCACCGCGCTCGTCATGGTGATAAGCGCCGACAAAATCGTAATCCGATTTCTCCGCCATATACGAGGTGGGCACAGGAACGTTTTTATAACGGGAGATATCGACGCCCGCAGAATAGTCGACTTTGTAGTAGGTACCGGTGGCAATAGGGAAAGCGGAAACATCGCGCTTGCCGTGATCGAACACGGCGGTGACGTCGGGCGGGAAAACGCTCTGGTGAGCATCGCCGCCTTTTACCGCCGGGTTAGCCCACCACAGGAAATGGCGCGGCGTGGCGTTACCATTAAAGACCTTACCGGTAATTTCAATCAGCGCGCGGTCAGGATAGAGAGTAAACCCGGTCATGACCTGCAAACCGCGCATGGGCTCCGCTTCCCCCATCCATACGGTCTGCACGCCGTTTTCCCCGCACTGGATCGAAAAGTCGACCGGCATAAAGGTCGTCGGGCGATGATGCTGCGGCCAGTTGAACTCGATACCGCCGGAGATCCATGGCCCCAGCAGCCCCACCAGGGCGGGCTTCACAACTTCATTGTAATACACGAAATCGCGCTGTTTAACCTTGTCATACGCCCGATGTATACGGCCGCCGAGTTCCGGTAACAGCATAATTCGAATGAAATCATTCTCCATCCATACTGCCTGATAATCGCGCATCTCACGTTCGCCGGTCAGGGTGTCAATCACGCCGTAGGGATAGACGTTACCTGAAGAACCTTGATAAACGCGTTTTTCCAGAAACATGGGGTTCGGATCCTCCGCCCCCGTTGTCCACGTAGGTAATGTAATTATTTCCTGCCAGACCTTAACCGAACCGTACATGACGCCTCCACTAAACAAAGTAAGGTAAAATTCGCTATGAGAGGAGTTTATATCGTCATTTAGCTGCTAAAATGCGCAATGCTCACGCAATAAAGTTAAGGGAGTTAAGTGTATGCAGCGTACCGGTTTAAATAATGCCCGGGTCAGACAGGCCAATAAATCCATTTTTTTGGCTCATCTCTGGCGGGAGAAGCAGCTGAGTAAATCCCAGCTTTCTCAGCTCACCGGACTCTCTATTCCGGCGGTGAGCAATATTCTTGAAGAGCTGCTCAGCGAGGGACTGATCGATCACTCCACGGAAAAAATGAGCAAACGCGGCGTGAACAGCGGAAGCTACCAGATCCCCGCGCGCGGAGCCTGGACGCTATGCATGAATATTACGCCGACCAGTATTGAGTATCAGCTTGCCGATGCCCGTCTACTGGCGGTTGACGGCCACCAGCATTTGCCCATCGATGCCCCTACGCCGCAGGCCCTTCTGGAGGCCATCGTGGAATGCTGGCGGCGTATCCACCGCCTCTACCCGCAGCACAGCATCAATCTCGCCCTTGGCGTCCATGGTCAGGTTGATCCGATCACCGGCGTTTCACAAACCATGCCCCAGGCGCGCTGGAAAACGCCGATTGAAATAAAGTATCTGCTGGAAGAACAGCTCGGCGTGCAGGTACGGGTAGATAATGACTGCGTGATGCTGGCGCTGGCGGAGAAATGGCAGCATCCGGGCCCACAACCGGATTTTTGCGTGATCAACGTCGATTACGGTATTGGATCATCGTTTGTGATTAACGATCAGATTTATCGAGGAAGCCTCTACGGCAGCGGGCAGATTGGACACACGATTGTGAACCCTGACGGCAAAGCCTGCGACTGCGGGAGATATGGCTGTCTTGAAACCGTAGCCTCCCTCAGCGCGTTGAAAAAACAGGCGCGGATGTGGCTTAAAACCCAGCCTGAGGCGCAGCGATCTCCGGAGCAGTTAACCACGGCATCGCTCATTGAGGCCTGGGAACAGGGAGACGTGCATATTCGCGCATGGGTTGATAACGCCGCCAACGCTATTGGCTTAAGTCTTTATAATTTCTTAAATATTTTGAATATTAACCAGATCTGGCTATACGGTCGCAGCTGTGCTTTTGGCGAACAGTGGCTGGAGAGTATCGTCAAACAAACCGGCTTTAATCCGTTTGACCACGGCGATACGCCGAGAGCGCATGCCACCCAAATCGGTTTTGGCACACTGACCCGCGCTCAGCAGCTGATGGGGATCGGTTATCTGTATGTTGAGGAGCAACTGCAGACGCTGCGTTAATCGTCAGGGGGACGTGGCGGAGCGCAAATTTGTGTATTACGTTTAAATCACACGTCTCTCATAACGAGCTGATCATGAACACTCTACGCTACTTTGACTTTGGTTCCTCCCGCTCTCTGCTGCTGCTGATTGCGCGTATCGCGGTAGTGGTGCTGTTTATTCTTTTCGGTTATCCCAAGCTGCTCGGCTTTAGCGGCACGGTGCAGTATATGGCCTCCTCCGGCGCGCCGATGCCAACGCTTGCGGCCATCATTGCCATTATTATGGAGGTGCCGGCGGCCATTTTAATTGTGCTGGGCTTTTTCACCCGCCCGCTGGCGGTGATCTTTATTTTTTATACTCTTGGTACCGCGGTGATTGGCCATCACTACTGGAATATGTCCGGCGATGCGGTACTACCGAACATGATTAACTTCTGGAAAAACATCAGTATTGCCGGCGCCTTCCTGCTGCTGGCAATAACCGGGCCCGGAGCGATTTCGCTCGACCGCCGCTAATTAACAGGCACAAAAAAGGCCGCATCAGCGGCCTTTTTTAGCTCAATGCTAACGCTTATGCATAGACCGGGAAGCGTGCGCAGATATCCAGCACTTTACCCTTCACGCGCTCAATGACCGCTTCGTCATTGATGTTGTCCAGCACGTCGCACATCCAGCCGGCCAGCTCTTTGACTTCTGCTTCCTTAAAGCCGCGACGGGTCACCGCCGGAGAACCGATACGGATACCAGAGGTCACAAACGGGCTCTTCGGATCGTTCGGCACGCTGTTTTTGTTGACGGTGATGTTGGCGCGGCCCAGAGCAGCGTCAGCTTCTTTACCGGTCAGGTTTTTATCGACCAGATCCAGCAGGAACAGATGGTTTTCAGTGCCGCCGGAAACCACTTTGTAGCCGCGGTTCAGGAACACTTCGACCATCGCTTTGGCATTTTTCGCTACCTGCTGCTGGTAAACTTTGAACTCTGGCTCCATCGCTTCTTTCAGCGCGACGGCTTTCGCCGCGATAACGTGCATCAGCGGGCCGCCCTGGGCGCTCGGGAATACGGCGGAGTTCAGTTTTTTGTACAGCTCTTCGCTACCGCCTTTCGCCAGGATCAGGCCGCCGCGCGGACCGGCCAGGGTTTTGTGGGTGGTGGTGGTCACGACGTGAGCATGCGGAACCGGGTTCGGGTAAACGCCTGCGGCGATCAGACCGGCAACGTGAGCCATATCGACGAACAGGTATGCACCGATGCTGTCAGCGATTTCACGCATTTTTGCCCAGTCAACCACGCCGGAATAAGCCGAGAAACCACCGATAATCATCTTCGGTTTATGTTCCTGAGCCTGCTTAGCCATATCGTCGTAGTCAATTTTACCGGACTCATCGATACCGTAAGGGATGATGTTGTACAGTTTGCCAGAGAAGTTGACCGGAGAGCCGTGAGTCAGGTGACCACCTTGCGCCAGGTTCATACCCAGAACGGTATCGCCCGGCTGCAGCAGAGCGGTATAGACCGCGAAGTTCGCCTGGGAGCCGGAGTGCGGCTGCACGTTAGCGTAGTCAGCGCCGAACAGTTCTTTAGCGCGGTCAATCGCCAGCTGCTCTACGATATCGACGTATTCACAGCCGCCGTAGTAGCGCTTGCCCGGGTATCCTTCAGCGTATTTGTTGGTCAGCTGAGAGCCCTGCGCCTGCATTACGCGCGGGCTGGTGTAGTTTTCGGAGGCGATCAGTTCGATGTGCTCTTCCTGACGTACTTTTTCTTGCTCCATAGCCTGCCACAGTTCGGCATCATAATCGGCAATGTTCATTTCACGCTTTAACATCCGCATCTCCTGACTCAGCTAACAATAAAATTTCGGCCTAAAAAGGCGGTCCACCTGGACAACGGCCCACAGTATAACTGAATCATTCTGCGATAACAGGTCTTGACAAAGGATTTTACGCAAACGATTGGCTCCGCATTACACAAGGCTTTGAGCAATAAAGCACCTTCGATTATCAACGGATTTCTTTTCAGGTTTGTGATGCAAATAATTCATGTTGTAACTGTCTTAAGGTAAAGCGTTAAAGAACCATTTACAAAGCAGGGTTATTTTTATAAGATGCATTTAATATGCATCATTAAGATAACTTATAAAGGAAGCTGCTATGCTCGACGCCCAGACCATCGCTACGGTGAAAGCCACCATCCCCCTGCTGGTTGAAACCGGTCCAAAACTGACCGCTCATTTTTACGACCGCATGTTTGCTCACAATCCCGAATTAAAAGAAATCTTCAATATGAGCAATCAGCGCAACGGCGACCAGCGCGAGGCGCTGTTCAACGCGATTGCCGCCTATGCCAGCAATCTCGAGAACCTGCCCGCCCTGCTGCCGGCGGTAGAGAAAATCGCCCAGAAGCACACCAGCTTCCAGATTCAACCCGAGCAGTACAATATTGTTGGTACTCACCTGCTGGCGACCCTCGATGAGATGTTCAGTCCGGGCCAGGAAGTACTGGATGCCTGGGGCAAGGCCTACGGAGTGCTGGCCAACGTCTTTATTAATCGTGAAGCGCAAATCTATAACGAAAGCGCCAGCAAAACCGGCGGCTGGGAAGGCACCCGCGCATTCCGCATCGTCAAAAAAACGCCGCGCAGCGCGCTGATTACCAGCTTTGAATTTGAGCCGGTCGACGGCGGCTCGGTAGCGGAATATCATCCAGGCCAGTATCTGGCGGTCTGGCTGAAGCCGGAAGGTTTTCCGCATCAGGAAATTCGCCAGTACTCTTTGACCCGCAAACCCGACGGTAAAGGCTATCGTATCGCGGTTAAACGTGAAAACGGCGGCCAGGTTTCAAACTGGCTGCATGATTCAGCGAAAGAAGGCGACGTGATCTATCTGGCCGCGCCGGCCGGCGATTTCTTCCTCAACGTGGCGCCGGAAACGCCAGTCACGCTGCTCTCCGGCGGCGTCGGTCAGACGCCGATGCTGGCAATGCTGGACACGCTGGCAAAAGCGCAGCATCCGGCGCAGGTGAACTGGTTCCACGCGGCAGAGAACGGCGACGTGCACGCCTTCGCGGACGAAGTGAAAACGCTGGGTGAAACGCTGCCGAAGTTTACTTCTCACGTCTGGTACCGCAGCCCGAGCGAAGCGGACCGTCAATCCGGCGCGTTTGACAGCGAAGGTTTGATGGATTTATCGGCCCTGGCCGACAAGATCGGCGACCCGCAGATGCAGTTCTATCTGTGCGGCCCGGTGGCGTTTATGCAGTTTGCCGCGAAGCAGCTGGTAGATCTGGGCGTGAGCAGCGACAACATTCATTATGAGTGCTTCGGCCCGCATAAGGTGCTGTAAAACGTTATCGATGACAGGCCGGGATACCGGCCTGTGGACTCTGTTAAGATAACCTACCCTATTTTCGCGACCGACTGTCTGACGATCAGGTCAGCGGTGAGGCGCTTAACTCTTTTGCTTCCCTTTTCTTTGTTCTCAATTCTGGAAATAAGCAACTCAGCCGCCGTTAAGCCCAGCTGATATGCAGGCTGCTTAATCACCGTTAACGGCGTCGGGAAGAAGCTTGCCCACCGCGGATCGTCGAACATCAAAAAAGAGATGTCATCCGGCACCGCCAGACCACATTTATAAATCGCAGAAATAACTCCTTCACCAATAAAGTCATTTGCCGCAATAATGGCTGAAGGCCGCTTTTTCCCGGTCAGATTGTTAATAACTTCACTGCTGGTCCTGGCCTGCAGCTTGCCCGTATCTTTCACCAGCAAAACTTCGTGAGCAATATCTGATTCTGCTTCCGCTATTGCGCTTTGAAACCCGTTCAGGCGTTCATCAAATGTGGTAATGGCTAAATCACCAGTACAGTAGAGAATATTTTTGTGCCCCTGGCTGATAAGATAGTTGGTAGCAAGCTTCATGCTTTCATAGTTGCTAATTAGCACCTGATCGCTGGAATCAAGCCCGGACAGGCGGTCAACCTCGACAATCGGCAGATGCTCCAGCGGTCTAATGTTATTTATTGACTGATGTGTCGGAACAATAATAAGCCCCTGAAGCATATTACTTTTTAGCAGGTCGATAAGCTCTTTTTCGGTAGTTTCATCTTCTGAAGAGGTACCAAAAATAACGGTATAGCCATTATCGATCGCAACTTTCTGAATGGCGGTGATGATTTCACCGTGAAATAAATTGGTAATATCGGATACGATCACGCCAATGGTTTTCGACTCACCGCTACGCAGCTTTCTGGCTATTGCGTTCACCTCATACCCTACTTCTTGTGCTGCAAGTAACACCTTCTCTCGGGTTTCCTTCGTCACGAGCCCCGAATCGCGTAATGCTCTCGAAACAGTAGAGTTGGATAAATTAAGTTTTTTAGCGATATCTGCGATGCTTGCCATATTCTTCTCTTAAGACGATCCGTCGTTCTTTTCATTCAATGACTCTATGACCAACGCCAGGTCACTCACACATTCTGGCACGCCCCTTGAGTCCTGACATCCAATTAAACTCTTCAGCTATTCAACAGGTTACTTCACATAACCATTTTCTGGCAATTCCTGTCGCCGCGAACTGTAAAAGCCGTCAAATGACTGATGATCGCTTTCTGTGATCTCTCTCTCTTTTCGATCGCCATCCCCCAGGCTAGAATCCACAAAAAATGACAACGTTGTCATTTTGCATAAATCAAAAATTAATACATTTAAAACAATCAATTAATACACAAAATTCAAATATTAAAAAACATAAAAAGACAACGTTATCATCAATAAGGAGCACTAAACATGTTGACCATCCCACTGATCGAAGCCACCGCAGAAAGCCTGGCCCCTTACGCAAAACTCATCGGTTTACCAGCAAACAGATCCCCTTCTGTAGATCGTACCGATATCACTTACTTTCACGATATTTGCGATGCAAATGACTTCACCAATATACCGGTAGCCAGCTTCCTGAAAGCGAAACCGCACCCTTTTGTGCTGTCCAATATTGAACGCCACATGCAGACCGAAGAGGCCGTGATCCCCTTAACCGGTGAGAGCGTGATTGTTCTCGGGCCAGTGGGTGAGTTTGATATCAATAAACTGGTTGCTGTCCATCTTGATGGTTCTTTCGGGATCATCATGCGCCGCAACGCCTGGCATTTTGCACCGTTTCCATTAGATGGGGAAAATGCCACCTATATGCTGCTATCCGGCCGCCACACTCCTGACGATATTGAAGTGCTGGATATTGATACGGTGATTGTGCCCCAGGTGAAGAAGGAGGAGCGCTCAAATGCCTCATGCTAATCCTTCATGTCTGCTGGCCTGCGAAATCCTCTGGGACTGCGTTGAAGATCACCCTCCTCAGCAGGGAGGCGCTACCCTTAATGTAGCTTATCATCTGCAAAGATTAGGTTGCAGAACGATCCCGGTATCCAGCGTCGGTAGCGACAGGCTCGGCAATCAGTCACTCAGCATTATTAAAAATGAGTGGTGCTGCGATATTAGCGAAATCAAGGTGCTTAAAGATGTGGGAACGGGCGTTGTTGATGTCAAAATCGACGCTGCAGGCGATGCAACTTATAACATCCATACCCCTGCAGCCTGGGATTATATTAGCATCAGCCACAGCGCCAAAAATCTTGCCTGCAGCGCCTTTGTTTACGGGTCCGTGGCTTTGCGCAGCGCATTCAACCAGCGCGCTTTCGCTGACTTTTTACAGATATATCAGGGGCTAAAGTGTTTCGACGTTAACCTGCGCGAAGGGCAAAATAATATCCAGATTGTAGGCAATTTTTTACAGCACGCTGATTTTATTAAGTTAAATGAAAGTGAACTGGAGCAGGTTGCCGCTCATTTTCATATTACCAGTGAAAATATTGAAGAACGGATCTTTGCCCTGACCAGCATTATTGGTCACAAGATTATTTGTATCACCCGAGGCGATAAATCTCCGGTGCTTTACTGGGAAGGTAATATTTACCACGGGCAAGTCATCCGTGTAGACGTTAAAAATACTATCGGCGCCGGTGATGCCTTCTTTGCAGCCATGATCAACGCGTTAATTAACCCTGACTTCGACCCCACGACAGCGCTATATAAAGCCTCGGCGTTAGGGTCATGGGTGGCGACGAAAGCAGGCGCCCAGCCGGAATATGACAACAATATAATGGATAAACTTTTTAACTACCAGGCGGTGCTGTGATGAAAAAAACAGGATTGTTCATTTCTCCTGATGGTAATAATCAATTCAAGATCTTCTGCATCATCTCGATGCTGTTTCTGGTCCTTGGTTTCAGCACCGGTATGATCGATATCCTGAATAAACATTTTCAAAATACGCTCGAGATCACCAAAGCAAAATCGGCGCTAATCCAATTTGCTAACTATATTAGCTATTTTTTCGTCGCTATCCCGGCCGGGATCCTGGCGCAGCGCTATGGATATAAATCGGGGATTATTATAGGCTTAGTACTGATTATGTGCGGTACCAGTACGTTTATGCTCGCAACGGTGCACGGCGAATATTTTTTCTTTCTTATTGGTATTTTTATTCTCGCCGCCGGACTGACCTTTATCGAAACCATCGCCAACCCATACGTCATTGTCCTCGGGAATAAAGACGGCGGTGCGGCAAGGCTGAATATTTCACAGTCTATTGCGGGTCTCGGCCTGATCTTTGGCCCGCTGATCGGCGGCCATTTTGTCCTCTCTGCCACGGGTGAGGTGTCTAAAACCAACGATGGACTCTTCGTCCCGTATCTGGGGATTTTCCTTGCGGTGACGCTGATTCTGCTGGTCTTCTTCAGAACCAAAGTGCCTGAGGTGACGCCGGAAGCAGATGAAAGAATCGGCGCGACCGAGAAGCCCTTCTGGCAGCTACCGCATTTTGTTTTCGCCGTCATTGCCCAGTTCTTATACGTTGCCGGGCAAACGGGTATCTTCAGCTTCTTCATCAACTACGTTGTCGAACACTCGCCAGCCATGACGCTCGGTCTTGCCAGCCTGCTGCCATCAACATGGACCTTTAGCACGGGGAGCTTCTACCAAATTACCGAACGCGGTGCGTCACAAATACTGGCCTTCGGCGGTTTTGGGCTCTTTATGATTGGTCGCCTGACCGGAGGAATGCTGCTGAGCAAAATTAAAACTCAGGTGGTTCTCTCCACCTTTGCGTTAATCAACTCAGTGTTGATGGTTATTATTATTTATTCAGATGGTTATCTGGCAACAATCTCTTTAGTTCTGAGCTTTTATTTTATGTCGATTATGTTCCCGGCTATTTTCTCTCTGGGTATCGCGGGACTTGGCGGACAAACCAAAAAAGCCTCATCGATTATTGTCATGTCCATAGTTGGCGGAGCCGTAATGCCCATACTTATGGGCGCTATCGCCGACCATTACGATATGGCAACGGGTTTTATCATGCCGCTAATCTGCTTTGCGTTCATTCTATTTTACGCCTTAGCTTGGACCAAATTATATCGTGGACAGAATAGCGAAATCGCGCCCAGCTATTAATTCAGCGAAATAAATTTAATTTTAATTAATCAGGAATAATACTATGAAAATCTATGTTGATACTGCCGATCTCAATGAAATAAAACTGCTGGAAGAAAATCTACCGCTGGCCGGTGTAACCATGAATCCGAGCATCACCGCGAAATCCGGCATTGCGCTATCGGTTCTTATTCCGCAAATTCGCGCTATGCTGGGAAAAGACAGGATGATCTTCGCTCAGGTCATTGCCTCCGACTGCGCGGGCATGGTGGAAGAAGCTTGTCGGCTGAGTGCAATGGATGAAAATATCGTTATTAAAATTCCCGTCACGTCGGAAGGTTTGAAGGCCATCAAAAAGCTGAAATCCCATCAGGTCAGAACGCTGGGAACCGCCGTGTATACCACCACCCAGGGTTTGCTGGCTGCGCTGGCCGGTGCGGAATTTGTTGCCCCCTATTTCAACCGCATTGAGGCGCTGTCCGGCAACGGTCTTGAGACAGTCAGCGCCCTGGTTAAGATCCTTGCTTTGCATGCCCCCCACTGCAAAGTGTTTGGTGCCAGCTACAAAAACAATCAGCAGTTCCTCGACTGCCTGCTGGCGGGCTGCGAATGCATCACGCTGCCTACCGACCTGGCAAAAAACCTTCTGCAAAACCCTGCCGTCGATGCCGCTGTGGCCCAGTTTCAGAGTGACTGGCAATCCGCTTACGGAAGCCTTGCCATCAAATAATCAACGTATAAATCAAGGAAAAGATTATGAGCGCAAAAATTATCCAGTCACCGGGTAAATATATTCAGGGGGCAGGACTTTTAAATTCTGTCGCTGCCTATGTCAAACACCTGAACGCGAAATTTTTAGTGCTTGGCGATGCCTTTGTTATGGGATTGACGCAGGAAAAGCTTAGCGCCAGCTTTAAAGAGGCCAATATCACCTGTCAATTTTCTACCTTTAGCGGCGAATGCTCCCGCAATACCATCGCGGCCATTCAGGCAGAAGCCGAGGAGAATCAGTGCACGGCAATTATTGGTATTGGCGGCGGGAAAACCATCGATGCGGCAAAAGCGGTAGCCTGGTACATGAACTTGCCGCTGGTCATTATCCCGACGATTGCGTCTACCGATGCGCCTTGCAGCTCCTGGTCCGTGCTCTATACCGATGACGGCGAGTTCGACGCTTATCTCGACCTGCCTTTCAACCCAACGCTGGTGCTGGTCGATACGCAGATCGTTGCCAACGCTCCCGTGCGGCTACTGGCGACAGGTATCGGTGATGCGCTGGCGACCTGGTTCGAAGCCCGCGCCTGCATAAAAAGCTCGGCCGCGACGATGGCAGGCGGACTTCCCACCGTCGCCGCAACCGGTATCGCCCGGCTATGTTATGAAACACTGATTGCCGATGCCAGAAAAGCCATCCTTGCCGTCGAGCGCCATGTGGTGACCGAAGCCGTTGAGCGCATTGTCGAAGCGAACACCTATCTGAGCGGCGTAGGTTTTGAAAGCGGCGGCCTGGCGGCTGCCCACGCTATCCACAACGGCTTTACCGTACTGGAAGAGACGCATTCGATGTATCACGGTGAAAAAGTGGCATTCGGCACGCTCACCCAGCTGATGCTGGAAAATGCGCCGACTGAAGAACTCGATACCGTTATCCAGCTGTGCATCGACGTCGGCCTGCCGGTGACGCTCAGGCAGCTAAACGTGACGGATGATATCGAAAATAAAATGCGCAAAGTCGCCGGGCTGGCCTGCGTGGAGGGAGAAACGATACACAATATGCCGTTTGCGGTGACTGAGGAGAGGGTTTATGCAGCTTTACTCGCCGCCGATAGCTATGGATCCGCATTTATCAATGCCCAAAAAACAGCACGATAAGCCCTAATTCAAAAACATAGTCAGCTGCCCCGGTGACATCAGGTACCGGGGCTTTTTGGATGGCTTAAATCGCCGCGTCGTCTTCTTCGCCGGTACGGATACGAATCACGCGCGCGACATCAAAGACAAAGATCTTACCGTCGCCGATTTTGCCGGTCTGCGCCGTACGGATAATGGTATCCACGCAAGTGTCGACGATATCATCGGTAACAACGATTTCGATTTTCACTTTCGGCAGAAAATCGACCATATACTCTGCGCCGCGATACAGCTCGGTATGCCCCTTCTGACGGCCAAAGCCTTTCACTTCCGTTACCGTCATCCCGGTGATGCCGACTTCGGCCAGCGCTTCACGCACGTCATCCAGTTTGAAGGGTTTAATAATCGCATCAATCTTTTTCATGGTGTTCCTGTTTTAGTCGCGTAACCGGTTGCTAACCGTATCATAACTTGCGCCATCATCCGGAGCTACTCTTTAAAGTCGTTAGCGTCGAGCTCGTGGCGCGACAGCAGCTTATAAAATTCGGTGCGATTGCGCCCCGCCATCCGGGCCGCATGCGTGACGTTCCCTTTGGTAATTTGCAGCAGCTTGCGCAGGTAATTGAGCTCAAACTGATTCCGCGCTTCGACAAACGTCGGCAGCGCGGTGTTTTCCCCTTCCAGCGCCTGCTCTACCAGGGCGTCGCTAATGACCGGCGAAGAGGTCAGCGCCACGCACTGCTCAATCACGTTCACCAGCTGGCGCACGTTGCCCGGCCATTTAGCGGCCATCAGCCGCTTCATCGCATCCGTGGAGAATGCGCGGACAAAAGGTTTATGGCGATCGGCAGACTGGCGCAGCAGATGGTTCGCCAGCAGCGGAATATCTTCCGTACGCTCAGCCAGCGGCGGGATTTTCAGATTCACCACGTTGAGACGATAGAACAGATCTTCACGAAATTCGCCTCGCGCCATGGCCTTCGGCAGGTCGCGATGGGTCGCAGAAATAATCCGCACATCAATATCGATATCGCGATTGCTGCCCAGCGGGCGCACTTTACGCTCCTGCAGAACGCGCAGCAGTTTCACCTGTAGCGCAACCGGCATATCGCCAATTTCATCAAGAAACAGGGTCCCGCCTTCCGCGGCCTGGAATAGCCCCTCGCGATTGCTGACTGCGCCGGTAAAAGCGCCGCGCGCGTGGCCGAACAATTCTGACTCCAGCAACTGTTCGGGAAGCGCGCCGCAGTTAATGGCGACAAAAGGTTTATCGCGGCGCGGGCTGGCGTTATGAATTGCCTGGGCGACAATCTCCTTGCCGGTACCGCTCTGGCCGTTAATCAGCACGCTGACGTCCGACTGCGCCACCATCCCGGCCTGCTCCAGCAGTCGCTCCATCAGCGGGCTACGGGTCACAATCGCCTGACGCCAGCGCTCGTCGGTGGTTGGCGCGCTCTGCTCCAGCGCGTCATCAATCGCTTTATAAAGGGCGTCTTTATCCACCGGCTTGGTGAGAAAGCTAAACACGCCCTGCTGGGTCGCGGCAACGGCGTCCGGAATGGAACCGTGCGCAGTGAGAATGATCACCGGCATCCCCGGCTGAACCTTCTGGATTTCGCTGAACAGCTGGAGTCCGTCCATCTCATCCATCCGCAGGTCGCTGACCACCAGATCGACCTTGTCGCGACTTAGCGTGCGCAGCGCCTCCGGCCCGCTCTCCGCGGTCACTACGCTATACCCTTCGCTGACCAGACGCATACCCAGCAGCTTCAGCAGCCCCGGATCGTCGTCCACTAATAGCAGACGGGCGGGTTTACGGATCGTCATGAATCACCTCCGGGACTTTATCGCCGCCGTGCCCGGCGTCAGAGCTGAAGTTCCCGCCGGGTTTACGGCTGGAGAGCTGACGCTCGATATCGGTGAGATTCTCCAGCTTGCGGGTCGTCAGTTCGAGCTGACTGCGTAGCTCAATTTCCTGCTGTCGCAGCGTCTCCAGCTCCGCATCGTTTGACTGCTGCAGTTTGGCGTAGCGGGAACGCTCGTCAATCAGCTGAAGCTGCCGGCCCTGGGCATCGCGCCAGAGCTGATAGAGCGGGCGCACCTGAGGGGCGATTTGCGGGCTGAAGCTATCCAGACTGGCGACCAGTTCCCGGCGCTCGTTAGGCGTAATTTTGGCATCAGCCAGTAAAATGCCGCGCTTAAAGGCATCCTGCCAGCTGTCGCCACTGTGCAGCCGGGCCTCCGCCCGTGCCTGCACCGGAGCAAGACGATCGGCGCAGTCAATTCCACGCAGCCAGTAGAGCGGATTTTTGTCGCTGGCTTCGCTTTGCAGATTCCAGATATCAGCGCACTCCACCGAAAGAAAATCGGCGACCTGATGCTGCGGCAGCGCGGAGAGCGTTTTGCCATCCGCGGCGTATGGTGATGTAGAGGCGGAACATCCCGCCAGCGCCAGGCAGGAAATGCCTGACAGCAGCCATCCCCTGAGGGGACGGACAAATGCGAAGAAGTGGGACATATTCACCCGATAGTTATACGTTATTTTTTCCAGACTCGGCGACGGGGAGCGTGATACGAAAACAGATTAGCCCTGACTTCACATCAACCAGGCTCAGCTCGCCCTGCATTTGCCGTACGCAGTCGCGGGCAATGCTCAGCCCCAGACCGCTGCCTTTTACCGCCCCTTTACGCTGGTGGCTTCCCTGATAAAAAGGCTCAAAAATCATGTTTCTTTCTGCGGACGGGATCGGCTCGCCGTCGTTAATGACGTCAATGCGCACCTGCTCGCCGTGCCGATAGCTATGGATTCGAATGTTACCGGATTCAGCACCATAGTGCACCGCATTGGAGTAGAGATTATCCAGTACGCTCACCAGCAGAGCGGGCTCCGCTTCGCAAAAACGCTCGCTGAGCAACAGTTCGGTATGCATCATTTTAGCTCTTGCCGGCAGGCTATGGGCAGAAACCACATTTTCCACCAGTTCGGCCAGGTTGACCGTCTCGCGCACAATCGGGCCATCGGCCTGTTTGCGGTTATAGTCCAGCAGTTGCTCAATCAGCTTTTGCAGGTTGCGGCTGCTGTTATCCAGAATCTCCACGATCTCCTGCTGCTCGGGCGTCAGCGGCCCGGCCACCCGGTCAGCGAGCAGTTCCGTCCCTTCGCGCATGCTGGCCAGCGGCGTTTTCAGCTCATGGGAAAGATGGCGCAGGAACTGATGGCGCTGGGATTCCAGCCAGGCAAGGCGTTCGCTCAGCCAGATAATGCGTTTACCGACGGAGCGCAGCTCGCGCGGGCCGGTAAACAGCGCGGCATCGTCCAGCGATTTCCCCTCGCCCAGTCGGTTGATCATTCTTTCAATGCCCTTTACCGGGCCGATAATCATGCGGGTGAACAGCAGCACCAGCGCCAGGCTGAGCAGGAACAGCACCAGCGCCTGCCAGCCGAAGAACTGGCCGCGCTCGGCGATTTCCTGCTGCAGCTGCTGTCCACGCGAATAGACCACCGTCCGGGTTGCCTGGACCATGTCGCTATTGGCGGAAGCAAACGCTTCCAGGCTGACTGCTGACTTCGCCGCCGGGCCGCTATTTTTACACTGCAGCTCGGCCAGATCGTCGAGATCCTGACGCAGCGCCTGCCAGATTTTTTCATCAGGCAGAACGCCCGCGTGAGCGTCAAGCATTTCGCTGTAGCGTTGGCGTTGATTTTGATAGACCCGCGCCAGCGTCGGATCGTCCAGCACGCAGTACTGCCGGTAGCTACGCTCCATTTCCAGCGACGCGTTAATCATCGCCTCGCTGCGGCGGGCGTCGATAAGGGTGGTGCGATTAATATGCGCCGCCTGGGCGCTGAGGGCGTTAAGGCTTTGCCACGCCTGCCATGCCAGCACCAGCAGCGGAAGCAGGATCAGCACGAAGGATAGCGTGACCAGCTGGCGCAGCGAACGGGGGAAAAGGGAGAGTCGCTTCACGGATAGGATCTCAATCATTAGCTCACTACGATGCTACCTGAATATACCCAATATACTCTATGGATTTTGAGTTACAGGAAGGCGGCAAAGCTGAGAATCCCCGGGAGCTTACTCAAGTAAGTGACCGGGGTGAACAGATGCGGCCAACGCACCTGTAGCACAAAAGACGACGAGTATAATAAAGCCAGGCTACGGGAGCCTGGCTTTATTAAGAAATGAGGCGGTGCCTTACTCGACGTTTCGCCCGATGACTGATAAAGCAGAGCTGTTATCAGGAGTTGGACGGCAGGCACCTGTTTGTGCGTCATTCGAAGTTTATGTAGCGCGTCCCGAAGGGGCTGACATAAGAAGGTGAATGAGCCACTGGTTATAATTATGCACGAACTATGCCACATCTCAAAACATTTTATTAACACAATGAAATATAATGTCTTTTTACTATTTATAGGCACGGATGATGATGGTCGCTTTTTGTACAAAGTGTCGCTGATTAGCAACATCGGGTGAATGATTCAGTGATGCCTTTATGAATCAATAAGTTAAATGTCACCTTTTGACGACACCACCACAGCGCGTTTGTCGGCGATCCCCGACACCTGCTTTCGAAGTACCCCACAAATAAAAAAGCCCCCTGCGTGGGCAGGAGGCTTAATTCGATTTGTAAACGATTTTTAGCCCAGCTGTTTACGCGCGTTGCGGAAAATACGCATCCACGGGCTGTCTTCGCCCCAGTTTTCCGGGTGCCAGGAGTTCGACACGGTGCGGAACACGCGTTCCGGGTGCGGCATCATGATGGTCGCGCGCCCGCTTTCGCTGGTTACCGCAGTGATACCGTTCGGCGAACCATTCGGGTTGGCCGGATAGTTTTCCGTCACCTTACCGAAGTTATCGACGAAGCGCAGCGCCACCAGGCCTTTACTTTCCAGCTGCGCCAGATGCGCGCCATCGCGAACCTCCACCTGCCCTTCACCGTGGGATACGGCAATCGGCATCATCGATCCCACCATACCCTGCAGCAGCAGAGACGGGCTCTGCGTCACTTCAACCAGGCTGAAGCGCGCTTCAAAGCGGTCAGACTGATTACGCACAAAGCGCGGCCACAGGTCGCTGCCCGGGATCAGCTCGCGCAGATTAGACATCATCTGGCAGCCGTTGCACACGCCCAGCGCCAGGGTCTGCGGACGATGGAAGAAGGTGGCAAACTCGTCGCGAACCCGCTCATTGAACAGAATCGATTTCGCCCAGCCTTCACCGGCGCCTAAAACGTCACCGTAGGAGAAGCCGCCGCAGGCCACCAGCGCCTGGAAATCAGCAAGACCGGTACGGCCCGCCAGCAGGTCGCTCATGTGCACGTCGATGGCATCAAAGCCGGCGCGATGGAACGCCGCGGCCATTTCAACATGGGAGTTCACGCCCTGCTCACGCAGCACCGCGACCTTCGGACGCGCGCCGGTGGCAATATAAGGCGCAGCGATATCCTCATTGATATCAAAGGAGAGCTTCACGTTGAGCCCAGGATCGGCATCGTTGGCTTTCGCCTCGTGCTCCTGGTCAGCGCATTCCGGGTTATCGCGCAGACGCTGCATTTGCCAGGTGGTTTCTGCCCACCACATGCGCAGCGTGGTGCGGCTTTCGCTGAATACCGGATGACCGTCGGCCTCGATGACGAAGCGATCGCCCGCCGTAGCCTGGCCAATATAGTGAACGCAATCCGCCAGGCCATGAGCGGCCAACGTGGCTTCCACGGCCTGACGATCGGCGGCACGAACCTGAATGACGCCGCCAAGCTCTTCGTTAAACAGCGCGGCCAGGCGATCCTCGCCGAGCGCGGCGATATCAACGTTGACGCCGCAGTGGCCGGTAAAGGCCATCTCGGCCAGGGTGACCAGCAGACCGCCGTCGGAACGGTCGTGCCAGGCCAGCAGCTTATCTTCAGCCACCAGCGCCTGCATTGCGTCCCAGAAGCCTTTCAGCTGCGCGACATCGCGAACGTCGGCAGTCACATCGCCAAGCTGACGATAAACCTGCGCCAGCGCGGTCGCGCCCAGCGCATTGTTCCCCTTGCCTAAATCAATCAGCAGCAGGGCGTTGTCTTCGGTGGAGAGCTGTGGGGTGACGGTACGGCGTACGTCTTCCACGCGGGCAAAGGCGGAAATCACCAGAGACAGCGGAGAAGTCATCTCGCGCTGTTCAGCCCCTTCCTGCCAGCGGGTTTTCATCGACATGGAGTCTTTACCCACCGGAATAGTCAGTCCCAGGGCAGGACAGAGCTCTTCGCCCACCGCTTTTACCGCTTCATATAAACCGGCGTCTTCGCCCGGGTGACCGGCAGCGGCCATCCAGTTTGCCGACAGCTTCACGCGATTGAGCGCGCCAATCTGCGTCGCCGCGATGTTGGTCAGCGCCTCGCCAACAGCCAGACGGGCGGAGGCGGCGAAGTCCAGCAGCGCCACCGGCGCACGTTCGCCAATGGACATCGCTTCGCCGTAGTAGCTATCGAGGCTGGCGGTGGTGACCGCACAGTTAGCCACCGGAACCTGCCACGGCCCCACCATCTGATCGCGCGCCACCATACCGGTGACGGTGCGATCGCCAATGGTGACGAGGAAGGTTTTCTCCGCGACCGTCGGCAGGTGCAGCACGCGATTCACCGCGTCGGCAATCGTGATGCCCTGGCGTTGCAGACTCTGGCCCTGCGCTTTCAACGTCTGCACGTCACGGGTCATTTTCGGCGTTTTGCCCAGCAGCACGTCAAGCGGCAGGTCGATCGGACGATCGTCAAAATGGGCATCATCAAGGCTCAGATGCAGCGCTTCGGTTGCTTCGCCAATCACCGCGTACGGCGCGCGTTCGCGGCGGCACAGCTCATCAAACAACGGCAGTTGCTCCGGCGCAACCGCCAGCACATAACGTTCCTGCGATTCGTTACACCAGATCTCCAGCGGGCTCATGCCCGGCTCATCGCTGAGGATATCGCGCAGCTGGAATTTACCGCCGCGTCCGCCGTCGCTGACCAGCTCAGGCATGGCGTTCGACAGACCGCCAGCGCCGACATCGTGGATAAACAAAATCGGGTTAGCGTCGCCCAGCTGCCAGCAGCGGTCGATAACCTCCTGGCAACGACGTTCCATCTCCGGGTTATCGCGCTGTACGGAGGCGAAATCGAGGTCGGCATCGGACTGGCCGGAGGCCATTGAAGAGGCCGCGCCGCCGCCGAGACCGATGTTCATTGCCGGACCGCCGAGAACAATCAGCTTCGCGCCGACGACAATTTCGCCCTTCTGCACGTGTTCGCCGCGAATGTTGCCGATTCCGCCCGCCAGCATAATGGGCTTATGGTAGCCGCGCAGCTCTTCGCCGTTGTGGCTGGTTACCTTCTCTTCATAGGTACGGAAATAGCCGTTGAGCGCCGGACGACCAAATTCGTTATTAAACGCCGCGCCGCCCAGCGGACCTTCAGTCATGATATCCAGCGCGGTAACGATACGATCCGGTTTGCCGAAATCTTCTTCCCACGGCTGTTCAAACCCCGGAATCCGCAGGTTGGAAACCGAGAAACCCACCAGGCCGGCTTTTGGCTTCGCCCCGCGTCCGGTGGCGCCTTCATCGCGAATTTCGCCGCCGGAACCTGTCGCCGCGCCCGGCCACGGAGAGATCGCCGTCGGGTGGTTATGGGTTTCGACCTTCATCAGAATATGCGCGTCTTCCTGGTGGAAGTCGTAGCGACCGGTTGCGTGGTCGGCAAAGTAGCGCCCCACGGCTGAACCTTCCATTACCGCGGCGTTGTCTTTATAAGCAGACAGCACGTAGTCCGGGGTTTTCTCGAAGGTGTTTTTGATCATTTTGAACAGCGACTTCGGCTGCTTTTCGCCATCGATGACCCAGTCGGCGTTAAAAATCTTGTGTCGGCAGTGCTCGGAGTTAGCCTGCGCGAACATATAGAGTTCGATATCGTTCGGGTTGCGGCCCAGCGTCTGGAAAGCATCCTGCAGATAGTCAATTTCGTCATCCGCCAGCGCAAGCCCCAGACGGAGGTTGGCGTCAATCAGCGCCTGACGCCCCAGGCCCAGCAGGTCAACGCTGGTGACCGGCGTTGGCTGATGATGGGCAAACAGTTTTTCACCCTCTTCCAGCGTGCCGAAAACGCTTTCCATCATGCGGTCATGAAGTTCGGCCGCCACCAGCGACCACTGTTCATCGTTGAGGCTGCTGGCTTCGACGTAATACGCGACGCCGCGCTCAAGGCGCACAATCTGAGACAGGCCGCAGTTATGGGCGATGTCGGTAGCTTTAGAAGACCAGGGAGAGATGGTGCCGGGACGGGGGGTAACGAGCAGTAGCTTGCCGGTTGGGGTATGGCTGCTTAAGTTCGGGCCATACTTGAGCAACCTTGCCAGACTCTCGCGATCGTTGTCGCTGAGCGGGGCGCTAAGGTCGGCAAAATGAACGTACTCGGCATATATCGTGCTGACCGGAAGGTTGGCCGCCTGGAAACGTGCCAGCAGTTTATTGATACGGAATGCCGACAGTGCAGGTGAACCACGCAAAATTTCCATCATAAGTCTCTCGTCTTCGAAGCTTTCATGGTGAGCCAGGGGGGAAACGGGCGCCATTATAGTGAATCCTGCGCCCCGACGAAACCGTTTGCGTAGAAATAAAATGATTGCCGGGGTTTATCAATAAATGTGACCCTCCTCGCGAATAAGTTGCCAACTGGCGCATTCTTAAGCAAAATGCCGCTCATTCCACGACAACCTTTTACTTATTCTGGTCATAGTCTGCTGAGGAACCCGAAGCTGCAGAAGATTAACTATCTGAAAAAATTAAAGATTAATTATCTGCTCATCGGCATTGTGACTCTCCTGCTGGCGGCTGCCCTGTGGCCGTCTCTCCCGTGGATGGGTAAGCCGGAAAACCGCGTGGCCGGGATCATGGCGCGCGGAGAACTGCGTATCAGCACCATTAATTCGCCAATGACCTTCGCGACCATTAACGATCGAACCTACGGTTTTGATTATGAGCTGGCGCAGCAGTTTGCCGACTACCTCGGCGTCGAGCTAAAAGTCACCGTCAGGCAGAATATCAGCCAGCTGTTTGATGACCTCGATGAAGGCAAAGCCGATATGCTGGCTGCCGGCCTGGTCTACAATTCCGAACGGGTGAAGAACTATCAGGTCGGGCCAACCTACTACTCCGTTTCGCAACAGCTGGTTTATCGCAAAGGCAGCCTGCGTCCGCGCAGCCTGGCAAATCTTACCGCCGACCAGTTGGCGATTGCTCCCGGACACGTGGCGATTAACGATCTTCAGGCCCTAAAAAAGCAAAAATACCCCGATCTCGACTGGCGCGTGGACGAGAAACGCGGGACGACGGCGCTGATGCAGGCGGTTATTGATGGCAAACTCGACTATACCGTTGCTGATTCGGTCGCCGTCAGCCTGTTCCAGCGCGTCCATCCGGAGCTGGCCGTCGCGCTTGATATCAGCGACGAGCAGCCGGTCACCTGGTTTAGCGAAAAAGGTGAGGACAACTCCCTGCCGGCGGCAATGCTCGATTTCTTCAATAATATTAACGAGGACGGCACACTGGCGAGGCTGGAGGAGAAATACCTTGGTCACGGCAACGATTTTGATTATGTAGACACCCGTACCTTCCTGCGCGCCGTGGAAAGCGTGCTCCCGGACCTGCAGCCAATGTTTGAAAAATATGCCCGTCAGATAGACTGGCGGCTGCTGGCGGCTATCTCATGGCAGGAATCGCACTGGGATCCGCAGGCCACCTCCCCGACCGGCGTTCGCGGCATCATGATGCTGACCCGCAATACCGCTCAAAGTCTGGGCCTGACCGATCGTACCGACGCCGAGCAAAGCCTCGACGGCGGCATGCGTTATTTACAGGATATGATGAATAAAGTGCCGGAGTCGGTCCCGCAGGATGAACGCATCTGGTTTGCGCTGGCGGCTTACAATATGGGCTACGCGCACATGCTCGACGCAATGGCGCTGACGAAAAAGCAGAAAGGCAACCCGAATAGCTGGGCCGATGTGAAGCAGCGTCTGCCGCTGCTAAGCCAGAAAAGCTACTACAGCCGGCTGAAGTACGGCTTTGCACGCGGCCACGAAGCCTACGCCTACGTCGAAAATATCCGTAAATATCATATTAGCCTCGTGGGCTATCTTTCTGAAAAAGAGAGAAAGGACGCCCAGATAGCGGCACTAGGCGAGCACTATCCGGCAGTCATGCCGGAGGAGCTGGGTAAGGAAGAGCAGTACGCCATGTCCTTTTTCAGCTTCCGCGCAGAAACGCTGGTGGACAACGCGAAGCTGAAAATCCCCGGTACGGGGCATTAACCTTCCACTTGCCGGCTAGCTCGCTTCAGCGCTTTTTTCTCTTCGCGTCGCCAGCGGAAAAAATCGCTCAGCATGCCGGAACAGGCCTCAGCCAAAATACCTTCCGTTATCTCGACCCGATGGTTCATTCCCGGATGGTGCAGCACGTCGATGAGCGACCCGGCTGCGCCGGTTTTCGCATCTCTGGCGCCAAAAACCAGCCGAGAGATGCGACTATGGACCATCGCCCCGGCGCACATCACGCAGGGTTCAAGGGTAACGTACAGCGTTGCGTCAATCAGACGATAGTTTTGCTGCACCAGTCCGCCCTGACGCAGCGCCATAATTTCGGCGTGCGCGGTCGGATCGTGACGTCCGATTGGCCGATTCCAGCCTTCGCCGATGACCTGATGATTATGCACCAGTACCGCGCCGACCGGCACTTCGCCCTCTTCCCAGGCGCGTTTCGCCAGCGTCAGAGCGTGACGCATCCAGTATTCATCATTTAATTCATGGTCAGACAAAGCGGGCACTCCTGCAGAAAAGCGGGGCGCATTATACATGGACGTTATGTATTACACACTATTCTAACTGCTGAAGATCGCCCTGCGGCGTCACCCGCCAGCGGTGCTGGCAAAAATAGAGCAGCGGGTTATCCTGCTCGCTGTCGCTGTAGCCGCTGTACAATCGCAGCGGAGCGCCGATTTTTTGTTCCAGCTGCGCCACTTTTTCATTGCCGAGGCAGCGCAGGGTTAATCCCCAGCCGCCGCAACGACGCTCCATCCGGCTGGCGATCAGGTTCACTCGCGGCAGCCAGGGAGTATCAAAATAAACCTGCTCAACCAGCGACTGCGGCGAGCCGGTAATCAGCCAGACGTCCGCATCGGTGCTGGTCAGATAGTTGTTGAGCCGCGCCTGTACTACCGGGAACGCCGTGACGTGCTGGCGAAACCAGCGGGCGAAACTCGCCTCAAGGCGTTTCAGGTGACGCTCGCTGCGGCCAAAAGTTGACGCCCACAGCAGCAGGCTCATCGGCCAGCGCGCAGCGCGTCCGAACAGCATCAGCCCGGCGGCAATAACCGGTAATAAAGGAATCACCAGCAGGACATTTAGCGGCTGGTGGCGCAGGACATAGCGCAAAAAGCTGCCGAACATATCCTGCTGATGTAAGGTTCCATCCAGATCAAAGAAAACCACTCTCCGCGTACTGCTATTCAAAACCCACTCCCCTGAACGATCGCCTGATAACCAATAGCTTAGCAGTCTTAAGCTGCGAATAGCGAAAACATACGCTGTTGTTGAATCCGGATTAAGAAAACGCTTCTGCAGAGAAATCTGAAGCTCAGAATTTTTAATTCGCAGTAATCCTCTTATAATCGAATACAAAATTCTTTCAGTCGAGGGTGAAGCCGTCCTCCGGAGCCGCTATGAACTGTTTGACCCGTATTCGCCAGCGCTACCCAACGCTGGCCGCAAGCGATAAAAAACTGGCCGATTTCATTCTGGCCCAACCGGATAAAACCCGCCACCTTAGCTCACAACAGCTGGCGGGCGAAGCCGGGGTCAGCCAGTCAAGCGTAGTCAAATTTGCGCAGAAGATGGGTTTCAAAGGTTTTCCGGCATTAAAGCTGGCGTTAAGCGAAGCCCTGGCAAGCGCCCCTACGCCACAGTCCGTGCCGGTACATAATCAGATCCGCGGCGACGATCCTCTCCGTCTGGTAGGCGAAAAACTCATTAAAGATAATATCGCGGCCATGCACGCTTCGCTGGACGTCAACGCCGAAGAGAAGCTGTTCGAAGCCGTCACGCTATTGCGCCACGCCCGCCGGGTCATTATTACCGGTATCGGCGCGTCGGGGCTGGTGGCAAGAAACTTCAGCTGGAAGCTGATGAAAATCGGCATTAATGCCGTGTCAGAACAGGATATGCATGCGCTGCTGGCGACGGTACAGGCGATGTCGCCGGACGATCTGCTGTTGGCTATCTCCTACTCCGGTGAACGACGCGAGATCAACATGGCGGCTGGTGAAGCGTTACGAGTAGGAAGCCAGATCCTGGCGATCACCGGATTTAACCCTAACGCTCTTCAGCAACAGGCGACGCTGTGCCTGTATACCATAGCGGAAGAACAGGCTACGCGCAGCGCCGCGATCTCCTCTACCAGCGCGCAGATGATGCTGACCGATCTTCTGTTTATGGGACTGGTGCAGCAGGATCTTGAGCGTGCCCCGGAGCGGATTCGCCATAGCGAAGCGCTGGTGAAAAAGCTGGTTTGACAGAGGCTCTTTCGCACCATGCGAAAGAGCCTCTGGGTTTATTGCGCTTCTTTTGCGTGAATAAGCTGCGTCAGAAGCGTATTCACCGGCACGGGGATATTATTCTGCATGCCAATTCGCGCGATGGCGCCGTTTAAATAGTCAATTTCCGTAAGTCGCCCCTTTTGCAAATCCTGATACATAGAGGGATAGTGATGGCCGCTTTCGCGCGGGTCGAAGACCTTCTTCACCGTATTCATTACCATCTCTCCGCTCAACGGAATATTCTGGCTGGCGGCAACTAATACAAATTCATCCACCACCGCCTGCGCTAAATCTAATGCGCCCGGCAGTTGACCGAAGCCGCCGACATTACAGTCCAGCAGCGCGCAGTAGGTATTCATCACGCTATTAAAAGCCGCTTTCTTCCAGATCGATAAGAGTACGTCAGGGCTTATTTCAGCATTCAATCCGGCGCTATTGAGAACGGCAACGATATTTTCTTCCAGAGCGGCGTCCTGGCTGGCAACCGGTTGCAGTTCAATCGTTCCGGTACCGGTGGCCATAATATGCCCGGGGCCCTCCAGTTCACTGGACCATAGCGTCACGCCAGCATAAATTTTTTGCCGATCGACGTATTTCTCCAGGGTTTCAATATTTCCGAGGCCATTCGATAAAATCATGACGACCTTCGCGGCTGGCAGCAGCGGCTTAATATGCTGCAGCATGCGATCGAGCTGCATGGCTTTAGTAAACAGAATAATCAGCTCAAACTCCCCCTGCGATTCATCAGCCAGCATTGCCGAAATGGGGTAATACTGCTGGCTTACTTCCGTTTCGACAAACAGTCCGTTGCTGCATATGGCGTTGACATGTTCGTGCCAGCCATCGATAAGCGTCACGTCGTGCCCGGCCCCCAGCAGCATGTAGCCAAAACGACAGCCCATAGCCCCGGCGCCTGCGATTGCAATTTTCATCTTTATTTCCTTACGCTTTGATCAATGAATTTTGGCTAAAACCACTGCGATATATTTTTTGGTAATCAGGGTTAATACGACACCAATAAGCAATAGCGCCACGGTCAGGATAAATACCGTGTTGTAGCTTCCTGTGTATTTTGCAATGGCGGAGGTTACATACGGCGCAATAACTGCGCCGACGGCAAAGCCAAAATACATAAAGCCATAATTGAGTCCCTGATTGCGCATCCCAAAATTCTGACTGGTCAATCCGGGAAAGATAACTAATATACCCGCATAAGCAAAGCCCACGCCCAGAGCGCTGAAGTAGAATACCGCCGTATTACCATTAAAGAATAATAACAAGAGCATGCAGAGGCAGGTAAAAAGATAAACGATTATCAGTGTATTATATCCTCCAAGCTTATCGGTTAATCCCCCCCAGAATAAACGGCCAATAGAATTAAATATCGATACCAGACTGACAACCAAGGCGCCAGACAGTAAACCATACTGCATCATACCAATTTGCGCTGAACTTGAGCTGATGACCATTCCGGAGAAAACGCCCAAAGCCAGAATGACGAATAGCAGCCAAAAACGGAGATCCTTTAACATATGTCGAAAGTCTTTATCCAGTGGCGATGCTTTAATTTCGCCACTATCTTTCGCTGGCGCGCTACGAATAAAAAACTGAACAATGAAGATAACCACCAGATATACAATACCGAGATATAATAAGGCCCGGCTGACATCGTGCGTTTGCGTCATAAAATATTCAGCCAGGCGGGTGCAAAGTAACGTACCCACGCCAACTCCGGCCAGGACAATACCGCTGGCAAGACCTCGGCGATCGGGGAAAAACTTCAGAATATTATTCAGATTGCCGGTAAAAGCAAGGCCGGAACCGAGCCCTGCAATGACGCCATAGGTTAAGAATAGCATTGGCAAATTATCCACGAATCCGGATAGGATAAAGCCTAAGGAGAACAGGATACCGCCGATAACTATCGCCTGCTTGCCTTTACCATTATCGATCATTCTCCCACCCCAAATCATGGGTAAAGGAATGATCCCCATATTGATAGAGAATGCTAAAGCCAGCGTAGCCGGGTCCCAGTGATATTGCGCCATTAATGGCGTTTTAAAATAGCTAAAGGCGTAGACGCCTCCGAGTACAAAATTTATGCACACGTGGGCTGCAAGCATTCCCCAGCGGTTGATTGATGCTGTCATAATTATTCCTTTTTTAAAATGCACTGATCACAGTTTAAAAAAAGCAAAATAGGCAAACAATTTGGTATTTTTTATAATCGTTATAACAAAACTCAATCGATTGGTATCTGACCTTAATGAATATCAAGCAGCTGCACTCTTTTCTGATATTGTGCGATGAACGGCATTACGGCCGGGCAGCCGCACGCTTGTTTATTACTCAGCCATCATTAAGCCAGCAAATAAAACAACTTGAGTCATCACTCAAAACAATATTATTCTCACGAAGAGGGCGAGGTATTGAATTAACAAAAGCCGGAATTATATTGCAACAACACGCTAACAAAATAATGGTGGATCTGAAAAATGCAGAGAACGAACTTCTGCCTTATCAGAACCAGCAACGGGACACAATATCTATTGGCGTGTCAGGCAGCTATCTGGTTCTGCCCGCCTTTCGTAGCTTTATGGCGCACCATCCGGCGATCTCTTTAAATGTTAAGGAGTTTTCTACGGAGCAAACGATAAAAAAGCTGACGGACAGCGCCGTCGATATTGGCATTGTTTACCGAACGCCCCTCCCCGCCCAGCTTAGCTCGACGATGCTATTTGAGGATGAAATTATCGCCGCCATTCCGCTTTCGCATCCTCTGGCGCAGTACGAGCGTATCGATCCACAGGATTTAAACGATCAATCCATTATAGTGCTCAATGATTCCCTGCTATTGAGAGGCATCATCACGACTGAATTTAATCACCGCAAGGTCGTTCCCAACATCATCTGCGAGCTGGATAACCACTATTCGTGCCTTGAATATGCTGAGGCCCAGATTGGTATCGCCTTTATTACCCGCTCGTTAACCCGTTTGTCCACGCCGAAAAACGTTCGTCTGGTTTCCCTGAATATTCCTGCGTTCTTTATTCCGGTGATGCTGGTGCATAGCAACGACCTTTCGCTGGACAACGCGACTATCTGTCTGCTCAAGCAGATCAAAAATTTTTACACCGTTGAGGGCCAATCAGCGGTGGAAAAGAGCTGGCCCGAGCGAAAAATGGGCGTATAATGCCCGCCCTGTTTGTGTTGTTTCTGAGAAATTCCTGATGGCGCTGTTAATCACCAAAAAATGTATCAACTGCGATATGTGCGAGCCGGAGTGCCCGAATGAGGCGATATCCATGGGTGATAGCATTTATGAAATTAACAGCGATCGCTGCACCGAATGCGTCGGCCACTATGATACGCCAACCTGCCAGAAGGTGTGCCCGATCCCAAATACCATTCTGAAAGATCCGGCCCATAACGAGAATGAAGAGCAGCTGTGGGATAAGTTTGTCCTGCTGCACCACGCGGACAAACTGTGATATTGCCGGATGGCGGCGTTAACCGACCTCTCCGGCCTGTAACAATTAGCTTTCGATAATCACCGTGGCGCAGGCATAGTGACGCTCGTCGGCCAGCGTCACGTGAATGCTGCTTACGCCCATACGCTCCGCCAGACCCTTTGCCTCGCCCCACAATCGCAGCTTTGGCTTACCCAGCTCGTCGTTGTAAACCTCAAACTGATTGAACGCCAGCCCGTTGCGGATGCCGGTGCCAAGCGCCTTGGCCGCCGCTTCTTTAACGGCGAAACGCTTCGCCAGAAAACGGACCGGCTGCTGATGCTGTTCCCATATCGCCCATTCAAAATCGCTGAGTACGCGACGGGCAAGACGATCGCCGCTGCGGGCTATCACCGCGTCAATACGGGCAATTTCAACAATATCAGTACCCAGTCCGAGAATCGCCATCAGCCGCGAGCTTCCTGCATCAGACGCTTCATTTCCGCAACCGCTTCCTTCAGGCCGCTCATTACCGCCCGGCCAATAATCGCATGACCGATGTTCAGCTCGTGCATTTCCGGCAGCGCGGCAATAGCCTTAACGTTATGGTACGTCAGGCCGTGACCGGCGTTAACCTTCAGCCCCAGGCTCGCGGCATAGGTTGCCGCTTTGGCGATACGTTCCAGCTCTTTTGCCTGTCCGGCGTCCGTTTGCGCATCAGCATAGCAGCCGGTGTGAATTTCGATAAAAGGCGCGCCGACGTCCGCTGCGGCCTTAATTTGCGCGTGGTCAGCATCAATAAACAGGGAGACCAGGATACCGGCATCGGCCAGACGCTTACAGGCATCGCGCATTTTATCGAGCTGCCCCGCCACATCCAGTCCGCCTTCGGTTGTCACTTCCTGACGTTTTTCCGGTACCAGGCAGCAGAAATGCGGTTGAGTCTCACAGGCAATTTTCAGCATCTCTTCCGTCACCGCCATCTCAAGGTTCATGCGGGTATCCAGAGTCTGGCGCAAAATACGCACGTCGCGATCGGTAATATGTCGGCGATCTTCGCGCAGATGAACGGTAATACCATCAGCGCCTGCCTGCTCGGCGATAAAGGCCGCCTGTACCGGATCCGGATAAGCGGTACCGCGAGCGTTGCGTAATGTCGCGATGTGGTCAATGTTGACCCCTAACAGTAATTCAGCCATGACAATCCTCGTTAATCGTTATTTGTTTTATCGGCCCGTGCGGGCAAAAACTGACGAAACAGCTCGCGACTTTTTAACGGCTTCCCACCAAGATAGGGCTTCAGGGCGATTCGGGTGAAACGCTTTGCCGCGCGCAGCGCATCGCTGTCCGGAAATTCACGGCTGGCCAGCGCCTTCAGATGGTGCCCGGTAAAGGTGTTGTTATCAATAACCACGCTGGCGATAAAGCCTTTCTCTTCACGGTAGCGGTAGGTCATCGTATCGTCAACCGCTTCTCCGCTGCCGGCGCAGTGCAGGAAATCAACGCCATATCCCAGATGCCCAAGCAGCGCCAGCTCAAACCGCCGAAGCGCCGGTTCCGGTGAACCTGTAGCGCCAGCCAGCGACTGGATACAGTGCAGATAATCGAAAAAGAGTTCCGAGAAGCGCGTTTCGTGCTCAAGCACGCGAGAGAGCAGTTCGTTGACGTAAAGTCCGCTGTAGAGCGTGATACCGGTGAGAGGGAGCGCCAGCGAGACGGCTTCCGCGCTGCGCAGCGTTTTAACTTCGCCGCGCCCGCCAAAGCGGAGCAGTAAGGGGGTAAAAGGCTGAAGAGCGCCTTTGAGGTTGGAGCGTTTGGAACGTGCGCCTTTTGCAACAAGGCGCACGCGCCCGGACTCTTCCGTGAAGACGTCCAGCATCAGGCTGGTTTCGCTCCAGGGACGACTATGCAGTACGAAAGCGCGTTGCCAGCCTTCCATCATACTCGTCGTCTTTCAAGCCGCAGGTGCGTTGGCTGCGCCCACTCACCCCAGTCAATTACTGAAGTAAGCTCCCGGGGACTCGCGTTCTTGCCGCGCGACTCAGCCTCTGGCCTCGCTCCTTCGGAGCCAGCGCAAGCGCTGTTCAAAACACTTTGTGTTTTGTCCTGCACCTCGAAAGCCATAGAGTATCCAAACTTAAAGATCGTCGCCGTAACCGAGACTGCGCAGCGCGCGTTCGTCATCAGCCCAGCCGGATTTCACTTTCACCCAAAGCTCAAGGTGAACCGGCGCTTCAAACATATCCTGCATGTCTTTACGCGCTTCGATACCGATGGTTTTGATTTTGGCCCCTTTGTTACCAATCACCATCTTCTTCTGCCCTTCGCGCTCAACCAGAATCAGGCCGTTAATGTCGTAACCGCCGCGCTCATTGGTCACAAAACGCTCAATTTCGACGGTGACGGAATATGGCAGTTCTGCGCCAAGGAAACGCATCAGCTTTTCACGAATGATCTCGGAAGCCATAAAGCGCTGCGAACGGTCAGTGATGTAATCTTCCGGGAAGTGGTGAATCGCCTCCGGCAAATGCTTGCGCACGATACCGGCGATCGTATCAACATTCAGCCCCGTTTCCGCAGAAATCGGTACGATATCGAGGAAGTTCATCTGACTGCCGAGGAACTGCAGGTGTGGCAGAAGATCCGCTTTTTCCTGGACGTTGTCGACTTTGTTGACCGCCAGAATCACCGGCGCTTTACCGTCGCGCAGCTTGTTGAGCACCATCTCGTCGTCCGGCGTCCAGCGGGTCCCTTCAACCACGAAGATAACCAGCTCAACGTCGCCAATAGAGCTGCTTGCCGCCTTGTTCATCAGGCGGTTAATCGCGCGTTTTTCTTCCATATGCAGACCGGGGGTATCGACGTAGATCGCCTGATACGGGCCTTCAGTATGGATACCAACGATGCGGTGACGCGTGGTCTGCGCTTTTCGGGAAGTGATCGAGATCTTCTGCCCGAGCAGCTTATTCAGCAATGTGGATTTGCCCACGTTTGGACGACCAACGATGGCAATAAATCCGCAGTAGTTCTTTTCTTCGCTCATTCCAGCTCCAGCTTTTTCAGCGCCTGTTCGGCGGCAGCCTGCTCCGCCTTGCGACGGCTAGAACCCGTGCCAACCACCGGTTCACTCAGGCCGCTAACCTGGCAGTGGATAGTAAATTCCTGATCGTGCGCTTCACCGCGAACCTGTACCACCAGGTAAGACGGCAGCGGCAGATGACGCCCCTGCAGATACTCCTGCAAGCGCGTCTTCGGATCTTTTTGCTTGTCACCAGGGCTGATTTCGTCCAGACGGCTCTGGTACCAGGAGAGGATAAGGCGCTCAACGTTCTGAATATCGCTGTCGAGGAAAATCCCGCCGATTAAAGCTTCAACGGTGTCCGCCAGTATCGATTCACGGCGAAAGCCTCCGCTTTTCAGTTCACCCGGCCCAAGACGCAGGCATTCACCTAATTCGAACTCGCGGGCAATTTCTGCCAGCGTGTTGCCTCGTACCAGCGTCGCGCGCATGCGGCTCATATCGCCTTCGTCTACCCGAGGGAAACGATGATAGAGGGCGTTAGCGATCACAAAGCTCAATATTGAGTCGCCTAAAAACTCCAGGCGCTCATTGTGTTTGCTGCTGGCACTGCGGTGAGTTAATGCCTGTTGCAACAGCTCCTGATGATGAAAAGTGTAGCCCAGCTTCCGTTGAAGCCGATTAATTACGATGGGGTTCATGCGTTACCAATAGATGAATGCGTCAAAAATGCAGCACACGAAACCGACCTGAGTAAACACCAACGCGGTTTCGTGTGCTGTGTCAATCTTACGAGAGACAACCTAAAACTTCGGGGGGATATTCTATACGCAACGACAAGGGATGTCGTTAGTTTGAATAGATTTAAATATTAAATAATTCACGCTGCCGTTATTGCGGCGGCAGCGTGAATAAGGCAGGAAAATTAATGAATGCCGCCAATGCGCGATAAACGTACGCCGGTAGGCCATTCACCTTCCTGTTTTTCGAAACTCATCCAGATTGCGGTTGCTTTACCCACCAGATTCGCTTCCGGCACAAAGCCCCAATAACGGCTGTCGGCGCTGTTATCGCGGTTGTCACCCATCATAAAATACTGCCCCGGGGGGACAATCCAGGTTGCCAGCGGTAGCCCGGACTGGTGGTAATACATCCCAACCTGATCCTGCGCAATCGGCACGGTCAAAATGCGGTGCGTCACGTCATCCAGCGTCTCTTTACGTTCGGTCAGACGAATGCCATTCGCTTTGGTCTCGCCTTTCGGCAGTTGCCAGAAACCGCTGGTCGCTTCACCGCCGTTGCTGCGGGAGAAGGTCTGTACGAAATCGCTCGGCTCAACGTTGGAGTAAGTGACCGGCAGAGCGTTGCCGCAGGCCTGACCAGAACTGCAGCCCGGCTGGATAGTGACCTGTTTAGCAATCGGATCGTAAGTGACTTTATCACCCGGTAAGCCGACGGCCCGCTTGATATAATCCAGGCGCGGATCCTGCGGATATTTAAAGACGACGATATCGCCGCGCTTCGGATGCCCGGTTTCGATCAGCGTTTTCTGGTAAATCGGATCCTTAATGCCGTAAGCAAACTTCTCTACCAGAATAAAATCGCCGATTAGCAGCGTCGGCATCATTGAGCCGGATGGGATCTGGAAGGGCTCATAAATAAATGAGCGAACCACCAGAACAATCGCCAGTACCGGGAAGATGGAAGCGCCGGTTTCCAGCCAGCCCGGTTTCGGGCCCACCTTTTTCAGCGTTTTCTTGTCCAGCTGGTCGCCGGTCGCCGCCTGGGCAGCGGCCTGACTTTCGCGACGTTTTGGCGCAAAGATAAACTTATCCAGGCACCACAACAGACCCGTCACCAAAGTAGCGATGACCAGGATCAGGGCAAACATGTTCGCCATGCCAACTCCTTAGGGTTATTTGCCGTCTTTACCAACGTGCAGAATGGCGAGGAACGCTTCCTGCGGCAGCTCAACGTTACCGACCTGCTTCATTCGTTTCTTACCTTCTTTCTGCTTCTGCAGCAGCTTTTTCTTACGGCTGACGTCGCCGCCATAGCATTTCGCCAGGACGTTTTTACGCAGCTGTTTTACGGTAGAACGGGCAATGATGTGGTTGCCGATAGCAGCCTGGATAGCGATATCGAACTGCTGACGCGGGATCAGCTCTTTCATCTTCTCAACCAGTTCACGGCCGCGATACGGCGCATTATCGTTATGCGTGATCAGCGCCAGCGCATCCACGCGCTCGCCGTTAATCAACACATCCACGCGCACCATATTGGAGGCCTGGAAGCGCTTGAAGTTGTAGTCCAGCGAGGCATAGCCGCGGGAAGTAGACTTCAGACGGTCAAAGAAGTCGAGCACCACTTCCGCCATCGGAATTTCATAGGTCAACGCAACCTGATTGCCGTGATAGACCATATTGGTCTGTACGCCGCGTTTTTCGATACACAGGGTAATGACGTTGCCTAAAAATTCCTGCGGCAGCAGCATATGACACTCGGCGATCGGCTCGCGCAGCTCCTGAATATTGTTCAGCGGCGGCAGCTTGGACGGGCTATCGACGTAAATAACTTCTTTCGAGGTGGTTTCTACTTCATAAACGACCGTCGGCGCCGTGGTGATCAGATCCAGGTCATATTCACGCTCAAGACGCTCCTGGATGATCTCCATATGCAGAAGACCCAGGAAGCCGCAGCGGAAACCGAAGCCCAGCGCGGTGGAGCTTTCCGGTTCGTAGAACAGAGAGGCATCGTTAAGGCTCAGTTTGCCCAGCGCATCGCGGAAGTTCTCGTAATCATCAGAACTGACCGGGAACAGGCCGGCGTAAACCTGCGGTTTAACCTTTTTAAAGCCTGGCAGCGCTTTTTCCGCCGGGTTGCGGGAGAGAGTCAGCGTATCGCCGACCGGCGCGCCGAGAATATCTTTGATGGCGCAAACCAGCCAGCCTACCTCGCCGCATTTCAGCTCGGTACGGTCAACCTGTTTCGGCGTGAAGATGCCCAGGCGGTCGGCGTTATACACCTGCCCGGTACTCATCACCTTAATTTTATCGCCTTTACGCATGGTGCCGTTTTTGATACGCACCAGAGAGACGACGCCGAGGTAGTTATCGAACCAGGAGTCGATGATCAGAGCCTGCAGCGGCGCTTCCGGGTCGCCTTCCGGCGGCGGAATGTCGCGCACCAGGCGTTCCAGCACGTCCGGCACGCCAACGCCGGTCTTTGCAGAACAGCGCACCGCATCGGTAGCGTCGATACCGACGATGTCTTCAATTTCTTCCGCCACGCGCTCCGGATCGGCCGCCGGCAGGTCAATTTTGTTCAGGACCGGAACCACTTCCAGGTCCATTTCCATCGCCGTATAGCAGTTAGCCAGCGTCTGGGCTTCTACGCCCTGCCCCGCATCAACCACCAGCAAAGCGCCTTCACAGGCAGCAAGCGAACGAGAAACTTCATAAGAGAAGTCTACGTGGCCGGGCGTGTCGATAAAGTTCAGCTGATAGGTTTCACCATCAGACGCTTTGTAATCGAGGGTGACGCTCTGCGCCTTGATGGTAATACCGCGCTCACGTTCAAGATCCATGGAGTCCAGAACCTGGGCTGCCATTTCACGATCGGAAAGGCCACCGCAAATCTGGATAATTCGGTCAGACAATGTCGACTTACCGTGGTCGATGTGAGCGATGATTGAAAAGTTACGTATATTCTTCATATTTAGAGTTAATTATGCCTTACGCGAATCATGAGGCCGCTGTACTGTGCCTGACGTTTTTTAATCCGAAAACGCCGCATTCTACACTACATCCACGAAACCAGGAAATGCTCTTACCGCTAGCATAGCTGGAGTAAATGACGAGTTCTTGCGTGAGTTGTAAATAAAGATAAGGGCCAGTGAAATCACTGACCCAATGGTGAGGAAGTCGTCTCGATGCGGACTAAATCTGGCGGTAAACCGACGCTAAGAATCACCGGCTGCCACGACTGCCGGGAAGCCAGGCCCGGCGAGAGGCCGCGCGCTACCAGAAACCCGCCGACGCCGCCCAGTATCGCCCCGCAGAGGGAGGCGAAATCATTGGCAAACAGCACCTGGAATATTGATGCCATTACGAACAAACCCACTAACGGCGCCATATAGACCAATACTGCCGACCCTAGCAGGCTGCTCTCGGCAATACCCAGCTCGACCTTTTGCCCGGCCGACAGCGGCTGTTCGCAGGGAACGCTAATGGTATGGCTGGTTTGCGGCCCTAGCTTATTCAGCACCCGGCTTCCGCAACCGGCGCGAGAAGCGCAGCTGCTGCAGGAGGCTTTGACATCGCAATGCACCAGCGCAACGCCATTGTCCCAGGAAACAACCGTCGCCCACTCTTTAATCATTGTACTGCCCTGAATTTGATACTGTCGGAAATCCGCTTGGCGGTTTGCGGAGGCAGCTCGCCAACAATGGTGATTTCTGCGTTATCACGCACGGTAGTCGCTACGGTACGACGGCCGGTACGCAGTAGCTGATCGGTGCTATTTGCCGTGGCGCGATTGATATTAATGGAGAAACTAAACAGCCCGTCGGAATACAATCGAGACTCTACCGGCCCATCGAAAGTGGGCAGGCGACGCTGGCTGCTGGACACTTCGGCAACACCCTGCGGCAGCCAGGTTGGCGCCCAGTTAAAGTTGGCCTTATTGCCCCCCTCCGGAACGGACAGCTGAGGAGGTAGATTAGCTTTAGACAGGGTTTCCATGCTGGCGCTGACGTTATCGCCAACGTTGAAGGAGACCACCCGGAACTGCTCAAGCGTTTCGCCATCCCGATCAAGCAGATCCACCCGCAGCGGAAGCTTAGTTTCCGCATCCAGCCAGGCGATATAGCTATAGCGGGTACCGTCGCGAGCCACGACGCGAACCACATCGCATAGACGATCGGCAATACGCGTACGCCCAACGGAAATGAAGTCGTAATAGGATGAAAGACGTTTAAAGTCGGAGTAAACCAGCGAGGGCAGCGAATCAACAATATAGTCGCCGTTTAGCGTAAAAGGATCGAGCCCGGGTTCAAAGTAGCTAATCTCCGTTCCGCGCAGCACCACTTCCCGACGGGGGCCGTCGAGCTGGAGAAGCTGAGCCAGAGTGCGATTATCCAGTTTAGCGTGTCGATAGCGCAGCGACTCAACACCCTGCTTGTTGATGCTGACGAAAGAGAGCTCGTAATTAAGGGACTGGCTGGCCAGATTCATCTGCTGCAACAACGCCCCGGACGATGTATCAGCCGAGGCGTTGACGGAGAAGAACAGGCTGCCTGCCATGAGCGACATGGCACACCAAAGTTGCTTCATTACTGCGATTGCGTTCCTAAAGTTTGATAGCCCGGCACCTGAACAGCGGCTTGTTGAGTCTGGGCCTGGCCAAACTGCAGCTGTTCCGCATGCAGGCGACGCTGCAATTCATAATCCTGCAGCATAGCATTAATTCTGCGGCGCTGTTCCTGCACTTGAGCCTGCTGGCCGGTACCTGCTGAGGCATCCGCCGGTACGCCCAGGCTAACCGGGCTGGCCTTACCCATCATCGGCATGGTGTTAAACACCGGCGCTTCCGGCTGCTGAGAGGTATCAGACTGGCCATTATACTGTTGAACGCCAACAATCACAGCCAGAGACACGCACGCGGCAACGCCCATCTGGGTGAGCGAACTGGCCCACGGGCGAACTTTTTGCCAGAAAGGCATCTGACGCCACTGGTGCGGTGCGGGCTGAGATTCCGGAATAAGAGGAACCGTCTGACGAACGGGCTCGTTTTCAATGGCGGCCATGACGCGAGCTGAGATATCAAAATGGAGCATCTCACTCGTATCGCCTCGCAGCGTATCGCGGATGAGATGGTAGCTCTCCCAGGTTTTTTGCATTTCAGATGAACGCTCCAGCTCATTGAGCAGTTCGTTATCCAGCGTTTCACCATCCATTAAGGCCGAAAGTTTTTCTTTCTGCATGCCTGATACCCTTTTCCAGTATTCCGCTATCGTCAACGCCTGATGAGCGGTTGAACTTTATTATCAATAGCTTCTCGCGCCCGGAAGATGCGTGAACGCACTGTGCCCACCGGACAATCCATGATGGCGGCTATTTCTTCATAGCTCATGCCATCCAGCTCCCGCAGGGTAATTGCCATGCGTAAATCCTCCGGAAGCGACTCAATGGTACGAAAGACTATCTGTCTCAGCTCTTCTGACAACATTAAGTTCTCAGGGTTCGAAATTTCTTTCAACGCCCCACCGCTTTCGAAGTTTTCAGCATCATTTGCATCAACATCGCTGGATGGCGGACGGCGCCCCTGAGCAACCAGATAATTCTTCGCCGTGTTTACGGCAATGCGATATAACCAGGTGTAAAAAGCACTATCCCCCCGGAAAGAATCCAGCGCACGCCATGCTTTAACGAACGATTCCTGAACAACGTCAGCGATATCGCCCGGCGGCACGTAGCGGGAGACCAGGCTTGCAACCTTATGCTGATAGCGTACCACCAGCAGGTTAAATGCTTTCTGATCTCCTTTCTGGACCCGTTCAACAAGGACCTGATCCGTTAACTGCTCGCTCATCCGAGGTAATGTCTCCCCAAACCCAATTCCCATGCGTATTCAAAAACACCACCCAATTACTGCATAAATGAGCAAGCAGAGGGTTGGAGTGTCTGAAAACAATAAAGTTCCGTTACGCCTTTGTTTTTCGTTCGGCACCGGCTGACGGATTGTTATCTCTCATTATATGTCCCGGTAGCTAAACGATATGTAAGATAATAAGAAAAAGCGCAAGACCCGCCAGAAGGGTAACGTAACCCGACTTTTATTTCACTATAAAATCTGAAGCTAACGAGCGGCTTCGCAAAACCTTTCGTAGACGTATCTCCCGCCACATTGTGACTCCATGTTTAGCCTGCACAACCAGCAGTAAAAAAAGTGTACGAATTATCGCTGGCTGGTGCTATTGTTCGGTAATCGTGTTTAGTAAATTAAACAAAGACTATGAATACAACTCCTGATTCCTCCTGTGATGTGCTAATTGTTGGCAGCGGCGCTGCTGGTTTATCTCTCGCCCTGCGCCTGGCGGAACGCTGTACGGTCACCGTTCTCAGCAAAGGCCCCATTAGTGAAGGGTCTACTTTCTATGCGCAAGGCGGCATCGCCGCCGTGTTTGATGAAACCGACAGCGTTGAATCCCACATCGAAGATACGCTGATTGCCGGAGCGGGTCTTTGCGATCGCCATGCGGTCTCCTTTGTTGCGAGCAACGCTAAACCCTGCGTTCAATGGCTTATCGATCAGGGCGTTTTGTTCGATACTGAGGTACAGGCAAACGGCGAAGCGAGCTATCACCTGACGCGCGAAGGGGGGCACAGTCACCGCCGTATCCTCCACGCCGCCGATGCGACCGGGAAAGCCGTAGAGACCACCCTGGTGAGCAAGGCGCTGGCCCACCCTAATATCCGGGTGCTGGAGCGCAGCAACGCCGTTGATCTGATTCTCTCCGATAAAATCGGCCTGCCGGGAACGCGGCGCGTTGTGGGAGCCTGGATCTGGAACCGTAATAAAGAAGCGGTTGAGACCTGCAGCGCAAAAGCTGTGGTGCTGGCGACCGGCGGCGCAGCGAAGGTTTATCAGTATACGACCAACCCTGACGTCTCTTCCGGGGATGGTATTGCAATGGCCTGGCGAGCCGGCTGTCGGGTCGCCAATCTGGAATTTAATCAGTTTCACCCAACGGCGCTGTACCATCCGCAAGCGCGCAATTTCCTGTTAACGGAAGCGCTGCGCGGCGAGGGCGCACTGTTGAAACGTCCGGACGGCACACGGTTTATGCCGGAATTTGACGAGCGCGGCGAACTGGCTCCGCGCGACATTGTCGCCAGAGCGATCGATCATGAGATGAAGCGCCTGGGCGTTGACTGTATGTATCTCGATATCAGCCATAAACCGGCAGAATTTATCCGCCACCACTTCCCGATGATCTACGAGAAGCTGCTGGGGCTGGGCATTGACCTGACAAAAGAGCCAGTTCCCATTGTGCCGGCGGCACATTATACCTGCGGCGGCGTGATGGTTGACGATCATGGGCGCACTGATGTTGACGGGCTGTACGCCATTGGCGAAGTGAGCTACACGGGATTACACGGCGCTAACCGTATGGCTTCAAATTCATTGCTGGAGTGCCTTGTTTACGGCTGGTCCGCTGCCGAAGATATCGTTAAGCGTATGCCGTTCGCTCAGGCGGTCAATAAACTGCCTTCCTGGGACGAAAGCCAGGTCGAAATACCTGATGAACTGGTCGTAATACAGCACAACTGGCATGAGCTGCGCTTGCTGATGTGGGATTATGTCGGCATCGTGCGTACCACTCGTCGTCTTGAACGCGCCCTGCGCCGTATTACTATGCTGCAACAGGAGCTGGACGAATACTACGCTCGCTTCCGTGTCTCTAATAATTTGCTGGAGCTGCGTAACCTGGTACAGGTTGCTGAGCTGATTGTACGCTGTGCCATGCAGCGTAAAGAGAGCCGCGGGCTTCACTATACGCTGGATTATCCTGAGCAGCTGCCCGACAGCGGACCGTCGGTGCTCTCGCCGCTGGCTCACATAAAAAGATAAAAATCCTGGGTCAAAGCGGTAAATCCTTCGGAATATTGCTGCTCTGGCCCGCGGATAACTAATCTGTCGCTAAAGCACTCTTCCCCCGCCGACGGCGAAAAAGCCAGCAGAACCCGATGCGGCGGGCGCATTTCCGTTTCCGCGACATCCGTTCGTAGACGCAGATGCCAGCCCATATTCTGCGCCCGCTGCACAAACGCGTTACCGATGTCGACCGGAAGCACAACGCAGAAAAACCCCTCTTCCGTAATAAGTTCGGCGGCGCAGGTTAATAATGTTGCGTGATCGAGAGAGGAAGTGTATCGAGCCTGCTCGCGCTGCGAGGTGGCGCAAGGTACGCCTTCTGCGAAAAAAGGCGGGTTGCTGACAATCAGCTCATAGCGTCGGGTTTGCCGCGGCTGCCATTGCTGAATATCGGCCTGATGAATCTGCAGACGCCCGGCCCATGGAGAATCCGCGGCGTTTTCTCGCGCCTGTTGTGCCGCCTCTTCGTCCAGCTCCACGGCATCCACGATGACCGTCTCCCCGGTACGCTGCGCGAGCATCAGGGCTAACAGGCCGCTGCCCGCGCCGATATCCAGCACGCGCTTAACCTGCGCGATCGGGGCCCATGCGCCAAGTAAAATACCGTCGGTACCCACTTTCATCGCACAGCGATCGTGGGCGACAAAAAACTGCTTAAACGTAAAACCATTGCGCGGCAGCGCGAACTTCGACTGGGACATCCTCGATAACCTTGCGGACAAAAACTCCTGAGCGTAAGGCTATGCACAATACCGGAGAACAGATAGCCTTACAAACAGATGAACATTGCGTCCGTAACGTCTATAATCGGCGGTCCACTCAGAGGTAGATCATGACTGTAACGACTTTTTCCGAACTTGAACTCGACGAAAACCTGCTGGACGCTCTCCAGGACAAAGGTTTCACACGCCCGACAGCCATTCAGGCCGCCGCTATTCCGCCTGCGCTTGATGGCCGTGATATTCTCGGTTCAGCCCCGACAGGCACCGGTAAAACGGCGGCGTATCTTCTGCCCGCGTTGCAGCATCTGCTCGATTTTCCACGCAAGAAATCTGGTCCGCCGCGCATTCTTATCCTGACCCCAACTCGCGAACTGGCAATGCAGGTTGCCGACCACGCGCGTGAGCTGGCAAAACATACTCATCTGGATATCGCCACCATTACCGGCGGTGTCGCCTATATGAACCATGCTGAAGTGTTCAGCGAGAACCAGGATATTGTGGTCGCCACGACCGGCCGCCTGCTGCAGTATATTAAAGAAGAAAACTTTGATTGCCGCGCCGTTGAAACCCTGATCCTTGATGAAGCGGACCGCATGCTGGATATGGGCTTCGCGCAGGATATCGAACACATTGCCGGTGAAACCCGCTGGCGTAAGCAGACGATGCTGTTCTCCGCCACCCTCGAAGGTGACGCCATTAAAGATTTTGCTGAACGCCTGCTGGAAGAACCGGTAGAAGTCTCGGCAACGCCCTCCACCCGCGAGCGTAAAAAAATTCACCAGTGGTATTACCGTGCCGATGACGTCAAGCACAAGACCGCTCTGCTGGTCCATCTGCTGAAGCAGCCGGAAGCGACGCGCTCTATCGTCTTCGTACGTAAGCGCGAGCGCGTTCATGAACTGGCGGGCTGGCTGCGTGAAGCGGGTATCAATACCTGCTGGCTGGAAGGCGAGATGGTGCAGGCGAAACGTAATGAAGCAATTAGCCGCCTGACCGATGGTCGAATTAACGTGTTAATCGCTACCGATGTTGCCGCACGCGGAATCGACATCGCGGACGTAAGCCACGTATTTAACTTCGACCTGCCGCGCACGGCAGATATTTACCTGCACCGTATTGGTCGTACCGGCCGGGCGGGTAAAAAAGGTACGGCTATTTCACTGGTTGAAGCCCACGATCATCTGCTGCTGGGTAAAATTGGCCGCTATACTGAAGAGCCGCTAAAAGCCCGCGTTATTGATGGGCTGCGCCCAACTACCCGCGCGCCAAGCGAGAAGCAAACCGGTAAACCGTCCAGGAAAGTATTAGCGAAGCGTGCAGAGAAGAAAGAGAAAGAAAAAGAGAAGCCGCGCGTGAAAAAACGCCACCGCGATACCAAAAACATTGGTAAGCGTCGTAAACCAAGCGGAGCGGATACCGCGCAGAAGGCAAACGAAGAGTAAAAAAACGCCGGGATATCCCGGCGTTTTTACATCAAAGTTGAGTCTTACAGGCTTTCGGTAAAAGTACGGGCGATAACGTCGCGCTGCTGTTCCGGCGTCAGGGAGTTAAAGCGCACCGCATAGCCAGAAACGCGAATGGTCAGCTGTGGATATTTTTCCGGATGTTCAACCGCATCCAGCAGAGTTTCGCGACGCAGAACGTTCACGTTCAGATGCTGACCGCCTTCAACGCGGACTTCAGGCTTCACGTCTACCGGGATTTCACGGTATTCGATCTCGCCCAGATTGCTCACCGCAACCACGTCATCTTCAGCAAAACCGGCTTTCGCGCACAGGCAGCGGGCTTCGCCTTTTTCGCTATCCAGCAGCCAGAAAGAGTTCAGCAGGTCGTCATTTGCAGCTTTAGTAATTTGGATACCAGTAATCATTTTATGCCTCCCAGGCAGTGTTTGTTCGATTATTGGCCTTCGCGGCCAATTGGTAAAACCATTGTTGTATGAGTGTATATATATCAGCCGGGCATCCGGCATTCTTTGATTTATATCAACAAAAACCCCATCACAAAAGTGGGTATAGGCAGATATTATTGTTTTACATCAAGTTACGCTACACCCTTCACCAAAAAAATTTGTAAATTTTCAATTTTTTTTGCACAAAGAACGCCAGTGGGATGGCGTAAATTTTGTGTTGTAGAAAGATGCAGTTAAGCTATGGCAATGACACTTTGCAGGAGAGCAAAATGACCACCCCATTAACCTGGCACGATGTGCTGGCAGAAGAGAAGCAGCAACCCTGGTTTGTTAATACCTTAAAAACGGTTGCTGAAGAGCGGCAATCGGGCATCACTATCTATCCTCCACAAAAAGACGTTTTCAACGCGTTTCGCTATACCGAGCTAAGCGACGTCAAAGTGGTGATCCTCGGTCAGGATCCCTACCACGGACCAGGACAGGCTCACGGCCTTGCCTTCTCTGTTTTACCGGGCGTTGCGACCCCTCCTTCTCTGCTGAACATGTATAAAGAGCTGGAAGGCACGATCCCGGGCTTTCAGCGCCCAAATCATGGTTATCTCGAAAGCTGGGCGCGTCAGGGGGTTTTGCTGCTTAATACCGTATTAACGGTACGCGCCGGGCAAGCGCACTCTCACGCTAGTCTTGGATGGGAAACCTTTACCGATAAAGTGATTTCACTGATTAACCAGCATCGGGAAGGGGTTGTATTTTTGCTGTGGGGTTCACATGCGCAAAAGAAAGGCGCGATTATCGATCGCCAGCGCCATTGCGTGCTCAAAGCGCCGCATCCGTCACCGCTCTCCGCGCACCGCGGCTTCTTCGGCTGTAATCATTTCGTCCTGGCGAATGAATGGCTGGCTGAACGCGGCGAAGCGCCAATTGACTGGCTACCCCGGCTGCCGGCTGAGAGCGAATAAAGCAGACCAGTGTTAAAAATCAATCACCACCTCCCCAGGAGGTGGTTTAGGGATGACAATGAAAATGCCAGCATTACGCTGGCATTTATCGTTCTGCGACAAGCTATCAAGCTTTGTTCTGTCGCCACCATTCTGCCAGCAGCACGCCGGTTGCCACGGAAACGTTCAGGCTTTCAACGTTGCCGGTGCCTTCGATAGCAATATTCAGATCGGCGCTGGAGATAGCGGCATCAGACAGACCGTCGCTCTCCTGCCCTAATACCAGCACCATCTTCTTCGGCAACTCGGCTTTAAACAGCGGAGTCCCGTTATGGCTGGAAGTTGAAACAATCGCGTAGCCCGCTTTACGGAAGCGCTCAAGCGTATCGATAAAGCTGTCGCCCGTAATCGGTTCAACGTGTTCTGCCCCGCCTTCTGCGGTACGAATCGCGGCACCGGACTCCATAACGCCAGCATCCTGCACAATTACGCCCTTAACGCCGAAGTGCGCGCAGCTGCGCATGATGGCGCCAAGGTTGTGCGGGTTGCCGACATCTTCCAGCGCCAGCACGCAATCTTCAGCGTCGGCTTTCGCCACCCACTGCTCAACAGAGGTGCCATGACGTTTTTTAATCAGGAAGCAAACTCCGCCGTGGTGTTCAGTGCCGGACGCTTTCGCCAGCTCTGCTTCATCAACGACGTGATAAGCTTTACGGTTAGCCGCCATCCAGCGCAGGGCTTCTTTGAAGCGCGGAGTCACGCTCTGGATAAACCAAGCGCGCACAATAGCGTCCGGACGGCTCTGGAAAAGCGCCTGGCAGGCATTTTCGCCGTAAACGCGGGTCTCTTCCGCGCGCTGGCGACGCAGCACTTCAGGATCGATAAAGCTTTTTCCGCTGATCCCGCCGTGATCCGCTTTTACCGGCGCCTCATCACCCGGCGCGCGGGATACGGTACGCCACGGAGAGGAACCCTCACCGCCGAAGCCTTCACGCTTGCGATCGTCACGTTTACGATCGCCACCGCGGCTGTCTCTTTCATCGCGCGCAGGGCGGTTACGACCGTCAACACGAGACTTTCCTGGGCGTCCCCCACCTTTCCCGGTACGCGGGTTATGGGTACGTCGGTCAGAATCATCATCACTGCGGACATACATCACTTTGACCTTGCCGCTTTTATTTTTCAGTTCGTCGTCGCTCATTCATTTTCTCCACCTGCGCTGCGCGAAGCGCGCAGATTACCCGATGTGCCATCACTTAGCCATTATTTCATTTAAAAGCCTGAGTCTATCGTAATCATTGAATAAAACTCATTGTCCTTTATTAGTACTGCATCGATAATATGTAACATTACAGAAACAAATCGGCCACGTGCCGCGCTGCAACCCATAACCAGAGGTTAGTTATGAATACCGTTTGTGCCAGTTGTCAGGCTCTGAACCGCATCCCCGACGATCGTAGCGCTGATGGCGCGAAATGCGGGCGCTGCGGCCACGATCTTTTTGACGGCGATGTGATCAACGCGACCGGGGCAACGCTGGATAAACTGCTGAAGGACGATCTGCCCGTTGTCGTTGATTTCTGGGCGCCGTGGTGCGGCCCCTGCCGTAACTTTGCGCCCATTTTCGAAGATGTGGCTGAAGAGCGCAGCGGCGAAATGCGGTTCGTGAAAGTGAATACCGAAATGGAACGCGAACTGAGCGCCCGCTTCCGCATCCGCAGTATCCCGACCATTATGATGTTCAAAAATGGTGAAGTCATCGACATGCTGAACGGCGCCGTACCGAAAGCGCCTTTCGATAGCTGGTTGAACGAAGCCGGCCAGCAATAAACCCGACGGGGCACCGCTTGTGCCCCGTTTTTACCTCTGCGACAATGGCGTTTTTTCTTAGCGATCCCCATGACTGATAACGCCGTCCTTCGCCTTCGCGCCGAACGTCTCGCGCGCGCCACCCGGCCTTTTCTTGCTCGCGGCAACCGTATTCACCGCTGCCAGCGCTGTTTGCTGCCGTTGAAACAGTGCCTCTGCGCGACCCTTAATCCCGTTGCCGCCACCAGCCGTTTTTGCCTGGTGATGTTCGATACCGAGCCAATGAAGCCCAGCAATACCGGACGCCTGATTGCCGATATCCTGCCGGATACGGAAGCCTTTCAATGGTCACGAACCGAACCGCCGCAGGCGCTTCTCGATCTCGTTGCCGACGCGAGATATCAGCCAATGGTGGTTTTTCCGGCCTCCTATGCCAGCGCCGGGCGCCGGGTACTTGACGCACCGCTTCCCGGCAAACCTCCGCTGTTTATTATGCTCGACGGCACCTGGCCCGAGGCGCGAAAAATGTTCCGCAAAAGTCCCTGGCTTGATGCGCTGCCGATGATTTCCGTTGATCTGTCCCGCGTCTCCGCTTATCGCCTGCGAGAAGCCCATGCAGAAGGCCAATACTGTACCGCTGAAGTCGCCATAGCGCTGCTGGATCTTGCGGGGGATGTCACCGCAGCCAGCGCCCTTGGCGATCATTTCAGCTTATTCAGAAAGCGCTATCTGGCAGGAAAAACGCAGCATAAGGGCGGTATCACAGCACAACTGACAGAAAACGTTTAAAATCATTCGGTCACTGGGGATCAAAGGAGACCGGAATGAGCCAACGAGGCCTCGAAGCATTGCTGCGGCCGAAATCGATCGCCGTTATCGGCGCATCAATGAAACCACAGCGCGCCGGTTATCTGATGATGCGCAACCTGCTGGCTGGCGGATTTAACGGCCCTGTCCTTCCCGTTACGCCGGCGTGGAAAGCGGTTCAGGGCGTACTGGCCTGGCCTGACGTCAACAGCCTGCCCTTTACCCCCGATCTCGCGGTGCTTTGCACCAATGCCCGAAGAAACCTTGAGCTTCTGGAAGCATTGGGGCAAAAAGGGTGTAAGACCTGCATTATTCTCTCTTCACTACCCGAACAGTATCCCGCGCTGCTTGAATGCGCAGCCCGCTATCAAATGCGCCTGCTCGGGCCGAATAGTCTCGGCCTGCTTGCGCCCTGGCAGGGCCTTAACGCCAGCTTTTCGCCGGTTCCTATCCATCGCGGTAAACTGGCGTTTATTTCGCAATCGGCGGCCGTATCCAACACCATCCTCGACTGGGCCCAGCAGCGCGAAATGGGGTTTTCTTACTTTATTGCGCTCGGCGATAGCCTGGATATCGACGTTGATGACCTGCTCGATTTCCTTGCTCGCGACAGTAAAACCAGCGCTATTCTGCTCTATCTTGAACACCTTAGCGACGCCCGTCGCTTTGTCTCCGCGGCCCGTAGCGCGTCGCGCAATAAGCCTATCCTGGTGATCAAAAGCGGGCGTAGTCCGGCGGCGCAAAAGCTGCTGCACGTCAATTCCGGTATGGATCCGGCCTGGGACGCCGCTATTCAGCGCGCGGGTTTGTTGCGGGTTCAGGATACTCACGAACTGTTCTCTGCGGTGGAAACCCTCAGCCATATGCGCCCACTGCGCGGCGAGAAACTCATGATTATCAGTAACGGCGCAGCGCCGGCTGCGCTGGCGCTGGATGAGCTTTGGCTGCGCAACGGCAAACTTGCCGCTCTCAGCGAAGAGACCAGCGCTCTTCTCCGCCAGGCGTTGCCTGAAACCATGGATATCGCTAACCCACTGGATCTCCGCGATGACGCCAGTAGCGAGCATTACCTCAAAGCGCTGAACGTGCTGCTGGATAGCCATGATTACGACGCGCTGCTGGTGATCCATTCACCCAGCGCTGCTGCTCCGGGGACGGAAAGCGCGCTGGCGCTGATTGACGCCCTGAAGCGCCATCCGCGCGGTAAATACGTTACGGTTCTGACTAACTGGTGCGGTGAGTTTTCATCGCAAGAGGCGCGTCGTCTGTTTAGCGATGCGGGACTACCGACCTATCGCACCCCCGAAGGGACGATAACCGCGTTTATGCATATGGTGGAATACCGGCGTAACCAGAAGCAGCTCAGAGAGACCCCGGTACTGCCAGTCTCATTAGCCACTAACACAGCCGAAGCGCATAGTCTGTTACAACGCGCAATCAATGAAGGTGCCACCACGCTGGATACCCATGAAGTGAGTCCTGTTCTGCGCGCTTACGGTATTCATACTCTACCGACGTGGATTGCCGCAGATAGCGCCGAGGCCGTGCATATCGCCGAACAGATAGGTTACCCCGTCGCGCTCAAGCTCCGCTCGCCAGACATCCCCCATAAGTCGGAAGTCCAGGGGGTCATGCTTTACCTACGTACGGCTACCGAGGTACAGCAGGCCGCGGACGCGATTATCGATCGTGTCAAAATGACCTGGCCGCAGGCGCGTATTCACGGACTGCTGGTGCAAAGCATGGCCAATCGAGCCGGGGCGCAGGAGCTGCGGGTCGTCGTCGAGCACGATCCGGTTTTTGGACCGCTGATCATGCTGGGCGAAGGCGGCGTCGAATGGCGAGCAGAAGATCAGGCCGCCGTCGCACTCCCGCCGCTCAATATGAACCTTGCGCGCTACCTGGTCATCCAGGCCATCAAAAGCAAAAAAGTGCGCGGGCGCAGCGCGCTGCGTCCGCTCGATATTCCCGGCCTGAGTCAGCTACTGGTACATGTATCGAATTTGATCGTCGACTGCCCGGAAATCCAGCGCCTCGATATCCACCCTCTGCTGGCTTCCGGTCACGAGTTTACCGCGCTTGACGTCACGTTAACTCTCGCGCCGTTCACTGGCGATAGTGAAAGCCGCCTGGCCATCCGCCCTTATCCGCAGCAGCAGGAGGAGTGGGTAGTGATGAAGAATGGCGAACGCTGCCTTTTCCGTCCCATACTCCCGGAAGATGAGCCGCAGCTGCTGGCCTTTATCGCACAGGTCACGAAGGAAGATCTTTATTATCGTTACTTCAGCGAAATCAACGAATTTACTCACGATGATTTAGCTAACATGACGCAGATCGACTACGATCGAGAAATGGCCTTTGTTGCCGTGCGCACGACGGCTGAAGGGAATGAGATCCTCGGCGTGACGCGAGCGATCTCCGACCCGGATAACATCGATGCCGAATTTGCCGTACTGGTGCGCTCTGATTTAAAGGGTATGGGTTTAGGCCGTAAGCTACTGGAAAAGCTCATTGCCTATACGCAAAGTCACGGTCTGCAGCGGCTGAATGGCATTACTATGCCTAATAATAAAGGCATGATTGGACTCGCCAGAAAGCTAGGATTCTCAGTTGATATTCAGCTTGAAGATGGAATTGTCAGTTTGTCTCTACAGCTTGTATCTGAGCAATTACAATCGGCTGGCCGCAATTGTTGACTACTTTAACGGGTAGTAATGGTATTATTGCCCGCTTACGTCGTCTGCATGGTACAGAAGACCCTTCAATAAACAGAGAAGAAACGCACTGTGATGTTGTCAAAATTTAAACGCAATAAACATCAACAACACCTTGCCCAACTCCCTAAGCTTTCTCAGTCAGTTGATGATATCGAGTTCTTTTACGCTCCGGCAGATTTTCGGCAAGCGTTACTGGCCAGGATAGCTCAAGCCACCCAGCGTATTTGTATCATTGCGCTCTATCTGGAACAGGATGATGGCGGTAAAGGAATTTTGCAGGCGCTGTACGACGCTAAGCGTCAGCGTCCAGAGTTAGATGTCCAGGTGCTGGTTGACTGGCATCGTGCCCAGCGCGGGCGTATTGGCGTCGCCGCGTCAAACACCAACGCCGACTGGTATTGCCGCATGGCGCAGGAGAACCCTGGCGTCGATATCCCGGTTTATGGCGTTCCGGTCAATACCCGGGAAGCTCTCGGCGTCCTCCATTTCAAAGGCTTTATCATTGATGATTGCGTTCTCTACAGCGGCGCCAGTCTGAACGACGTTTACCTGCATCAGCACGATAAGTATCGTTATGATCGCTACCAGTGCATTCGCAACGCGAAAATGGCCGATGTGATGTTTGACTGGGTTACGAACAACCTGGTGCAAGGTCGCGGCGTTAACCGCCTTGATAAGGCCGATCGCCCAAAAAGCCCGGAAATCAAGAATGAAATCCGCCAGTACCGCCAGGAGCTGCGCGATAGCCGCTACCATTTCCCAGGCGATGCCGACGAAGAACAGCTGTCGGTAACCCCGCTAGTTGGCCTGGGCAAGACGAGCCTGCTGAATAAAACCATTTTCCATCTGATGCCCTGCGCTGAACATAAGCTGACTATCTGCACCCCCTATTTCAACCTGCCGGCTCTGCTGGTACGTAATATCATTCAGCTGTTGCGGAGTGGCAAAAAAGTCGAAATTATCGTCGGCGATAAAACCGCCAATGATTTCTATATTCCGGAAGATCAGCCATTTAAAATTATCGGCGCGCTGCCCTATCTTTATGAAATTAATCTGCGGCGCTTCCTGAGCCGTCTGCAGTATTACGTGAATACTGACCAGCTCATTGTCCGTTTATGGAAGGATGATGATAACAGCTATCACCTGAAAGGCATGTGGGTTGATGATGAGTGGATGCTACTGACCGGCAATAACCTGAACCCGCGCGCATGGCGGCTGGATTTGGAAAACGCGATTCTTATCCACGATCCAAAGCATCAGCTTGGTGCCATGCGCGAAAAAGAACTCAGCCTCATCCGTAAACATACCACGATCGTTAAGCACTATCGCGATCTACAAAGTATTGCCGACTACCCGATAAAAGTACGCAAACTGATCAGACGCCTGCGACGTATTCGAATCGACCGCCTTATCAGCCGTATTCTTTGAATTTCCGCCCCGCTCAGCGGGGCTTTTTCCTGGAATTTGTATGCGCAATATCATGCTTATTGCCCCGCTGTTACTACTGACCGGCTGCAGCCATATGGCCAATGATTCATGGAGCGGTCAGGACAAAGCCCAGCACTTCCTCGCCTCAGCGATGCTTTCTGCCGCAGGTAACGAATATGCCCAGCATCAAGGCTATAGTCGCGACCGGAGCGGCGCTATTGGCTTTATGTTTTCCGTGAGCTTAGGGGCATCGAAGGAGCTATGGGACAGCCGCCCGTCGGGGAGCGGCTGGAGCTGGAAAGATTTCGCCTGGGATGTGGCAGGCGCCACAACCGGCTATGCGGTATGGCAGCTGGCACATCAATAAATCTACAAGCGCAGCCCTTTACCTTTACGATGCAGCGTCAGAGAGACCAGAAAAGCAATCGCCCCCATGACGGTCACGTACCAGTAAAAAGCGTGCTCAATTCCCACAGATTTTAGCGACAGTGCGACATACTCGGCCGAGCCGCCGAATAGCGCATTGGCTACAGCGTAAGAAAGCCCAACGCCCAGAGCACGTACCTGGGCCGGAAACATTTCCGCCTTCAGAATGCCGCTGATTGAGGTGTAGAAACTGACGATCAGCAGGGCGCATATCACCAGAGCAAACGCCGCATACGGCGAACTCACGTTTTGTAGCGCATTAAGAATCGGCACGGTAAAGAGGGTGACCAACGCGCCAAAACAGAGCATTGAGGTACGACGGCCAATCTTGTCCGAGAGGGCGCCAAAAAGCGGCTGAACCAGCATATAAACAAATAAAGCAGCGGTCATAATCATGCTGGCGGTGCCCGCTGTCATACCCGCGGTATTGACCAGATATTTTTGCATATAAGTGGTGAAGGTATAAAAGCTTAACGACCCGGCGGCAGTAAAGCCCAGTACCATAATAAATGCCTTGCGGTTACGCCAGAGCCCTTTGAACGAACCAGCTTCTTTTAACGCGCGCGTTTCCTGCTTAGAAGTTTCGTCCAACTGGCGTCGCAGCCACAAGGCCACGATAGCCAGGACTGCGCCAAGGGCAAACGGAATACGCCATCCCCAGGCATGAAGATCTTCATCACTGAGGATCTGTTGTAATGCAACAACAACCAGCACCGCCAGAAGTTGACCACCAATCAGCGTGACGTACTGAAATGAGGCATAGAACCCTTTCTTACCTTCTACGGCAACTTCGCTCATATAGGTGGCGCTGGTACCGTATTCCCCCCCGACGGATAATCCCTGGAATAAACGTGCAAGCAGAAGCAGAGCCGGAGCCCAGGTTCCTATCGTTGCATAACCCGGCAGGCAGGCTATCACCAGTGAACCAAAACACATCATGCATACGGAAATCAGCATAGAAGTTTTGCGTCCACGACGATCAGCAATGCGCCCGAATATCCATCCGCCGATTGGACGCATCAGAAAACCGGCAGCAAACACTCCTGCCGTTTGTAACAATTGGGTTGTGGTATTCCCGGAAGGAAAGAAGATGTGCGCGAAATAGAGTGAGCAAAATGAATAGACATAAAAATCAAACCATTCCACCAGATTCCCTGACGATGCCCCAACAATGGCCCATATACGGCGCCGGGTATCGGCATGTTCCAGCGATTCACGTTCGCTAATACTGCTTTCTGTCATTGTAATTCTGCTCCAGCAAAGACTGCAATCTGCCTCATCGGGTGTCCCCGCGCCATCAGGCAAATCAGTTAGTAAATCAAATGTTATATAATTGTTATTTTTTAGTTTGTGATGCTATTCACATTTTTTTTCGTAATGTATCTTTTCGCGATTAAAAGTAGATTCTTAAGGATTAACAAAGTGAAATATGGTGAAGATCGGGCAATACAGTTTTTTATATAGGCTAAATCACGGTAAATATTTATGCGGGGCGAGGAACATTGAGGTTGAAAATTACCCCCATTGAGCCTGATGTTTCTTTTTTCTCTGGAGATAATCTTCATCCTGCCGAAGTTTATCCCACCATTGTTTAAAGACTGCCGCAGCTGCTGCCTTAACAGGATCATTACCACGTGGATTCAGGCAGCCATCCTTTGCATATTTTTTACCACCTTTGTAATTGGCATAACGCCTTGCCCGGGTGTAGCCCATCTGAATAAATTTTCGTGCCATATCCATACCAACGAAATCATTCTGCTGTCGATAAAACTCGAAGAGCTGATAAATTTCCCTGGCAGATTCAGTCGCGGATGCTTCATCTTTATAGCGCCAGTAGGGAAGGATTTCGCTTTTATAGGGCTCAACCAACAACACGCCCTGTTCGCCTCTTCCTACCTGATAGAGCTCCGGGTGCTGGCGAAAATCGATGCAGGAAAAGTCTTGCTGGTAATTAAAAGGCTTAATGGCCATTATTTTCTCTCATGCCCACAGGTACATATTATAAGCCTGGTACATAAGTCTGGAATGTGGAGAGGGAATTACTCTGGATCTTATACAGGGAGACAGCATAAATCCGGCAGGATTCATGAGGGATATTGGATACAGGGAGAACGATATCCGACAGTTTCAGACGACTAAAACGCAAAAAGCCCATCCGTCAGGATGGGCTCTTCACTTGTTTGATGCCTGGCAGTTCCCTACTCTCACATGGGGAGACCCCACACTACCATCGGCGCTACGGCGTTTCACTTCTGAGTTCGGCATGGGGTCAGGTGGGACCACCGCGCTATCGCCGCCAGGCAAATTCTGTTGTCAGAAACGAATCTTTTACACCGATGCTGCGTTGGCTGCATTCGTAAAGTCAGTCACATACTTCAGTATGCTCCTTCCTTTCCTTCATTTGCCGCCTTGCCTCAGCGTAAAATCTTTCGTTCCCGAAAATCTGTAATCAATGCTGAAATTGTTGTCTTCTCAAATCCGCCAAAACATCTTCGGCGTTGTAAGGTTAAGCCTCACGGTTCATTAGTACCGGTTAGCTCAACGCATCGCTGCGCTTACACACCCGGCCTATCAACGTCGTCGTCTTCAACGTTCCTTCAGGACTCTCAAGGAGTCAGG